>NZ_AP031572.1:1835698-2447597 GCF_040436315.1 Synechocystis sp. LKSZ1 | reverse complement strand
CCCCACGGAATACTCACAGCGGGCTGACCTGCGTGCCCTCCTCACCTTCACCTTCGTCGATGATCGCCTCCAAAGCCTAAATCCTTGGATAGAAACCGCCTTTAGCCTCGAAGCTCAGGACGACCAATGGTGTCTCGGTGTTCATATCGCAGACGTCGCCCACTATATTGCCGAAGATACTCCTCTTGACCGGGCTGCCCGCAAACGGGGAACGGCAGTTTATCTGGGGGACAAGGTATGTTCTCTCTTTCCCGATGCTGTCCAACAGCGTTGTTCCTTGGTGCCTGGAGCCGAGCGTTTGGCCCTTTCCTTTTTTGTCACCCTCGATGCCAGTGGCGCCCTGACGGCCTTTCAGTTCCAGAGTAGTGTCATTCAGGTAGACCGCCAGTTCAGTTTTGCAGAAGTACAGTCCCTGCTGGCCAATAGTGACCAGGGAGAACCGGCCCTGGCCCCCTTCCAGGAACGTTTTCGCACTCTCTTTTTCAACCTGAGTGCCCTGGCCAAATCCCAGCGCCTACAACGGGGTGGCTTTGAAATTCTGTCCGATACCTTAGTTCCCTTCCTCGATGAAGGACGTTTGGGAACCCTGCTAGTCACCGAGGCCCTGCCTCTGCGAACCCTGCTGGCTGAGCTAGTCATTTTGGTGCAGAAAGTTGTTGCTGATCAATTAACGGCCCTGGGGGTTCCGAGCCTTTACTGTATTCAACCCGAGCCGGATTGGGAAGAACTGACCGACCTGTTGAAGCTGGTCACCAACCTGGGGTCGGAGCAAACCTTTGACACCGAAGCGGATGTCAAGCCCCAGGACTACGCCCGTCTCAGTCAGGCCCTGGCCAAATTACCCGCCTCCCGTATTCTCAACCATCTCCTCGAAGCGACCCTCAAGACGGAAAAATATAGCAGTCATCCCGCATCTCACTTTGGTTTGGCCTACCCGGATGGTTATACCCATTGCATCGCTCCCGGCCAACGCTACGCTGATTTAGTGGTACAAAGAATCCTTAAACTGGTTCTGAGTGAGGGCCGCGACCGCCGAACGAAGCACAGTAAAGTTGGGGTTAATCTCACCACGTTGGAATGCCGGGGCCAGATTAGCTGGAGTGTATTGCCCCCCATCACCCACGAGAAGTTAGCCGAGGAATTGCACCATTTGGTCAGCCACCTCAACGACCGAGAAAAAGTGGCTGAGGACGCAGAAACCGACCTCCGGGGCCTGAAGAAATCGGAGAAAATGAAGGAACGTACAGGACAAGTCTTCCGGGGCCTGATTACCGGGGTGCAATCCTACGGTTTCTTTGTTGAACTCGAAGACTTACTCGTGGAAGGCCTGGTTCACGTCAGTTCCCTTAAGGACGACTGGTACGAATACCGGGCCCGTCATAGTTGTCTGGTCGGCCGCAAAAACCGCACCGCCTATCGCCTCGGCAATGAAGTCGATGTCCAGGTCAAGAGTGTAGACTATTACCGTCAACAGATTGATCTGGTCACCGTGGGAGGGGGCAGTACCGCCACCGCGATTGAAGCAGATTGGGAAGAGGAATAATGCAAGGGTTTTTTCAACAGCGTCTTTGGGGAAGCTTACTCCCCTTCCTGCTTGGTCTGAGTCTCCTGCTGGGGGGCTGTGTCCGCTACGACGTGGGCGTTCATTTTGCCGAGCAACACCGGGGCGACATTGTCCAGCACATCCGTCTAGGGGAACAGTTGACGACCCTCAGTCAGGCGGAGGCCGACCGTTGGCTAGCTAGTCTGGAAACTCGGGCCCGCGCCCTGCAGGGGAAGGCCAAACGGTTATCCCCCCAAGAGTTGGAGATCACCATTCCCTTTGGTAACGGCCAAGAGCTGGTCAGTAAATTCAATCAATTTTTTAATCCTCCCGCCTCCGGCAATCGGGCCAAACCCAAAGCTGAGCAGTTAGACCTGCTCCAACTCAAGGCGGAAATGGCCCTAGACCAGCAAAATTGGCTCCTGTTCGACCGCAATCACCTGACCCTCAGCGTTGATCTGCGAGCCCTGGGCGTGCTCTCCCAACAGGGCAATATTATCCTCAGTCCCGGCTCCCTGATCGACCTCTCCTTTGGCCTGCAAACACCGCTCTGGCTGACAATTCCAGAAAACCCTGAGGTCTTAGGGGCTGAACCTGAGGCCGGTCTAGGACAACGCCATTGGCAACTGAAACCCGGCCAAATTAACACGATTGAAGCGGTCTTTTGGGTACCCAGTTACTTGGCCCTGGGGTCTTTGCTGGTTATTGTCCTATGTTTCGGGGGATTTTACCTGAAGTATCGGCGCTGGCCGGGGGTCTTGCCGGCCGTTGGCTCTGATCCTCAACCCTAGGCAGCGTTACCGTACAGGGCCGCAATGGCCTGGGTTGAGTCGGGCTGTTTCACCAGGGATTCCCCCACGAGAATGGCCTGAGCACCGGCCTGACGGACGAAGGCTAAATCTTCCGGGCCATGGAGGCCGGATTCACTGACCACTAGAATTTGTCGCTCCTGCAACTGAGGCCCTCTCGCTTGGAGCAGTTGCTGGGTGGTTTGCAAATCCACGCTAAAGGTTTCTAGATTGCGGTTATTGATGCCGATGAGTTGTACACCTTCCAGGGCCAGCACACGGTCGAGTTCGGCGAGGGTATGGACTTCTACCAGGGCTGTCATCCCTAGGGCCTGGATGATTTTTAAAAAATACTGCAAGTCCCGGTCGTGGAGAATGGCCGCAATCAACAAAATCGCATCGGCGCCGTGGTAGCGAGCCAGATAAATTTGGTAGGGATAAATAATAAATTCCTTGCACAGCAGGGGCAGGTCAACGGCCTGGCGGACTCGGGCCAGATTATCAAAACTGCCCTGGAAAAACTCGGCATCCGTCAACACAGACAAGCAACTGGCCCCTCCCTGCTCGTAGGCCTGGGCAATGGCCACGGGGTCAAAATCGGCCCGAATCACCCCTTTGCTGGGAGAGGCCTTTTTCACTTCCGCAATTAGGGCCGGCTGACGAGGACTCCGGCGCAGGGCCCCCAGAAAATCACGGGCTGGCGTTTGTTCTATCACCCCTTTTTGCAATTGGAGCAGGGGTAGTTTTTCCCGCAGTTTTTCTACCTCGACTTCCTTATGCCAGACAATTTTTTCGAGGATATGGCGGGGCTGGGACTCCGGATGTTGAATTTGATAGCGGAGGTGTTCGACGGCAACATGGGGATTGGGAGGACGACGGCGGATTTGCATAGTAAGTTGGGTCAATAGTCGGGAAAAACTAGGCGGGAACCGTAATGGCAGTCTGGCCAGCTAGGCCAAAGGCCTCGTGGACGACTTTAAGGGCCTGTACCCCCTGGGCTTGGGGAACGACGCAACTGATTTTGATATCTGAGGTAGCAATCATTTCAATATTGATACTCGCCTGAGCCAAAGCCTCAAAAAATTGCGCCGCCACTCCCGGTTGGCCCACCATTCCCGCACCGACAATACTAACCTTGGCAATATCGGCATTGACATCGACGGCCCCACTGCCAAGGCTCTGGGCTAGGGGTTCTAAGACTCCCTGGGCCGTGGCGAGATCAGCCTGAGCCACGGTAAAGGCAATATCACGGCAGGGCGTATCCTGGACAATGCGACAGCGCTGGGATTGGATAATCATATCCACACTGATATTCTGGTCGGCCAGGGCCGTAAAAATCTGGGCGGCCATGCCGGGCCGGTCGGGAACATGACGCAACGCAATCTGGGCCTGATGTTGATCTAAGGCCACGCCCCGCACCGCCGGTAACTGTTCATTACGCTGGCCCGACTGGATCACGGAAGAGGAAATACCAAAGGCCTCCGCCAGAAGACGAATGGCCCGGTCAGCATCCTGTTCCTCGATCACGCAACTCACCTTTACTTCCGAGGTGGAAATCATCTCGATGTTGACTCCTGCCTCAGCTAGGGTACGAAAAATTTTGGCGGCAATGCCCGGCCGACCAATCATACCGGCTCCGGCAATGGCAATTTTAGCAATGCGTTTTTCGACGAGGATTTCGGCTTCTTCAGTGTGGTTGGGGTGACTGCGGAGGGCCGGGGCAATGGCCTGGGCGACGGCTTCTGCTTTGGTGAGAGCCGGTTTAACGACGGTAAAGGCAATATCATTGCTGTTGCCTTCGTGGATGGATTGAATAATCAAGTCCACATCAACGCTTTGGCGGGCAATTTCTCGGAAGAGTTTAGCGGCGACCCCAGGGCGGTCAGGAACTCGCAGTAGGGCCACCTTGGCCTGGTCGGCATCCAAGGCCACGCCATCGACGGCTTTAGTAATTTCCAGACCCACTAAAGAACGGGGTTGGGGGGGCGGGGCCAATACTTTCGTGCCGGGTTCATCACTCCAACTGGAACGCACCACTAGGGTAATGCCGTAATTGCGGGCTATTTCTACGGCTCGGGGATGAAGGACTTTGGCCCCTAAACTGGCTAGCTCGAGCATCTCGTCGCAGGTGATTTCGGCCATTAGTTGGGCCTCTGGTACCAGACGGGGGTCAGTGGTTAAAATTCCCGGCACATCGGTATAAATTTCACAGCAATCGGCCTTGAGGGCCGCCGCCAGGGCCACCGCCGAGGTATCCGAACCGCCCCGGCCCAGAGTGGTAATTTCCCACTGGCCTAGGCTACTAATGCCCTGAAAACCAGCCACAACAACAACCTTGCCTTCCTCCAGGTGCTGGCTCAAACGATCCGGCTTAATTTCTAGAATCCGCGCCCGGCTATGCTCGGCCTCCGTCACAATACCGACCTGAGCCCCCGTTAAGGAAATGGCCGCCTGGCCCTGTTCCTGGAGGGCCATACTGAGAAGGGCAATGGAAACCTGTTCCCCCGTTGAAAGCAACATATCCATTTCCCGCCGTGAGGGATTCGGGGAAATTTCCCTGGCCAAGTTAACGAGGGTGTCCGTTGTCTTACCCATAGCCGAAACAACAACCACGACAGCATTACCTTCGCGCACCGTCCGACAAACGCGCTGGGCCACCGCTTGAATGCGTTCTACCGTTCCAACTGAGGTACCACCGTACTTTTGGACAATGAGAGCCATGGTAATTCGTTAACACCCCTCAATGGGCGCAGGAAAAATTTTCAGATCTCCTACGTTAGCAAAATCCCTCCCCAAAAATTTAGCCAGTGTTACATTTCTTGCGGCTAGGGGCAAAATTTTGGTCAAAAATAAACCCAGAACGATTCTGGGTTCAGCATAGTCTAGGTTTCAAAAATTTCGTCAAGACTAACGGGTTTTGACCTGGCGGGCCATGGCCTTGAATTTGTTGAGGCTGGGGCCAGGCTGGCGACGCACCAGGGTCTGGGTCAGTAAATATTGGGTCGCAAATTCCACCTGCTGAGGCTCGACCTTGGCGGCGGCTGCAACGGGAGCGGGTTTCGCAGGGGCCGCAGGGGCGATCTGTTTAGCGCTCTTTTTAATCGAGGTTTTCTTAGCCTTAGCCGGAGCCTCAGGGGCCTCAGTCACTTCGGTCTCAGCAACGGGGGCCTCGGGGGTCGGAGCAACATCAGCGGGTTCGGCCGATTTAGCGTTAGTTTCATCGAGTTGGATAAAAAACTCTTCTTTTTTGCCGCCGAATAATTTTTTAAGCATTTGTGAGTTCTCCCAATGGTTTGTTAAGTCAGGTTTAGGGGTCAAAGTCAAGTTCTTGGAATGCTAGTTATTTTATCGGCAAGCGGGGCCTGCTTGATATTTACCAAGGCCTTTGGGGGAAAATCTAGGTTTTCAGACCGCTTCTTAACGCAACTATGAGCAATCTCCTCAACCGTCCCTAAGAGCGTGTTTGAGCAGTTCAGAGTGACTCTAGGCTTGGCGAAATATTGGTCATGCTCCCCCCAGTATTGGGGCTGAGGAGTCGGGGGCTTGACCAACAGCGCCTAAAGACGAGCATAGTCGTCTTGAAAACGCACAATATCGTCCTCGCCCAGATATTCGCCGTTTTGGACTTCGATAATCACCAACTTGATTACCCCCGGATTTTCCAGGCGATGGGCCGTACATTGGGGGACATAGGTGGATTGATTGGCTTCCAGCAACTCAACCGTATCGCCACAGGTCACTTTGGCCGTTCCCGAAAGAATAATCCAGTGCTCACTGCGATGGTAGTGCATTTGTAGGCTGAGGCGATGGCCAGGATTGACCTCAATACGTTTAATTTTGTAGCCATTCCCCTCCTCTAGGGTGGTAAACGACCCCCAGGGCCGAGTTTCCGTTACCCCTGTTCCAGGAAAAGAATCCACGGCGGGCAGAGTTAATTCTGGTGTGAGGGTAGAGACCATAGACGTAAGGATTCCTTGGCAAAAGTAGCAGGTTAAGTTTGTCTAGACTAACATAGGGATCCCAAAGTTCCAGGGAGGGCCAGGGCCTTAGGGCCGAACAAAAATGCCCAGGCCATTGTTAATCCTCGCCGCTGTCACCGCTGAACGGTCGATTAACTGGTCACCCAACACGAGGGAGGTGGAACTACCTCCATCTAAATTCAGGGCCGAACGGGCCCCCAGGGCCTGTAACAGTTGGGCCATTTCCGCTAGGGTTGGCCCACTACCACCAATGCGATGATGCACTGCCACCAATAAAATTCTTCCCCGCGGATCCACCGCAATAGCCGAACGAGAGGCCGTCTGCTGTTGGAAACTGGCATTAAATTTTTCCGCCTCAGCATTGAGAACGATCTGCCCTTGATCCAGCAAGAGAGGCCCACCAGCGATGAGATGAGGATAACGGTTGAAATCCGCCGGGATGGTCATACTTTCCAGGGTTATCCGAGTGCCGGTTGCTAAAAGGTTCGGTGAAAAGGCATTCCCCCGCAGGGCCAGTAGATAACCATCCGGGGGAATAGGGATCGTACTTTGGCCGGCCTTGCCGCTGACCTGCTGTTGGCTAATTCGTTGGTTTTGTACGACAAAAACCGTCTCATTATCCGTTAGAGGCCGATAGACGGTGCCCCACTCTGGGCTATAGCGGGCCAGGCCCTTTTGACTATAGCCACTGTTGAGGTGGGTAATCTCTAGTTTTTGACCGTTATCTGTTGTTAGCGTTTCCCGTAATTGCAGTCGCCCGATTTTGACTTGGCCCTGATCATTCCAGGCCAGGGCCCCCCGATTGAGGATTGGGCCCGAAAACCAACGCTGATCTCCCTTCAGGGCCCCAAGGGGGAGTTGGGTCTGGCGATTGAAAAAACCCGCATTGATAGCCGCGGAGGCCTGTCGAGCACGAGCCAGGCTAACTAGGGGGGTAATGCCCGTCTGGCCCTGAGGCGTTGCCGTTAGCGGTTGCAGACGTAAATTCGGGGCTTGGGGGTCTAGTTCTAGCCAGGTGACGGGAAAACGGAGGCCACTTTTCAGGGCCACAAAATCTTGATGCCAGGTTAGGCCCTGAGTCCAGGCAATGTGCCGAGGGGCCGGCGCATCCGGACGGACATCGATCACCAGTCGGGGGGGATTCGAGAGGGTCGTAACCTGGAGTTTATGAGCAGTCGGCAAGTGAAAATGAACTTTTGTCCCCTCTGCCAGATTTTCCAGATAAAAACGAGGAGTCCCGGCTGACATCGCTCCACTACCGAGGTCGTCCTCATCGATGGAAGCGGGAGCCGATACAGGGCCATTCTGACCTGTTTCCCCAAGATCACGACGCTTCGTCGCGGCGAGGGAAATGACCGCTTCATTCTTCGCCTGGCTACTTTGCCAATACACGGGACGGGACAGCTCCAGCACCACTCGTTTGCCCCAGGCCTGTTGCCCTTCCCGAACGGCCAAAATCTCTGCTGGGGGAGGCGCCAGCACCAAGGAATCTCCCTGGGTCTGGGGTTGACTGTCGGTTAATAATTCCGTCACATCTAGGTAACGATAGGGGGACAGAAATCGAGCGACTAGAGGAAGCGGTTGCGCCGAGAACCACTGTACGGGTTGCCGCTGAGGCTGTTGATTCGAGAGCAGTTCAAGACCTAAAATTTGCCAGGCGCCAGTATCACTCAGCCCGGTTCGGAGTTGGCCCTGGTCTTGCCATTGGGCCCAAGCCACTGGGTAACTTTTACCGACTAGTTTGACCGTTGTTCCTCGTTGCAAGGAGCTCGGTTCCCCTTGGGCCTGAACTCCGGAAATTCCCCCACTGAGTACCCCGTGGAGTACCAGTCCGAGGAGGAGGCCCGCAAACCAAAACCGGCTCCCCAATCCCCGGCAGAAGAGCCGCCCAGGGGCAAATCCTTTATAAATTTTGATAAAATTTAACATAAAGTAATAACAACCTTCATTTCTCAATCGATTCCGGAGATAGACAACATGGCTGGACTTTTTGGACTTTTTGGCGGTCGTACTAAGTACGTCGATGAAAAAGATACGGTAGAATCCTCCCCGGAAAAAAAAGATGCCTTTTTTCTAGAACCCGATGCGGCCAAAAGCCTAGGAAATAGCGAATTTATGCGTAAACCCGTAACCATCAAACGCAGTTTTCCCAAAACTGTCAATGGTGGTGGTGGGGAATTCGTGCAACAAGTTTCCTCCCTAGAAAAAGTACGTCTCCAGGAAAATGGCCGGCCGGCAACTCCAGTTAAGCCTATCACTGAGGCCGAAACCACGGCTCCTGTTGACAACGAACGCCGCCGCCAGGATAGCAACCTGGATATGTTCCGCCAAATGGCCAAGGACTTGAAAAAATAAGTCACTTTCCCTGGCTTGGAGCATTCTAGAACTCCAGGCCAAGGCCCTCACCATTAGGCAAGGCGATGAGAGCCATGGTTTTTCTAGGGATTTTTAGGCCCTGGGGCATAATAGGAGGCAAACCCGCTAGCGAAATATCGACTATGTTACTAGCCCTAGAACGGATTAGTGTGCTCCCTGGCCAGACCTTAATTTTGCGGGATGTAGACTGGGAGGAAATGGAACAGATTCTAGAGGAACTGGGAGAATATCGACATTCTCTCATGGCCTACCACCAGCACCAACTGGACACGATGGCCCCCTTACCGGAACACAAAATTGGCAAGAGACTCATCTCAAACCTGGTAGAAATTTTGCTAGAGGAATTCGATATTGAATTCTACCCCCTGGGTTCGACCACCTTTAAACATAAACTACTCAGCCTAGGTCTAGAGCCAGATAGCTGCTTCTATATCCAAAATGAAGCAAAAGTACGGGGTTAAAATCGTTTGGATATGACTATTGATCCCC
Source organism: Synechocystis sp. LKSZ1 (assembly GCF_040436315.1). NCBI lineage: Bacteria > Bacillati > Cyanobacteriota > Cyanophyceae > Synechococcales > Merismopediaceae > Synechocystis > Synechocystis sp. LKSZ1. The sequence continues at coordinate 2,438,421 of NZ_AP031572.1, read as the reverse complement.
CGCCGGATCTGGCCCTAAAGGTGGATGTCACCTCCCGTACCTACCGAGAAATCTATGCCCAGTTAGGCGTACCTGAAGTGTGGCGCTTTGAGCAGGGCCAATTCCGAATTCATTGTCTAGAATAGGGCCAATACCAAGAACAAGAATTGAGTCCTTTATTTCTCCAACTTCCCCTCAAACAGGTCATTCCCCAATCCCTCCAATGCATACCCATCGATGGCAGAAATAAAACCATCAAGGCCTTCTGGGCCTGGATTCAGTCCGTCTGTTAGCCCCCAGCAACCATTTTTTTGAGAGACGAGCGGCTATAATTTTGCCTGCTAGGGATTTCATGCAGGGTTTTATCCATGTCTCGTGCAAAAGCGCTTCAATACTACATTACGGCTCGTCTCCTCCTGGCCCCTTTAATGATTTGGACAATTGTAACCCTGGTTTTTCTGCTCCTCCGAGCTACACCAGGAGACCCCGTGGATGCCATTTTGGGCAATCGTGCCCCAGAAGCTGCTAAACAGGCCCTGCGGGAACAATTGGGTCTGAATCAATCCCTACTAGGGCAATACGTTGATTATTTGGGCCAATTACTACGCCTGGACTTGGGGGAGTCAATTACTCGCCAGGGAACTACAGTATGGCAAATCATCCAACAGCATTTTCCGGCAACGGTGGAATTAACGGTCTATAGTCTCTTGGTCGCTGTTACCGTAGGTGTGAGCTTAGGGGTTTTAGCCGCTTCCCGCTCCGGCACAGCCCTGGATGCTGGGGGCCGAATTTTTAGCATCGTGACCTATTCCCTACCGGTTTTTTGGGCCGGGATGTTGCTACAGCTTATTTTTGCTGTCAATTTAAAGCTGTTTCCCCTCGGTACCCGTTTCCCATTAAGTGAAACGCCACCCCAGGGGTGGACGGGCCTGTACACCCTCGATAGTCTCTTGAGTGGGCAGTTTGGCCAACTGGCAACGGCTTTGTACTATCTAACCTTGCCCAGTTTGACCCTCGGCCTATTGCTCAGTGGTATCTTTGAGCGGATGGTGCGGATTAATTTACAACAAACCTTGGCGGCTGATTACGTGGAAGCAGCACGGGCACGGGGCATTCCTGAAGGACGAATTTTGTTGGCCCATGCTCTCAAAAATGCCCTGATTCCGGTGATTACCGTATTGGGATTAACTTTTGCCTCTCTCCTGGGAGGTGCCGTGTTAACGGAGGTCACCTTTTCCTGGCCTGGTCTGGGTAATCGCCTCTACGAAGCCATTGCCCTACGGGACTATCCTACTGTGCAGGGCCTGATGATTTTTTTTGGTGTGATTGTGGTCGTGATGAGTCTACTCATTGACATTATTAATGCCTATATCGACCCCCGCATTCGTTATTAAGGCTAGGGCCGTAGGCTTAACTGAGGATAATCAGCCTGACGCAGGAAGGTCGTCATATCTTTGAAATGACGAAGTTCCACCTGGGCAATCTGGAGGGTTTGGGGTGTTAATTCTAGCCAGCGGTCGTTCAGTCCACTCAATTGCTCCGTCAGGGCCTCGATTTCATTGGTTGGCAATGCTTCACCAAAATACCCCAGCGTAATGTGGGCTGTGTAGTGATATTGTTGTTCGATACCCAAGGTGATGAGGTCGGGACTTTGGTAGAGTAAACGGCGTAGTTGCAAAATGGGGGGATAGTCAGCTTCCGTGCGGGGCACCAGAGCCACTGCCAAGGCCCTCGGTAAAATCAATAGCCCCAGAATTTGCCATTGTACTTGGCTATCCTCTGCCCACGTTGGCTGGTATTGCTCAAAGCTTTTCTGGATACAGGCCTTGAGTTGGGTCTCAAAGTGGGGATTCTCTGCCAAGACCCCTTGGTACTGGGCATCCCAGATCAAATCCGCAATGGTCAGATGGAAGCTCTCTTGGGGAACCGTATTTAATCGTTGACCAAAGCATTGGCTGACTTCCTGTTGAACCTCGCTCAGGTGGTGATAAAACTGAGTATTAAGGCTATCTTCGGCAGCTGGCGGGGTAATAATGCTGTAGCCAGGGAAGGCCAGAGGCTGGCCCTGTTGAAACTTGGGTGATGGCTGAATATTAGCCAATTGGCTTTGATAGGATGCGGGTAGGGTGAGACGTGCCACCCGATTCACATAGATTTGATAGGTATCGTCCAAGCGAGAGCCTCCCCGACTGACAAAACATGGGTTATGCCAAGTTTACTAGTTGAGGGGAACCCAACACAATCAGCGATGGGCCTTAGATAAGGATTCTGCCTATCCGTGAGCGTCCGGTGGAGTTTTGGATTTTTCTGACTCTAACTGGGCCTGCATTTGTACGGATTTTTCCATGGCTTCGGCTTCTCGCTTGAATTCTGTTTCAAAATCCTTCGACGCTTCTTGAAAACTCCGCAGAGTCTTGCCCAAACTGCGGCCAATTTCGGGGAGCTTTTTGGGGCCGAAAACCAGCAGGGCAATCACCAGGATAATTGCCATTTCCGGCAAACCAATGCCAAAGATATTCATGGGGTTGACTCCGAATAAAACCAAAAAAATAGAAAAAGACCCCGGCAAGCCGGGATCAGTTGGTCAATAGCTGACAAGTTGGTCAAATGTTTAACCTTACAATACCTAGCCTCGCCAACCGACGTTAAACCCTTCTAGGATCAGGGAGGAGTTGTAGATTTGCAGAATAATCAGCAAAAAGACCAAAAAGAGCAACATGAAGATGCCCATCACAGGGGTCGTGCCCCAACCTGGTACCACTTTGCCGTATTCAGAATTTAAAGGTCTGAGAATATCTCCTAACCGAGTACGCTGTGCCATAGATTACCCGTCGTATCGCTAAATTTAGATTTTTAATCTTCTGCCATAATATAGGAGAACAGGCATCATTATCAATTAACCCTCTCCTAGACCCTATGGAACCTGCCATCGTTGTTGGTATCACCTTCGCTGTTATTCTCGTAGCCATTACGGGTTTTTCTGTTTACACCGCCTTTGGGCCCCCCTCGGCGGAACTCAGTGACCCCTTCGAAGACCACGAAGATTAGTCCAGGGCCTGTAGAGCAAAACTGGCAATGGCCCAGGGATTAACTCGATGAGATGACTCAGTGGCTTCTTCCAAAAGGTTAACCCTCGCGGCCACTTGGAGGTTTAAAGCATTTTCAAAAATGAAATCAGCAGGTTGCCCTAAACTTTCATAGACCCGCAGAATCCAAGTGGTATCGGAAGCTTCTGCTCGCTTCAGGGCCAGCAAACACAGATGGTCGGCCCCCAGAGACAACAGGGATTGAGTCGGAGCTAAGGTGCCACTAGAGGATGTTGATTTTGGATACCAGGGTCGCAGGGGACGATTAAAGGCATAGCCCTTTTGAACAGTTTTTCCATCGCGCCAATTGCCTCGATGGCTATAGAAGCCATAGCTAAAGGAATGGTCGCCTCGGTCAGAATCGGGATCGGGCCAGAGACTCCCCCGGAGCAGGGTTAAGCGCATTTGTTGGCCCTGGAGATCACAGCCATACTTACTATCATTGAGCAAGCTAACGCCCCAGTGTTGTTCTGGATCACTCACATCGACCCAGTGCTGGTGGGGGACTTCCCACTGGGCCTTTTCGGCTTCTGTTTGGGGCTGGGTCGGGCGCTCGACTACACCACAGGGGGCCTCGGTGGTAAAGGTATCACTGCATAGGGTCAGGGGAAAGGCGGCTTTGACTAAAATCTGGCGTTCTTGCCAATCGACCTGGGTTTGGATCTGGAGTAGGGAACTATCTGCCTCCAAACAATAATCTTGCTGGAAGCGGGACTGTTGAAAGGTGCGATAGACACGAATTCGCCAGCGTAGAGGGCCCTGCTCAAGTACCTCCAGGGATTCCAATTGAGCGCTAGGTAAAGGGTGTTGGGCATAGTGGGGGTCAATGTTCCAGGCATCCCAGTACTGGCCCTGGTCTTGGAAAAACTGCAATTGATTCCCCGGCCCACTCAACAGCTCCCGTTGTAGGTCGTAGTCAAAAATACTCGCTAATTCTCCCGTCTCCTCATCCAGGCAAACCCGGAGCCGGCCATTATCGAGGATAGGGGCTGCTGTGCTGGAGAGGGAAAGCGATGGATGGGATTGGGGCACAAGCCAATAGCTACGGTAGCCGAGGCCGGGAACGGATGGGGTTTTAAATAACAGATGTTGATCATGACTGGCCTGCTGAGGCAGGGCCTGGCCTTCGCTGTCATAGACCTGCCAATCCTGAGGCGAAACGGGCAGAGAAATCACCCCGGTTTGGTGCCAATTGAGGGCATTAAAGACCAAAAGTGGTTGGGCCTGGGGGTGGGTGGGGCGGGGCCAAGCGATCTGTTGGGCAATCTCAGTTAAGGCCTGGCGGATGACGGCCGTGGCCCCTTGGATCGCTGTTTCCCAATCCTGGTTGGCCTGGGCGAAGACCTCTGGAATCGACGTTCCCGGCAAAATATCGTGGAATTGATTAAGCAGAACTTTTTTCCAGGCCGCTTCCAGAGCATCGTGGGGATAGGGCGTTTGGGCAAGACGAGTGGCACAGGCCGACCATAATTCAGCTTCAGTGAGGAGATGCTCGGCCCGGCGATTATAGGCCTTTTGGTCGGCATGGTTGGTATAGCAACCCCGATGGTATTGCAGATAAAGTTCATTCTGCCAGGTGGGGATTGCTATGGGGTTTTGGCTCAGTTGTTGCTCGATCTGGTGAAGATAATCCTCTGCCCGCTGACTGACGAGGGTCGGAAAGAAAGGAGAGGCCTGCCAGCGTTGTTTTACCTGCCACATATCCTTGGTTGGCCCGCCACCATGATCGCCCACACCGGGTAGCCAGAGCATGTCTTTGAGGCCAGTTTGGGGTTCCCAATCGAGGGCATACTGGGTCATAACCAAGGGTCGGGTATCCATCACCCCCGCTACATTAGGCGGCCCCATCACCGTCAACACTTGACTACCATCCGGGGAACGCCAGTTAAAAACCCCATGGGGAAAGAGCGTTGTATCATTCCAATGCAGTTTAGCCGTGACAAAATAGGGAATTCCTGCCTGGGCTAGTAATTGCGGTAGTTGACTACAGAAACCGAAGCTGTCCGGTAGCCAGGCCACTCGACTGACCCGACCAAAACGAGATTGAAAATAGCGCTGACCGTAGAGGAGTTGCCGGGCCAGGGACTCGCCGGAGGGGAGATTGGCATCGGGTTCGATCCACATCCCGCCCAAAAGTTCCCAGTGGTTCTCTTTAACCGCCTGTTGGATCTGGGCAAACAAAGTCGGACGGTTTTGCTCAATCCATTCATAGAGGGCCGGGCTGGTATGACCAAACACCAGGTCAGGAAATTCTTGTTGGAGTGTGAGTACAGACTGAAAGGTTCTTTGCCCAACTTCCCAGGTTTCCGCCAAGGGCCAGAGCCAAGCCATATCGAGGTGGGCATGACCAAGGAGGTGAAAGGTGCGTTGCTTAATGCCCACTGCTGCCGCGAGGGGAAGTAACTGTTGCCGCAACTCTGCCAGGGCCTGGTCAACATTTTCTGGGTCGGCTACTGACGTTTCCTCAAAGGCCGCTACTGCTTGGGTAAGTTGAAGCAAATTCTCAGGAGCAAAGCGGGCCAGATACTCCGCCAGTACTTGCAGTTCATCAGCGACGAAACCAGGGTCGAGGGCCGGATAATCCCGCTCGTACAACAATTGGGATTGCATCAAGGCCCCAATATCATGGCCAGGACTCACCAGACGTAGGGCAACGGTGATCGTTTCTCCTGGTTGGGCCTGGGACATGAGCACAATGCGGGCCTTGGAATCAAAGAGGTCGCCCTGTTGGACAAGCTGGCCCTGGACAAAAATCTGAGCATCCTCCGCCCACCAGGTCAGGGCCAAACGGAAAACTAGGCCCTGGAGAGGATAACCGGCGAGGGCCGGAGGAATGGTAAAGGATTGGGCCAACCATTGGACTTGCTGGCCTTTTGACCAGACGATGTAGCCCTTGTCGTTGAGGGGAGCAATTGGATAGCTCACTGAATCAACCGGTTGCGTTGGCAGGGCCGAGCAGAGCCGCCACTGGGACTGGACATCCACTTGGCTAAGGCAGCGTAAGGCAGTGATGAATGCAGTAAGCTGGTCAGGCAGAGAAACGGACATTAGTCCTCGACTAGAGCATTGACATCCAATAACACCTCACCGGCCAACAGTCGCTGACTGGCTTCGAGCAACGCCTCTTCAATATAAGGTTTAACAAAATACCCCTTGGCCCCCTTCTCCGCTGCTAGCCGTTGCATTTTTTGGGCGCCTCGTGAGGTAATCATGGCCATGGGAATTTGGGAGAGTTCCGGGTCTTCATGTAGGCGATCCAGCAACTCCATACCGTTCATGCGGGGCATTTCAATATCGCAGAGGATCAAGTCACAGGGCAGACCCGACCGTAGTTTTTCCCAGGCGTCCTGGCCATCCCGCGCCGTCTCGGTGATGTAGTTGGCCTTACGGAAGGTCAAGGAAAGCATTTCCCGCACCATCACAGAGTCGTCAATAATCAACACCCGGGGAGGATGACTTTCGGGCATCTCCAGCTTGGGTGGGGACGCTTCCGGGGCCGCTAGCTTGGCCTGTTTAAAGCGAGAGAGAACGGAATTAGACTGACGAACACTACCGGGGAGGAGAATTTCTCCTTGGAGCATCCGGCCAGCAGCATCCAGGAGGTCTTTTTCGGTGTAAGGCTTAGTAAAGTAACCGCTGGCCCCTAATTTAGCAGCCATTTTACGGTGGCGGTCGGCCCCCCGGGAGGTCAACAGGGCCACGGGAAGATTGGCTAGCATCTCATCGGCCTGGAGTTGGGAAAGTAACTCTAAACCATTCATGCGCGGCATTTCAATATCGCAGAAGACGAGGTCGCAGGGAAGGCCTGATTTTAGTTTTTCCAAGGCCTCGCGTCCGTCTCGGGCCTGTTCTACGCGATAACCAGCCTTGCTGAAGCTCAAAGACAGTAATTCCCGCACAGTGATGGAGTCATCCACAATCAGCACCGTTGGTTCTAACTGAAGTTCGCTAGCCGCTGGAGTTAAGGTCTTGCGCCAGAGGCCACCACTGCTGTCGGTGCGCATCCGGCCCTGGGCAATTTCCATCAATTCTAAAACATCACCGATGGGCATAATACTGCCATCGCCGCGTACAGTGGCTCCAGCAATCCCTGGTGGTTTGGGAACTGGCCCTTCAATTTGTTTGATGACAATTTCTTCTTCCCCCAATACCTGATCTATCTGGAGGGCCAAAAGGTTTCCACTGCCGCCGCGCAGAATCACAATGGCCAGACTATCGTCCTCCGGCGCACCACCATAAACAGTACCACGACTGAGAATTCGGTTATAGCTCAGGAGATCTCCGAGGGGATGGATGGGGAGGGGCTGGTCGTTCCAGGACACACATTTTTGCCCCTCTTCGTTGGTGAAGACCTCACTGGGCAGGTAGTCCTTGGTGTCCTCAACTCCATCCATGGGAAAGGCAATGCGGGCTCGTTCGCTCAAACAGCAGAGGGCTTTACAGATACTGAGGGTAATGGGAAGGCGAATGGTAAAGGTTGTTCCCCTGCCAAGGGCGGAATCGACGGTTACGCCCCCGCGAATTTCTAGGAGGCTCGTGCGGACAACATCTAGACCCACGCCCCGTCCGGCAAAGTCATCAACCTTGTCTTTAGTACTAAAGCCTGCATGGAAGAGGAGGTCATAGACATCCTGTTCCCCCATATTCTGGGCTTCCAGGGCCGTAATTAGGCCTTTTTCGATGGCCTTTTGTTTCACCCGTTCTGCATCAATGCCGGCCCCATCATCCGCCACAGTGATCAAGGTCTGATTGCCTTGGAGAAAGGCCCTGACGCTCAACTTACCCTCATCCAGTTTGCCTAGTTGACGCCGTACCTCTGGCGTTTCAATGCCGTGGGTAATGGCATTATTCACCAGGTGGGTCATGGGGTTATAGAGTTGCTCCAGGATCATTTTGTCAATCAGCACCTCTCGCCCCTCAACCTCTAAATTAACTTTTTTGTTGAGTTTGAGGGACACTTCCCGAATCGCTCGGGGCAGACGGTCTGCGGTCTGGGCGAAGGGCACCATCCGGGACTGGGTCATCCCCTCCTGGAGTTGGGTTGTGACCTGGCGCAGAGAACGGGCCAACTGGTCGGTTTCATCTACCAGGTATTGGATATCGGACGCTGATTCCCGTACCCGAACAATTAACTCAATCATCTCCTGGGACAAGAGGTGAAAGCCGGTAAACCGATCCATCTCTAGGGCATCGAAGGGTTGGTCGGCCAGGGTACTGGCCCCAGGCACCGTGGCTTTATCACCGGGGTAAGTCACTTTGGACTGGTAACGGGCAGACTGACGACTGGCCAAGAGGGCCCCCTCCAGCAGGGTTCGTTCATGAAGGTCGTGCATCCGGTCGCCAACCTCACTCAAATTTTGCGTTTGATTGAGTAAATTATCGAGAAACTGCCGCAGACGTTCCTGATCCTGCTCCAAACGGTTACGTTTAATGACCAGTTCCCCAATTAAGTTACTCAAATTATCTAATTGCTTAACCGGAACCCGCATGGTCTGCTCAAAGACCTTGGCCTTTGTTGCCCGGCTACGGGATTGGAGGCGCTGACCACCAACGGCGACCATGGCGGGAGGGCCGCCCATGGTTCGATCGGCTTGTTCTAGCAGGGCCTCAAGGTCTTTAAATTCATCTTCAATCTCCTCGGTGGGGGCCGCTACTGCCGTGACGGGGCGCTTAATTGGCGTCAGCGGTGGTGCTTGGAGCGTCGAGACGCTTCGAGCCGGTGCATTCAGGAGATTTTCTAGGGCGATGGGATTAAATAAATCGGGCACCGGAAAGCTTGGCCCTTGGGCTAGCAGGTTATCCCATTGTTCTAAGTCATCATAGAATATTGGTGCTAACGCAAGGGACGGAGCCGCAGTCTCGGTCGCCGGGGCCTCACTCTCAAGCCCCAAAAGTTCCCGGAGGTCATCTAACTCGTTCTCGAAGGGGGTAACCGTTATCTTCTCCGGTAGGGTTTGACGGGCCACATTCAGAATGTCATCGAGATCGGATTGCTTGAGCGTCGCAAAAGCCGATAATAGCTCGGCATCCTCCGGCTGTTTTAGCGTCGCAAAGGCCGCACTGTTAAGGTCAACCGGTTGCTCCTCTACCTGTTGATCAAACCACTGGTCTAGGTTTTCAAAGTCATCGTGGTTGGCCGGGGTTTCCGCCACGGGTTGTTCCGCCATCAAATGATCAATTTCCAGCCAGTTGGCCGTCTCGTAGGGATCTGTGCTACTGGGTTGCACATCCGCTTCATTAGCGTTATCAAACAGGGCTTCTAGTTCTGCTTCCGCGCTATCAAAGGACAACACCATGCGCTGGGGCAAATCTTCTGCCACGGCATCTTCTACCGGTACTGTCTCCTCGGGAAAAGGCGTTTCTGATTCCGGGTCTAATATAATCTCTGCGGGCAGGCCAAAATCCGTCACAGATGAGACGGGGTCATCATCAAAAAAGTCCATTAAGTCGTTGAATTCATCGAGATTTTCTGAAGCTGCTGGCTGGTCTGCCGACTCTAAATCCTGAAATAACCCTTCCATGTCATTTTCAAACCAATTGTCGATCGCTGGCGTGGCTTGGGGGTCACTATTCATCATGATTTAATCCTGTCAGAGTCAACGGGGCAGGCAAGGCTCTAGGGTCGAATTGGATTGATTCACCTCAGGGAAAGGAGAAACAGAATGCCGCCCCAAAAAGCTGGCCCTGTTCTCGTTCCGGTCTCAATCTTCAACGCGGTATCCAAATTCTAACAACTGCTGGCGAGACTGACGCCATTTCGGCTCAATTTTGACGAACAATTTTAGAAAAACAGCACCATCCACCAACTTTTGCATTTGCTGACGGGCGGCACGCCCGATCTCCTTGAGCATACTGCCCTCTTTCCCGATCAAAATTCCCTTCTGGGAAGACCGTTCTACGGTAATAGCGGCAAAGACGTGGGTGCGCTCGGGGGTCTCTTCCACTTTTTCGATGGTAATGGCCACAGAATGGGGCACCTCCTGGCGAGTTAGGAGGAGAATTTGTTCGCGAATGAGCTCCGCCATGATAAAGCGCTCTGGCTGGTCGGTTACGAGGCTGGGGGGATAGTAGTAGGGGCCGGGTTCCAAATGAGTTAGGAGAAGATGCTGGAGGTCGGCTAGGCCCTGCCCTGTCAAGGCGGAAAATTTGCACCAAGGCCAGGCCTGGGCTTCCGCTAGAGCTTGATAGGTTTGATCAAGTTCTGGAGCATCCTTTCCTTGTTGGTCGGCTTTATTGAGCCCCAAAATCACAGGGGTTTTGGCCCGGCTCAGTAGCTCAGCAACATAACGATCTCCCCCCCCTAAGGGTACGGCGCTATCCACCACAAACAGAACGATATCCACACTATTGATGGCCCGTTCTGCATTTTTGACCAGTACTTTGCCTAATTCATGGTGGGGGCGATGGATCCCCGGTGTATCCACAAAAATTATCTGGGCCTGCTCCGTTGTCAAAATTCCCCTGAGGCGGTTACGGGTCGTTTGAGACACCGGGGAGGTAATGGCAATTTTCTCCCCCACCAGATGGTTCATCAGCGTCGATTTCCCCACATTGGGCCGGCCAAGGATACCGACAAAACCCGATTTAAAATCAGGCGGGGCCTGGGGAATAGCCGTCAGAGTTTCTGGGAAATCAAGCATAATCAATCGGGAAAAATCTTAGAAGTATTCAAAAGTCCAGGCATTTGTGCCTAATCTAGACTTAAACTAACGGGAAGAATCATAAAATCCTATGTCTGAGATCCCCCTGAGTGTTGGCAGTAACGTCCGATTAATCGCCCGGCCGACCTATTTTAAAACCGCAGACCCGATGCCTATGCTCCGCCCACCGGATCTCGTGGGTATTGGAGAGGAAGGCCGAGTATTGGAGCGCCGTCCCGCTGGCTATTGGAGCATTCGCTTCGAGCGGGGTGTTTTTTTGGTAGAGAGCCAATACCTAGAAGTGCTGACAACAGAACCTAATGCTTTGGCGTAGAGGCGGCCGGCGTAGATACAGCCATTTGCTTAATCGCTTCTTTGTATTCTACCGGCGCTAGGCCCACGGCTTTATCAAATAAGGGCTTGGCCTGGCTGTCCTGCTTCTGTTGCTTGAGTACAATGGCCTGGGCCAAAACGGGACGAAAGTCCTGGGGATTGAGTTGATGGGCGGCCGTGTAGAGAGCAATAGCTTCCTGGGGCCGCTCTTGCTGGAGATAAATTTCCCCTAGAAGTAACTGCAAAGAGGTGATATTCGTCGGGTTCTTCAAATCGGAGCGATTGCCTTGGGCCTGGATACTTTGGGTAATGGCGGCTTGGACGGTGGCAATGGCCTCTTGAGGACGGTTTTGAGCCAAGTAAAGATCGCTGAGACCCTTGAGGGCCGGTAAGCTGTCGGGTTGTTTGGCTAGGAGATTACGATAAATACGGGCGGCCCCCTCTTCATCCTGTAATTGCTGTTTACTCTGAGCCAGCAGAATACTGTACTGTATTTGTTCCGGCTGTAATTGGGCCAGTTGCTCTAGGGGGATTAGGGCTTTGGTCAGATCCCCTTGTTGGAGGCGAGTTTCTAGCAGGCCTTGGAGAGCGTTAAGATTACCGGGTTCTCGCTCTAGGATCATTTGATAACCCAGGGCCTGATTTTCTAAGCGTTTGACCGCTTCCGAGGTCACTCCCGTACTAGAATTAGTTTGGCTCTGTTGCCAGATACTGGTGGCCAACGGCAAGATAGAAAATAAAATGAGAGCGGTTAACATTAAGCCCAAGCCAAGATAAAGCCAACGACTCCGTTTGGGTTGCGACACCTTCATTATTAGTTCTCCGTTCCAAGTCATTAGCTTCCAGCATAGCCAACTTCTGTCGGCCCTGGCTTCTCCCCTAGAATAGGCCTAGTTGCTTCCTTATGTTGTCCTTTCTTTGCTGTCATGACCGACTTTTTCCTTCCCGAGCGTCAACATCCGATTCCCCCCCCGAGTCATCCGCGACAATTTCGGGCCATTGGATTGGTGTATGGACAGTACTATCCCAGTGAAGAGTATCCAACACGGGGAGTCTTAGCCACAGAGGACGGAGCCATTATTGAAGCAGTCATGTTGGGGAAAATGCTGAGCCTGTTTAAAAAACACCTCAACTTATCTCAACCTCATCTCTGGATTGTCTATCCTCGGGCTCGGGACGAAGACAATCACCTCCACCTCCAACTGGCCGGTATTTGGGATCCCCAGACCCTAGGGCCCGGCGTTTCTAAGATACCACTGTCGTTATCATCCTCTTCCCCTCCTTTACCCGCAGAACAACAAAAGGGTTATTTTTCCATCCGGGGTGAGGTGGTTTTTGTCGCCCCGGCAGAACAACTGATTGTGGTTAAAGTCCGGCAATCCCCCAAAGCTAGCGGTGAAAAGGCTTCTTTCTTTAAAGTGCGTATCCGAGGAACCCTCTCGGCTCGGCCCGTCGGCCGTTTCTGGTCGATGGAGGCCCAACTCCAAGGCCAGACCTTTGTGCTGAAGTCTGCTCAAGATCTCGGATTCATTATCCGTCCCCGCTCCGAACGACGACCCACAACGCCACGCTCCTTCCCCCCTCAGCGCTCCCGACGCCCCCTTGGCCAAGGGGACAGTCTGCCCCCCCGTCCTCTACATTCGACCGCTGAGCTACCGAAGCCAAAACCGCGACGGCCCTTACCGAAGCCCATCAAGCGCAAAACCACTCCCTAGACAAGCCTAGAAGGATTGATGCTGATCAATCGCGGCCTGGATTTTAGTGATGACATCCTCTATCGGCAGGGCCCCTAATTCTCCAGCGGCTCGCGTCCGGACATTGAGGCTATGGGCCTCGACCTCCTTGGCCCCCACCACGGCCATGACTGGAATTTTTTGAACCTCCGCGTTGCGGATCATCTTGCCCAAGCGTTCGCCACTGCTATCCACTTCGGCTCGAATTCCTACAAGCCGCATTTGCTTTTCTACGGCCTGGGCAAAGGGCCGTTGCTCATCACTGACGGGTAAGAGACGAATCTGCACCGGGGCTAACCAGAGAGGAAAATCTCCGGCGTACTCTTCGATCAAAATGCCAATGAGTCGCTCTAGGGAACCAAAGGGGGCCCGGTGAATCATCACGGGTCGTTGACGGGAGCCATCCTGGGCAATGTACTCCAGGTTAAAGCGTTCGGGGAGATTGTAGTCCACTTGAACCGTTCCCAACTGCCATTCCCGTTCCAAGGCATCCCGAAAAATGAAATCGAGTTTTGGCCCGTAGAACGCCGCTTCCCCTGGGGCCTCAAAATAGGCCATGCCCTTGTGGTCGAGGGCCTGACGAATGGCATTTTCTGCTTTTTGCCAGGCCTCATCAGCGCCAATATACTTATTAGAAGCCGGGTCACGGGTACTGAGACGAGCCCGGAAGTTCTTGAGTTGGAGGCTCTGAAACACCGACAAAATCAGATCTACGACACTGAGGAATTCCGCTTCCAATTGATCCGGGGTAACAAATAGGTGGGAGTCATCCTGGGTAAACCCCCGGACTCGGGTCAGGCCCCCTAGTTCCCCCGATTGTTCAAAACGATAGACGGTGCCAAATTCTGCCAAGCGCAAGGGTAAATCCCGGTAGGAGCGCAGTTCATGTTTATAGATTTGGATATGGAAGGGGCAATTCATCGGTTTGAGTACAAAACCCTGTTCCTGGGCCGCACTGGCCGCATCCTCCGCCATCAACGGGAACATATCCTCCTTGTAGTTCTGCCAATGGCCCGAGGTTTTAAAAAGATCCACTCGGGCAATGTGGGGGGTCACGACCGGCTGATACCCCCGTTTAATCTGTTCCTGTTTGAGAAAATCCTCCAGCAGAGAGCGAATAATCGTTCCTTTAGGCGTCCAGAGGGGTAGGCCTGGCCCGACGGCATCGGCAAACATAAACAAGCCCAGTTCTTTACCCAATTTGCGGTGGTCCCGCTTCAGGGCCTCTTCCTTACGGCGTTGGTATTCGGCTAGTTGTTCGGGGGTTTCCCAGGCCGTTCCATAGATGCGTTGCAATTGGGCATTATTGGCATCGCCCCGCCAGTAGGCCCCAGCCACGCTTTCCAGGGCAATGGCCTTAGGATTTAACTCGACCGTATTCTCCAGGTGGGGGCCAGCGCACAAATCCCACCATTGGTCGCCCAGATGATAGATGGTAATGGGTTCGTGGATACTGGCTAAAATCTCTAGCTTGTAGGGTTCTTGGATGGCCTCAATACGCCGCTGGGCCTCTTCTCGGGAGACTTCTTCGCGCAGGACAGGCAGTTTCCGATTAATGATCTTGATCATTTCCTTTTTAATCGCCTTCAAATCCTGCTCGGTAAAGGGCTGATCAATATCAAAGTCGTAGTAGAAGCCATTTTCTGTCCAGGGACCAATGGTAACCTGCGCCTGGGGAAAGAGCTTCTGCACAGCCATCGCCATCACATGGGAGGTGGTATGACGAATTTTTTTGAGTTGTTCCGATTCACTGGTACGGAGTAGTTGGATTGGCTCAGGAGCGGACGGGGCTTGGTTTACCATCACAGTCTAGATATGCAACATCAATCTGAAACTTCTTTTTTATCATAGTCTTCCGCTGGGCCACTCCCCGATCAAAAAAAAGGTAGGTCAAAGACCTACCCCATTCCTATCCTTATCAAGGTTTTTAGCCTAAGAACTTAGGCCTCGGTGGCTACCGGATAGACGCTAACTTTGCGACGACTGCGGGTTTTGTATTCAAATTTCACAACGCCATCAATCAAGGCAAAGAGGGTATCATCACTACCGCGACCGACATTTTCGCCGGGGTGAACCTGGGTGCCCCGCTGACGAATCAGGATACTGCCTGCAGTGACCGCCTGTCCACCGTAGCGTTTGACACCGAGACGCTTAGAATTTGAGTCCCGTCCGTTACGGGTACTGCCAGTTCCTTTCTTATGAGCCATGGTCTTTGCTAACTCCTAGTTGTATTCCAAATTATAGAGAGTAATCTAGTCTTCTTCCGAAGCCCCCAGCACGGGTTTCTTCAAATCTTCGTCACTGACTGCTGCAATCGCTTGACCATTAATACTGATGGACTTGATCAACAAACGAGTAAGTTCCTGACGGTGGCCCCGTTTTTTGCGAGTTTTCTTCTTCGGGCGCATTTTGTAAACAATAATTTTGCGACCCCGACGGTGGGAAAGGATTTCGCCTTCAACGGTGGCCCCGGCCACAAAGGGCTGGCCAACACTAATGTCGTTATTGTTGTTAATGAGCAGTACTTTATCAATCACGTAGGCGTCTTCAGGTTCTCCTGCTAGACGATTGATGTCGTAGAAGCGACCGGGTTCTACCCGTAACTGGGTGCCCCCAGCTTCAATAATGGCGTAACTCATGGTGGATTTTATTTAGTAATTTGCCGTACAGGTATCCAACTGCCCAAAAACAGTGGATTTGGATGATGATGCCTGAACCTGATCCGAGCCGGGCATTAGACACACAATCTATTATTTTCTTGGCTCAATCAACGTTTTGTCAAGCACACAGACACCTACCGTCATTTCAAAACAGCAGGAAACCCTTCTATCCTTGCTCTCATTCCTTTCTCCATGCTGGCCGAGGGGAACTGAGTTGTCCTCACTTTATTGGCAACCGCGATCGAAGTTCTAGGCGAAATAAGCTACAGTTTAGAGCAGACCGATTGTCAACCTCTCCAATATGAATGCTCTGTTGCCCCTAATCATTTCAGATACGGGCCTCCTGGCCCTACTTTACCTTGTCCTCAGTGGCGTGTATCTGCTGGTTTTGCCAGCCGTGGTCTATTTCTACCTCAATAGTCGCTGGTATGTAGCTAGCTCCGTGGAACGAGTGATCATGTACTTCCTGGTCTTTTTCTCTTTTCCGGGGATGCTCCTGCTAAGCCCGATTTTGAATTTTCGTCCTCAACGCCGGGCGGTTTAGGGACGCTGATACTCATTTCTTCATAGGCTAAAACGACGATGCGACGGATTGATGCCCTCGGTATTGGGCTAGGCTTTTTCCTCTCCGGGGGACTGGTGTACGCCATTTTGTTAGGTCTTGGGGTAGATAGCCAAAAAGCCGGGATTTGGACTCAGGCGGTTCTGGTCGGGGGCCTGGTGCTTTGGTTGTTGTCCTATATTTTTCGGGTATTTACCCACGACATGACCTACCATCAGCAAATCAAGGACTATGAGGAGGCCATGATCCAAAAGCGTTGGGACAATATGACACCAGCGGAACGGGAGGCCCTCCAGGCAGAAGTCGAGCGTGAAAGAAATGCTGCTCCTCCAGCCCCATCCTCCTCAGAAACGAATCCTTAGGGTCGGGGGTGTGGAGCTGGCCGCTTCGATGCTCTTCGTGGGGAGGCGGCCAATCAGCCCTCGGCAACCACCTTGCCCATGGTTTTATTTATTTCTTTGACGGTGTCACCCATGCAACCGATCTACATTCCCCATTTACTGAAGATGCCCCAGACCCGGCAGACCCTCTACCTGGATCAGATGGTGCCGGAATTGGAAACCTTGACCCCTGTGCGGGGAGAATTGACGGTGCGCCATGGAGGAACCTTTTTGGAAGTGACCCTGAAAGCTGAAACAATTGTGACCTTGCTCTGTGACCGCTGTATCCAGAACTATAACCACCGTCTAGTGGTCGAAACGTCTGAATTGATCTGGTTGGATAAAACCCAAGGAGAGGAAGTGCCCGGCGCAGAACGGGAATTGGCCTGGGAAGACCTGTCGGAGACACTCCCCCCCGATGGCCACTTTGATGCCGAGAAGTGGCTCTACGAACAATTAATGCTGGCCCATCCCCTACGACGCCTCTGTGGCAAGGCCTGTCAGGCCCCTGTTCCTCCCCCGGGCGAGGCCCTGCGTGATCAGCGCTGGTCGGCCCTAGAAATCCTCAAACAACAATTGTCTTCCCAGAACTAGCGTCCATTGTCAAGGGGGAAAAGAGGCCCCTAGCGTTTCCTGCTAGACTGGAGTTTCGGAAAAATCCTCACCTCCACGACTATTTCCCTATGCCTCTCCCGATTGTTGCTGTTATTGGCCGGCCTAATGTGGGCAAATCGACCCTGGTCAACCGCTTGGCCGGTAATCAGCAGGCCATTGTTCACGACCAGCCGGGGATTACCCGAGACCGTACCTACCGTCCCGCCTTTTGGTTAGACCGGGAGTTCCAAGTAGTGGATACCGGGGGCCTAGTATTTGATGATGATAGTGAATTTCTGCCTCAAATCCGTGAACAGGCCAGCCTGGCCCTGGCGGAGGCCCGCGTAGCCATTTTGGTGGTAGATGGCCAGAGTGGCCCGACCCCTAGTGATGAGGAAATTGCCCAGTGGTTGCGCCATCAATCGGTGCCTGTGATTTTGGCCGTGAATAAGTGTGAATCCCCTGACCAGGGCCTAATCCAAGCGGCCCAGTTTTGGGAACTCGGCCTGGGAGAACCCTTTCCCATCTCTGCCATCCATGGCAGTGGCACCGGAGAATTGCTGGATGCCCTCTTGCACCATCTGCCGATCATTGACCCCGATGCCGAACCGGATGAAATTAAGGTGGCGATTATCGGTCGGCCGAATGTGGGGAAATCCAGCCTGCTCAATGCCCTGACGGGGGAAAAGCGGGCCATTGTCAGTCCCATTGCCGGGACGACGCGGGATGCCATTGATACTGTGGTGGAACGAAACGGCCAACGCTACCGCTTGATCGACACGGCTGGGATTCGCCGCAAAAAAAATGTGGACTACGGAGCCGAGTTTTTTAGTATTAATCGTTCCTTCAAGGCCATTCGTCGTTCCGATGTGGTGCTGTTTGTACTAGATGTCCTAGACGGGGTCACAGAGCAAGACTTGAAACTGGCGGGACGAATTATTGAAGAGGGCCGGGCCGTCATTTTAGTGATTAATAAATGGGATGCGGTAGAGAAGGATAACTACACCATCTACGACTATCAAAAAGACCTCCTTTCCCGTCTCTATTTCATGGAATGGGCCGAAATGATTTTTATTAGTGCCCAGACCGGCCAGCGGGTGCAAAAAATCCTGGATGCGGTGGATGTGGCGGCGGAAAGTCACCGTCGGCGAGTCAGTACCGCCGTGATCAACGAAGTCCTAGAAGAGGCCGTGGGTTGGCATTCTCCCCCGACGACGCGCCAGGGTAAACAGGGCAAAATCTACTACGGCACCCAGGTCTCCACTCAGCCTCCCACCATTGCTTTGTTTGTCAACGACCCCCAGCGCTTCAACGACAACTATCGTCGCTACATTGAGGGCCAATTCCGTAAGCAACTCGGTTTTCAAGGATCTCCCCTGCGGCTGTTTTGGCGAGGCAAAAAGGTCAGGGCGGTGGAGGCCAGTGCCAACCGGGCCACCAAGGTCTAAATGTCTGCCGTTACACTCCCCTGAGCAACGAGGACATCTCCCTGGTGAAGGGATTTAGGCGCAAAATAAAACCTTCAAAACCGCTTCTAAAACGTCATCATCAAGCCAGGGCCCATCTGCATCGGGACAATATCCAAGATATCCAGGCTGGCACAGTAGTGGAGGTCTTGGTTACAACCGAGGCGGAGCAGGCGTTGGCCATGGCTGGCCTGTTGCAGAAGTTCCCCCAGACGGTCTTGCCACTGCTGGTACAGGGCAATGGCGGCAATCACCTCATCATTACCCACTTGATAGCTAGCGGTCTGGGTTAATAGGCTGGCAATGGCCCCTGCACAAACCGTATCTTCGAGGGAGTAGCCCCCCTCCCAGCCGGAACCTAAGAGCCACAGGGTTTGGGGTTGGTGATCGAGGAGATAGTTAACAATGGCTTGACGGTTAATTAGCGCACCGGCCAGGACGGTTTTAGCCTCTGTTACCCGTTGCAGGGCCCTGGTGCCATTGGTTGTACTTAAGAAAAGCCTTTTCCCCGCCATTAATTCCGGTGTGCAATCCAGGGGAGAATTACCCAAGTCGTAGCCTTCCACTTTGGCCCCGCCCCGTTCTCCCGCTAGCAAGCGTTGGGAGGCTGGCCATTGCTGACTCGCATTAACGAGGTCGGTTAAGGAGCTAAACGTTTGTACGGCGCAGGTTCCCACCTTGAGGGCAGTGGCAATGGTGCTGGTGGCCCGTAGAACGTCAATCACAACCGCACAGTCGGGTAAAGTATCGGCTGGGGTTAATTCCGGCGTATGGTAAACGAAAACTTCCACGGGTACTGAAGGCATTTGCAAAAAGAGTTACTCTATCTTATCGGGCATTGGCTTTTGCGCAAAGTCAATATTTTCCGTTAGCGAGTTCCTGGTTTGTCCTAGAAAAATTCCCTCCGTAACCCGCCTAAAATGGTGACGTAGCCAGATATCTAGGATCCGTCGGACCGCTTCCAGCCCATGGTCAATAAGCCCTCTGTCTCTCCTCGTCAGCCCACGCGCCTTGCCGTTCCCCTCTGGTTTGAACGGGGCCTGGCCCTGCTGGTGTTGGTCAACTATTTGTTAGTTTTATTTGACCTAAGCTACATTCCTCTGCGGGATTTTTGGCTCCAGGGCCGCGTCCAAATTACCTTCAAAATTGGCCCTTGGGAAAAGGAGATCCCCAATCCACCTCTCCGCATCCTGCCCATTTCCGTGGCCCCCGCCTACGACTGGGTCAAAGGCATTGAACCCTACCGCAGTACCGAAGCCTATTTGGCCTTAGTGGATCAGCTCACCGCTGAAATTGACCAACGGGCCCTAGAGGGAAATCCGGCCCGGCCCCAGACGGAGATCGACACCATCCTGGCCCAACTCCGGGAGCAAAGCCAACAAATGATTGCTGAAAATCCCTTCCAGGTTGCGAATAAAACGGGAACCCTAGAACGGATTAAGAATAAGATGCGTCTCCATGTTTTCGGCACCAAGGATGCTTCTGCAACGCAGGCCTTTGAGCGGTTTTGGAGCAAGGCCTATTTGCTGGAAAAGGGGTCTCGCCAGGAATTGAAGTTTTTTGATGAACAAATTCGTCCGTTAATCGCCAGTAATTACTTTCGGGCTATTGGTGAAAATGGCCAACCTGTGGATAATTTTCCCCTCCTAGATTTTCCTTTTTTCGTCATTTTCCTAGTCGATTTTCTGGTGCGGACTCGTCTGATCAGTCAACGCTATCGAGGGGTGAGCTGGTGGGATGCCATGCTGTGGCGTTGGTACGATGTTTTCTTGCTATTACCCGTATTCCGCTGGTTACGGATTATTCCTTTACTGATTCGACTAGATCAGGCCAGACTGATTAACTTAGCCCAAATTCGCGGTCAAGCGGTGCAGGGATTCGTGGCCATTATTGCCGAAGAAATGACTGAAGTGATCATCATCCGATTGATTAGTCAGATTCAGCAACTGATTCAACAGGGCCAGTTGCGACAATGGCTATGGCAAGAGGGAACCAGGGCCTACATTGACCTCAATAATCGCAATGAAATCGTTGACATCAGCCGTATTTTGGGGACGATGATGGTGGAAAAAGTTCTACCGAGTTTAACCCCAGATGTGGAAACTTGGCTGGTCTATAATCTCCAGCAAGCTTGCCAACAAATCCCGACCTACAAGACCCTTCAGCATTGGCCCGGTATGAGAGAAATACAGACCCAAGTCCTTGGCCAACTGGTCAATAATATTTATCAGCAGCTTATCTTGGCTCTCCAGGGCCTCCTGCAGGAAGACCCCCAAGCGGAGCAACTCTTGGCTCAAATTGGCACCACCTTTAACCAAAGCCTAAACCGAGAACTCCAGGCGGCCCATAACCTCGAAAAAATAGAGCAGCTCTTGGTGGAATTCCTAGAAGAATTCAAGCTCAACTATATCCAAAAGCTTTCGGAAACAGACATTGAGCGTATTCTAGAAGAAACGCGCACCCTTAAACAGGCCCGTTAGCCATGGCTCTTTTTAATCGTTACACCCTGCAAACCCCGGAAAGTGTGGAACTAGATTTTCGCCTGGCGGGTATTGGCAATCGACTCTATGCCCTGCTCCTCGATTACCTCTTTCTTGGGGTCATGATCATTGCCCTGATGCTGGTCTGGTTGATTTGTTTTTTTGCTCTAGAGGATTGGTTCAGTGGCATTGCCGGCTGGGAATTGTGGTTGTTTGCCATCCAATTACTCCTCCTGTTTGCCCTCTACGTCGGCTATTTCGTCTGTTTTGAAACCCTTTGGCAGGGCCAAACCCCCGGTAAGCGCTGGGTGAAAATTCGAGTCATTCGGGATGATGGCCGTCCCATCGGCCTGGCCCAAGCTACCCTGCGGGCCCTCCTGCGGCCCATTGATGACCTGCTCTACATCGGCATGTTTTTTATTATTTTTAGTCGTCAAGAAAAACGCATTGGTGATTGGCTGGCGGGAACCTTGGTGATTGAGGAAACTACTGTTCCTCGCCGTCAGCAATCCCCCAAATTACTCGCAACCCTAGAACGGGCCCGACCCCTGGCCCAACGCTTGCAGATTCACAGTAACCTGGGGCAGTTATCCCCTGAACAATTGGCCATTGTGCGTCAGTACTTGCTTAATCGCCGAGAAATGCTGGCAACAGCCCGCCAGAATATTAGTCAGAAACTCCAGACCCAGGTGCAGGAAATTATCCAATTTAGTCAATTTTCCCCGGATTTAGCGCCAGATCTGTTTCTAGAGGCCGTTTATTTGGCCTACGAAGACCTGCCCACTCCGGAACCGCGTCTCGCGTCTCCTCCCCCTCCAGCGCTGGAGAGTCCAGAAGATCCGCTACAATTTTGAGATTCTTTTGTCCTAAACCGCGATGGCTGACTTAATTCTAGAGGTGCGTCACTTACAGGTGGAATTTGGCCCCCCCGGCCAGCGGTTAGCGGCGGTCAAGGGCATTGATTTTCAGCTACAAAGGGGCCAGGTACTGGGTTTAGTGGGGGAATCGGGTTCCGGCAAATCCGTGACGGCCCTGGCCCTGATGGGCTTGGTCCCGGCTCCTGGCCGAGTGCTACCCACCAGTGAGATTTGGTTTGCGGGCAAGGCCGACCGGCCGACCGTCAACCTTGTCACCCTAGCGGAAGCCGAGCGAAGACGCTATCGCGGCGGCCAAATGGCCATGATTTTCCAAGAGCCGATGAGTTCCCTCAATCCGGTCTATAGCATTGGTTTTCAAATTATTGAAGCCATTCGTCTGCACCAACAAGTAACGGCTGAGCAGGCCCAAAACCAGGCTATGGCCCTCCTACAGGAAGTCCAGGTATTGCCTAGAGACGAGGCCCTGGAAGCGGAATTTTTGGCCCTGGGGCCCCACGATGCCGGTTCCGTCCTGATTAAGCTCAAGCGTTATATTCGCCAACGCAAGCTGGCCCTTTTGAAGCGCTATCCCCACGAATTATCCGGGGGCCAACTCCAGCGGGTGATGATCGCCATGGCCATTGCCAGTAATCCGACCCTGCTGATTGCTGATGAACCCACCACGGCCCTGGATGTGACGGTTCAGGCCGAGATTTTACGCCTACTACGGGATCTGTGTAAAACCCATCGAGACATGTCCTTGGTCTTTATTTCCCATGACCTGGGGGTGATCAACGAAATTGCTGACCAGGTTGCCGTCATGTACCAGGGCCAGATCGTAGAGCAGGGGGAAAAAGACCAGATTCTCCACCATCCCCAGCATCCCTACAGTCAAGGCCTTTTGGCCTGTCGTCCCCGTCTGCAACCCCAATTGGCCCAACTACCCACGGTGGCAGATTTTTTAGGAAGCCCAGCAGAGCCCCCGGCCTCCATTCTAGTTACCCCCGAAGCTGAACAAACCCGACTCCAGGGCCTAATGGCCCAACCGCCCTTGCTCCAAGTCGAGGCCCTGACGGTGGAATTTGGCCGGGCCAGACTAGGGGGGCAGTCCCGCAAATTTAAGGCCCTAGACCAGATTTCCTTTCAGGTCTATCCAGGAGAAACTCTTGGCTTGGTGGGGGAATCGGGGTGCGGTAAATCAACCCTAGCGAGAACCCTTTTGCGCTTGATTACGCCCCGCTCCGGCCGCATTTGGTTTGACCAACAGGAATTAACGGCCCTGGCCCGGCGTTCGGCTCGCTTGCGTCACCTGCGTCGAGAGATGCAAATTATTTTTCAAAATCCCTACAGTTCCCTGAATCCGCGTCTGAGCATTGGCCAGGCCATCCAGGAACCGATGCAGATCCATCAGGTTGGTGGACCAAAACAACAACGTCAGCGGGTGGCAGAGCTATTGGAACGGGTGGGCCTCGACCCCGCTTGGTTCCATCGCTATCCCCACGAACTATCGGGGGGCCAACGTCAACGGGTTTGCATTGCTCGGGCCCTGGCCCTGAATCCTCGTTTCATTATTTGTGATGAATCAGTGTCGGCCCTAGATGTTTCGGTACAGGCCCAGGTGCTCAACCTCCTCAAAGACCTCCAGCGGGAGCGGCAACTCACCTACATTTTTATTTCCCACGACTTGAGTGTGGTGCGGTTTATGAGCGACCGCATTATGGTCATGAATCGAGGCCAATTAGCCGAGGCCATTGCCCCGGCCCAGGACATCATCACGGCCCCCCAGAGTGCTTACACCCAGAAGCTGATTGCGTCTATTCCCCAATTCCCCGACCCCGTTGTCTGAGCCAAGGGCCGGGTTTTGACTATTGCAGGGCCTGACGAAGTTCCTGCTGGGCCACTTTCAGCGCTTCTGGTAATTGACTGGGGTTCCGGCCACCGGCCTGGGCCAGATTGGGCCGGCCCCCACCGCCCCCACCGCAGAGTTTGGCAATTTGGCCGATGAATTTGCCCGCCTGGAGCTTTTTCTCCTTGACCAATTGGGGACTAAAGGCCGCCACCAGACTGACCTTATCCGCTTCCGGCACAGAACCCAGCACCACGGCCCCTTCTCCGAGTTTTTGCTGAAGACGTTCGGCGGCGGTTTTAAGGGATTCGGCATCAACATTGCCCAGGTCGGCAACCAATAATTTAAAGCTTCCCAGGGCCTCAGCCTGGCTCAGTAATTGCTCCGATTTCACCAGGGCCAGTTCCTGTTTCACTCGTTCCAGTTCTTTTTGATTTTGTTTGAGTTCCTGTTGCAGGGCCGTGATCCGTTCCGGAATTTCTTCCGGTTTGGCCTTGAGACGATCACTTAGGTCTTTAACCACCTGTTCCCGCACATTGAGGTAAGCCAGTACTGACGGGCCGGCCACCGCTTCGATGCGACGCACCCCCGCAGAAATGCCTGCTTCCGAGACAATTTTGAACAGGCCAATTTCCGCCGTATTGCGGACATGGGTTCCACCGCAGAGTTCCATGGAAACACCGGGAACATCAATCACCCGCACTTCCGCACCGTACTTTTCCCCAAACATGGCAATGGCCCCCTTGGCCTTGGCCGCTTCAATGGACATAACGGCGATCTGGGTGTCGTGGGTCTCGGCAATCCAGGTATTGATTAAATCCTCGATCTGCTGAAGTTCTGCACTGGTGATGGCCCGGGGACAATTAAAGTCAAAGCGCAGTCGATTAAAGTCCACCAGGGAACCGGCCTGGGAAATATTATCATCGACGACTTTTTTTAGGGCCGATTGCAGGAGGTGGGTGGCGGTATGGTTGGCCTGGGCCCGCCGCCGACAAGCCCGGTCAATGGTAGCCGTTACCGTTTGGCCCTGGAAGACTCGGCCCCGTTCGACCCGGCCAAAGTGGACAAAAATCCCCGATTCTTTTTTAACATCTTCAACGCGGATGACTAAGTTATCGCCACTGAGATAACCCCGGTCGCCAATTTGGCCCCCAGATTCGGCGTAGAAGGGGGTCTGATCCAGAATGATTTGCACCAGCGTGCCAGCTTCGGCCTCGTCTTCTAGTTTGCCGTTGACCAAAACCCCGACCACTTGAGCTTCGCTCTGGGCCTGGTGATAACCGATAAAGGTGGTGGGATGGATATGCTCTGCCAGTTTATCTAAACTACCCTGGACGGTTAGATCAATGGTTTCATGGGCCGCCTTAGAGCGTTCCTGTTGTTGTTTCATCTCTGCTTCAAAGCCAGCTACGTCAACAGTCAGGCCCTGTTCTTCGGCAATTTCCTGGGTTAATTCCAAGGGGAAGCCGTAGGTGTCGTAGAGGGTAAAGGCATCTGCCCCCGAAATTTGACCCTGGGCCTGGCCCATGACTTCAGCGAGTAATTTTTCGCCCCGTTCCAAGGTCTTGAGGAAGGCCTGTTCCTCCCGTTGTAATTCCTGCTGAATGGCCGTTTGTCGTTGCCGCACATTGGGATAAACCGCTTCGGCCAACTGCATGGCCGTTTCTAGAACGGGCAGGGTAAATTCCCCCTCAATACCAATTAAGCGGCCATGACGCACCACGCGACGAATTAGACGCCGGAGGACGTAGCCCCGGCCAATGTTAGAGGCAGTAATGCCATCAGCCATCATGTGCATCACGGAACGAACATGGTCGCCAATCACCTTGAGGGAAACCTTGGTTTTTTCGTCTGCTTGAGCATAATCAATGCCAGCGAGCTGGGCCGCGGTTTGAATAATGGGAAAAATTAAATCGGTTTCGTAGTTGTTGGGAACTTGCTGGAGGATTTGGGCCATGCGCTCTAGGCCCATGCCGGTATCAATATTTTGCTTTTGTAGGGGACTCAGATTACCCTCGGCATCGCGGTTGTACTGCATGAAGACGAGGTTATAAAATTCGATAAAGCGGCTGTCGTCTTCGAGATCAATGTGAGCATCCCCCAGTTCTGGCTTGAAGTCGTAGTAAATTTCCGAGCAAGGCCCACAGGGTCCCGTTGGCCCCGACACCCAAAAATTATCATCGGCCCCCATGCGTTGAATGCGGTGGGGCGCAATGCCGATCTCGTCGCGCCAGAGGGCAAAGGCCTCGTCATCTTCTTCAAACACACTGACGATTAAGCGATTTTCGGGCAGGCCAAAAACTTGAGTTGAAAGTTCCCAGGCCCAGGTAATGGCTTGTTTTTTGAAATAATCACCAAAGCTGAAATTGCCCAGCATCTCAAAAAAGGTGTGGTGGCGAGCCGTGCGACCGACGTTTTCAATATCGTTGGTACGGATACATTTCTGGGACGTCGTGGCTCGGGGGAAATCCGGCGCTTGCTGGCCGAGGAAAATGGGCTTGAAGGGCAACATCCCGGCAATGGTTAAGAGAACGGTTGGATCTTCGGGAACGAGAGAAGCACTAGGCAAAATTTGATGCTGGCACTCGGCAAAAAAGGTTAAAAATTTCTGGCGAATTTCGTTACCGCTGAGGACGGGGGGCGTGGTCATAGTCGAGAAAAACAGAGTTAACGGTCGCTGAGAGGCTCGTTCCATTTTAAAGGGCCTGGTGGACTTCTTCCGGCCGGGGAGAGCAAGAAGACATCAGGGCCAGGACTAAAAATGTAGCTGTTTATACTAAAAAATGGTCTAATGGAAATAGAAAACCTTAAATATTGCCATCGGAAAGCGGATGAGCCGCCCTGGGGCAAAGGAGCGTAACGGCGATGTCTGGAAGTTTATTTGCCGATGCGAGTAAGCGTTTAGAAAAGGCTTTAAAGTACGTAGCCATTTCCGAAGATGCGGGTGAACGGTTAAAGTATCCGAAAAATAGCCTCAGTGTTTCGATTCCGGTGCGGATGGATGATGGTTCCCTGCGAATTTTCCAGGGTTATCGTGTCCGCTACGATGACACCCGTGGCCCAGGTAAGGGCGGTGTTCGTTACCATCCCAAGGTGAGTTTGGATGAAGTACAGTCCTTGGCCTTTTGGATGACTTTCAAGTGTGCCTTGTTAAACTTACCCTTCGGTGGGGCCAAGGGAGGTATTACCCTTAATCCCAAGGCCCTGACTAAGGCCGAACTCGAGCGGTTGAGCCGGGGTTACATTGAGGCCATTGCGGACTTCATTGGGCCAGATATTGATATTTTGGCCCCAGATGTCTACACCAATGAGATGATCATGGGCTGGATGATGGATCAATACAGCATTATTCAGCGCAAAATTAGCCCAGGGGTGGTGACGGGCAAACCGGTGACGATGGGGGGTAGTGTGGGCCGTAACACGGCCACAGGAACAGGGGCCTTTTATCTCCTCCAGGCAATGCTGCCCAAGTTTGAGCAGTATCCCAGTAATACGACCCTAGCAGTACAGGGTTTTGGCAATGCCGGTATGGTGGTGGCGGAGTTGCTTTACCAGGCCGGCTACAAGGTGCTTGCTATCAGTGATTCCCAGGGCGGCATTTACAATGAACAGGGCCTAAACATCCCGGAGATTATTCAGCACAAACGGGAGCATCGTTCCCTGGCGGGGATGTATTGCGATGAAACCGTGTGTAACCTGGGGGACAATCTCCAGATTAGTAACGAAGACCTGTTAGCCTTACCGGTGGATGTCCTGATTCCGGCGGCCCTAGAAAACCAAATTACAGCAGCCAATGCCAAGCAGGTGCAAGCCCGCTATATTTTTGAGGTGGCTAATGGGCCCACCACCTCCGAGGCGGATGCCATTTTAGCGGCCAGAGGGATTCCCGTTTTCCCCGATATTTTGGTCAATGCCGGGGGCGTTACGGTGAGTTACTTTGAATGGGTGCAGAATCGCAGTGGCCTCTACTGGAGTGTGGCCGAAGTCAATGAGCGCCTACAAACCCGTCTAGTCGCCGAAGCAGAATCGGTATGGCGGATTGCCCAGGAATTTGGGGTTTCCCTCCGCACGGCTGCCTATATCCAGGCCCTGAATCGCCTAGGAGAAGCGCTAGATGCCAAAGGCACTCGGGATTACTATGCCTCTAAGGCCTAAAACGACTTAAGAGAATAGCCCGTTCCAGTTCCAGGCCTCGGTTCTGTAGGGCTTCCCACTCTGCCCGACGCACGGTGATGAAGGCTCGGGCCAGGCTTAAGGTTTTATGACGACAGGGGGCCTTCCCCAAACTCTTTCCTCACGTTACTTTAGGGGGGTAGTGCTGGCGGGGAGAGTCATGGCCATTAAATTGCTGGTGTTAGATATTGATGGAACCATTGCGGGCGAGTCCAATCACATTCGTCCCAAGGTCAAGGATGCGATCCGCAAAGTCCAAGCCAAGGGCATTGCCGTCACCCTTGCCACCGGCAGAATGTACCATTCCGCTTTGCCTTTCCACCAGGCCATTGCCTCCACGTTTCCCCTGATTGCCTATAATGGCGCTTGGACAAAGGCCCCCCAACAAGACCAACTATTGCGGGAGTTTGCCCTGCCCACGACCCTGGCCCTAGAGATTTTGGACTATTTTGAACAAGCGGGCCTGCGGCAAAAATTAGAAGTCCATTGCTACCACCAAGACCAGCTCTACGTGCGCGAAATTACCCCAGAAACCGAGCGCTACGTGGCCCGTTCCGGTGTCCAGCCCCATGCCGTCGGTGACCTGCGACCAATTATTGAGAAATCAACGATTAAGCTGTTGGCCATTAGCCCCCAGGTGGGTCTGATCCAGGCCCTGATCACCGATCTGCACCAGCGTTATGCGACCCACGACGTCCACCTGACCCAATCGACGGAAATTTACTTTGAAATCACCCATGCCAAAGCGAATAAAGGCCTAGCGGTTCAGCATCTGGCCGAAGATTACCTGGGCCTCCAACCGGAGCAAGTGATGGCCATTGGCGACAATTTTAATGATCTGGAAATGCTTCGTTATGCCGGTCTAAGCGTAGCCATGGGTAATGCCCCGGAACCCGTCCAGGCCGTTGCTGACTGGATTACCGATGATGTGGAAGCGGATGGTGTGGCCCTGGCCTTGGAAAAATTCCTTCTGGCCTAGAAAAGCGACTGGCCCCATCTGTTCTCTCCCTGGCAAGAGGGGAGCTGTAGGCGGAGGGGTAAACAGGAGGATGGGGATTAGCTATCTGGCCCGACGACCAGGGTGAGTATCGGCAGGGGTTGTTCTCCCGACAAGACCTGTTGCTCCCAAAAGGTTGCAACTTGCTCAGGGGTAATGGCCTGGAGGGCCGTCAGCAGAGCAAAACTTTGTTCCATCAGGGCCGTAATCTGAACCCCTTGGTACTGGGGTTGGAAGGTCTGGAGTCGTCGAATCCCTTCCCCTAGTAAAATAACGGCTCCTTGCCAGTTGAGGTTTTGCAGATGATAGCAACCAACAGCAATCTGCAAAATGCCTTGGTAGAAATTTTTTTCCGTCGGCTCGGCCTCTAGCCAAATAGCCTCTAGAATGTCGTGGCAGGCGTAGAATTCTCGTTGATTAAATTCCGCAACGGCCAGGGCCAGGCTCGGTAGGGACATTAGGCGCTCATGCTGGCCTTGACTTCCGACAGTAGTTCCATGGAAATATTTTGTTCCTGGCCAGCGAAGTCGTTATCCGGCGTTAAAAAGAGCATACAGTGGCATTCCTTGCGCTCCCGCATCGGCACACAGGGGCAATTCCAAAAGGTATTTTTAACCTCGGCTTCCTTGTCTTCGTAGTGGCGACAGGGACAGAGGGGCGACCCGAGTTCTTCCTTGTGGCGCGCTAATCCTTCAATTACCACCGCCGTTACCGACAGATCACTACAAAAATAGGTATTCGTCCGTTTAGCATACTGCTCAGCAAAATGCTTCATGGCCTCTAGGTTTTTATTGCTGTCGGAGGGAACGCTGGTCATAGGATTAGAAAAGGCAGAAGAACGATATAGGCGCTTTAAGCCTGGGACTTTCGGAAAATACCGATTTGTTTATCTTGCCACACTTTGCTAGCGAACGTCGTCATCGGGGAGGGGTTGTACCGATTTCAACCCGGACGAGATGGTCAAGAACACCTTATATCGGCCTCGACTTGAAAATCGCTCCTGGAAAAACTAGCAGAATTCTAGGGCCATTGCCCATAATCAGTATGCTTCTCTGGAAAATCCATGTTAGTCTTTCGTTTTTGAATTTTTTATGAGTCATCCGTTGGTTTTATTTTGGCATCGTCGGGATCTCCGACTGATGGATCACCTGGGCCTGAGTCAAGTGCGAGAGAAGAGTGCCCGGATTGTGGGCCTTTTTTGCTTGGATCCCCAAATTCTACGGGCCGCCGATATGGCACCAGCTCGGATGGCCTATTTCCTGGGCTGTTTGGCCGATTTAGAACAGCATTATCAGGCCCTGGGCAGTCAACTGCTGATCTTTCAGGGAGATCCCACCGAAGTGATTCCCCGAGTCGCAGAAAAACTAGGGGCCAAAATAGTGGCCTGGGGCCTGGATGTTGAACCCTACGCCCAACAGCGAGACCAACAGGTGGCCACGGCCCTGAGAAGTCGGGGGATTGCGCTAGAAACAGTCTGGGATCAACTCCTGCACCACCCTGGGGCCATCCTTTCCCAAGCGGGCCAACCCTACAGCGTCTACACCCCCTTTTGGAAGAATTGGTCGCAAAAAGACAAGGCTACCGTAGCGCCAGCACTCTCATCCTTAGTTGGTCTAGAAACCGAAGACAAGGAACAATTAGAAGCTTTGAAGCCAATCCCCCTGCCGACCCTGGCTGACCTGGGGTTCACTTGGGATAATCCCCTCCCCCTGGCCCCCGGAGAAAGCGCCGCCCGTGAGCGCCTAGACTGGTTTGTTGACCAGGCCCTGGCTAACTACCAGCAAAATCGCAATTTTCCGGCCCTGGATGGAACCTCTCAACTCAGTGCCGCCTTAAAATTTGGCGTGATCGGTATTCGTACCCTCTGGCAGGCCACCTTGGAAGCCTTGGCCCATAGTCGCAGTGAAGAGGAAACTGCTAGTATCCAAACCTGGCAACAGGAACTGGCCTGGCGGGAGTTTTATCAGCATTGTCTCTACTTCTTCCCTCGTCTGGCCCTGGGCCCCTACCGGGAGCCGTTCCATCATTTTGTTTGGGAGGATAATCCGGAGCATTTCCAGGCCTGGTGTGAGGGCCGGACAGGTTTTCCCATCGTGGATGCGGCGATGCGGCAGTTAAACCAAACGGGTTGGATGCACAACCGTTGTCGCATGATCGTAGCCAGTTTTTTAACCAAGGATTTAATCCTTAATTGGCAGCAAGGGGAATTGTATTTTATGCAAACCCTCTACGATGGTGACTTGGCCGCGAATAACGGGGGGTGGCAGTGGAGCGCCTCCAGTGGTATGGATCCCAAGCCTTTGCGGATTTTTAACCCCATGACCCAGGCCCAAAAGTTCGACCCAGAAGGTGAATATATTCGTCGCTGGTTACCGGAGTTGGCTAGCTGCGATACATCAGAATTGTTAACAGGAAAAATATCTGATTATCAGCGACGGCGATTGGGCTATGTTCCCGCCATTGTCGATCACAATCAACAGCAAAAGGAGTTTAAACGTCGCTACCAGACCTTAAAATCCTAGTCAACAAAGACTCGACTGTTTTCAACGGGAAAAACTCGGCCATTGACGCAGAACACCTAGCATTTGCAGGCCTGTGATAATGAGAGCCAATAGACTAAGACCTAAGCCCAGAACATAAAAAGGTTTGAGAGCAGAACCGAGGTAGGCCCCTTGGTGGATGACCAGGAGGATTTCAGCAGATTCCTCTGAAACCCCAAACCAATTCACCCCAAGGCGATAGGCAATACCCGTTAGTAGGGAGATCAATAACGGTAGAGCGGCAGCTAGGGCAACCATGTAATGGTAACGCCGCCAATTCTGGGTTGGGTGATTTCTTGATAGGGCACGCCGTTTCCGAAAAACGACCAATCCCGTAATCAGCAACCCCAACAGTCCTAGCCCCATGAGCAAAACATAGAAAGGGACTAAACCGTCTCCTAAAAATCGTCCCTCATGGAGAGACATCATCAATTCTCCAAATTCATCATCAAGGCCAAACCAGCTTCGGCCAAGACGATAGGCCAGCCCAGAAACAGCCGTTAA
Source organism: Synechocystis sp. LKSZ1 (assembly GCF_040436315.1). Classification (NCBI taxonomy): domain Bacteria; kingdom Bacillati; phylum Cyanobacteriota; class Cyanophyceae; order Synechococcales; family Merismopediaceae; genus Synechocystis; species Synechocystis sp. LKSZ1. The sequence goes on along the minus strand of NZ_AP031572.1, from coordinate 2,406,591 downwards.
GAGTAACGGTATCAGGAGAATAGGGGCAATTTTACGATGTATTTTGCTGAAATTCATTGCTGGTTAGCTACCTGAAAGTGTGGACGAGAGACTCAATGTTTTAGTCTTGGGAAAAATATCTATCAAGGTCTAGGAGTTTTTCGAAGACGGTTTTTTGTGGTCATCATCCTGATCATTTTTACCATGCTCATCCTTATCATCATTATCGTCACGACTAGAAGCCACTCGGGCATCCTGAGTTCCTAGATGAAGGTGGGACGTCGCTAACGCAGAGTGTTCCCTAGAAGAAGTGGATTGAGGGGAGGCCTGGGCAATGCTTCCGGCACTGATAAGCAGCGTTGCCATCCCAAGGCCAAAGTAACGGTTGAAAGTTTGATATATCATCGTCAATTTCCTCACAATATCTGAAGAGTTAAGCTCATTCTAGAGAAGAAATGTAAAAATCTCGGAAAGGTTGGCAAAGCTGAGTTAGCTTGGGGGTTGTTTAATTAGGAAACTAGTCCCTATCCCCATTTAGCCAAAGAAAAATTGAGCAGTATTGCTACTGTCCACACTGGTTCCACCAACCCCTAAATGAGCCGCCGTAAAGCCAGTTACCCCTTTGATGGTTTCCAGTAACGTTCCTGTACCAAATCCGGCATCACCAGCAATGCCATTTCCTAACCGTAATTGGGTATCGCTTCCTAAGACTTTGACATCAATAAAACTAATACCCGTAAAGGCTAGTTTATCAATGCCTTTCACAAATTGATTAATCACATCCGCACCATCTCCAATGGTATAACGAACCACATCGGCAACGCCATCATTAAGGCCTAAATTGAGGGTATCGTTACCGGTTCCTCCAACTAAGAGGTCACTACCGCCGCCTCCTGTGAGGATATCATTACCGGCACCACCAAAAAGACTATCATTGCCAGCACCACCATCAAGCGTATTAGCAGCACCATTACCTGTAATGAAATTATCAAGCACATTACCCGTTCCTTTAATCGAGTTAGTTCCTACTAAAATCAAGTTTTCTACATTGGCTCCTAAGATGTAGGTAACGGAAGACTGAACTGTGTCAATTTCGGTGGCTAAGGTGGAGGTTTCTATGACCAAATCACCTGTGTTGTCAACAATATAGGTGTCGTTACCAGTTCCTCCAACTAAAGTATCGGCTCCTGTTCCTCCATCTAAAATATTTGCCGCATCATTCCCTGTGATTACATTTTTGAGAGCATTCCCTGTACCATTAATGGCGTCAATACCAGTTAAGACAAGATTTTCGACGTTGGCTCCGAGGGTGTAGGAAATAGAAGCCTGGACGGTATCTGTGCCTGCCTTGGCATTCTCAACAACAATGTCACCAGAATGATTAACAATATAGGTATCATTGCCAGCTAGGCCAATTAATGTATCGGCTCCTGTTGTCCCAGTCAGGGTATCAGCTTTGGAAGTACCAGTAAAAGTGTGAATGACTGGTGACAAGATAAACTGTTGAGTTGTGGGTAGGATACCACCATTGCCATCAATGACGTTATAGCTAAGGGCAACTGGGCCGTTGTAATTGCTGTTGGGATTAAATGTCCAAGTGCCATTGCCGTTATCTAATAGGCTACCGTTCGTGACTGTCAAAGCGGAAATAGACAGAGGATCACCATCAACATCGCTAAATCCTTGTAATAAAGCATTGGCGTTGATGAGATAGGGGGTATCTTCTATCCCAGAAACTAACGTTGCTGTAGGAGTACCGATGGGAGCATCATTAACAGCCGCGAGACTAAAGTTTTGGTTCGCAGCGAGAGTACCACCGTTACCATCAATAACGTTGTAGCTAAGGGCAACTGCGCCGTTGTAATTGCTGTTGGGATTAAATGTCCAAGTGCCATTGCCGTTATCTAATAGGCTACCGTTCGTGGCTGTCAAAGCAGTAATAGAGAGGGGATCACCATCAACATCGCTAAAGCCCTGTAATAAATCATTAGCGTTGATGAGATAGGGGGTATCTTCTGTCCCAGAAACTAATGTTGCCGCAGGAGTACCGATGGGAGCGTCATTAACGGCTGTGAGATTAAAGTTTTGATTGGCGGCGACACTGTCACCTTTACCATCAATGACGTTATAGCTAAGGGCAACTGCGCCGTTGTAATTGCTGTTGGGATTAAATGTCCAAGTACCATCACCGTTATTCACTAGGCTACCGTTTGTGGCGGTTAGACTATCCACCGTTAGATTGTCACCATCAGGGTCACTGAAGCCCTGTAACAGGTCAGCATTATTGATGACATAGGCGGTATCTTCTGTTCCATTACCTAAAATGGCGGTTGCAGTCCCAACGGGAGCATTGTTGACAGGAGTGACGGGAATCGGTTCTAAAACAAAAAGTTGATTTGCCGAGATACTGCCACCTTGACCATCAATGACAGTATAGGTAAGCTCTACAGGGCCACTGTAATTATTGTTATCTGGGGTGAATGTCCAGGTGCCATTTTGATTATCAATGAACGTACCAGCAACACTGGCTGCCAAATTAGTTACGGATAAAGTCCCACCGTCTGAATCGCTAAAACCCGCCAGTAAATCAGCGGCATTGAGAGTATAGGGGGAGCCTTCCGTTCCCTGAACTAAACTGGCGGTTGCTGTGCCAATGGGTGCTTGATTAATGTGGATACTCAGATCGGCAATTGACGTAGACTGAATACCATCGTTGATGCTGAGTAAATCTTGCCATTCTTGTTCAATGACGCCAATCCCTTTTCCATCGGCGATCGCATCAGACATACTCTTATTTCGATCAAAAATTTCCCGGAGAGGTTGAGGATAGTTGGCTTTAGTTAAGCCTGTAATATTCAGCCCCAGAATGGCTGCCAGATCATTGGCGTCGGCTAGATTCAGGGTTGTATCGTTGGCGGCAGCGTTGATAATAGCAGAGGTTAAATTCAAGCCCGTATCATCATCAGACAATGACGTAAGAATCGCTACTTGAACGGCCACCTTCTCCACCGCCAGGGCCTGGGCATTAGTTGGATTCATTTGTAAAATCCCGTAGGCATCATAGCTTTGCAATTTGATGTCAGCAGGAAGACCCAGAACCGTCTTGATCGCATTCACTGCCGTATTGGGGGATAAACCCAGATCAATGGCATCCTGTACTAGGGTCGTTAAGGGATTAATATTACTGGCTCCCAAGGGGGCTTTCAGTTGCAACAAGGTAACCACCAAATCGCCTTGCTTGGTTTGTAAAATGCTTTTGGGCGCACTCACCGGAGACTCGGTGATCGCCCCATTATCGGTATAGTTCGCAATGACCTGAATCAGATTACCTGTATCAGCCGATGTCACGGTATAGCTATTACTGTCAGCGCCGATATCGCTCCAGCTCAGACCATTGTCATTGGATGACTGCCATTGATAGCTAACAATCCCTGAAATTCCATCGGGATCACTCACCGTTGCGGTCAAAACATTCCCTGCCGACGCAACACCACTCAGAATCACAAAACCAGGGGTATTAGTCGGGGGCGGAGGAGGAGCCAAAACCGAAGTTAGGCCACCGATGGTAATGCTAAAAAGCCCATCATTGAACTTAGCCAATTCCACATTAACCAGCGTGTCGGTACCCTCAGCCGTAATACCCGTTTTGCTGTCGGTGATCGTGTAGGTGGCACTGGCGGCATTATAAACCAGGGTATATTCACTGCTCAGACCCGCAAAAACGGCGGTATCAGAGACCCCATCCCCCCCATCGAGGTAATCATTGCCGGCATCGCCTTTTAGCTGGTCATTACCACTACCGCCATAGCAGGAATCATTACCGGCACCCCCAACCACAATGTCATCCCCAGCCCCCGCATAGGCAATATCGTCGCCTCCTTGCAAATCAATGAATTCATCCTGGGCTGAACCAGTCACCACATCATTACTATTGGTCGTTGAGCCAGGCGGTGTAACACTCACAACCCCTGAACCCGGGGTATTTCCTGCCGAAAGATTAGAAATAAAAATACCACTATCGTAAATATGATCTCCTGTGTCCGCGATCGCGATTTTAATATGATTATTGATGCCACCCCCATGAATAGGCGCCACAATTTTCAATACATGGCTAACTCCGTCATATTCAATGGGCAAGGCATTGGTGGCATTGTCCTGAAAGTAACCCGCCGCTAAATTAGAACTAACAACGCTCAGGGGATGCAAGGGATCATGGTTAAACAGCGCATAGTTGACCCCATTCACCATTACGATCGCCGAATCAACAAAGGCATCCACCCATTCGGGATATTCATCAGAACCAAAAACAATATCAAAACTGATAGAAGTAGCCGTTGGATCCGTAACCGTAAAATCAAAAGCTAAGCTGGTTGCGTCGTAGGACTGGGTTAGAAAAACTGTATTTACAACGGCATTAATGTCCGCATCGCCGTTATCAAAACCACTGGTTGCACTATTATCATTGCCAAACCAACCGACTGTATTAGAAGTGCCTGGGGTTGTCCCTGAAGTCAATAGCAATCCTGAGCCGATACCGAGGGGAGTCAAGGAGCCATCATAAAAATTGACCGCATCCGGTGCTGATGCATTTAAGGTAATTGAATTTGGGGTAATAGTGATGCCTGAGTTGGCGGCTAAAAGGGCATCAGTCAGTAGAGAGTTATTGGTACCAGTGAAGGGAGAAAAAGGAGTAACCATAAAAGTAACCGTAGATAACGTTAGTTTGGAATAAGCTAAAGCTCTTGTGTTGCCATCGCTTTTGAACGAAGTGAGACAGATTAAAGCCTTGCCTCACAAAACAGTCCTTAAACCGAATTCACGTTAAAAGAAAACAGTTTAAGGTATTGAGCATAGTTGTCGGTTTCTTCGCAATGGCTGAAGAATTGAATTTATAGTAAGGAAGAAATGTAAAAATCTCGGAAAGGTCGGCTTTGGAGACATTAGCTCAGGGGCAATTTAATCTGGAAACTAGTCCCTACCCCCATTTCACTACGAACAATGATCTCGCCCCCGTGGCATTGCACAATGCTCTTGGCAATGGCTAAACCCAGGCCAGAACCAGCATTATCATGACGACGAGCTTGGTCGGCCCGCCAGAATCGCTTAAAAATGTGGGGTAATTGCTCAGGAGAAATACCAATTCCTGTGTCCTTGATCTCTGTGAAGGCATAGTTCCCTCGAACTTGTAAGGAAACAAAGATGCTGCCACCGGAGGGGGTATAGTGCAGAGCATTGGCTAAAAGATTAGTAAACAGGCGCTGGAGATGGGCGACATCCCCCCGAATCTCGACCGGAGACATGAGGTTAGTTTGTAGAGCAAGCTGGGCCTGTTCCGCTTGATCATGATAGAGGTCTACTAAATCTTCTAGGATTTCATCCAGAGCAACCCGTTGCCATCCCTGTTGGTCAGGAGCCTGTTGATCCATGCGGGCTAGGAGCAATAGCTCCTCGACTAATCGACTCATTTGGGTAGAGGCCTCGGCAACAGCCGCAAGTTTATCGACATCGGCAGCGTGAATACGTTCGGGATGGCTCTGCATCACTGCAATGGACGCCCGAATCGCGGTTAGGGGACTACGCAGTTCATGGGATGCGTCGGCAGTAAACTGTTGCAGTTGCTGAAAACTTTGGGTAATGGGCCTGAGAGCAACTCGGGTTAACCAGACCCCCCCCGCCATGGCCAGGCCTGAAACAGCCAATCCGCCCAGAACCAATCCCCAACGCAAACGACGTAATTCTGCTTCTAGGGCCAGGGTCGATTCCGTCACTCGTACATAACCCAACAGAGTCGCTTGACTGGCGATAGAGTCTCGGTATACAGGATGAATAAAACTCCGGGTACTGCCTTGCTGTTCCCATTGACCCGCTGGATCTACAAGCTTCGGTAACGGCGTTGATGGAAAAAGTCCTCCATCTCGGACTAATTGTTGTTGTTGGGCATCATACCATTCGACCCCCTGCTCTGCGGTCATTGAAGAGGTGCCAGGAGGCAAGGGGATAGCCGCTTCAGGGGAACGGTGCATTAATTCTGTCAAGGTTCGGGGCATGGAGACGGCGGCGGTGGAATGGGAAAAAGATTCCTCTTCCAGGTCAGTTTTGACTTCTTCGTATTCATGCTTGATCATTGCAAACAGACTGGCAGAACTATTCGCGGACTGGTGGAGATGCTGGTTAAATTGTTGATTACGTTCATGGGCCACCAGAGCATACACCGTTACAGAAAAGCCCCCTAGGATAGTGGCGATTACCAGTAAATAGGATGACAATAAACGCCGACGTAGCTGGCTAAAGCGCTGGTCAGAGATTGGGGTTAAGTCTATATCCCATGCCATAGACAGTTTCGATTAAATTAGCTGGGGCACCGGCTGCCTTGAGTTTCTGGCGTACACTGCGGAGATGAACCTTAACGGTTTCTTCTCCAGGGGTCTCTTCCCAGCCCCAGACGTGATCCAGAATGGCACTACGACTAAGTACCTGACTACCATGGCGAAGAAAGAGTTCAAGTAGGGCATACTCTTTGGGCGTGAGGGCCACAGGGCAATTGTCGTAAAAGACTTGACAATCACTGGGGACGAGTTTGACCCGCTCCCATTCCAGAATAGGGGAAAAGGTGATGGCCCCCCGACGCAATAGGGCCCGAATTCTCGCTAAAAGCTCTGGCAAATCAAAAGGCTTAATGACATAATCATCTGCTCCTGCATCTAGGCCAAGAACTTTATCTCGACTGGTATCTCGGGCTGTCAACATTAAAATGGGTGTCTTATCTCCCTGTTGTCGGAGGCAATGGCAAAGGGTGATGCCATCTAATTCCGGTAACATCACATCCAAAACAATTAAGTCAAAAGCGCCAGTTTGAGCTAGCTTTAAGCCTAGTTGTCCTTCCTGGGCCAGTTCTACGGTATATTTTTGATCCTTTAAGGCTTCGGCAATGGCCTGGGCAATACGCAGATCATCCTCTACCAGTAAAATTTTCATGCTCTGACTGTTATTTATACTGCAATTCTAGGTTGATTTCCCTAGAAACAAAATGTCCGTGACGGGGCTTTAACATTAAAGACTAAACTGGAAGAAGAGTCAGGTATGAGCCCATGTATAGCCCCCTCGAACCCTTTGTTCGTCCGTCCTTCCAGTCTCAATTTTTAGCTCGGTCGGAGCGTCTTACTCAAGGAAAACTGTTGCGAGATAAACTGCCTCGGACGGTACATGGGGCCTGGTCTCCGCCCAAAGACCGTCGGGATCCCATTGATATTTTAGAAGCCTCCAACGAGGGACGTCTGCCGGAATTAATCCCCATTCGTTATGGCCGGATGTTGCGGAGTCCGTTTACCTTTTTTCGGGGCTCAGCGGCCTTGATGGCCTACGATTTAGCGGGATTACCCAACACGGGCATTGAAGTCCAGGCCTGCGGGGACTGCCACCTGCTGAATTTTGGCCTCTTTGCTACCCCCGAGCGGAATTTAGTCTTTGACCTCAATGACTTTGATGAAACCCACCCGGCCCCCTGGGAATGGGATCTTAAACGCTTGGCCGCTAGTTTTGTAATCGCGAGTCGGGACAATGACCTGACGGATGCAGAGGCGCAGTCCGTGGCCATAACCTCGGTGCGGGCCTACCGGGAACACCTGCGAGAATATTCCAAAATGAGTCCCCTGGAGGTTTGGTACGCACGCCTGGATATGCAAGATATTATTGCCATGGCCCCCGATGAAGATACCAAGAAAACACGCGAACAAATGGCCAAAAAGGCCCGCCAGCGAGTGATTGATTATCTGTTCCCTAAGATTACCAGCCAAGTTGGGGGCCGCTATCGGTTTGTGGATCAACCCCCCATTCTTTTTCATATCCCAGAGGAAGATTTTCAGAACCGAGTACAAGAGGCCCTGGAGGACTACCGGGAAAGCCTTTCCGAAGAACGTCGAGTGCTGTTAGACCGCTATCGCTTAGAGGATATTGCGATCAAGGTGGTAGGGATTGGCAGTGTGGGAACGCGGTGTTACATTACCTTGCTTTTTTCCGAAGAAAATCATCCCCTGATTTTACAGGTCAAGGAGGCCAATCGTTCTGTCCTAGAACCCTATACCCGGCCCTGCCACTACGATAACCAGGGCCAACGGGTGGTTCGGGGCCAGCGCCTGATGCAATCCTCCAGCGATATTTTCTTGGGCTGGACGAAGGGCCGTCACGGTAATCATTTCTATGTGCGGCAACTACGGGATATGAAATTTTCTGTCCCCGTTGAGAGGGTTTCCAGCGCTCAACTCCACCACTACGCTGAGTTCTGTGGTTGGACACTGGCCCGGGCCCATGCCAAGTCGGGGGATTCCGCCACCATCAGCGGCTACCTGGGCAAAGGAGATAAGTTTGATGTGGCTATGGGAGAGTTTGCCCTGGCCTACGCTAATCAAAATGAAGAAGACTATAACATCTTGGTTCAGGCGGTGAAAGCTGGACGAGTTGAAGCCCTGATCGAAGCTGATTTATAGTAGGGTGTCGCCTCTTCCCTTTGTATCTATGTCTTCTCCTTCCTCCGCTATGCTTGTGGCACTCCAGAATTTGATTGAGGTGGTGGCCCGTCTCCGAGACCCGGAAGCGGGATGTCCCTGGGATTTGGCCCAGACCCCGGAAAGTCTCATTCCCTATGTGATCGAAGAGGCCTACGAAGTGGTTCACGCGATCCAAAGCCAAGACCCGGACGCCATTGCCGAAGAATTAGGGGATTTATTACTGCAAGTGGTTCTCCAGGCCCAGGTAGCCAGTGATCTAGGCCAGTTTGATCTCGAACAAGTGGCTGAGGGCATTACCGCTAAACTGATTCGTCGTCATCCCCACGTTTTTGGAGAGGCCTGTCTCGACAGTCCCGAAGCCGTCCGGGCCAACTGGGAACAGATTAAGGCCCAGGAAAAGGGCCTAGAACCGGGCCAGGAAATTCCCTTGAGTCAAAAACTGGGTCGCTATGCCAAAACCTTACCCCCGTTAATGGCCGGCAGTAAAATTTCTCACAAGGCAGCGGCCTTCGGCTTTGAATGGGAAACTATCGAGGGGGTGTGGGCCAAATTTGAGGAAGAACTCGCAGAATTCCGCGAGGCCTTAGAAGGAGAGGATCCGGCCCATCAAACCGCCGAACTCGGGGATCTCCTCTTTACCCTGATTAATTTGGCCCGTTGGTATGGTCTTGATCCGTCCCAGGCCCTACAGGGCACCAACCAGCGCTTTATCCAACGCCTGCAACTCATGGAACAATTTTCGGGAGCACGCCCTTTGAGTGACTATACCTTGGCCGAACTAGAGGCCCTCTGGCAACAGGCCAAAGCACAACTGAAACAGTAGTGGCCCAGGGCCCTCTCAAGACTCCTGGCAGGAAATTGACGCCTGATATCATGGCCACGATAAAATCAATTAAACTAATTCCAACAGTAGAGTCCACAGGGTAACGTTATGATCATTCTCCCCGGTGCCACCGTGCGTGTCGTCAATACCGAAGATACCTACTATCGTTTTGAGGGCCTTGTCCAAAGAATTAGTGATGGTAAGGCTGCGGTTCTTTTTGAAAATGGCAACTGGGACAAACTGGTCACCTTCCAATTAGACGAGCTCGAAGCGGTCAATCCCCTTAAATAAGGTCTGCAGATTTTTACCCCTCTGCCTGTGGCACCTCCTCTTACGAAGGGGAGGACGGGGGGAGTTAGTTGTGTAATCGGGTTTTAGTGATTTGGGATTACACCGCAATACGGGGTAGGCGGTGTTTGAAGCTACACAGGATTTCCCAGGAAATAGTACCGAGGGTTTGGGCCCAGTCGTCGGCAGAAATGGATTGGTGCCCATCCTGGCCGATCAGGGTTACAACTTCCCCTGGCTGGAGGTCAGGGAATTGGCTGACATCAAGCATCATTTGATCCATGGTAATGGCCCCAATCTGCTGGACTTCTTGGCCCCGGAGTAGAACCGAGAGACGGTTAGAAAGATTACGGGGAACCCCATCCGCATAGCCAATGCCAAGAACCGCAATCTGCATGGGCCGGTCACTGACAAAGTGGTGGCCATAGCTGACCCCTGTACCCGCAGGAATGGTTTTGACCTGGGTAATTTTGGCCCGCACGCTGAGGACGGGTTTCAGGTTGAGGACGGGTTGCAGGTGCGGGGCCGGATAGAGGCCGTAGAGACCCAGACCGATACGCACCAAATCATAGTGCCACTCTGGGCCATTGAGCACTCCAGCCGAGTTGGCCAGGTGGAGTTTCGGCGGATGGTAGTAAACTTGGCGCAGTTGGGCAATCGCCCATTCAAAATACTGTTTTTGCCGTTGCATTTGAGTCGGGTCGGGGTCATCCGCCGTTGCTAGGTGAGAGTAAATGCTGGCAACTCGTAGTTGTGGGGCCTGACGAACCTGTTCGACAAAGGTAACAGCTTGTTGCCAGGGAACCCCGAGACGCGACATCCCTGTATCCAGCTTGAGGTGAACCGGCAGGGATTGGCCAAGCTGAGCCAGGGTTTGGGCAAAAATCTGGGCTTGGGCCAAGGAGGCCAGGGTGGGTTGGAGTTGCCAATGGGCCAGGGCCTTGATTTCTTCTGGTGTGTTAGTTGCACCCAAGAGCAAGATCGGGGCAGTAATCCCCGCTTCCCGTAATTCAATACCTTCCCCAAGGGTCGCAATGGCCAAACCCTGGGCCCCCGCCTGGAGCGCAGTTTGGGCCACCCGCAGGGCCCCGTGCCCGTAGGCATCAGCCTTGACCACGGCGATCAGTTCCGTCCGGGGTTTGAGATAGGCCTTAAATTGTTGAACATTGTGGATTAACGCCGCTTGGTCAATTTCAACCCAGGCCCGCTGACGGATCAGTTCCGAGAGACGATAATCAAAACGGCCCGCATAAACGGATTCTAGAGGGGGACGCCGTTCCCGACCTAACACCATATTGTCCTCACACACACCAAACCATTATCGCCAACGATAGTGTGGAAGCCCCAGGAACGTCAAGTTGACCACCATCCCCCGGTCGCCGCGCTAGAATTGGCCAAATTCGTCTCAATGACTGTCCGGCCCTCTGGCCCCTGAGCAAACCGCTATGCCCTACGAAGCCCTCCCTCTTTCAACCCGCGTCCCTGTCTTATCCTGGGCCAACCATGACCTTGGCCCTGAAGAAAGCCGCATGGCCCGTAATGTGGCTCAGCTTCCCTTTGTATTTAAACATGTTGCTCTAATGCCCGATGTCCACCTGGGGAAAGGGGCCTTAGTCGGGTCGGTGATCGCCACCAAAGATGCCCTCATCCCAGCGGCGGTGGGGGTGGATATTGGCTGTGGCATGGCCGCGCTACAAACGCCCTACTCTGCTAATCAGTTGGAAGGCAAACTCAAACGCATTCGCCTAGACATCGAAGCCGCCATTCCTGTGGGTTTCCAGGAAAACAAAGAAGTCGCCAAGGATGCCCAAAATTGGCAACAATGGGACGACTTTAAGCAACTCCATGCAGGGGTGCAAGACCAATATAAAAAAGCTAGCCGCCAGATGGGTTCCCTGGGGGGCGGCAATCATTTCCTCGAAGTTTGTCTCGACAGTGAAGATAAGGTTTGGTTAATGTTGCACTCGGGGTCACGGGGCATTGGTAATCTTCTGGCCCAGTGCCATATCAATAGCGCTAAAAATCTGGCTAGATTAGCTGGATCATCTCTACCTGACCCGGATTTAGCCTATTTTGTCAAAAATACGCCGGAATTTGCCGCCTATTGGCACGACCTCTGCTGGGCCCAAGACTATGCCCGCCGCAATCGAGAGGTGATGATGGCCCGTTTCAAAAAAATCATTGAAAAACAGCTAGCGGGAGGTAAACCCTTTAAACCCAAACTCTTGGTAAATTGCCACCACAACTATGCCGAAGAGGAAAGCCACTACGGTGAATCGGTGTTTGTAACCCGCAAGGGGGCCGTCCGGGCTCGAGAAACGGACTACGGCATTATTCCGGGTTCCATGGGGGCCAAATCCTTCATTGTCAAGGGCAAGGGCAATGCCGAAAGCTATTGTTCCTGTTCCCACGGGGCTGGCCGTCTGCTCTCGCGAACCAAGGCCAAAAATACCTTTAGCCTGGATGATTTAATCCAACAAACGGCGGGGGTTGAATGCCGCAAGGACGAAGGCATTATTGATGAAATCCCAGGGGCCTATAAACCGATTGAACAGGTGATGGCCAATCAAGCCGATCTGGTGGAAATCGTCGCAACCCTGAAACAGGTGATTTGCGTCAAAGGTTAGTTGGAGCTTGGGTTGTGCGGAGCATTGGTTTGTGGTGTAGGGAAGCAATCTAGCAGATCTTCCTCCAACCGCTCCAAGCTCTAAAATTGAATTAGTCCAACAAAAAAGATACAAAAAAACTATTGCGATGAGTAATCACCCTTTCCTCAAAGTCGAAATCTCTCAACTCAGCATTACTGAGCGCATCCAACTGGCTGAAGACCTTTGGGATAGTGTTTTAGAGCGTCAAGACAAAGTATCTTTAACCGATACCCAAAAACAAGAGCTTGATCGCCGATTAGATGACTATCAACAGGACGCAATCGCCGGGTCAAGCTGGGAAGACGTCAAACAACGACTCGGCGTTTCCCAATGACCTACAAACTGATCATCCGTCCAGATGCTGAATTGGATATTCAAGAGGCTTTTGAGTGGTATGAAGCACAAATTTTAGGGCTTGGTTCTGAGTTTGTTCGGGCGGTTGATGCTTGCCTGTCTAGCGTTGGACGTAATCCGCTTACCTATTCAGTCATCTATAAACAAGTGCGACGGGCACTCATTCGGCGTTTTCCCTATGGAATTTTTTATGTACTTGAAAAAGATTGCGTTGTTGTAATTGCCTGTTTTCACAGTAAACAAAATCCGAAATCATGGAAAACACGTCTTTAAGCTTGAATCGGTTCGGGGTCAATTGCAACCATTGCGCCCCCAGATTCCGTTGCTTTTGGGCGAGAGAATCCAGAGCATTTGCATCGCCTTCCCTCTTCCCCTACACTACGGCTATCTTGAGTTTGACGCCGAAGTAATGAAACTAAAGTTAGTTTTTAATTCCCTCAAGTCTGACCGTCGGGAACTAGAGGTATCCCCCTGGCTCTGTCTGGGCCTGGCTTTACTCTTGACGTTGGCAATCTACGGGGCCCTCTGGCCCGTGCAAAAATCCTACCTGGGAATCCTGCTCTACGAGCGGGGCTTTACCCAGCATCTGGTTATCCTCTTTGCCAGTTTTGTGCTGGCGTTTTTGGCCTTGAAGGCCCTGAAGATTCAGCGGGAATTTAAGGCCTTGACTCAAGACTGGTTGCCGCCGGGGTTAACGATGATTCCGCCGGAAGATAGTACGGCTCTGACCCTCCAGCATAATCTGAGTAAAGAAACCAGTGTCCTGGCCCGACGTTGTAGTCGTGTTCTCGGGGCCTATCTCTACTCCCAAGAACGGCCGGTAGCAACAGAGTTTGCCCTAGAGGATGCCGCCTTTTACCAAAATAGTTCTGAGGCCTCCTATGCCCTGCCCCGCATTCTAATCTGGGCTATTCCCCTGCTGGGATTCATTGGTACGGTACTGGGCATTAGTGCAGCAGTCAATGGTTTTTCCAGTTTTTTGGATCAATCCAGTGATATTGACCAAATTAAAGAGGGCATTGGTACCGTTACTAGTGGCCTGGCCATTGCCTTTGATACCACCTTGCTGGCCCTGTTATTTAGCGTTATTGTCATGATTCCCCTCTCCTTGGTGGAACGCTGGGAATTGCGCTTGCTCTTGGCCATGGATATCTACATTAACGATAAGGTGTTGCCCCGCTTTCAGGGCACGCATCGGCCCGAGCAGATTCGTCAATGGGTCGATGAAGCCGTCAAACGATCCCTGCCGGGCCCCGAGGCCTTAATTCAGCCGGCCCAGCACTACGCCGAACAGGCCGCTCAGGCCCTGGCCCAAGGCTTTCAGGCAGAAATCACAACAGTACAGGGCCTAGTGGCCACCTTGATTACCAATCTGGAACAAACCAATACCACGATTCGAGACGGCAGTGTTGGCTTGAATCAGCAACTAGAACAGACGGCTCAGGCCCTGGAAATGCGGGTTGGCCAGTTGGTGGAGCAAACGGCCCAAATCAATGAAGTGGCCCGACTGCAAGCGGCTCTGGCGGAGACCCTCCGCACCCTCAAGGAGAAGGAAACCCTGGAGGGGGTCTTGGCCCAACTCGAAACCTGTTTAACCCAACTGCAACCTAGTTTGAACCAACTCAGCAAGCCCCGACGCTTAACCTGGGTGGAAACTGTTGATGAAGGCCCTGAGGCCTAGGCCAGAAGATCATGCCCCGACGATCAGCCAAAAAATCGCATCCCGAGCCGGATCTGTTTCCCTTTCTCTCGATCCTGGCTTGCACGATTGGAACCCTGATTTTATTGATCATTGTTATGACGCTCCAATCCCTGGGCAAGGGCCGCAGTGTTACCATTTTGGCCAGGCCCGAGACAGGACAAAACCAACAAAAGCAACCCCGTTATGTTGAGTGCCAAGCTGGTGGGATCGTCATCCATCCCCAGGGCACTTTTGTTTCTAGCGCTAGTCTGGGCAGTCCCCAATCCCCCCTCGAAACCCTGCTCCGGCAGTTGGCCCGCCGTAAAGACCGCGAATATCTGATCGTGGTGGTTCGGCCCCAGGGTATCGAAGTTTTTAAACAACTCCGGGCCCTGGTGGAGAATCGGGGCATTGACCTGGGTTATGAACCCCTGGAGGAAGGCTGGCGCTTGAACCTCAAAACGGAGGCCCCCTAGAGCGTATTTGAAAAGCCCCCCGCCCCCCAAGATTGGGGGGGTCTCCAGACGAGGAGATTTAGAGGGCAAAATAAGACCTGACAGACAGGTTCTGGGGCCCTTTCCTGATCTCTATCCTTATTTTTCCCTTTCCCATGGCAAGAAGACGGCACTCCCCCTACCATTCCCTGCCCCCCCAGCAAAATCTAGACTCCTTTCTCGATATTTTGACCAATACAGTGGGGGCCTTGATGTTTATCGGCCTGTTTATTACTCTGGTCACGGTGGAATCGGCGGCTATTATTCAGACACCTCTGGTTAAAACCAGCAACAAGCAGGTCCATCTCTTTGAGTTACGGGGAGAACAAGTGCTGGCGGTGGATACCCAAACGGTACAGACTGAGGTCGAGCGACAGTTGCAGGCCCTGCCGACCTGTCCCCGGCCCCAAGCCAAGGCCGAAGACTACGGAGCCTATCTGGCGGAGTTTCAGAATTATCAGGCCTGTCTGCTCCAGCAGAGTGAACATCTGGCTAAGTTAAAGGTGGAAACCGCTGACTACCAAGTTACCTTGGTTAATGTCGATAACTTTGCCTTTCAGTACACTCCCAAGGCGGGGAAGCAGTCAGATCCCCCCTTGCAGTCTGCCGAGTCTCCCTTTGCACAACAACTCCAGGCCCTAGACCCCCAACGGGATTACGTAGCCTTTGTTGTTCGGCCCGATGCCTTCCGCACCTTTCGCCAGGCCCGCAAATTGGCCCAACGCCAAGGGTTTGATATTGGCTGGGAACCCCTGGCAACGGAGACCCCTTTGATTTTAGGCAGTGAGGGCCGACGCATCGGAGTACAGTAGCCCGGATTCAGAACAAATCATCATCCAACTGGACATCCCATTGAGCCGAGAGCATTTGGGTCATCATGGCTTCGAGGGTATCGGCATCCAAGCGATGGTTAGTGGGGGGCGTAGAGACTGGATTAGTCTGGGGAATCAATTGTAGATGGCGTTGGTCTTGCCAGAGATTAATAACGGTCTGGGCTTCGGCATTGCGACTCAACTGGAGATAATCGAAGCTATAAACGTTGAGATAAAGAGACTGGTTCATGACCAGGGTGGCCTGTTGATGGTCGGCAAATACCTCTAGAATCCAGCCTTCACCTTGACTTTGGCAAACCCCGTCTAGTGAATGGATATACTTGACATGACTCAGGCCATTAAGCAGTCGCTTCATATCCTCTTTATGAACAACAATGCCTTGATCAATAATGCAGGGAGCGGGCAGATCGTGGGGAGGATGCTCAGGATTCATGGGGGTATCACCATCGCAGAGGAGGAGTGGGGGCCGCGAACGAGGGCCATAAGATAGATCTAGCCACTGGTCGTTCAAACTCTGGTGACTTCGGTCAGCGTTGATCCCCGCTCGCCTTCAATCTTAACTCAATCTTTCATAACGAATTTTTAAACTTTGACTGAGTAAAAACTCATTACGACACCTGCTATGCCCTGGCTTGCTTCCCTCCTCGGAGCCATCCTGTTTTATACCACTCTTCCCTTACCGTCAAGCTGGCCCGCTTCCCTGGAACGTATTGCCCGTTGGGTTCCCTTGGTCGGCCTATTTCTGGGCCTGATTTTGTTGGGGAGCAATTTTGGCCTGACGCAACTTCATTATCCAGAATTTGTTCGGGCCGGGCTTTTAGTGGCGGCCTTAGCATGGCTCACCGGGGGCCTGCACCTAGACGGAGCCGCTGATACCGCCGATGGCTTAGCCGTCTTTGACCCGGAGCGTCGTCTAGCGGTAATGCGAGATAGCCTAACTGGGGCCTTTGGCGTGATGGCCCTGAGCATAATTTTGTTACTCAAAACCGTTGCACTCTCTGCTTTGCTGACGACGGATCGACTCTGGGGGCTGCCCCTGGCCTTGGGCTGGGCCCGCTGGGGCCAACTGGTGGCCATTGCCGGCTTTCCCTACCTCCGTCCCGAGGGCAAAGGGGCAATACACCGTCAAACCCTAAAAATGCCTCAGGATCTCCTGCTTGGCCCTGGGGCCTTACTGGCCTACTCGGCTGTTTGGTATGGTGGTCAACCCCAGGCCTGGCCCTGGATTCTGCTGAGTAATAGTATGGGAAGCCTGATCGCGGGAGCAGTGGCCCTCGGGTTGGGACGAAAACTAGGGGGCCATACCGGCGATAGCTACGGGGCCGTGGTGGAGTGGGCCGAGGTCTTGATCCTCTGTGCCTTGACCATGGGCCTGGGGTAAGAGATGGCCCACAGGATTGAACTCAAGCAATATCAGACGGGTTAGACTGGGGCAGAAAAAGAATCTTGCCCTGTCTATGCTACGCCGTCGTTTCTGGTTGTTTTGCCTAACCCTGTTGGTTTGCTTGAGTCTGGGGGTCTGGGGCCTCAGTCAGCGGGCCGTTGCCAAAGGGGTTCCCAAACATCCCCTCGATCCCCTCACCGCCGAGGAAATCCAAACCGCCGTCCGGGTTTTGAAAACCGAAAAGCAACTGGGCAAGCAGGTTATCTTTATTGACTTGGCCCTCCAGGAACCGGATAAGCAGACCGTGCTTAACTTTCAAAACCAGCAACCGTTTCCCCGCCAGGCCGCCGCTATTCTACGGGACTTAGGCAAGCATCTCACCTACGAGGCGGTGGTCGATCTCCAGGGCCAGCGGATCAACACCTGGCAGACCGTCACCCAGGGCCAACCCCCCTTTGCTGATTCTGACTACGAAACCCTAACCGAGGTTGTCAAGGCCGATCCTCAATGGCAGGCGGCCCTGCAAAAGCGCGGTATTAGGGACTTTAAGCCAGCAGTCATTGATGGTTGGGCCCTGGGCCTCCAGAATGAAGCGGAAGCCAATTCGGGAAAACGTTTAATACGCGGCATTACCTACTATCCCACCGCAGGACGAAAAAACTACTATGGTGCGCCCATCGAAAACCTGATGGTGACGGTGGACTTGGAGCGTCGGCAACTAGTGGATATCCGAGACTACGGCGTGGTTCCCTTCTCCAAGGCCAATTTTGACTACGATCCCGACAGTGTTAAACCGCTCCAACCGGCCCTGAAACCTCTGCTCTGGCAACAACCCCAGGGGGCCAGTTTTCAACGCCAGGGAAATCAGATCCAATGGCACAATTGGACATTTCGCTATTTGATGCATCCCCGAGAAGGCCTTACCCTCTACCAAGTCAGCTACAAGGATCAAGGCCAGGAGCGGCCAGTGCTTTACCGCGCCAGTTTATCGGAGATGGTGGTTCCCTACGCTGACCCTACGCCGCCTTGGGTGGTGAGGAGTGCCTTTGATGTGGGGGAATACCGTTTTGGTTGGCTATCCACAACCTTGGTTAAGGGTAAAGATGTGCCGAATCATGCCCTCCTGCTGGATGCGCTTTTTACCGATGAACAGGGCCAGCCCAGTATCAGCAAAAATGTCCTGGGCATCTACGAGCGGGATGGCGGTATCCTCTGGCGGCACTACGATTTCAACACCGAAGATTACCAAGGCCATCGAGCCCGAGAACTGGTTTTGGCCACCGTTTCAGCCATTGGCAATTACGACTACGGCATCAATTGGGTTTTCCATCAGGACGGTACCTTGACGGTGGAAGTAGACTTGACCGGCATTATGCTGGCCCAGGCCACGGCCCAGACCCAGGATGAGGGCCATCACAGTACACCCTTTGGAACGTTGGTGGCCCCCAATGTCGTCGCCGTGAATCATCAGCACTTTATGAATTTTCGCCTCGACTTTGATGTGGACGGCCCCGTCAATAACGTTGCGGAAATGAATGTGAAGGCCTTACCCGTCAGTGACACCAATCCCCAGGGCAATGCCTTTTCCATGCAAGCCCAGCCCCTGCGGCGGGAAACCGAAGCCGTGCGAGACGTGAGTCTGGCCCAGAGTCGTACCTGGGTGATCACCAGTGCCCAGCATCAAAATTCCCTCGGGGCCAAAACCGGCTATATGCTCATGCCCGGTGGTAATGCCCCTTTTTATCCGGCTTCCACCAGCAATGTTTTTCAACGGGGCCAGTTTGCCCGTCATCACTTCTGGGCCACCGCCTATCATCCCCAGGAACGTTATGCCGGGGGGGATTACCCCAATCAAGGCTTGCCTAACCAGGGCCTGCCCCAATGGATCGCGGATAATCAATCCCTCGAGAATCAAGATCTAGTCATTTGGTACACTATGGGCGTAACCCATATTCCCCGCCCGGAGGAATGGCCGATCATGACGGTGCATCCGGTGAGTTTCAAAATTATGCCCTGGGGATTCTTTGGCCAGAACCCCGTGCTGAATGTGGCCGACCCGCTAGATCCGCCAAAATAGGAGGGGATGACCCAGATTATTTTGCCCTCACCGCCAACCCCTCTGCCAAGTCAGGGAGAAGGGAGCCGCGTTTTTGCCATTCCTCTATCACCTTTCCTGTTCCTGAGCTATGCTGACCACCGCCCTTGATTTTTCCTCCCTCCTGCACCAACAGCGCCAATATTTTAATACTGGGGCCACCCGTCCCCTGGCCTTTCGTCTGGAACAGCTTAAAAAGCTCAAGACCCTGATCCAAGAGTACGAGCCCCAAATTTTACAGGCCCTCCAGCAGGATCTCTATAAACCTAACTTCGAGGGCTACTTGACGGAAATTTTGGCCGCAACCAAGGAAATTGATTACGCTATCAAGCACCTGCCCCAGTGGATCAAACCCCGGTCGGTGCCGATCAGTCTAGAAACTTTTCCCGGCCAAGCCTGCATCTACCCCGATCCCTTAGGCGTTGTCCTCATTATTAGCCCCTGGAATTATCCCTTTGGTCTGGCCCTGTCTCCTCTGGTCGGAGCCATTGCGGCGGGAAACTGTGCCGTGATTAAACCATCGGAACTGAGTCCGGCGACATCGGCAGTGATTACGGATCTGCTCAATCGCCATTTTCCCCCCGAATTGATCCAAGTAATGGAAGGCGATGCCAGCGTGAGCCAGGCCCTGTTACAGGAACGCTTTGACCATATCTTTTTTACCGGCGGCACTCGTATTGGCAAAATTGTGATGGAAGCGGCGGCAAAACATCTCACCCCCGTGACCTTGGAACTCGGCGGTAAAACCCCTTGCATTGTTGATAGGGAGATTGACCTGACGGAAACCGCCAAGCGTATTGCTTGGGGGAAATTTCTCAATGCGGGCCAGACCTGTGTCGCCCCAGATTATTTGCTAGTGCAAGAAACTATCCAGCAACCCCTACTCCAGACCCTCCAGCAGGCCATCGAGGATTTTTATGGTACGAATCCCGCCGAAAGCCCTGATTACGGCCGTATCATCAACCAACGGCAATTTGACCGCCTGGTGGGCCTACTGGATAGCGGCGATATTGATTACGGTGGGGCCTGTGACCCGGTCAGCCGTTACCTGGCCCCGACCCTGATGACGAATGTCTCTACGGATGCGCCGGTGATGGCGGAGGAAATTTTCGGGCCAATTCTGCCGATTCTGACCTATCAGTCCTTGGAAACAGCCATTGCTTTTGTCAATGAACGGCCCAAACCTCTGGCCCTGTACCTCTTCTCGAAAGATTCCCAAAAACAGGCCCAGGTTCTAGCCGGCACCTCTAGTGGTGGAGTTTGTATTAACGACACCATCATGCACTTGGGGGTGACGGATCTGCCCTTTGGCGGAGTTGGCCCCAGTGGTATGGGCCAATATCACGGTAAGGCCAGCTTTGATACTTTTAGTCACTTTAAAAGCGTCCTCAAGCGACCGTTTTGGTTGGAATCGGGCCTGCGCTATCCCCCCTACGGTAAAAAATTAACTTGGGTGAAGCGACTCCTGGGCTAGGCCTAATCCTGGATATATTCCGTGCCGGTGACCAGGGCCAGTTCCGCCCTGACCAGTTCCCGACCGAGGTAAGCCGCATGATCGAGCCGAGTGACAGGACAGGGGTCAAGCTCCTCAAACAGTTTGATACAGAGTTCCTTGGCCGTTTGGCCGGTCAGGGTCAAGCTCGGACGACGAACCACCCCGCCCCGACAGGCGATAACTTCCCCAGTTTCGGGATCGACTGCCAGGCCCTGGTCATTGATGGCATTCCCGTAATGTTCTATGCGAATCACGGGGGCCGAGGCATCAATGGCAATAATCCAGTAACCGCCGGGGTCTAGGTCAATAAAACGATTAGAGAGCTTGTCATCCAAACTTTTAAGGTCGTCACGCAGGGTGGTCATAGAGAATTAATCGTCTAGATTGCAATGGGGTTAGGGAGATTCTCTCCCAAGACAAAGGGCTTACTGGGGAACGCTGGCCATGGCCCCGGAATAAACTAGGCCCTTTTGGGCATCGAGGGTGAGAATGGCCCCCTCCCGAACGATCTGAGTGGCCTGTTTAAAACCAACGATCACTGGGACGCCGAGGCGTAGGCCAATGATAGCGGCATGACTGGTAAGGCTGGGTTCCTCGGTGATAATGCCAGCGGCCTTGCGCATTACCTCCACGAAATCGGCACTGGTGGAAGGCACGACCAGAATTTCCCCAGGACTAAATTGATTCAATTCCTTGGAATTGTTAGCCACCCGAGCCCGGCCACTCACGGCCCCCTGGCCAATGCCGACGCCCCGGCCCAAAATGGCCTTAACCACTTCCACTTTAATCAAGTCCGTAGAACCCGCCACCCCCTGGAGCGTACCGGCGGTCATCACCACCAGATCGCCATCCTTGAGTAGAAGATTTTCCTGGGCCACATTAATGGCGGCCTGGAAGGTTTGACTCGTGGAGGGGAGGTCAAGAACCAGAAGCGGTTTGACGCCCCAAACCAATTGCAATTGCCGCGAGACATCGACGTGGGGAGTGATGGCAAGAATTGGGGTTTTGGGCCGGAATTTGGACACATTACGGGCTGTAGCTCCCGTTTTGGTTAGGGTCATAATCGCCGCCGCCTTTAAGGTCTCGGCAATGTCACTCACTGCCGCCGAAATGGCGTTGGGAATCGAGGTTTTGGGACTAGCGGAGCGGTCGGTTGCAATTTGTTCTTGCTCAATGCGCTCGGCAATCGTTGCCATCATGGCCACAGCTTCCACCGGAAACTTACCAATCGCCGTTTCATTGGAGAGCATGACAGCATCGGTACCGTCTAGGATCGCGTTAGCTACATCGGATACCTCCGCCCGCGTTGGTCGGGGATTATTGACCATGCTGTCGAGCATTTGCGTGGCCGTAATCACGGGAATACCCAATTGGTTGGCCGTAGCGATCAGTTTCTTCTGTAAAATCGGCACGTCTTCAGCGGGCAGTTCTACCCCCAAGTCCCCCCGAGCCACCATCACTCCGTCGCACTTTTCCAAGACGGCCCACATGTCTTCGATGGCCTCATGTTTTTCGATTTTGGCAATCACCGGCACAGATTTTCCCGCCGCCGCAATCAGGCCTTTAATCTCTTCAATGTCCTGGGGATTCCGCACAAAGCTCAGAGCCACCCAATCAACCCCTTGATCCAGCCCAAACATCAAATCCTCTTTATCTTTTTCCGTCAGGGCCTTGACCGACAGATAAACCCCCGGAAAGTTAACCCCTTTATTGCTGGAAAGGGTGCCCCCCACCACGACGCGACAGTGGAGGTCTTTATTGGCCAGGTCAATGCTTTCTACTCGCATCTCCAACTTGCCATCATCCAGGAGAATTCGGGCTCCTTCCGGCACTTCCTCGGCCAAACGCTCGTAACTAATCGAACTAATTTCCTGATTACACTCTACCTTGCGACTGGTGAGGGTAAAGCGGTCTCCGGGTTTTAAAATAATCGATTGGGTTTCGTTGAGAAACTTGCCGACCCGAATCTTCGGGCCCTGGAGGTCTTGGAGAATGCCGACGGGTTGGTTCAGTTCAAAGGCGGTTTGCCGAATCAGACGAATACTTTGGTGATGGTAATCGTGGTCGCCATGGGAAAAGTTTAGGCGTAAGGTGGTTGCCCCAGCTTGAATTAACTGCCTTAGCACTTCCTTGCTCTGGGTGGCAGGGCCGATGGTAGCCACAATTTTGGTACGACGGGGAAGCGGCGAGGTGGGCATAGAAACCTTACAGATAAAAGGGCAATAGGAATATTACTAGGCTAGGTGAACCATTGACCAGCAGGTAACGTCACCATTCATTATCAGTCAAGAGGGGACACTGCGCTGATGTCAGCCCTCAATGTACTGGGGAGTGGGGAAGGTCTTGCGGTAGAATAGCCAGGTTCTCCTGAATTTTAGGTAGGAATAAACGATGGAGAGGAGTCTGTTAAAACTATTGAAAAAAGTCAGGGAAAGCTATCGTGATGATAACTTTCTCCACTGGCTTCATGATCTAGAAAAATTCGTTGCTAAGGTTTTAGCAGTCTGCTTAGTCGCTGTTATTTTTGTTTCTCTATTTGATTTAATTAGGGTTCTGATCGTAGAGTTGTGGCAAGAACCCATCGGCTTTTTCAATACTACCCTTATACAACTATTTGGCCTGTTTTTAAATATTTTAATTGCCCTAGAACTGCTAGAAAATATTACAGCCTATTTAAGGAAAAATGTTATACAAGTCGAGCTGGTATTGGTGACGGCGATTATTGCCATTGCCCGCAAAGTCATCATCTTCGACTCTAGCAAATATAGCTACCTTAGTCTCATTGCGCTAGGGGTTGCGACTATCTGTCTTTCCGTCAGTTACTGGTTACTCAAGCAATTACGGGAAGGCCCCCAGCCGTGAACCCGGCCCAAATACCTGGCTAGGCAGAGATGCAAATGTTAGCCTAGGAATAGTTTGTGGCGTTTGTTGTATAAAGTTTAACGATTGGGTGATGGTCAAAAAAATTGTGGTGGGCCTGTCCGGTGGGGTTGATAGTTCAGTGGCGGCGGCCCTGCTCCATCGTCAAGGCTATGAAGTAGTGGGTTTAACCCTCTGGTTAATGAAGGGCAAGGGCCAATGCTGTTCCGAAGGGATGGTGGATGCAGCCTTTATTTGCGAGCAACTGGGCATTCCCCACGAGATCGTTGATACGCGGGATTTGTTCCAAACCCACATCGTCGATTATTTGGTGTCGGGTTACGGTGATGGGGTGACGCCGCTTCCCTGTTCCCAATGCAATAAAGCGGTTAAATTTGGCCCCATGGTGCGCTATGCCCAGGAGACCCACGGAACCGATCAGATTGCCACGGGCCACTATGCCCGTATTCGTTACGACGACAGTCTCGGTCGCTATCAACTTCTGCGAGCGGTGGATCGCCAGAAAGACCAGTCCTATTTTCTCTACGACCTCGACCAGGCCATCCTCGGGGCCACGCACTTTCCCCTGGGGGAACTGACGAAACCCGAAACCCGAAAAATTGCCCAGGAATTGGGACTGAAAACCGCAGAAAAGCCCGATAGCCAAGACCTCTGTTTGATTGAAGCCCACGGCTCCATGAAAACCTTTCTCGACCAGTACTTGGCCCCCAGGGCCGGGGAGATTGTCGATGTCTCAGGCAAAGTGGTGGGCCAGCACCAAGGTATTCATCACTACACCATTGGCCAGCGGAAAGGCCTGGGTATTGCCGCGCCCGAACCGCTCTACGTGGTTCACCTCGATCCAGTTTTGAATCGCGTCATTGTCGGCAATCGTGAAAATGCAGGGAGTCCCGATTGTTTCGTCAGTCGTCTCAATTGGGTCTCGATCCCAGAACCCCAGGCCCCGATCCGCTGTCAGGCCCAAGTCCGCTATCGTTCAGCGGCGGTTCCCGTGCAGGTGATTCCCCTAGGCAACCGGGTTCGCCTGGTCTTTGATGAACCCCAGTTTGGTATCACGCCCGGCCAAGCGGCGGTTCTCTACGACGGGGATTGTGTGCTGGGGGGCGGCATCATTGAGAAAAAGACCGATTCACCTCTCTAAACCCACCAAGGCCCTTTATCCTAATGGGTTGGGCTTGGAGAAAAAAAAGGGAGTTAGAAACACTCCCCTAGAAATATTGAAAACAACCCTAATCAGATTCTAGGCCTAAATCATCTCTGTCATCCCACAGAGCCTCAAAGACCTGCTTAGCGGTATCGCCTGCTGTCTTAGCTTAGGAGAACGTTTCATCAGGTGTTGTGGACAAGTCGTTATGGGGTTGTCGGGCTGGTAGCCAATTACTAGCCACTACAACAAATACCAAATAGACTTGATGGGATTAATGAGGGAGTTTGTCCCTGTTTATAACGGTTAAGTTGTGCGATGCAAACTATGCTACTCTCGGTTGATCACGCATGACTCAAGCTCTAAATACACTTTCATTCCAGGGTTAACATGACGCGATAGGGTTAGCTTAAATTTCTCAGGATTTATGCTGGTTTTTACTCCGCAAATATTTTTAATCTGTCCAGTAATATCTTTTAAGTTTTGATTGTCTATATCTGTAACAAGCTTATCGTAAGCTTGTTCATCAAAATCCAGGCTATTGGCTTTACAGTAGTTCATTAAAACTTCCTTGTCATATAGGTAATTTTCTATTTCCCATCTTTTGAGTACCCTATGATTGTTGGGATTATTCTGAAGGTAAATTGCCCGATCATTCTCATCTATGTTTTTTCCAGATGCCATATCTCTATCTTTGAGAACTAATATTTCCAGATCGGCAAATACTTTACTGAGAATGGCGATTGCAATCTCACTTCTTTGATCAAGCTCTGTATTCCCACCACTTGAAACAAATAAAGTGTCCATGTATGTATTTGCAAAGATGTTATTAAATACTTGTGCATCAAGTCCTTTCTCTATACCGTTGCTCCCAGGCTTATCCTTTCCTTCGCAATATATGATGCGTTTTGGACTGATTAGGTTGACTATATCATCTAAGGCAATTTCAAAGATATCTTTCCAGTTAGATCTAGACATAGGTATTGGTTGAAGTACATACGATTCTGATGCCAAGTTATACTCATTTTTAAATTGAATAACTTGGCATTTATCTCTCATTTCATTCTGTAGTGTTCTAAGGAACCCAATACTGTGAGTTGTAACCCATATTTGGCAATCATCTCCAATAAGCCTATCTATCTCAATTAAAAGATTCTTTTGAATGCTTGTGTTTATATGTAGTTCAGGTTCATCTAGTAAAAACACGGTATCATTGTATTCGTCTTGCCGCAAATAAAGGTCTAATAGAATATCTACAACCTCTTTCTCTCCAGAAGATAAAACATTAAATTCAAATTCTGTAGGATGATCTGTTTTTTTAAAGTACAAAGTTCCCTGAGATGCTTCTATATTTCCAATACTAGAAATTTCTAAGCTTAGACATTTTTTTATAGAGGAGTTTAGGTCGCCAATAATTTTAGCCTTAGCTTGACTTGGTCTGCAGTCTTCATCATGAAGATATTTGTTATATCTAATGTATAAGCGCCTATAGTTTTCTTCCATTTTGTCGTCTAAATCCGAGGCTGTAGTAGCGCCATAATTATTCAGCCTAATTTCTTTGGTTGCTTTAGATTCATTTATTTTTAGATTACTATTGTATCTATAAGGGCTTCTAAATGAAAAAATCGTGTTTTCCTTACCATTTTCAGCCTTGCTAGCTCGAACTTCAGGAAATGTACCTTTGTCAAAATTTATTATTATGTTTTGATGGGTATAGCTAGGCGATCCATGCATTGAATGATACTGGTAATCTTTATTATTTTTGTTCCCGATGCGCCCGTGCGCATTAGCATGAAATAACATTCCATCTAAAACACTGCTCTTGCCACATCCATTTGGACCAACCAACGCGACAATTTTTTTAGGATCTTCTCCCAGGTCAATTGTGAGATCAAAAAAGCGTTTATATCCATTTCGTAAATGCAACTTCTTTATTTTCATTGTAATGCTCAATTCTTCATGTTTTCTCGGCGCTAACTAGCGATTAGAAGGAAACTTTCTATGTATTATGCTACATACACATTTTTTAAAAATATTTCAGCATATTATTCTAGATAGAGGAATGGTAAGAAGTTTTCTGTATCAGACACCCAAAAGCGTGTTATGTCGATTAGTGTACTTGCTTATGAACTCTACACCACCCCAAAAACTCCTTGCCGTAGTGCGCGCGACTATTGCCCCAAGCATTACTCCCCCAAAATTGGGCAAACCTATCTTGAATATCCTTGAATATCATAGAGCGTTCCCCATCCGCTTCGCTAGCTCTGCTCATGGGTCGGGCCTGCGGGCTCATCGCCCGGAGCTAGCAAAGGCGAGACCGTCATTTTCTCTTTGCTGTCTCTGCCCAAGGCGCTAGTCCCTAACGCGGCAAGCCCCCCTTGTCAGTCTAACGGCAGGCTTTACGGTTTAGCCGGGGGATTTTCAAACACCCTCTTACGGTAAATCGAATAGCAGGACTTCGCAGTCACGGGTAGCCGTTAAAACCAAGCTGGATTCTTCGCTAATAGCTACACCATCTCCCTGTTCTAGGTCTAGGCCATTGAGGGCCAGTTGGCCCTGGGATACCTGAAGCCAACCATGGCGCTGGGGATTAAAGGCCTGGGTTAGGGATTGGCCGGCCTGGAGACGGGCCACAGCCAGAGTGGCATCTTGGTGGAGGGTAATCGTCTCCTGCTCGCCGGTGGGGGTTGCAATCAATTGAAACTGGCCTTGGCTGGGCGTGAGGTCAATGGCCTTTTCTTCATAGCTGGGAGTCAGGCCCACTTGGTTCGGCAAGATCCAAATCTGCAATAGGTGAACCGGTTCCGTCTGCGAAGCATTGTACTCACTGTGGGCAATACCGGTTCCCGCCGTCATCCGCTGAATTTTACCCCGTTCAATCACCGAACCGTTGCCCAGGCTATCCTTGTGTTCGAGTTGGCCCTCTAGAACATAGGTGATAATTTCCATGTCTCGATGGCTATGGGTCGCAAAGCCGCCGCCGCCCTGAATGCGGTCTTCGTTAATCACCCGCAGACTACTAAAACTCATGTGGTTGGGGTTGTAGTAATTGGCAAAGGAAAAGGTGTGATAACTCTGGAGCCAGCCGTGGTCTGCATAGCCCCGGTCTTGACTGCTTCGTTTCAGTAACATAGGTTATTTCCCGTTGTTATGTTTTTTCAACTATAACGAGGCCCCTAGGGATTGGCCGAAAATCGTCACGAAGCAAGAATAGAAGGCGGTTTGGCAAAAATCATACGTCCTGCCGCTGTTTGCAGGGCCGAGGTCACCACCACCCGCAATTCAGTGCCAACGTATTCCCGACCTTCCTCCACCACCACCATGGTGCCATCTTCTAGATAACCAATGCCCTGGGCCGGTTCTTTGCCTTGCTTCAGGATTTTAAGATCAAGTGTATCGCCGGGGAGATAGATGGGGCGAATGGCTTGGGCGAGGTCATTGACGTTTAGAATCGCCACTTTTTGCAGGTTGGCCACCTTGCTGAGGTTGTAGTCATTGGTCAGGAGCGTACCGTTAATTTCCTGGCCCAGATGAACGAGCTTGGCATCTACCGTCGGGATGTCATCATAATCAGCGGAATGAATGACAATACGCTCGGGGAAAGCCTCTTGGATGCGGCCCAGAATATCCAGCCCTCGGCGGCCCCGCACCCGTTTTTGGTCATTGCTGGCATCAGCCAACTGCTGGAGTTCCGCCAGCACGAATTGAGGAACCAGAATTTGTCCTTCAATAAAGCCAGTACCCAGTAATTGCTCAATGCGGCCGTCGATGATGCAACTGGTGTCTAGAATCTTCGGGGCGACAGGGGTGAGAGTCCCCTCCGCCAGGAGCATGGTTTCTAGGCTATTGGGATTGATCAGCCTTAGAAAGGTTCGGCCGTGGGTGTCGGCAAGACTGATGCCCAAAAAGGCAAAGATGACGCTGCCAAAAATGGCCAGGGTTGGTTTAAGAAACGAGAATTCCCCTGGAATCGGTAGTAAAAAAATGGGAGCGAGCATCAAGTTAGCGATCAATAGGCCAATGACCAGGCCCACGGCTCGGGTCAGAATCGTCTCAATCGGGGTTTCTCGGATGCGTTTTTCTAGGCGTCGATAGGTCGTTTGGGCCACTAACCCGATGGCCAGGCCAATAATGGAGGTAAAACCAGCGGCTAACCAGCGCAGGGCCTCTACGTTGGAAATTTGGAGTCTTACCGGCTCAGGGAGTAGATCAACGCTGTCGAAGCCAACCCCTGCCAAGGCAAAGATGAAGAGAAGAATGATAATGGCATCTAACATAAGGGCCTATCCGAATTCAGCGGGGAAACTCCCCGAAATAATGGCGGAGAACGACGAGAGACCCGGCCAAGACAGAAAGAAAAACTGGGTGACGCCCCCTCGCTCTGCCTTCATCTTATTATATTGACCGGGTTTGCAATCCCCCAGAACGGTTTCTTGCGGCCCCGGCGTTAGACAATGGAAAAAGATTGCCATCGAAACGAAGTATGATGTCTTCCTTTACGGTTACGGTTCCCGCTACCACAGCGAATTTAGGCCCGGGTTTTGATTGCCTAGGAGCGGCCCTCAGTTTGTATAACCGCGTCACCCTAACCCAGCTACCGGATACCGAGCCTTGCTTAAGCATTGCCGTGACAGGCCCTGAGGCCGATAAGGTAAGTCGGCAAACGGATAATTTAATTTACCAGTCGATCCTGACTTTCTACCGCCACCGAGAGCAATCCGTGCCGTCCCTCCAGTTAGACATTGAGCTGGGGGTTCCCCTGGCTCGGGGCCTGGGCAGTTCGGCAACGGCCATTGTGGCGGGCTTGGTGGGGGCCAATGCGCTGTCGGGTTTTCCCTGTAGTAACCAAGAATTGCTCGATCTGGCCATTGCCCTGGAAGGCCATCCCGATAACGTGGCGCCTGCCTTGTTGGGTAACTGTCAACTGTCGGTTCAAGACGGTGGCCGCTGGGAAATTAACGCCATGCCCTGGGCCGACAACCTGATTCCCGTGGTGGCAATTCCTGATTTTGAACTCTCCACAGAGGCGGCCCGCTCGGTTCTGCCCTCAACCTACGACCGCAAAGACGTGATTTTTAATAGCGCTCATTTAGCCCTACTGCTCCAGGCCTTAGCCACGGGGCGGGGGGATTGGCTCCGAGTGGCCATGGAAGATAAAATTCATCAACCCTACCGCCAGGGCCTCATTCCTGGTTACTTGGCCCTGAAACAAGCGGCCCTGGACGCCGGAGCCTACAATTTGGTGATCAGCGGTGCCGGGCCGACCCTGTTGGCCATTACCTCACCGGAAACGGCCGCCCCAGTGGCCCAGGCCCTACAACAAACCTGGCAAGACCAAGGCATCAATACCCAGACCCACATCCTGGCCCTAGACCGTCAAGGGGCCAACGTCAGCCCCGGAGCATAATATGGCAAAAGTCTCGCGACCTGGACAATCTAGCACGATCCAACCCCGGATATTGGCGGTGGTCAATGGCAAAGGGGGCGTAGGTAAAACGACAACGGCAGTTAACCTGGCTGCCATCTTGGCGGAAAAACACCCCGTTCTGCTAGTGGATGCCGACCCCCAAGGTTCCGCCTCCTGGTGGGTAGAGCGCAGTGAGGGCCAAATGCCCTTTAGCTTTAGCCAGGAAAGCCGGCCCGAGGCCCTGACCCAACTCCATCAATCGTCCCAGTACCGCATCATTGTGGTGGATACCCCGCCGGCCCTCCGCTCCGAGGCCCTTAAAACCGTGATTCGCTTGGCGGATTATCTTGTCTTGCCGACCCCCCCGGCCCCCATGGATCTAACGGCCCTGATCGATACGGTGCGTACCGCTGTCATGCCCCTCCAGGTGGCCCACCGTGTGCTCCTGACCAAGGTCGATTCCCGCAGTTTAAAGGAAACCCTAGAGGCCCAAAATACCCTCTTGGAATTGGGGATTCCTGCTTGCCATGCCTTCGTGCGCAACTATAAGGCCCACGAGCGGTCTGTGTTGGACGGCGTTGCCATCACCCACTGGAAAGGCAAACAGGCCAAGGAAGCCGAATCGGACTACCGTCGGGTTGCCGAAGAACTCCTGCGGGAACTCAATCCGTTCTAGAATCAAGCCCCCAGGCTCCCCACCGTTCTGTTAGCCATGCTCCAATTCCTTAAGGGCCAGATGCTCTCTCTGGGTAAAAATGCCCAGAATCGTCTCATGCTAGTGCTAGAAGTCCAACAGACTGGCTACGAAATCCAAGTACCGGCCCGTTTCTCTGCTGGCTTGAATTCGGAGTCGGCCCCGATGCTCCAAGTCTTTGTCAGTCTCCAAGTACGGGAAGAACAGCCCTACCTTTACGGTTTTACGACCTTGGCGGAGCGGGATTTGTTTAATCAATTACTCAGTGTGTCGGGGATTGGCGCCCAGTTAGCCTTGGCTTTAATCGATACCTTGGGCCTAGAGGGCCTGGTACAGGCGGTGGTAACGGGTAATATCAATCAACTCTGCCAAACCCCCGGCGTGGGTAAAAAAACGGCGGAGCGCCTGGCCCTAGAACTGAAGAGTAAACTGTCCCAGTGGCGGCAATCCCTGGGTCTGACCGTAAATACGACGGAATTACAATTGGGGGCCAATCAACGGGAAGATCTGGAGTTAACCCTGCTGGCCTTGGGTTACACTGACCAAGAGATCCATCAGGCCTTGGGGGCCATCCGTCAAGAGACGGCCCTGACGCCTACTACGCCTGTGGAAGAATGGATTCGTCAGGCCATTCTCTGGCTGAGTCAACGTTCCTAGCGCGCCTCTGCTTGCCGATGTTTACGCTCCTTCCTTCCCTGCTCGGCTTTTTTTTCTGGTTTGCCTCCCCGGCCCCTCTCTCCGGTACGGCGATCCAGTGGCAGGAAGCTAAACTTTTTGATCTACCGACCGAGACCGATCCCGTCGTTACCAACTTGATTGAAGACTACCTCGACCGCCTAGAAGCCAAGGGCTACGACCGTCAACGCCAGGGGATTTGGTTCCAGAGTGAATGGGCTTATCTGGCTCACAACCAGGAAGCGGTTGCCATTTCTGCCGCCTCCCTGACCAAGATTGCCACCAGCCTTGCTGTGATTAACCGCTGGGGGCCTGAGCACCGTTTCGAGACCCGTTTTTATAGCACAGGGCCGGTCGTGGCCGGGGTGCTGCAGGGAGATTTGATCATCCAGGGAGGCTTTGACCCATTGTTTGTTTGGGAAGAAGCGATTGCTGTTGGTAACGCCCTCAATCGCCAAGGAATTAAGCAAATCAGGGGAAATTTAGTCATTACAGGCAATTTTGCCATGAATTTTAAAACCGATCCCCAGATTGCCGGGGCCCTATTTCAACAGGCCCTCCAGGCCCAACGCTGGTCGCCTCTGATCAAAAAACAATACGCTAACCTGCCGGCAGGAACGCCAAAACCCGATGTCACCCTAGAGGGCCAGGTTTTGACCCAGGCCCAGTTACCAGCCGAAGCCCAACCCCTCCTGCGTCGGCAATCCCTGAGCTTGGCCCAGATTGTCAAACAGATGAATATCTACAGCAACAATGATATTGCGGAAATACTGGCCCAGTCGCTAGGTGGTGCGGCTGTCGTCGCCCAGGAGGCCAGTCGCTTGGCCAAGATTGCCCCTGGGGAAATCCAGCTCAAAAATGGTTCGGGCCTAGCGGTGGAGAATCGTCTCTCCCCCAGGGCTGTCACACAACTTTACCAGGCCCTGCAAGGCCTACTAAAACCCCAGGGCCTAACCTTAGCGGATCTGTTTCCCGTGATGGGCCGTAACCACAAAGGAACCCTGGAATGGCGTGCCCTACCGCCCGGCCTGATAGTAAAAACCGGAACTCTTAATCAAGTCAGTGCCCTTGCGGGCATCATTCCTACCCAAGAGCGGGGCATTGTCTGGTTTACCGTGATTAATGGTGGGCCCCATTTTGACCGTCTCCGGGCCGAGCAGGATCGCTTGCTCCAGCGCTTGGCCGAGCATTGGCATATTTTGGCGACGGATTTGAATCCCGGCCCAACGGATCAGGTGAGCTTAGGATCCCCTGATCGGACACTCATCCCCTAGATGTCGCGGCTACCAAGTGGCAAAGCCCCAAAGCCACAACGGCAGGAGTGGCCCTAAGGCCAGGGAACTCATACCAAGAGCCGTCACCACGAGATCCCGGTCTAGGTCGTAGGCCTCTGTCAACACAAGGGTGGCAAAGGCACAGGGCATTGCCGATTGCAGAATCAAGACTAGTCTCGGCGGGCCTTCCATGCCCAAGCTGGTAAGGAGCATAGCAATGATCAGAGGCACTAAAAACATTTTGATGCTTACAGCTCCCAGGGCCAGGGGAAGATTTCGCCAAGAATCCAACTGCTGTAACCGCATACCCATGAGTACTAGGGAAAGCATAATGACTCCCCAAGCAAACCCGTTCAGCGTTCCATCCAACCACTCAGGAAAAGCGACCCCCCGCAGGGCCAATCCAACAAAAAAGGCCAAAAGACTAGGGTTTTTGAGTAACTCCTTGACTATTTTTTGCCAAAATTGGAGACTTTTTAGAGAGATTTGGGACTGATTCGGGGAAAAAGGAATTTTCTCAAATGGCTCCTCTCCCATCAGTTCCTCCGACCGCACCGACTCCTCCTCTGCTATCGCTGATTGCGATTTGCTCCGAAAATAGGTCTGAGCCGCCAAAATAAAGCCAAGGCCATAGGCCCCAAAGAATGTTCCTGGCACGTCGTAGAGCAAAGCCCAACCGAAATAATCTGGGCCCAATTGGGGCAATAACAAGGTCACTGGAAAGCCAAGATAGCCCGTATTGCCCACCATACTGCTTAACGTAAAACTACTGCGGGTTTTGAGGGCCGGTTGATGGGGCAAGGCTCTGAGCCAGAGCCAACTACAGAACCAGGCCAAAAGAATGGCCCCCCAAGCCACCACTGGCGCAAGCCAGATGGCACCAGTCCAGTTGGCCCTGCGGATAAAATTAACCACACTGAAGGGAACCCCCACTAAAAACAGGAATTTACCGAGGTAGGCAGGAATTGTGCGGTACCAAGCAGGGCCAAAGCGTCTAGCAATCCAATCCCGCTGGAGCAGAAAGCTGAATAAAAAACCGATGCCCCAGGCACTGCCAATGGGAAGATAAAGCCTTAGAAATAGATTTAAAAAAGGATTCATAGTTGATGATTTATTTCCTGAGGTCAGAAGATTCTGTTTGGGGATTTTTGATAATTAAAGGCTTAGGAAGAAAAGTAATTTGATAGTTTTTAGATTGGGAATTATAGAATTCTATATAATCAATAGCCTTATCGAGGGCCTGTTGGCAAGCATGTCGCGTAAGATCAATGCCGGTTATCCCCAGTAGGCCAAACCGGAGACCTTGATTGATTAAGCCTGAACCTAAAGGAGCTGGCAGACAAGGGGCCAAGTCGGGATCTAATGCTTCTAGGTAGTTCAAGACCATGACGTTATCTGTGGCAAGGAGAAACGTCTCAAAATTTTGCAAAATCTTCAGCAATCGTAGGGCCCTTTGTCCCCCTTCCCCTAACCCTTCCATCTTTGTGTAAGCTTGCTGGAGGTTACTCACTTGATAGAAAAGGGCTTCGAGGTCTGGCTGGCTAAGGTAAGCGGCTTGTAGTTGATGAATCATCCTCCCTTCATCACTGTAATGATTGGCATAATTACTCAGACTGCTTTGTAGATATTCCCCAATTTTTTGGGGATCAAAATTAATACTTGCCAATTGTCTTAACATTCTGATTAAGGTCTTTAGCAAATCAAGAAAATCTGGGAAGTCACTCACCAAGAGTAAATGATGCGTCCAGGCCGTTAAAATTTGACGACGTCGGGCCTGCACCAGGGTCAAGGCCTGGTCAAAGGTTTCTACAGCGGATAGTTGGGCCTGGAGAATGCCCTGGCATTCATGAACTAATTGCCCTAGCACATCAAGTTGTTTTTTCGTGCCTAGATTACCAATGCCGCCATGGTTGCGAGTCTCCAGACAGGGATTAAACAGTAAGGCAACCCGCTGACGGGGACTATCAGCTAACAACACATTATCCCCCCGGTCCTCCTCACAGAGGGTTTGCAGGGCCCGGGCCCCAGCCAAAATATCTGTTCCTTTTTTGCGATCCGCATCACCAATTACTAAATGGGTCGCCTGGGATAGCCTAACGGTATTACTGTGCCGAACGATACGGGTCAATTGCTGTCGAGCGGGTTCTGCTTGGCCTAGCCATAGACCATTAATACAGCCTGGTTGTAGGGAGGCAATGGAAAGACCCAGAGGAATAGTGCAAGCTAGACTATCGGGACGATGCAGGAGGTCTTGGTAGAGGTCGGCAATAATATGGTCTAAACTCCGGACAAAGGCATTGTTGGCCTCAGCCGTAGGAGAGGTTGCATCTAATAAAATGCGAGTGCTATGGGTTCGTCTAATGGTTTGTAGATCCGCCAAGCCAACTGCCAACATTTTGTGGATACCACCACTGCCACCCCGAACTTCGTAGGGATGTAACTCCGTGTCCCCCGCCACCAGGGTTAAATGGTGTTGCCAGAGTTCCAGGGGGAGAGAGAGAGAGAAGCCTTGCTGAGCCGCCGTTGCTAGGGGAACAGTACTAGCCGGCGGGTTTTCCGGGCCAGTAGAGGCTGTCTGGAAAGGAGTTGTTTCCTTAAGGGCCTGTTCTCGTTCCAAGTAACGTTCCAAGGTTAGCGGTTCACCTGGAGAGGTCATCGCCGTCAAATGGCCCTGGAGTTGAGTGATAGCCTGATGGAGAGCCGAAAAACTACTAGCAGACATTTCAGGAAATTCTCTGACTTCAACCGTGGCTTGGGGCTGGAGGGGGGCCAGAGTCGTTTGTTGCCGCAGGCTAATCCCTCGTATTTTTAGCTGGTGGTACCGCTGGGGCTCTAGCCATTGTTCGAGGTCCTGCTCCGTCATCGGTGGATGAGTTCCCAGGCCAAAGAGCACTGTAAATTGTAGGCCTGGACATTCCGTCTGCAAACTCAAAACTACGTCTAAAAGGAGATGGGCAGCGATATTCGTTCGGGTTTTGTCGGGCAGTACTAACAGTAAACGTGGTGGTGAAGAAAGCCCCAAATGGTCAAGGGCCTGACGGAGATAAGTCATACATTCTGCCAAAACCCGCTCACGACTAAGGGTGCCGTATAAATTGGGACGAGATGCTAGAACATAACTCCCCATTGGCAATGTCAGGGTTTGGCCAGGAAAACTACTGAGGGCCTGTTCAAGGCGGGGATCTATCTCAGGTATTGCCGTCTCCTCTAGGCCCTTGGCCACGCAACAAAAATTAGGCAAGATTGGCTCTACCATCACTATCTAGAAGCATCCATGCGAGAATCTCTCGTGCCATAAGGTAACACTCTTTCGTTAATCTAGGTAATTACCCTGAGTAAGATTTGATGAGATCGAGAAATTTTGAGTATCTCTCTCCGTTACTCAGGAATTTGTCTAGAATAAAGCCGAGATAAGCCCATTTTCTCTTCCCAGCAGGTAACACCATGAGCAAATCAACCCAAGCCGAGGCTATTATTCGCTCCCATGTACTTTGGGCCATGGGGGGAGGCTTGATCCCGATTCCCCTGGTCGATTTTGCGGCGGTGACCGCTATCCAACTGGAGATGTTACAACAACTCGCCCATCTCTACAACGTCAACTACTCTCGCAGTACGGGCAAAGCCTTCGTTTCGGCTTTAACGGGTACAACCTTGGCAAGTCTCGGGGCCAGCTTTATTAAAGCCATCCCTGGTTTTGGTTCCATTTTAGGGGGAGCCTCCATGGCCATTACCTCCGGGGCTTCGACCTACGCCGTAGGCCAGGTAGCCGTCAGTCATTTTGCCAGTGGGGGTAACCTCAATAATATTGTCGATGATGCCGTGAAAAGTGCCTACGACTCGGCCTTTGAAAAAGGTAAAAGTTATGTCTCAGACCTAGAGAACGAAAAGGGCGATGATGCGGCGGATATTTATCAAGCCTTGGAAAAACTCGGTCAATTAAAAGACCGGGGAATTCTCACGGAGGAAGAGTTCCAGTCCAAGAAGCAAGAACTCCTCGCCCGACTCTAGGGGCCCAACACCCCCTTTTTTCCACCCATAATGACAACTGGCTCTCTCCTACTACAAGCCATGCAGCGCCCGGATTTCTACGATCATCCGGTGACGGAGCCAATTCAAATTCTCCAGACCCATTGCTCGGTGGTGGTTTTGACCGGGAAGTTTGCCTACAAGTTAAAGAAAGCCGTCAATTTTGGCTTTTTGGATTTTTCGACGCTAGAAAAAAGACATTATTTTTTGCATCAGGAATTGGCCCTCAATCAACCCGTAGCGCCTGATATTTATGTCGAAGTCATGGCCATTAGTCAAGTGGGAGAAAAATTTCTGCTCGCTAACCCACAGGCCGTGGTGGAATACACCTTGAAAATGCATCAATTTCCCCAGGATTGTCTGCTTATTCATTTGTTTGAACAGGGCCAGTTGACCCCGGAGCAAATTCAGGAACTAGGACGAAAGGTAGCGGATTTTCACCAACAAGCTCGGACAGGCGAGTATATTAGTCAATTTGGTTCCATTGCAGTCATTCGCCAGTCCATTGAGGATAACTACACTACGACCGAGAAATATATTGGCTTGGCCCAGACCCAAACCCAGTACGACCAGACCCGACAGTTTACCAACCGGTTTCTAACCGAAAAAAAAGACCTCTTTCAAGAGCGTCAGGCCCAGGGCAAAATCCGCGAATGCCACGGGGATTTACATCTCAAAAATATTTGTTACTGGCATCGGCAAATTCAGCTCTTTGACCGTATCGAATTTAATGAACCTTTCCGCTTTGTGGATGTCATGTACGATATTGCCTTCACCGTCATGGACCTTACAGCTAAGGGCCGACCGGATTGGGGCAATTTATTTTTAAATACCTACCTGGAACAGACAGGGGATTGGGAGGGTGTACAAGTTTTACCCTTTTATCTCTCCCGTCAGGCCTACGTCCGCGCCAAGGTGACTTCTATGCTCCTGGATGACCCGGATATTGCCGAGCAGGACAAACAAGACGCCCTCGCTATTGCTCAAGCCTATTACCACTTGGCCTGGAAATACACTCAACCTCAATTGGGCCAAATTTTGATCATGTCTGGCCTATCGGGTTCAGGCAAAACCAGGCTGGCCCGTCGCTTAGCGGCCCAACTTAAGGCTATTCACCTCCGTTCTGATGCAGTCCGCAAGCAGTTGGCCGGCATCCCCCTCCACCAGCGGGGAAACGTAGACCTTTATCGCCCGGAAATGACGACCCAGACCTACGACCGTTTGTTGGCCCTCGGGCTTTCCTTGTCCTCCCAGGGGTTCACGGTCATTCTCGATGCCCGCTACCCGTGCCGAGACCAACGCCAAACGGTGATCACCGCCGCTCAAGCTCAGCAAATTCCCCTGCGGATTATCTACTGCCAGGCCAGTTTAAACACGCTCCAGGCCCGTCTACTAGAACGTAAGCATGATATTTCCGACGCTACCGCCGACCTACTGGCCCAACAACAACGGGAGCAGGAGACTTTCTCTGCCGACGAGTTGGCCCTGGTGACGTTTGTCGATACAGAACAGGGCCTGCCGGATACTCTCCCATTGGTTTAATCTCTATCTTTGCCTATGCCCTACCCTAGCCACCGTCAGATTCATCCCCTCGCCGGCTTTCCCCAGGTCTGCTTTATTCAAAATACGATTCAGAATCCCAACATCATCATTGGGGATTATACTTACTATGATGACCCCGAAGATTCAGAAAACTTTGAGCGCAATGTCTTGTATCACTTTCCCTTTGTGGGGGATCGCTTGATTATCGGCAAATTCTGTGCCCTGGGCCGGGGGGTCAAGTTTATTATGAATGGCGCTAATCATCAAATGGCGGGGTTTTCTACCTATCCCTTTGAAATTTTTGGTGAGGATTGGGCCCAATTTGCGCCGCCGCCAGAAGCCTATCCCTATAAAGGTGATACGGTCATTGGCCATGATGTCTGGCTGGGCTACGAGGCCCTTTGCTTGCCAGGGGTTCAGATTGGCCATGGGGCCATTGTGGCCGCAAAAGCCGTCGTTACGAAAGATGTTTCTCCCTACACGATGGTCGGCGGCAATCCTGCGACGGTGATTCGTCAGCGCTTTGATTCAGAGACGATAGCGGCTTTACTGGAGATTGCCTGGTGGGACTGGAACATCGAAAAAATTACCCGTCATCTGGACAAAATTGTCGGGGCTGACCTGGCGGCTTTGCAAGCCTGTCAATAAACGCGAGCTTGGCCCTGGGGGCCTGTCAATAGCTAGGCCTTGCGGAAATGATGGTATAGGCTTTTCCAGGCAAATCGAGGTAAGACCAGCATCCGCCGCCAACGCCAAGGCTCTTGATACAGCCGGTAGAGCCATTCGAGATGGTTATCACAAAACCATTGGGGGGCCCGTTGTTTTTCGCCAGACCAGACATCAAAACTCCCCCCGACCCCCATCCAGAGGGCCTGGGGACAGAGGTGACGGTGGTCTTGAATCCAGTATTCTTGACGGGGTACACCGAGGGCCACAAAAATAATGGCAGGTTGCTTTTCCGCTAGGGTACGACACCATTGGGCCTGCTCCGGCTCCGAGAGAAAGCCGTGGTTTGCAAGGATAGTCAACTGGGGATACTGACTTTGCCAATAGTCTGCCGCCCGTAGGGCGACTCCCGGCGCGCCGCCATAGAAAGCAATGGGATAGGGTTGCGCTTGTTGGGCGCTGTGATGAATGAGATCCGCCGCAAGTTCGATGCCTGGGCAACGATGCTGACGTCGGCCCTGCAAGCGTAAATAAAAAATAATGCCGGCTCCATCGGGAACGATGAGGTCTGCTTGCTGAATAATGTCATGAATACGCGGATTTTTCTGGGCCAGCATGGCCATTTCGGCATTGAGGGTGACGACCTGGCCGCCTTTTCCCTTGGTTAAGCGTTGCGCCAACCAAGCCAAATAGTTAGATGAGAGGTGGAGCGGCAAATCAAAAACAGAACTGGTCGGCAGAGAATCGTTTTTTATCATAATACTCTGGCAGTCTTAGAAAAAGTCATAGTAGACCATCCCCGTTTTGGGATCCGTCAGCCATTTTTGATATTTGAGGTATATCGTTTCGCCCGGAATCGGTTCTTTAAATTCCTGGGGCCAAGCGTAATCCGCTTCGGGATATTCCGTCGCAACCTGGAGCAGGTTTTGATAGTAGCGATTCCATTTGCGTAGAACTTTCATTAACTCCTCAAATTTGAGGTAGGAGATCGCATGTTGGTGGGAAAGGGCAATATACTGTACCATCACCGCGTAGGCCTGGGGGGTAGCCAGCGTTTCAGACAGTTTAATAATATTTCTGAGTTTTTCAAAAATAGGGAGATTAGCATTAACAAAACTGATTAAGGCCCGGATGTCGTAAATATGCTTGATCTCAATATTCAAGATATAGTCTGCAATGGTTCTTAAAATGGAATAGTCGGCCAATTGAAAGGTTTTAAAGAGGGAAAGGAGTTCTAAACCAAGGGGATTTTCCGACACTTTTTCTAGATTGCGGGTATAGACCTGCATGGCTTGCTGTCCTTCTTCGGTCTTAACAAAGGCTATAATATCCTCTGCTTTTTCGAGAACCTTGGCCCGAAAATCCTGAGCGGTAATCTCTTCTCTAAGTAGTTCTTCTACAAACTGATAAAACTCCTGCTGTTTAACACTGCGGTAGCGGAGTTCTGTTTGGTCAATGCCAATAAACAAATCCTTGGCATCAATGGCAAATTGTAAGAGTTGTGCGCTTTCCCCCAAACCTGCAAATTCACCGATGCCCTTTGCCAAAAGATACTTGATCCTCACATAGGTCAAAAATTCTTCATCGCCAAATTTATCGGAGTCAATGGCCTCAGCCGTTTTTGCAAAAACCCGTATATCCAGCATTTGCTTTTGCCGAAAAGCCAGCACCGCCTCTGGAATGTCCTGCTTCTTACTCCGGTTTAATAGACTATCAAGGAGCCCGCCTTTCCCTTCAATGGGACGACTCCACCAGGGCAAATCCGTAGAGGACGTAGAGGTATCTTGGATAGGGTTAGACACAGGACAGTTACCTCACAGATAAAGAAGAACAGATACCAGCATGACGCGATAAAGGGAGCTTTGACAACCTGTCAATAGACTAGCCCCTATCTTGACTGATTATCCAGCCAAACGCCTACGGAAAGATTGTAGCTTTTGAAAACCCCAAACTTTAGCGGATAGGAGAAAGACCTTTTGGTGCTTTGATCAACTCGATTATAAATCTATCAATCCTTCCGACTGAGGGCCAACTCAACGAATTGGCGCCGAGAGACTCAGTTGGGCCACGGGCAAATCGGGTCGTAGGCTTTGGGCCCGACGGAGGTAAGCATGGTGAATTTCGGTCTGGGGCTTGCAAGTATTGAGATGAATCAGCACTCGAATACAGCGTTCCAAGCTACCAGGGACATGCATTTGCTGGACATCCAACAGGGGGACATTATCCCAATCAGGCCGTTCTCGGGCAATGGCCGCCGGAAAGAGGGCATCTAGATCACGGGTGACGGAGAAAGTGACACTGACAATGTCACTAGGGTCAAATTGATTGTGGGCTTCAATAGTATCCAGTAATTCGCTGACGGCTTCTCGCATGGCCGCGGCAGTATTTTCCGTTACTGTTGTTGCGCCACGAATGGCCCGCACTCTCCAGTCCACAACCCTAATCCTCAACCTAATGACCTGTTATCTGACGTTTTTACTAAGCCTACCATCCCCCGCTCCATCTTGGCAGAGATCAAAAATCAGGGAGAGCGGAGTCATCATCGCCCTACCCTGAAGAATTAAGCTTTCCCGAAAAGCCTAGAGGGGACTGAGGTTGACCCGGAATTGCAGGTCATTGAAATCGATGTCACCACCACCAAAGGAATCTTCAAAGCGGAAGAGTTTATTGTCCTCCGAGAAGATCATATGGTCGGCCTTATCGGGATTGGCCCCCAGGTAGGAGAAGTAGGTTGTTGGCAGTCCAGTTCCAGTATCCACGATTAAGTAGGGAGCAAAAAGACTACCTCCTGGTAGGTTAATGGTTGACGGAGACGTATTTTTATTAATCACTAAACCGGGAATAGCGTTACGCAAGGACGCTTCAGCATAGCCCAGATCATTAGGCGTTAAGGCCCGATTGGTCAGGGGGTCAATAACTGTACCCAATTGATCTGCTACACGATAGAAGCCAACGGAATTAAGAAACTGGGCATTACTCACAATATTGGTAAAGCTGGCTTGAACTTGGCCCGAGAAAGAACTTAAATCGAGAAGTTCATTATTCAGCGGAGTTTGATTGACCTTAACAATGACATCATTATCGTCTTGGTCGCCTCCCCCCAGCTGATCTTCAAAGCTAAATGTATTATCGGCTAACAATCGAAGGTGATCGAGTTGATCTGGATTAGCTTCAATAAAGGGGAAATAGGCAATGGGCGTATCTGTTTGAGCCAGGTTTTGGGGATTTTTGGCCAGAAAGTCTGATTCGGTTCCTTTGGTAATCAAGAATGGAGCATAGATTCCCTCTTTTGCAATGGTTGTCCCAATAGGCAAGCCATTGGAAATCAAGGGGACACGCTGGCGAATGGCTTCTGCCGCATAGTTGGGATTACCCGGAGTTAACCGATTGCCATTGGCGTCTAGAATGGTTCCTTCGGCATCTTGGACGAGATACAAACCGACCGAGTTGAGATTGCTGGCGGCGGTTTTGACTTGGAAGCCCAGGAGAATTTCGGTTGAGTCTAAGGCCTGGAGTGATGCCGTTGAGCGCAGGTCGAGAATTTCACCTTGTTGTCCACCTTGCAAATTAGCGCCAAAGGGAATAACTTCACTGGTGGCTTCAACTTTAAGATTGATATCGTTGTAGTCCAGGTCTCCGCCTCCTGCTAAATCTTCAAAGCTCAAGGTAAAGGAACTGGGGCTAAAGGCGGTTAGATTGGCATGGTTGATTCCATCCTTATTAGCAGTTTCCAGGCTCCAGAAAATATTCGGTAGGGCCTGTCCCAGGGACAGTCCGTCTAAGGCATCATCAAGGGTACTATTTTGGATGAGGGCAAAGCTCAGTCGATCAGTGGGAGTAAAATCTTCAAAGATGCGAGTGAGGGGTTCATTAAACGGAGATGTGGCCCCATTAATCGCAGAAAAGATGACCCGACTGCGGGCTAAGGCCGTCTCAAGATAGCCCGCATCACCCGGCT
Organism: Synechocystis sp. LKSZ1; assembly: GCF_040436315.1. Classification (NCBI taxonomy): domain Bacteria; kingdom Bacillati; phylum Cyanobacteriota; class Cyanophyceae; order Synechococcales; family Merismopediaceae; genus Synechocystis; species Synechocystis sp. LKSZ1. The sequence goes on along the minus strand of NZ_AP031572.1, from coordinate 2,363,747 downwards.
TTAAACCGTTAATTGTCCCAGCATCATCTTCGACTTTGAAGAAAATAACCTCATTATTAAAGCCAGCATTGTTGTTTAGGAGAGTAACCTTGAGGTTAGAAATCAAGGTATCCTGCACATCTATCGTTACAGTTGTCTCTGCCGTTAGTCCGCTAGCATTCGTAATCGTGTAGTTAAAGGTGTCCGTGTAGGGCTGAATTTGCCGGAGTTGAAATACTCCCCGACTGGTTTCCATCTCCAAATTGGCCTGGACAACGAGGTCTTCATAATCCTTGTCACCGCCCCCTTCCGTATCCTCAAATCCAAAGGTATTATCTCCTAACAGACGAACGTGGTCGATGCCATCAGAGTTCGCAAGACGGTAGGGGAAATAGGTATTGGAACTATTTTCGCCCACCGTTGTGATGTAAGGGGCGTACAAAAATCCGGGCGCTAAGTTCGCAGAGCGGAGATTTTGTACAGAAGATAAGCCAAGACTATTACTGATTTGCAGGGCCAACTGTGTATAGTTAGCATCTCCTGGATTAACCAGCGCACCCGTGACAGGGTTACGAATACTTCCCTGTTCGTTTTCAACCCGATAAAAACCGAGTTGATTGCGTGCAATACTATTGCCACTAATGTTGAAAAATGCAGTAATCGGCAGAGTACTTTGACGGAGGTCAATGACTTCATTTTCCGGAGAACCTTGAATTTCCGTACCAAGGCGCATCGAGTCATTATTGGCTTCTACTTGAATCACAACATCGTTGTAGTCTCTGTCGCCCCCATTGAGTTGATCTTCAAAGCTCAGGGTAAATTGATTGGTACTAATACCTGAGCGCTGAACATGATTAATACCATCAGGATTCCCTTTGGCAATGCTCAAGAAAACATTAGCGGGGGTTGTGCCCGTCTCAAGAGCGGCTAAAACATCTTCGAGGCTACTATTTTGTACCAAAGCAAATCCGACGAGGTCAGTGGCACTAAAGTCATCCAGAATACGAGAGGTTTCCAGAAGACGATTATTGGCCAGGGCCGAGAAAATCACCCGACTAGATTGGAGGGCTGCGGCCAGGTATCCGGCTTGACCCGGTTGAAGACCATTGATACTGCCACTAGCATCATCAACCTTGAAAACAAATAGCTCGTTGGTAAACTCCCCCTTACTATTTTTGAGGGTGAATTTGAGCTGAGGGATTGCACCCGGGAGATTATTGATGCCGGTAGTTGAGAGTCGGAATACGCCTTGTGTAACTTCTGTGATGAGTTGATTGACAAACTCAGAGCCAATAAATTCAGGATCATCACCGACCAAAGCCGGTGTATAGAGAAATTGTTCGCTGTTGGAATTATTGCCTTCTACTCCTAGAGATGGAGCCATTGGAACTTTAGTAACCGTTCCCAAACGAGGTTGCTCATAACTCAGGATACTAATTTGGTTGCCAGCATCATTAGCAAGAGCATTAATCAGGTAAGGCTTATCGGTGTTTTGATCAATGAACTTGTAGTCAGGTAGAGCCTGAATGAAGTCGTCATCCTTGGGTGCGGTACTATTTGGGCTACCGTCGGGATTGAAGATAATACCCGTGCCATCATCGACAATGGTTCCCGTTCCGATTGCCGCCGTTCCGCCGGTGGGAGTTGCCGTCAGGGTAAAGGTTTCCGCTCCCTCATAGATCGTGTCATTGGTAATTGGTGTGCGCACCAGCAGAGTTCCCCCAGCGCCATTGAGGGGAATTCCCCCCCCCGTATAGGATGTCCAGGTGGCTCCGCCATCCGCAGAATACTCCAGACCATTGCCATAGTCGCTTGACCCAGCTGTGCCGTTAGTGAGCGAGAGACTGACTAATTGGCCTAGTGCTCCATCCACCGTAAAGACGGCATAGGGAGAGGCCTCATTCACCGTGGGACTCGTTACCGTTACACTGACTGGGGGCGGTGGAGGAGGGGGGGAAGTCTCAATTTCAAACTGGCCGACATCAGCCTCATTGCCCGCTGTATCCGTGGCAAGGATTGTGTAGAAACCATCCACAGCATTGGGCGGATTATTCGTTGGCCCTTGGTTGTCAAAGGTACCGAAGGGTTGATTCCCGCTTTGAGCCAGATCGGCATCGAGTAGGGTAACTGTGTAAAGGCCGGTGACAGGGTCGTAGCTGACACTGAATTGATTGCTCTCTAAAGGTTCTTCGTTCGGCCCGAGTAGGGAAATAGTCAGGCCGGGCTCTCCCACGAAGGTGAGCTGAGGATTGCCATTAGCCGTTAATAGATCATCAGCCCCGGTATCTGTTGCATCGGTAATATCAAGGTCGCCGGTTTCAGGCCCGGTGAGATCCAAGGTGGCACTATCGTTACTGGCAGGCCCTGTATTGCCCGCTCGATCAGTTAGGAAAGCCGTTACCGTGAGGGAGGAACCATCGGCGGGTGGGACAAAGCTGGTAGTAACAAATTTATCGGTGATTTGTTGTGCCGTTAGGATGATTTCCCGGGGGATACTACCGTCAGTGACGGTGAGTTTATCTCCTACTAAGGCATCGGCAGGTAGATCGATTTTGACATCGACGTTACCACTCAATTCATCTCCATTCAGAATCCCGTCATTGTTGGTATCTTCGGTAATGGTGACCGTGGGCGCACCAGGAGCTGTCGTATCAACGCTGTAGGTTTCGGTATCCGTGGCAGTAGTGCTATTGCCCACGCCATCTGTGCTGGTGATGCTAGCTTCGATAGTACGGTCAGGATCGGCGGCCAGGGTACTGCCGGGTACGTTGATGCTAAAACTACCATCGTTGCCAACGGGGCCAGTAAAGGTTTGACCATTAATCGTTAGGATAACCGTATCGCCAGGGTTGAATTCTCCTTCGACTGTGCCTGTGATGGGAATGCTTTGGCTGGCCTCTGCTCCATTGATAATGTCATCCGCGGTAATATCAGCAGCCAGGGTAATCCGGATATCGGGCGGTGTGGCATCAATACCCAGGGTTAAACTATCTCCTGTGCCAAGATTCCCCGCTTCGTCGCTATAGCGGTTGTTGGCCACGCTGATGCTAGGCTCACCAGTACCTGACTGGGTAAAAATCGCGGTAAAGATTAAGGGGTTTGCCGTTGGTGTTAAGTTCGATAGGTTTCCGCCCGTTACCGTAATGTCATTGCTATCAAACCCAACGGGGACTTCGCTGAAGGTGAAGGTAATCGTCCTGCTTTCTCCAGGCCCAAGGGGATCTGTTGGCCCTGTGATGTCTAGAGTCGGAGCGGTGGTATCAATCGTAATATTTTGACTGGTCTGGGCCGTGTTGTTAGCAAGATCAGTGGCTTTAGCTGTTACGACATAATTACCTGGAGAGGTCGTCACACCAGTGAGATCTAACGTCCAATTATTGCCACTAACCGTTAATTGAGGAGCTATTCCCAGTGTATAAGTAATTCCGTTAAAGGTTACTGCCAAGGTATTTGTGGGCAGATTTGTCCAAGTTCCAGCAATCACTAAGGTTTGGTCATTGGTAACGAAGTCTCCTGCATTGCCACTGTCATCCGTAATGCTGGTGATGGCCACATTAGGGGCAGCGGTATCTATAATGATATTCCGATTGGCCTGGGGCGCTGGGTTACCCGCCAGGTCACTCACATTGGCGGTGACGATTTCACTCGCTTCAAAGTTGGCAATATCCGCAACGGGGACATCGAGCGTCCAAACATTGCTACTCACCGTGGTGGTATAAATGTTGCCGTCAATGATAACTGTTACGGTTTGTCCATCTTCTACACCACTGGTAGTGCCACTTACTGCTATTGGACTACTGGCTTCCAATGCATTGATAATGTCGTCTCCGGCAATGGTGTTGATGCTAATCCTCGGACGGTCATCATCTTTGGGTGTTGTATTATCTGGGCTACCGTTGGGATTGAAGATAATACCCGTGCCATCATCGATAATGGTTCCGGTTCCCGTGGCATTCTTCACGCCTCCACTGGTATAGGTGGCCGTTAAGGTGAAGGTTTCCGCTCCTTCGTAGGATGTATCGTTATTGATGGCACTGCGAACTAGCATCGTCGTCCCGGCTAGGGTGACCGGAGTCGAGTAGTTGTTCCAAGTTATGCCATTGTTTAAGGAGTATTCTAGAGCGTCACCAAAGTCTATCCCCTTTGACGCACTGTCTCCATTGCTTGCAAGTGAGATGGTTTGGCCACTTATGCCTGTAACCGTAAAGACCGCGTAGGGTGAGGCTTCGTTGACCGTAACGTCATTAATTGTCAGAATACGGTCATCATCCTTGGTCGTTGGATCCGTGGTAGGGTTTCCTCCGATGATATTGCCTGTATATTTATTGCCCGTTCCATCATCAACAATGGTGGCAATATCCGTATCACTTGCCCCAGGGGCTCGGGTGATGTCTGCCTTTAAGGTAAACGTTTCTGCTCCTTCATAGGGGCTATCTTGCTCGCTGCTAATGTTGACCCGTACATAGATCGTGCCACTGGCAGGAACAATTGGTTTACTGGCTGCACTATAGGCTATCCAGTTTGTACCATCGCTGGAATACTCCATTACAAAGCCATTGATGCTGGCATCCTGGTCTGTTCCAGTTGTTGTATTACCTAGACTAAGATCTAGCGTTTCTCCGATGCTGCCATTCACAGTGAACAGGGCATAGGTTGAGGCTTCATTGACGGGGGTCAAGGCTATGACGTTTACATTTAAAGAGTCATTATCCTGAATCGTGCCGGTTCCCGTTGCACTCTTGCTGGCACCACTGGTATAGGTGGCTTTCAAGGTGAATGTTTCATTGCCTTCAGCGGCAACGGTATCATCGACAATGACTGTCCGCACCAAAAATGCGTTGGTACTTCCCGATACCCCTGGAATGGTGATATTGCCACCGCTGTAGGCCTGCCAAGTTTGCCCTCCATCGATAGAGTACTGGAGAGCAGGCGTTGAAGAGGCGTAGTCTAAGCCTTGGGTGGCTGTATTCTCACCATCGCTGGTATTGCCCAATGTCAACGATAGTGTTTGACCAGCCACTCCCTGAATCTCAAAAATGGCAAAGGGGTTAGTCCCTTCCGTTACCACTGGGCTACTGACATTTAACGGTCGATCATCATCAGCAGGAATTGGGCCTGGCCCGCTCACGGTTCCATCATCCTTGATGGTTCCTACGCCAGTACCGCCAGCAATGGTGGCATTAGTAGCATTGGACAAATTGACATTGAAGGTTTCACTGCCTTCGTAGGTGCCGTCGTTGATGATGTTAACGGTGATGGTTTTGCTGGTTTCATTAGCCGCAAAGGTCAGGGTGCCAGTGGTTCCCGTGTAGTCTTGACCTGAGGTGGCACTACCATTGGATGTACCAAAATTGACCGTTGCACTCTGGGTAGTGGTACCAGTCTTGGTGACCGTAAAGGTTGCCGTTCCGGCCGCTTCGTTGACCGTGACATCATTGATGCTGAAGCTCGGTCGGTCATCATCAGCAGGAATTGGGCCTGGCCCGCTCACGGTTCCATCATCCTTGATGGTTCCTACCCCCGTCCCATCGGCAATGGTGGCATTAGTGGCATTGGACAAATTGACATTAAAGGTTTCGCTGCCTTCAAAGATGCCATCGTTGGTGATATTGACCGTGACCGTTTTACTGGTTTCATTGGCCGCAAAGGTTAGGGTGCCATTAGTTCCCGTGTAGTCTTGACCTGAGGTGGCACTACCATTGGATGTACCAAAATTGACCGTTGCACTCTGGGTAGTGGTACCAGTCTTGGTGACCGTAAAGGTTGCCGTTCCAGCCGCTTCGTTGACCGTGACATCATTGATGCTGAAGCTCGGTCGGTCATCATCAGCGGGAATTGGGCCTGGCCCGCTCACGGTTCCATCATCCTTGATGGTTCCTACCCCCGTCCCATCGGCAATGGTGGCATTAGTAGCATTGGACAGATTGACATTAAAGGTTTCACTGCCTTCAAAGATGCCGTCGTTAGTGATATTGACCGTGACCGTTTTACTGGTTTCATTAGCCGCAAAGGTCAGGGTGCCAGTGGTTCCCGTGTAGTCTTGACCTGAGGTGGCACTACCATTGGATGTACCAAAATTGACCGTTGCACTCTGGGTAGTGGTACCAGTCTTGGTGACCGTAAAGGTTGCCGTTCCGGCCGCTTCGTTGACCGTGACATCATTGATGCTGAAGCTCGGTCGGTCATCATCAGCGGGAATTGAGCCTGGCCCGGTCACGGTTCCATCATCCTTGATGGTTCCTACCCCCGTCCCATCGGCAATGGTGGCATTAGTGGCATTGGACAGATTGACATTAAAGGTTTCACTGCCTTCAAAGATGCCATCGTTGGTGATATTGACCGTGACCGTTTTACTGGTTTCATTGGCCGCAAAGGTCAGGGTGCCGCTGTTGGTTGTGTAGTCTTGACCTGAGGTAGCACTGCCATTGGATGTACCAAAATTGACCGTTGCACTCTGGGTAGTGGTACCAGTCTTGGTGACCGTAAAGGTTGCCGTTCCGGCCGCTTCGTTGACCGTGACATCATTGATGCTGAAGCTCGGTCGGTCATCATCAGCGGGAATTGGGCCTGGCCCGCTCACGGTTCCATCATCCTTGATGGTTCCTACCCCCGTCCCATCAGCAATGGTGGCATTAGTGGCATTGGACAAATTGACATTAAAGGTTTCACTGCCTTCAAAGATGCCATCGTTGGTGATATTGACCGTGACCGTTTTACTGGTTTCATTGGCCGCAAAGGTCAGGGTGCCGCTGTTGGTTGTGTAGTCTTGACCTGAGGTAGCACTGCCATTGGATGTACCAAAATTGACCGTTGCACTCTCGGTAGTGGTACCAGTCTTGGTGACCGTAAAGGTTGCTGTTCCGGCCGCTTCGTTGACCGTGACATCATTGATGCTGAAGCTCGGTCGGTCATCATCTTTAGGCGCTGTATTATTTGGAGTGCCGTTGTCGTTGAAGATAGTACCGGTACCATCATCAACAATAGTTCCGGTTCCGGTTGCACTAGATCCTCCCGTACTACTTATGGCAGATAAGGTAAAGGTTTCCGGGCCCTCAAATGGCGAGTCATTCGTAATTGGAGTACGGACTAGAAGAGTCGTTCCTCCCGAAGGGAAGGTTACTGCAGTCCCCGTATAAGCAACCCAGGACGTACCATCAAAATACTCTAGTCCATTGCCAAAGTCTTCACCATTACCGAGTATCCCATCCGTTTCTTTGGTGGCGGTTCCTCCAGTGGTGCTGAGAAAGACGGATTGTCCACTGCTACCGGTTACCGTAAATACGGCATAGGGGGAGCCTTCATTAACAGTAAGGCTATTGATATTTAACGTGCTGATAGTCGTGGTAGCTATATTGCTATCTTGATCGCCATCATTGACAACAACTGTAATTGTTCGAGCCGTAGTATCAGAGTTGTTACTGCTATTGCTGAAGGTAATAGCTTTGATGGCCGCTTCGTATTCGTCTAGGGTTTTGCTACCCGTTACAGTGACCTTTATTTGACCCGCTACTGATGTGTCGGTGTTAAAGCTTAACCCAGCAATAGTGGGGGTGTTGAGGACATCCCCAGCTTGGGCGTTGGTTAAGGTAATCGTTGCACTGACAATATTGGAGCTATCAACATCTGTGATGGTGAGATCTGAATCTCCTATAGCGACTGGGACACCAGGAGTGAAGGCCGTTACATAATCGGCCCCGCTGGCCCCACTGCTATTATTTGCATCTAAATCTAAGACAGGCGCATCATTAACGGCATTGATGGTGCCATTGACGGTGGCGGTATCGGTTCCTCCGTTGCCATCGCTGATGGTGTAGTCAAAGCTGACGGGACCGTTGTAGTTGGCGGCTGGGGTGAAGGTGATTTGACCACCGGCACTCACATTCACGGTGCCATTGGTCACCGCGATGTTCTGGGCTGTCCCCGGTGTCAAGACTGTCCCAGCGATATTGGTGATGCTTAGGGGATTACCATCAACATCCGTATCATTAGCTAACAGGTTGAGGACTGCAGATTGGGTATCTTCATTGGTACTGAAACTGTCATTGACGGCATCGGGCGCATCATTAACGGCATTGATGGTGCCATTGACGGTGGCGGTATCGGTTCCTCCGTTGCCATCGCTGATGGTGTAGTCGAAGCTGACGGGACCGTTGTAGTTGGCGGCTGGGGTGAAGGTGATTTGACCACCGGCACTCACATTCACGGTGCCATTGGTCACCGCGATGTTCTGGGCTGTCCCCGGTGTCAAGACTGTCCCAGCGATATTGGTGATGCTTAGGGGATTACCATCAACATCCGTATCATTAGCTAACAGGTTGAGGACTGCAGATTGGGTATCTTCATTGGTACTGAAACTGTCATTGACGGCATCGGGCGCATCATTAACGGCATTGATGGTGCCATTGACGGTGGCGGTATCGGTTCCTCCGTTGCCATCGCTGATGGTGTAGTCGAAGCTGACGGGACCGTTGTAGTTGGCGGCTGGGGTGAAGGTGATTTGACCACCGGCACTCACATTCACGGTGCCATTGGTCACCGCGATGTTCTGGGCTGTCCCCGGTGTCAAGGCTGTCCCAGCGATATTGGTGATGCTTAGGGGATTACCATCAACATCCGTATCATTAGCTAACAGGTTGAGGACTGCAGATTGGGTATCTTCATTGGTACTGAAACTGTCATTGACGGCATCGGGCGCATCATTAACGGCATTGATGGTGCCATTGACGGTGGCGGTATCGGTTCCTCCGTTGCCATCGCTGATGGTGTAGTCGAAGCTGACGGGACCGTTGTAGTTGGCGGCTGGGGTGAAGGTGATTTGACCACCGGCACTCACATTCACGGTGCCATTGGTCACCGCGATGTTCTGGGCTGTCCCCGGTGTCAAGGCTGTCCCAGCGATATTGGTGATGCTTAGGGGATTACCATCAACATCCGTATCATTAGCTAACAGGTTGAGGACTGCAGATTGGGTATCTTCATTGGTACTGAAACTGTCATTGACGGCATCGGGCGCATCATTAACGGCATTGATGGTGCCATTGACGGTGGCGGTATCGGTTCCTCCGTTGCCATCGCTGATGGTGTAGTCAAAGCTGACGGGACCGTTGTAGTTGGCGGCTGGGGTGAAGGTGATTTGACCACCGGCACTCACATTCACGGTGCCATTGGTCACCGCGATGTTCTGGGCTGTCCCCGGTGTCAAGACTGTCCCAGCGATATTGGTGATGCTTAGGGGATTACCATCAACATCCGTATCATTAGCTAACAGGTTGAGGACTGCAGATTGGGTATCTTCATTGGTACTGAAACTGTCATTGACGGCATCGGGCGCATCATTAACGGCATTGATGGTGCCATTGACGGTGGCGGTATCGGTTCCTCCGTTGCCATCGCTGATGGTGTAGTCGAAGCTGACGGGACCGTTGTAGTTGGCGGCTGGGGTGAAGGTGATTTGACCACCGGCACTCACATTCACGGTGCCATTGGTCACCGCGATGTTCTGGGCTGTCCCCGGTGTCAAGACTGTCCCAGCGATATTGGTGATGCTTAGGGGATTACCATCAACATCCGTATCATTAGCTAACAGGTTGAGGACTGCAGATTGGGTATCTTCATTGGTACTGAAACTGTCATTGACGGCATCGGGCGCATCATTAACGGCATTGATGGTGCCATTGACGGTGGCGGTATCGGTTCCTCCGTTGCCATCGCTGATGGTGTAGTCGAAGCTGACGGGACCGTTGTAGTTGGCGGCTGGGGTGAAGGTGATTTGACCACCGGCACTCACATTCACGGTGCCATTGGTCACCGCGATGTTCTGGGCTGTCCCCGGTGTCAAGACTGTCCCAGCGATATTGGTGATGCTTAGGGGATTACCATCAACATCCGTATCATTAGCTAACAGGTTGAGGACTGCAGATTGGGTATCTTCATTGGTACTGAAACTGTCATTGACGGCATCGGGCGCATCATTAACGGCATTGATGGTGCCATTGACGGTGGCGGTATCGGTTCCTCCGTTGCCATCGCTGATGGTGTAGTCGAAGCTGACGGGACCGTTGTAGTTGGCGGCTGGGGTGAAGGTGATTTGACCACCGGCACTCACATTCACGGTGCCATTGGTCACCGCGATGTTCTGGGCTGTCCCCGGTGTCAAGGCTGTCCCAGCGATATTGGTGATGCTTAGGGGATTACCATCAACATCCGTATCATTAGCTAACAGGTTGAGGACTGCAGATTGGGTATCTTCATTGGTACTGAAACTGTCATTGACGGCATCGGGCGCATCATTAACGGCATTGATGGTGCCATTGACGGTGGCGGTATCGGTTCCTCCGTTGCCATCGCTGATGGTGTAGTCGAAGCTGACGGGACCGTTGTAGTTGGCGGCTGGGGTGAAGGTGATTTGACCACCGGCACTCACATTCACGGTGCCATTGGTCACCGCGATGTTCTGGGCTGTCCCCGGTGTCAAGACTGTCCCAGCGATATTGGTGATGCTTAGGGGATTACCATCAACATCCGTATCATTAGCTAACAGGTTGAGGACTGCAGATTGGGTATCTTCATTGGTACTGAAACTGTCATTGACGGCATCGGGCGCATCATTAACGGCATTGATGGTGCCATTGACGGTGGCGGTATCGGTTCCTCCGTTGCCATCGCTGATGGTGTAGTCGAAGCTGACGGGACCGTTGTAGTTGGCGGCTGGGGTGAAGGTGATTTGACCACCGGCACTCACATTCACGGTGCCATTGGTCACCGCGATGTTCTGGGCTGTCCCCGGTGTCAAGACTGTCCCAGCGATATTGGTGATGCTTAGGGGATTACCATCAACATCCGTATCATTAGCTAACAGGTTGAGGACTGCAGATTGGGTATCTTCATTGGTACTGAAACTGTCATTGACGGCATCGGGCGCATCATTAACGGCATTGATGGTGCCATTGACGGTGGCGGTATCGGTTCCTCCGTTGCCATCGCTGATGGTGTAGTCGAAGCTGACGGGACCGTTGTAGTTGGCGGCTGGGGTGAAGGTGATTTGACCACCGGCACTCACATTCACGGTGCCATTGGTCACCGCGATGTTCTGGGCTGTCCCCGGTGTCAAGACTGTCCCAGCGATATTGGTGATGCTTAGGGGATTACCATCAACATCCGTATCATTAGCTAACAGGTTGAGGACTGCAGATTGGGTATCTTCATTGGTACTGAAACTGTCATTGACGGCATCGGGCGCATCATTAACGGCATTGATGGTGCCATTGACGGTGGCGGTATCGGTTCCTCCGTTGCCATCGCTGATGGTGTAGTCGAAGCTGACGGGACCGTTGTAGTTGGCGGCTGGGGTGAAGGTGATTTGACCACCGGCACTCACATTCACGGTGCCATTGGTCACCGCGATGTTCTGGGCTGTCCCCGGTGTCAAGACTGTCCCAGCGATATTGGTGATGCTTAGGGGATTACCATCAACATCCGTATCATTAGCTAACAGGTTGAGGACTGCAGATTGGGTATCTTCATTGGTACTGAAACTGTCATTGACGGCATCGGGCGCATCATTAACGGCATTGATGGTGCCATTGACGGTGGCGGTATCGGTTCCTCCGTTGCCATCGCTGATGGTGTAGTCGAAGCTGACGGGACCGTTGTAGTTGGCGGCTGGGGTGAAGGTGATTTGACCACCGGCACTCACATTCACGGTGCCATTGGTCACCGCGATGTTCTGGGCTGTCCCCGGTGTCAAGGCTGTCCCAGCGATATTGGTGATGCTTAGGGGATTACCATCAACATCCGTATCATTAGCTAACAGGTTGAGGACTGCAGATTGGGTATCTTCATTGGTACTGAAACTGTCATTGACGGCATCGGGCGCATCATTAACGGCATTGATGGTGCCATTGACGGTGGCGGTATCGGTTCCTCCGTTGCCATCGCTGATGGTGTAGTCGAAGCTGACGGGACCGTTGTAGTTGGCGGCTGGGGTGAAGGTGATTTGACCACCGGCACTCACATTCACGGTGCCATTGGTCACCGCGATGTTCTGGGCTGTCCCCGGTGTCAAGACTGTCCCAGCGATATTGGTGATGCTTAGGGGATTACCATCAACATCCGTATCATTAGCTAACAGGTTGAGGACTGCAGATTGGGTATCTTCATTGGTACTGAAACTGTCATTGACGGCATCGGGCGCATCATTAACGGCATTGATGGTGCCATTGACGGTGGCGGTATCGGTTCCTCCGTTGCCATCACTGATGGTGTAGTCGAAGCTGACGGGACCGTTGTAGTTGGCGGCTGGGGTGAAGGTGATTTGACCACCGGCACTCACATTCACGGTGCCATTGGTCACCGCGATGTTCTGGGCTGTCCCCGGTGTCAAGACTGTCCCAGCGATATTGGTGATGCTTAGGGGATTACCATCAACATCCGTATCATTAGCTAACAGGTTGAGGACTGCAGATTGGGTATCTTCATTGGTACTGAAACTGTCATTGACGGCATCGGGCGCCTGATTGCCCGGAACCGGAACACTGATGACATCGGTACTGGTGTCGGTGGCATCATCATTGTCAACATAGCTGGCGCTAAGGACTGCACCTTGGGGTAAATTCGTAAAACCTGGGCCAGTCAGGGCCGCTTCAAAAATCCCTGTATTTGGCCCTGTTTCAGTAAGCGTAAAAGATGTGCCATTAACAATGGCCGTAACTGTTTCCTGAACAGAGGGATTGGAATTTTCATCTAGGTCAGTGACCCGCAAAAAGGCATTGGCTCCTTGGGCATAATTAGGGCCTGCATCGATTCCCCCGAGGGCCGTGATAAAGGTAGTAACAGAGGGAGTGCCTGTATCTGTAGATGTGACAATAAGGCTGGAGGTTGCACTAGTGGTAATTCCTTCAGAACCTTCTTTAGCCACAACCTTGATGTCGTAGATCCCGGTATTAAAGACAGTCTGCCAGGCGTACTCGTAGGTTTTGATGGCAACCCCATCTCCAGATGCATTGATGACGTTGGCATTGGTTAAAGTAACCGTTTGATCGCCAGTTGCACCTGGCCCATCAATAGTTACGGTCAGACCGGTGATGTCGTAGTCACCAAAGGGATCACTAACTCTGACGCGCAGGTAAACAATTTGACCCGCATTAACGGTGCCAGCGGTGATGAGACTACCGCCATTGGCTAAAGAATTGTCATAAAAACCAATTTCCTGGATGCCATTACCGGCATTATTGTCTACGTCTTTAATGTCAATAACTGTTGTAGTCGGTAGCTCAATGCGAGAGGGTTTCGTGTTACTGTCATAATCAACTTTGAAACTGACTCCAGATTGGTTATTGTTAATAACTAACTTAACAGCATTTCCACTAGGTATATTAACTGCACTGGCTAATGTTCCTGTCCAAGTAAGAGTACCGGCACCACTGTTATAAACAGGGTTACTCAAATTGGCAATGACAGTATTGCCAGCACCATAGGTAAGATTGGCAGTGATATTGGCAGAACCATTAGGATTTCCTGTTACATTGCTGACGTAGGTAACAACAGAAATTTGTCCACCAGTTGGCATGGCAAAAGCGTCTGCCATGTTGATAGCTTGGGTGAAAGTCGCAGGAACAGCAGGCGTTGCAGGGGTACCTGTTTTCGTAAAAGAAATTTGGAAATCATCAACAGCAAAAAGTGGATCACTTGCGTTAGTTCTACTTAAGTTAGTACCATCAAATCGGACAATGATATTGTTTTTATTGGTTGCACTAGCAATCAAGCTTTTGATATCAACTGTATAACTTCCCGTACCATTACTGTCCCCCTTAAATACACCGTTACTATGAACAGCAGAGGTGGTTGAACCTGAGGTCTTTGTAAAACTTCCAGTGGTGATCGCATTAAACGTCGTTCCACCATCAGTGGAAATTCTTAGTGTTACACTTTCAGTACTATTATCATTATTAATACCACTATAACCAAGACTATCTAGTGTTGTAACAGTAAAGCTTAATGTAATAGCCTGTGATGTATCTGCTGAGCTTAGATTCAAAGAGCGTTGAACATCAGCATCTACAGGGTTAGTACTCCCACTTCGCTCAAAAGCCAAGCCAGCCGGAGCCGATGTATTGATTTTGATGATCCCTGATCCAGCATTCGTGTCGGTGTTAGTGCCAACTTCTGTCCACGAGGTTGTCCAACTTTCCGTGCCATCACTATTGTTATAGGCAGCAGTTGAAAAATTATCACGATAAGTCCCCGTTCCGCCCCCTGTAGCAGCGATAGCAGGAGTAATGTTAGTCGTACTGGAAGTCGAGGTATCCGGGTCTGAAGTGCTTGGGTTACTATCAGGATCGGCTGGATTAATCCGGTCTAAATCACCGGTTCCGTCATTATCGGCCGCATCTGCCGATAGATATAAAATTTTCGTTTTGCTGGGAACAGCAACCGTTGCATTGGCTGTATTCGGTTTCCCCGTAGCCGTACTGGTATCAGCGTCACTATTATTTCCTGGAGATGGTAATAATGGGTTTGCCGTATTGTTAGAACTCTGGGGAATCCCCGGTTTAGTTGGATTATCAAACGCCGTTCCAAAAACTGGATCAGTGTATTCTACTTTTAGGGAATCCGCCTGCACCATGTAAAGCGTACCGCTATTGTTCCCATTATTGGAACTGGTAATAGAAGTTGCTAGGGTACCCCGAAAAATTCCTGTATTAACGCCTGTTTCCGTTAAGGTTACTACCTCTGTTTCCCCGGTGGTGATATTAGTCACCGTCACTGTCAAGGTTTCAGCGGTTGTGCTCGTTTTATTTGGGTCACGATCGGTGACTTGAATACCGATCGTATCGCCTTCCTGGAAGGATGTCGCAATGGCAGAGAAATCGGACTTATAAAAGGCGACCTCACCGTCATAGCTATTGACAATGACTTGAGTTTCATTCTCAACAGTCTTGGTGATGGGATCTCCATCAGCGGGATTTCCCGTTAATTGAGCATTATTGGTGATGACATAATCCGCATCACTGAGGTTTTGATTAATATCCGCCCGGACTTGAACCCGATATTTAATAACCGCTTGATAGCCCCGTTGCAAGCCTTGAATACCTGGAGTGTTGGGATCCGCATCGGTAATCGTATAACCGGCCCCTGATAACGGGAAATTATTACTAGCACCGTCTAAATCTAAAACAGAAACAACAATATTACCATTGGGATCGTAGATGGTGAACGAGGTGCTATTTGGCACATAGGTTGCACTATCTGAAGGCGCAATAGAGTCTTTGATGTTGATATTGAATAGATCAATGACTGCACGATTAGTGACACTGACGGTATATTCAATCTGCTCCGTTAATTCTACTAGGTTGTCATTGTCACTAACGCCGGCTCCATAGACAGCAGTACTTGCTTCCTTAGAGGCTTTTTTGAAGACATAATCGGGGAAGGGAAGGACGGTAGTTCCCATATCCAAATAAGGATTGCCCGCATCCGCAACGGAAGGATCCTCCCCCCAGGCCGCCGTGATCAAAGTGCCATCTGTAGTATAGACAGTTAACCCACTTTGGTCTTTATCTGCATTGTCTCGAATCCGATAGGACTCCAGGGCCTTGAGGTTATAGGTCGCATCAACGGTTCCATCGCCGTTATAGTCAATATAAATGGTGGTATCTTTAGGGGCCGTTACCCACACCGGACTCCCATTTTTAGCGGTAGGAATTGCACCATCGGTATTGTTATAGCCAGGGCCCCAGGCCACCACAAACTTATCCGTTAGATAACTTTCAGGAACCAGACTATAGCTCCAGTCGTAGGACTGGTTGGAGGTCGCATCCGAATCAATAGTACTAATAGCAAAAAACTTTTCACCACCAACGGTATAGAAATGGGCCGCCGAAGCTGGCATCACTACATAGGCATTCCCCTTAGCCGGAACCGAAATGGTGGCTCCTTGCGTGGTTTGGGTATCGTAGGTGACGGTGATGGCTGTATTGCCGGGGTTGTAAAGAAACACGTGGGCCGGTGCATCAGCACGAGTTGTCGCAACGGGGGCATAGTAGCTGCTGAACCACTGCTCGGTGGGAGTAATAGCTAACCAACGGTTTTCATAGCTAGAGCCAATATCCCCTGCAATGCTGTAAACCCCGATGGCCTTATTAGAGGTGACTTTAGTTCCCGCTAACACATTGCCATTAACCAGATAACTTTGTCCTTGGGCAAGGGTAACGGAAACTTCATTCGCATCACTGGTATCACCATCACCATTGAGGTCGATATTGACCGTCGTGCCATTTTCGTAGGCGATGATATGAAGGGAGGTATATTCAAATAAACGGTTAGCCGTATCACCTGGATTGGCATTGTTCGTGACGGTATTCTGCCCGATGGGAATAATATATTCCTTCCCAGAATTGCCCACATCATAGATATTGATTGCACCGGCTAAGACCGTCCCAGGATTAGTTGCCCATCCTGCTTTAGTGACTGCAATAGCCTTGGTGGCTCCAATGCGATCACGGCCATCGAAATCCACCGCGGCAAGATTGCCAATATTAATGGTATTAATGAGGGTAATGACTTGCCCGGATGCCAGCACGTCATCAGCATCACCAGGGGCAACACCATTACTTAAATTGCCATCCCCCCAAATTTGTGTTGTGGCTTGGGTGGGATTATTAATATCGGCCTCATAACCATCTTCCCAATGGTCATAGACAATGACCGTACCATTACTGGTGGATACCAGGGAAATGACTGTGCGAATGTCGTTCCCCACCGAACTGCTGATTTTGAAAAGAGAAGTACGAACTTGGTCCTCTGCCATGGGCAGATAAAACGTCTGGGCCACATTGGACGGCCCCCAAGCAGCAGCCTCGATCTTCACCTGTTGACCACCGATGGTCACGATTTGATGATCATTTTGCTGTAAAAGACTAGCTGTACTTGCGCCAGTATTCAATACCAAATTGGCAAAAATTTCTCCTTCGTCGCCCGGACTATCGGCCCCATTATTCAGAATCTGATCAAAACTGTGGCCTAGCTCTTCCAATAAAACCGCTTGTATTTGGTCGGTACTTGCTGTCGTTAACCAATTCCCGTTTAAATAAATCGTCGGCTGATTAGTGGTTCCCGTCGCACTATAGGCCCCAAAGGCCCCTTCTAATTCTTCACCGGAGCGAACTTCTAACCGAATGGAATAGTCGCCGCCCAGGATCAACTGGCGCAGGGCCTCTGCGTTGGCTGTCCAACTCTCACTGCTTGCTGTGGCACTAAAGGGAATGGCCAATTGAGTTAGGTAATCTTCCTGGCCAAACCAGTCCGTCAGTCTTTCTTGTACTAATAATTGCAGAGGGTCAAGCAGGGCTGTATAGGCTACCGAGGATTCCGCATAGATAAATAACGAACCCGGCGCATCCAAAACTCCGGCATAATTATTTAGCTCATTAGCAGAAAAAACTGATTCCATGGCAATATCACCTAATTGAAGTTCTAAATTCCAGTTGCCTCCCAGGGATGCGGCCCCGGTTAGGCTTGTTGATGCGGCCACAGCGGCCTGAGTTAAAATACGCAATTTTTCAATAAATTCGGCCCCGGCATCCCCCGCCGCGACCTGACAGCCATAGAGGAATATTTGAGGCTGAGGAATTCCCTGAAACCAGCGCCGTAATTCAGCCCCCTGCTGGGTCAAATTTTCCAGGGACAGACTGCTGTTACCCAAATAAAGACATCCCGGTGCTCCGTGGGAAACGAGGTGTAAGGAGCGAATACCGGGATAGGCCTGGAGGGCCTGGCTGATTTGAGTAATGCCATCTCTAGATGGGGACAGAATCACGACAGGAATCGATGGTAAAACCGCCGCGAGCAGGGATTCTGCATGAGAAATTTGGGCATCTAGAACGAGCAGGGTCGATGCAGTCATGGTCGGTATGGAATTAGGAGCGGGGACAAAGAGTGGGATTCAGGAAGCGGGAGAATACTTTTAAATCAGTTGGGCCAAGCCGGAGTGGGATTTCCGGGATACTGCGGTCATGGGCCGACCCGTTGATTTTGGGTAGGTCAGTGATTTGAGGAGGGGAGTGCCATCACCACTTGACCATTTCCAAGGATCGAGAAGATGGCCAAAGATTAATGGATTGTAAAAATTAATTGACATTTATCAATAAACGTAAGATGAGGACGAGGAAGGGAAAGAGTCTCTCCGTAATTATTCTTCCGTAATTATGCTGAACTTTTTAATTCTACTCAATGATTTGAGCAAATTGTGGTGATCCCACTCACACCTTACCTGTGATTGTTCTCAGATCCATCGGAGCGTAAGAGCACTCAAGCACTCATGGCCGAAACGCTAGACGCCATCAATACCAGCCTATCGGACCTTAAAAAACAGACTGACAAACAAGACAACCGCCTATGGGTTCTCATTTCAGGCATGTTTCTGGCCCTGTTAGGTGTTCTAGCAAAGTTTGCCTTTAATCCCTGACGCTTGTGACTAAAGGGTTTAATGTCAACCCTGTCTTCAGGTCTTGACCCCTCCGCCTCCAGCACCTCCCCTTAGCAAGGGGAGGACGGGTGAGGTTTAATTGTGCCGTCGCGCTTCAGCGATTTAGTATTAGTGAGTCGTTAGTCAATAGCAAATATTCAATGATTAATTGTATTTTGATTGAGAAAAGTTGTAGATTTACTTAGACAGACAGGGCCGGGGTGGCCAGCAGTTCTTTGATGGCCGTCAGGAATTGCTGTTCGATGTAGGGCTTGGTGAAGTAGGCATTGGCCCCGAGGTGGGTGGCTAGTTGGCGATGTTTATCACTGCCCCGCGAAGTCAACATGGCCACGGGAATACTCGCCATAGCGGGATTACGACGACGTTGCCCCAGAAACTCAAAGCCGTTGAGATTAGGCATTTCTATGTCACAGATCACCAGTTGAATACCGGGGGTCTGGGCCAGAATATCCAGGGCCTCGCGGCCATCCTTGGCCTGGAGGACCCGATAGCCCGATTTTTCGAGGCTAAAGGCCAGGGTCCGGCGCATCGCGGCGGAATCATCCACCACCAAAATGGTTTGGGTTTGGGCCAAGCCGGTTGCGACTTCCGCTAGAGTTTCTTCGGCCAGAACCGGCCCTTCGGTGAGGAATTGACCCATGCTGTCCTCGCCCCGTTGCCAATACCATTCCAACAGGAGGCCGCCGTTGATCACCGGAATTAGAGTACCATCCCCCAGAATCGTACAGCCATATAAGTAATCGGGAGCCCGCAGAATGGGGGCAAAGGGTTTAATCACCAACTCTTGCTCGGTGATCAGGCGAGTGACTTCGAGGGCGTAGTAGTGGTCTCCTTGGCGGAGCAGAATCAGCGGTAAGTTCCAGTCTTCCGGTTGAGGAACAGCACTCAAGACCTTGCTCAATTGGCGGTCTCCTAGGGGACAGTTGTAGGGAATCAGGGAGGCTAGGGGATAGATGGGAATCATTTGGCCCTGCCAGAAGAGAAACCGTTGATTGCCCGAGAGTTTCAGTTGATTGGGGAGGGGAACTAGCAATTCAGCTACGCTATCGGAGGGAATGGCAATGGCTGTCGCTGTCCGTTGGTCGTCTTGGCTAATGGTGCAGACCAGAAGCTTGGCAATGGTCAGGGTGAGGGGTAGGCGCAGGGAAAAAGTCGTACCCCGGCCGGGGCGAGAGGAAAGAACAATAGTTCCTTTAAGAGCGGCAATCTGTTGACGCACCACATCTAGGCCGACGCCCCGCCCCGATAGTTCACTGACTTGGCTGGCGGTGGAAAAGTCCGGCTCGAAGATCAAGTTATAGATCTGCTCTGGCGTCATCGTTTTGGCCTGGGCTTCCGTGATCAGGCCTTTCTCAATGCCCCGCTGGGCAATTTTCTCTGCATTCAGGCCCCCGCCATCATCCCGAATTTCAATAATGGTCTGGTTGCCCTGGTGATAGGCCTGGATCTCAATGGTGCCGCTTTCCGGTTTGCCCTGGGCCCGGCGTACTTCGGGGGATTCAATGCCATGGTCAAAGGCATTACGCAGTAGGTGCAGGAGGGGGTCGTAGAGTTTTTCAATGGCCAGGCGATCAACCAAAACAGAGGTTCCATAGAGCTTGAGTTGAACCGGCTTATGGTACTGGGTTGAAAGATCCCGCAGAACTCTCGGAAAACGGTTGAGGACTTCTCCCAGAGGCAACATGCGGGCCCACATCAGTTCATCCCGTAGGGAGAAAAGCATTTGCTTTTGGGCATCGAGGCTTTGGTTAGAGGCTCGGGCGAAGAGCACAATGTCATCAACAGCCTCTTCCAACTGCATCATTTCCTCTAAAATTTCCTGCAATTGTCCCGAGAGGGCACTGTAGGAATCCATTTCCAACGTATCGAAGGCATTGCTTACCCAGGCAGTGGATCCCTGGGGCCGGAATAGCTTATCGCCGCCGGGGGCTGTCACCAATTGGTCGGCGAGTTCCCGTAGTTTGACTGTCAGGCCCTGGAAACGGCTAAAGCGTGTTAACAGAGAACGAACTGAGCCTTGTAGTTGTTGATTTTGTAGGGAAAGGCTATTGCGGTTAATAGCCAGTTCCCCCACCCAGTTATTCATGCGTTCCAGGCGCTGGAAATCAACCCGAATGGAGAGGGGCGCCGCTGTCGGTGTTGGTGGCGTTTCGGCCCGTTGGGGGGTTGGTGTTGGGGCCGGACTAATGGCCGTTGACAGTTCTGGGGCCGTCAGGGGTGGTGTTTCCGGCAGGGCCGGCAATTGTTCAAATACCTGAGCCACGGACTGTACCATTTGGTCAATTTCCGTGTCGTCAACGCTGGGGGTGGCATCGTAGTCGGCAAAAATCCCGGCATCCAACAGAGTTTCTTCGGCCACCAGTCCGCCAAAAACGTCTTCGAGGGAAGGGGCCAGGGGTAGGCCCTCGAGGATGGTTTCAGCTAGCGTCGCTTCGACGGGTACCTCTGTTTCGGCTAGAATCTCCGGCTCCATTACCAGGCCGAGAGGGGCTTGTATTTCTTCTTCCCGACTGGGGGCCTCAGTTTCTGCCGTTGAGGGAATCTCTGCTTCCTCTTCATCATCCCCAAAGAATAAATCACTGATAGATAGGCGTGAGGCCGGGCTGGCTTGGAGGGCCTCTTTGACCTCAACCACCGCTTTTTCGCCAAAGCTTAGCAAGAAGGTTGAAGGACTGCCGCCCTGTTGTCGATCCCCCTGCTGGAGCACTTGGTCGCAACTATTCGTCCAATCCACAACGGCCTGTTGGGCAATGGCCAGGGCCTGGTCAGGACTATTTTCTAAGGCCTTTTGTACCGCTTCCCCAATGGCCTTAAAACCGGGGAGATTCAAAATTTCCGCCAGGCCTAAAAAGACTTCTGTTTGTGCGATGAGGCTGTCTCGGACGATTTCGGTATCATCACTGTCCAAGGCCTCCCGCAGTTGTTGCAGGCCCTGGCGAATATCCAAGTCGAACAGGTTGGCAACAATATCCACCCCCAGATCCGCAGAACTGGGCAGAAACTGCTCTCCGGCCTGGAGGGCATCGCCTAACTGAAATTCCAGGGCCTCTAGCACCGGCTGGACGGCGGCCAGGGCCTGTTGGGGATCGTAATACCCGGTATGGATTTGGGCTTCGAGGGGATTTTTCAGACAGTCGTAGCCGGCTAGGAGCAAGGATTCTAGGGTTTCATCAAAGCTGAGAGTCTCGCTGTGCAGGGCCTTAAAAATATCCTCTAGACGATGGGCAATGGTCTTAATGGCCGTCAGACCCACGCTGGCCGCTCCCCCCTTGAGGGAATGGGCCGCCCGCATAATGCTATGAACCTTGACCGCACTGCGGTCTTGGCGGAGAGTCAATAGGCCCTCTTCAATCATCTGGAGCAGTTCCGGGGCCTCTTCAATAAAAAATTGATAGGCTGGCTCGTCGGTATTGACCATTTCGGACGTGACTGTTTCTGCTTCTTGGCTCAGCTCTCCGGTGAGGGGAGGAAGTTCGGGCCAAGCTAATTCTGCTGGCTCCAGTTCTGGCAGGGAGAAGGTTTCAGCTCCCAAGTCTGCATTACCCCAAAGGTTATCCATGGCCGCTGCTGGGGTCAGATCTCCGGCATTGCCCCAAAGGGTTTCTAGCGTTTCCACTGGGATTTCGGAGGCTGTTGTGAAGGAACCAGATGCACCCGCAAGGGCCTGGAGTTCCGCTGAAGGATAGCCTCCCTGCTGACGATCCCCTTGTTCTAATACTTGTTGGCAACTCTGCCGCCAATCTCGGAGGGCCACGGGGGCCAGGGCCAAAATGGCCTCTGGTTGATTAACGAGCGCCGTTTGTACCAGAGTAGTAATTTCCTGGAACCCCGGTAGGTTTAGGAGTTCCGCTAGACCCGCAAAGACCTCGGTTTGGGCGCTTAGGGTTTCCCGCACTACCTCAGCGTCCTCCGTTTCCAAGGCCCCTTGAATCTGGTTCAGGCCCTGTTGAATATCCACTTCAAACAGGGAGGAAACAATATCCACTCCGAGATCTGCCGAACTGGGTAAAAACTGTTCCCCAGCGGCCAGGTGATCCCCCAGTAGAAATTCAATGGCTTCGATCACGGGTAGTCCCGTGGCCAGGGCCTGGTCACTGTCAAACTGGCCCTGTTCAATTTCTGCCATTAGGGGATTTTTCAGACCATCAAAGGCCTGGAGCAGGAGGCTTTCCATATCCTCATCAATGACCACCGCTTCGCTGTAGAGGGCCTTGAAAATATCCTCCAGACGATGGGCCAGAGTTTTAATGGCTGGCAAACCCACACTGGCCGCTCCCCCCTTGAGGGAATGGGCCGCCCGCATCAGGGCATGGATTTTAGCTGGTGTGCGTTCCTGGCGCAGAGTTAATAACTCCTGTTCAATCACCTGGAGCAGTTCCGGGGCCTCTTCGATGAAGAATTGGTAGGCGTGGTCACGAATGTCAGCGTTAATCATAGGGCTTGCGGTCGTTGGGCCAGCAGTTGCTGTTGTTGATAGCTCGTTTGGGCAATGGACTGGATGGCAAGGGTCAAGGCCTGCTGGGACTGGGCAGCCTGGTGCCAGTGGTCTTGGATGGTATCCACGGTCTGGTTTTCCCGTTCCAATTGTTGTTTGCCCCGTTGGAGGGTATCGCTGACCTCCCTGGCCTCCGATTGAATGGCTACCACCAGGGTTTCAATGGCCGCTGTGGCCTCGGCGGATTGAGCAGCCAAGCCCCTTACTTCCTCAGCAATCACAGCAAAGCCCCGGCCCTCTTCTCCGGCCCGGGCCGCCTCGATGGAGGCCTTGAGGGCCAAGAGATGGGTCTGGGCCGCGAATTGTCGGATCAGGTTAATGGCCTGGGCCACGGCCTGGGTGGATTGGTCCAACCGTTGAATCTGGCCGCTGGTGTTGGCGAGGGTTTCCCGCAGGGTCTGCATCCCCGCCGTATGTTCCAGGCCCTGGTTTGTGCCCTGGGTGATGGCCTGTTGCAGGCTTTGTTCTTGTTTTTGCAAGCGAACAACTTGCTCCGTCAGATTTTGACAGGTTTGCTGGAGGGCCTGCTGGGTCAGGAGAGACAGTTCAGGAGACGTGAGGCTAGAAGAGACCATGGGGTTAGCAATCGGTAGGGGTAAACAACGGGCGGGTTATTCCACCTTAAATTGACGCACACTATCCTGGAGGGATTGGGCCACTGCCAGAAGATCTTTAAAGGTATTGGAAACATTGGCTGCCTCCGAGGAGGTCTGGTCGGCGAGTTTGGCCACCTGGGCCATGGTCTGGGTCACAGACTGACTGGTCTGGGACTGCTCAATGGCCGCTGAGGTAATGGCTTCCACCAGCTCACTAATCTGGGCACTGGCGGCGGTAATCTGGTTGAGGCTCTTACGGGTTTCATCCACCAGCTTGGTTCCTACCACCACCTGCTCGGTACCGGCCTCCATGGCAATCACCACTTCATTGGTTTCGGCCTGAATGCTGGCCACCAACTCGGAAATTTCCGCCGTTGCTTCCGCTGATTGACGAGCCAGGGAACGGACTTCATCGGCAACCACCGCAAAGCCCCGGCCCTCTTCCCCAGCGTGGGCCGCCTCAATGGCTGCATTTAAGGCCAACAGGTTGGTTTGGTCGGCAAAACTGCTAATCAGATTCACCACCTTAGAAATTTTCTGAGTCGATTCCCCCAGCCGCTTCACTTTTTTGGCCGTTGCCGCTACGGTTTCCCGGATGGCCACAATCCCGTCTACGGTACGGTTCATGGCATCTTCCCCCTGGTCTACAGTGCGGGTGGCCTGTTGGACTGCCGCTTCGGCCATGGCCGCATTTTCAGCGACTTCCTGAATCGAGCGGGTCATGGCCTGTAAACTTTCCAGGGCCACGGCCACGTTCTGGGCCTGACGCAGGGCCTCCCCAGAGAGTTGGCGCACCGCCGCTTCGTTGGTGTCGGTGGTGGAGGCAAACTGGGTAGCGGCTTTTTGCACCTGGGTCACAATGCGTCGCAGGTTTTCGATGGTGGCATTGTAGGAGTCGGCAATGGTACCAATTTCATCCTCCGTGACGTGGGCTCGGATGGTGAGGTCGCCGCGACTGACCGGATCGACTTCCATCAACAGTTCCAGGGCCCGTTTTTGCAGTTGTTCCCGCACTTGACGTTGCTCAATCTCGGCTAAGCGTTGCTGTACCAATAGATCCGCCCGCTCTAGGGCCAGGCCCATTTGCACTGTCAACTGGCCAAACAGATAAATGTCATTCTGGCTCCAATCCCGAGGGCCAGCGCATTGGTGGGCAATTAATAATCCCATCAATGACCCCTTAAAGATAATCGGCGCTACTAGGTTAGCTTTGACCTCAAAGGGTTTGAGTTGGCCCAGATGGCAGGGGGTCAAACCGGCCTTAGTAATATCGGGAGTAGCCTGAATCCGGCCCTGACGGTACTTATCAACGTAATTTTGGGCAAAGCAGGGATCCATAATTTCGGCCCCCAGGGCCACGGGATAGCCCGGCTCGACGGATTCCGCAACGACGGTGCCGGCCCAACGTTCATCAAAACGATAGACAATCACCCGATCCGCTTTCAGGGCCTGTCGGATCTCCGCGACACTCACCTGCATCACATCTTCGGTACTAAGGGCCGCCGAGATCTTCAGGGTCAAATCCTTCAGTAGTTCCGCTTGTCGGTTGGCTTCCTGTTGTTGTTGCAGAAGATCGGCTCGATCCAGGGCCAGGCCCACTTGAATGGTGAGTTGGCCAAATAACTCAATTTCCCCGGGCGTCCAGTGGCGGGGGCCAGCACATTGGTGGGCGATCAACAGGCCAAGAAGTTTGCCCTCGGTAATAATCGGCGCGACTAGGTTTGCCTTGACCTCAAAGGGTTTCAGTTGGCCCAGGTGACAGGGGGTCAGACCGGCTTCAAAAATGTTGGGGGTGGCTTGAATGCGGCCCTGGCTATACTTATCGACGTAATTCTGGGCAAAACAGGGATCGGCAATCTGGGCCCCCAAGGCCACGGGATACCCCGGCTCGACGGATTCGGCAATGACGGTACCAGCCCAGGTGTCATCAAAACGGTAGACAATTACCCGGTCAGCCTTCATGGCCTGGCGAATTTCCTGCACTGCTACTTCAAAAACCGCCGTGGTATTTAAGGCCGCTGACACCTTGAGGGTAATATCCTTCAGTACTTGGGCCTGCCGGAGGGATTCCAATTGGCCCTGGCGCAGAACCTGAATTTGTTCGGTCAGGGCCGTCACGGTGGCATCAACAACGGCTATTTCATCCTGACTGGTGAGGTTGAGGGGCGTGTCCAGGTTAGTGGCCCCCAGGGCGGTCACTCTTTTGACAAGGGCCTGGTAGGCTTGACTGCTCTGATGGGCCAAAACGTAGGCTAGACCACCCACTAGACCGGCAGTGAGGAGTAGACCCAGCCAGAGGGTCGATTGATTTGATTGCTTAATTGCTTCAATTTGTTGAGGGGCTGGTGAGTTGGGTAGTTGTTGAGTGGCCTGATTATTAATACCACCGATGATTGCCGCTGGCCCCAGGCCCATGAGCAGGGCCACAAGGACAGCTTTTTGGGTAAAGGAGAAACGTTGGCCCCAATTGGGAGGAGATGCGGGGGGAGGACTGCTAGGGGATGGTTGCGGCAAGGGCGGCCGGGCCGGGCTGGGTAGCGTGAGCTGGGGTAACGCTGGCAAAGTGGGGGGACTGGGCAGTTCAATCTGGGGGAGGTTAGGTGACTCCCAGGCGGGAGTCGGCGTCGCTGGGCCGTCTCCAGCATTATTGGTGGCGGTTATAGCTTCGGGTTCAGGCGGGTCAGTATCCACCAAGGTCAAGGGATCTTCCGTTACGGCCGCTTCCTCTAGGGAAGGAAGAGCGGGATCCAGATTACCCAGGAGAGTGTCTCCTGCAAACAATGGCTCATCATCGGGGACATCGGAGGGGGAGAATTGAGAGGAAGTCTGAGTCATAGTCGTTGAAAATAGGCCTAGGGATGAAGATAAATAATAAAAAAATGAGTAAAATTTAATGCTTAAGTAATGGATGCCTGGTTAAGACGGGAAATGACCGCCTGGCCATTGAGCACCACAAACATTTCCCCCGGTTCACTCACCCAAAAACCCCGCAGATAGGGCACCAGGGCCGCACTAATACTGGCCGTTGGGGCCGATTGAATTTGGTCAGGATTACACCATTCAATATCCCTGACTTCACCGACGACTAAGCCGAGCATCTGGTTGCGGTCTTGGCGATTCTGACGACGCAGGGGCCGCTTGGGGTCGTAGTCACCGCTCCCGTTAAGGACAATGACCGCATAGTGAGAACGAGCTACAGATTGACGATGCCAGGGGGTCAGCCCCAGCAGTTGTCCCAAGTCCACCATCCAGAGAATCTCTCCGCGCCAGTTATAAACCCCCAGCACCCAAGGGGGCAGGTGGGGAATGGGGACAATCTGGCCCAGGGGGACATTGAGCACCTCACTCAGTTGAGCAATAGGGAGCATGGCCTGGGTATGGGGCTCTAGGGAAAAATGCAGAAATTGTTGGAGTTGGCCCTGGGTCGGGGCAAGGGTACGGGAAGCAGTGGAAAAATCGGAGGCCATGGCAATAACGACGCAACAAAGAAAAATAGAAAACTACACCGTCAGGAATTGCTTTAACGTTGCCGTAAATTCCGCTTGATCAATGGGCTTGGTAATGTAGGCATCCGCCCCCTGGCGCTTGCCCCAAAATTTATCCATATCGGTAGCCTTGGTGGAACAGAGAATAATGGGAATCTGTTTAGTCTGTTCCCGGTCTTTTAATTCCCGACAAATTTCAAAGCCACTGCGTCCCGGCAGAACAATGTCTAAGACAATCACATCGGGGATGCTTTGGGCCAATTTTTCCAAGGCCTCTTCACCACTGACGGCTGTCGTAACGTTAATGCCTAGGCTTTTACAAATTTCTGTGATGATCGAGCGCTCCGTAGAGGAATCGTCGATGACCAGTGCCGTGCCCATGGTTTACCTCAATAAAAACTTCAAACGATTGACAGTTGAGTAATCAACTCATTCCCTTCCAGCATAGAAAAAAAATGGACAGGAGCCTAGGGAGATCCGCTTTCTGAATGATCTGCGGTTTCCTGCACATACTTTTGAATTGTCTGCAGGACGGTGTCGGGATTCACGGGTTTGCTCAAAAAATCGGTGGAGCCGACCATCTTGGCACGGACACGATCCACAATGCCATCATTGCCCGTCAAAATCACAATGGGGGTCTGGCGGAAGATGGAAAGTTTCCGCAATTGACCGCAGATTTCGTAACCATTGGCATTGGGCATGACCAGATCGAGAAAAATCAGGGCCGGTTTACGGGCCAACAACACCGCCAACGCTCGCAGAGGATCATTAATACCGATAAATTGATAGTTGGCCGCCGTCAGAATTTTTTCTAGGGTCTGACACATCAGCGGGCTATCATCCACACAGGCGATCAGCGGCCCTGTGGGGACATCGGGTTGGGCCACTACGCCCAGAGGCGTCGGGGCAATGGGAGGCGGTAGGTCAGGAATTTTCACCAGTTCTACCAGGCCCAGTTGCAGATAGGGCAAGAGGGAGGTGGTCACACTCAGGACATCCCGCTTCATCCGCACCGAAAGATCCCGTAAGCTCTGATTCCCATCCAGCAATTGTTTCAGGGTTTGAAAGACCTGGGGAGAGGTGCGCTGCTGCAATTCCTCTGCTTGACGGATGACGGGGGCCGCATTGGGGGAACGGTCAGCAATCTTGGCCCCCCGCCAATTCTGCCAGAGTTGCTGGGCCTCGGCGATGATTTGGTCGGCATCAATCAGCACCAAACGGGTGGAGAGGAGATGATCCTGGCGCAGGTCACAGGAAACTTCATTGGTTTGGGTAATGTCAAACAAGACCTCGACCACTGTGGCCCGGATGTAGCGGGCGGCCTGCTCTCGGGTCACCTTTTGCTGTTCTACCCAATGGCAGAGGAGTTGGTATTCCCAGCAGAGTTGGAGTTCTTGGGGGTCAATGCTGGCGAGATCCAGTTGTACCGATGACAGATTGGCGGCAATCTGCGGCAAATAGAGGGTAATTTGCCGACGCCAACGCCGAACAGCGTGATTTCCCCCCGTCGCAAACATGATGCGCCCGAGATAGAAATAGAAAAACCACTGCTCTCCCGTCGGACTGGTGAGGATCAGTTGCCCACTAAAACGGGGTTGCTTTAGGCCATCAAAAAAACTGACCTGCCGTGAGGCAGAAAATTCTTGAATGGGAATGGAGGGAGACGGCGGAAATTGAGCAGTCATCGTTTACAAAAAGGATTGTAGGTCAATGGCTTCGCACACCAAAGGCTATCTAATAGCTTGCCCAGAAAAACCGATAAAATGCCAGCATTCAAGGGTATTTCCTCAGTACGACGTAACAAAAATTAACTCGGAAGCCGCCCAAGGCTAACTTCTCAAGTTTTGATATCAGTATTTCCCTTGGTTACTGGATCTAAATTATATCGTGTCTATCGTGATTACCCAGGCTAAATGATCTATGTCTAGCTCCCGGCCGCTCGTGGTGGTTTGGGCCCGAGAAGATTCGTTAGCATGGGCTTGCAATTCTCGAGAGATCTCCTTTTCCATGGCTACCTCCTTTTCCATCCCTGAACATACCCTAGACCGGGACTGTACTACCCTGTCTCGCCACGTCCTGCAACAACTTCATAGCTTCAGTGCGGATGCCCAAGACTTGAGCGCCATCATGAATCGCATTGCCCTGGCGGGGAAGTTGATTGCCCGTCGCCTCAGTCGGGCCGGCCTGATGGCGGATGTCCTCGGCTTTACGGGAGAGATCAATGTCCAGGGGGAATCCGTCAAAAAAATGGATGTTTACGCCAATGAGGTATTTATTTCCGTTTTTAAACAGAGTGGCCTGGTCTGTCGCCTAGCCTCGGAGGAAATGGAAAACCCCTACTACATCCCCGAGAATTGCCCCATCGGCCGCTATACCCTCCTCTACGACCCCATTGATGGTTCCTCCAATGTGGACATTAATTTAAACGTCGGCTCGATCTTTGCCATTCGTCAGCAACAGGGAGACGACCTCGACGGTACGGCTAGTGACCTACTCCAACAGAATGGGCGGCAACAGATTGCGGCGGGCTATATCCTCTACGGCCCTTCCACCCTGTTGGTCTATTCCATTGGCTCTGGGGTACATGCTTTTATCCTTGATCCCAGTCTCGGGGAATTTATTCTGGCCCAGGAAAATATTCAAATCCCGGCCCATGGCCCTATCTACAGCACCAATGAAGGCAATTTTTGGCAATGGGACGAGGCCCTGCGGGACTATACCCGCTATGTTCATCGCCACGAAGGCTATACCTCTCGTTACAGCGGTGCCCTAGTCGGAGACATCCACCGTATCTTGATGCAGGGCGGCGTGTTTTTGTACCCTGGCACGGTAAAAAATCCTGAGGGCAAATTACGTCTCCTCTACGAAACGGCCCCCTTGGCCTTTTTGTTAGAACAGGCCGGTGGAAAAGCCAGTGATGGCCAGACGCCTCTGCTGGATCTGGTTCCCAGTAAACTACATCAGCGGACACCCCTGGTCATTGGTAGTCCTGAAGATGTGGCCCTGGTGGAATCCTTTATTCAAGAGCATCGTCGCCGGGCCGAGACAAAAACAGAAAAAGTGTAAATCAAGCGGGCCATAGCCATTGCAGGTTAATCTCAAAATTCGGTAAAACCGTTTCTCCCCCTAGGCTAACCGGTCGGGTCAAGATTTCGGGCGATCGTCTTGGGCGATAGATTTCAACCTGCTGGGCCAGGGAATTAATCAACCACCCCAATTGGGCCCCCGCGGCCAGATATTCTTGCATTTTTGCCTGGGTCGTGGTGAGGGTATCCGTAGGCGACAATAATTCCAAAACGAAGTCAGGACAGAGAGGCGGAAATTGACGTTGCTGGTCTGGGGTCAGGGCCTGCCAACGCGCCTTCGTTACCCAGGATAGATCGGGAGAGCGGTCGCCTCCCCCCGGTAGCCGAAAACAGGTCGAGGAATCAAAGACAACCCCCAGATCATAGGTTTCATTCCACAGCACCAAACGCGCAATCAAGAGGGCATTGCGACGGCCAGTTTCTCCGCCGGTTGGGGGCATAATCAATAGCTCTCCTTGGGGATTTCGCTCAAACTTCAGGTCAGGATTTTGCTGACAAAGGGCGACAAATTGGCCCTCACTGAGGTGAATAGCCGGTTCCAGTTTTAAAATTGTCGTTTCCATGACCTGACGGGGAAAGAGAGAAACCATACTGCCAGCCTAGCAGGGCCATCGGCCGCTAATCGTCAAAATTAACGCCATCGAGACAGGTCTGGTGAAAAATGACTCCCTGGAGATGGGCCCCCCGCAGGTCAGCGCCCCGCAGGTCGGCTCCCGTAAAATCGGCTCGGCTCAAGTTGGCCCCCCGCAGATTGGCCCCCGGTAAGCGGGCATAGTTGAAACGGGCCTGAATCAAGGTGGCCCACCGCAGATCTAGGCCGGCCCCTTCAATGGCCACAAAACTAGCCTCGGGGGCATAGGCCTGTTGAAAATGGCCCTGGACAAGGGTAGCCTGGCTCAAATTAGACCGGTAGAGATAGATGCCCTGGGCCTCGGTTTCCGTAAAGGTGGCCCGCTGAAAATCGGCCTCATTGCCATGGGCCGCCGTTAGATCCGCCTCGCTGAGGTTACAGCGCTGGAGACGGGCCCGGTTCAACGTGCTTTGGCGGAGGTTGGCCTGACGGAGACTAGCCGCAATCAGATTGGCCTCCTGCAAGTTAGCCCCGAAGAGATTGGCCTGGCGCAAATCCCTTCCCATCAAGTTGGCCCCGTGGAGATTGACGTAGGGCAGGGCCAATTGAATTAAGGAACCGTTGGTAAAGACTAAAGACTCCTGGGCACCGGCCATCACCTGCAAGCTATTCATCAAACAAAGGGGTCTCGTCGGAGAGCAAAATACCGCTGATGCCTGGGGAATCCAGCTTCGGCATTACAATTATAGAGTTAACGGGCCCTGGGACGGGAGCAACGCTTCAGGCATAAGAGTAAATTTATGGCACTTATTCAATGGTATCCCGGTCACATCGCCAAGGCAGAGCGGGAACTGAAGGAGCAACTCAAGCGCGTCGATGTGGTGCTGGAGGTGTTGGATGCAAGAATTCCCTTAGCTTCCCACCATCCCCAGGTGCCCCAGTGGATCGGCAGTAAGCCCCGTCTTTTAATTCTGAATCGCATGGACATGATCCCTGAAGAGACCTGTCAGGCCTGGTTGGCCTGGTTTAGGGGCCAGGGGGTAGAGGTTTTTAGTGCCAATGCCAAACTGGGAACTGGCATTAAGGCCATTAGTAAAGCGGCCCAAAAAGCGGGCCAGAGCGTCAATGAACGACGGCAACAACGGGGTATGCAACCCCGCGCCGTCCGCGCCGTCGTCATGGGCTTTCCCAACGTGGGAAAATCGGCCCTGATTAATCGCCTCCTGGGGCGCAAGGTGGTGGAAAGTGCCCGCCGGGCAGGGGTCACGCGACAACTGCGCTGGATTCGCATCTCGGACACCATTGAATTGCTGGATTCTCCAGGGGTAATCCCCCTCAAACTCGACAATCAGGCGGATGCGGTTAAGTTAGCTATTTGTGAAGACATCGGGGAAGCGGCCTACGACAACCAACGCACGGCCATTGCCCTGATTCATCTCCTAGGCCAATTAGGGTTAGACGCTATTTTGGCCCAACGCTATCAGTGGGAACTGGCGGGCCAAAGCGCCGAGGATTATCTGGCCAGCCTGGCTGAGCAACGCTACCAGCAAGACCAGGAACGGGCGGCCCGGCAACTGCTGAATGATTTTCGCAAGGGCCTAATGGGGCCCTTACCCCTAGAGTTACCACCGGCCAACGGGGAGGGGTGATTTCTGATTATTGTTAAGTCTGCTTTAAAAAGTAAGCCGGGCCAGAGTTTATCGTCTAAAATTCTGGGGCAATGACGATTTTTAACTACGCTGATTGCTTCTCCACGTTTTTAGAGGATTTTAACAATGGATCAAGACTCTCCCAAATACCGCATGGTTTGTACTTTGACCTTCGGTGATATTTATGGACAAATCATTGTCTGGTTAATTGTTATTTTTCTTTCCTTGGCTACAGCCCTGGCCCTGTGGAGTAGTACTCGGCAGATCTACGCCCTGGCTACCGTTGGGCTAGTGCTGGTTTTATCGTTACCGTTTTTATTGTTTGCATTCGTAACCACCTTGTTTAATCACCTCGAATTTGTGCCGGTGGATTTAGAGGGGGCCGGCCTGGCCAAAGGCCTACGGAAGACAGTCTAGGTACGCGCTATCTAAGGCTAGGTGCTTTCTTCATCGATAATACTGCCCCGGTCTAGAAGCAGTAGTTGGCGCAATTGATCGGTGTCGAGTTGGGTTAACCAGTTTTCCCCGGCGTCAACCGTTTGTTCCGCTAGCTGTTGTTTGCTTTCCAGAATTTGGTGGATTTTTTCCTCCAGGGTGCCGGTGCAAACAAACTTGTGGACTTGGACATTACGGGTCTGGCCAATGCGAAAGGCCCGGTCCGTGGCCTGGTTTTCCACGGCGGGATTCCACCAACGGTCAACGTGAAAGACATGGTTAGCACGGGTTAAGTTGAGGCCTGTGCCGCCGGCCTTGAGGGAAAGGATAAAGAGTTGAGGGCCATCGGGGTCGTTCTGGAAACGCTCGATCAGGGCCTGACGTTTGAGGCGGGGGGTGCCGCCATGGAGGTAGAGGACATCCCGTTTAAATTTGTGGGTTAAATAGGGTTGCAAGAGATGGCCCCATTCCGCAAATTGGGTAAAGATTAGGGCCCGTTCCCCTTCGCTCACCACTTCTTCCAGCATCTCTTCTAGGCGGAGTAATTTGCCGGAGGCCTCTGGTTGACTCAACTGGGGTTCCTTGAGAAACTGGGCTGGATGGTTGCAGAGTTGCTTCAGTTTCAGGATCAGGGTCAGGATCTGGCCATGGCGTTGAATGCCGGTGCTGGTTTCAATATTTTCTAGGGCCTGATCGACCAATTGCTGGTACAGTTCTGCCTGACGACGGGAGAGGGCACAAAAAACCGTCATTTCCTGTTTAGCGGGCAGGTCTTGAATGATGCTCTGGTCGGTTTTGAGGCGACGCAGGATAAAGGGCCGCACCAGACTCCGGAGGGCGTAGAGGGATTGACGGTCGCCGTATTTTTCGATGGGGGTAGCAAAGCGTTTTTGGAAGTAGGCCTGACTGCCCAAAAAGCCAGGGTTCAGAAAATCTAGAATTGACCACAGTTCCCGCAGACGGTTTTCCACCGGGGTTCCCGTCAGAGCAATGCGAAAACCGGCGGTGAGTTGACGGACGGACTGAGACTGCTTAGCTTCAGCATTTTTAATATTTTGGGCCTCATCTAGAACAATACCCCGCCACTGGACAAGCTTGAGACTGCTTAAATCGCGGTGTAGGAGGGAGTAACTGGTCAAGATCAGATGTTGCGATTGATAGGCCTTGAGCAGGGGTTGGCCCTTTTTACGGCGGTCGCCGTGATGGAGGGTGACTTTCAGACCAGGGGCAAATTTTTGGACTTCATGCCACCAATTGCTGAGCACAGAGGTTGGACAGACGACTAGAACCGGTTGCTCTAAACTGGCTTCGGCCTGGAGATGGAGCAGAAACGCCAAGAGTTGAGGTGTTTTCCCTAATCCCATATCATCAGCCAGACAGGCCCCCAGGCCCCAGCGTTCCAAGAAGGCTAACCAGCCTACCCCCCTGGCCTGGTAGGGTCTCAGCTCTCCTTTAAAACCGGGTGGTGCGGCCATGGGTTTGACCCCTTGGGGATTGCTCAAGGTCTGGATTAGGTCTTGGAGAATACCCGTGGCCTCAAACTTAACCACGGGAAGTTTGGCCAGGGTTTGGCGCTCTCCCACGGCTAGACGCAGGGCCTCTTCAACGGTTAAATCGAGCGGCCCTTGGCGTTGTTGTAGAATTGCCTGGGCTGCCCGGACTTCCACCGGTTGCAGAATTAGCCATTGGCCGCCAATTTCCACTAAGGGAGAACGCTGGTCTAGTAAGTTCTGGAAATCCCGCTCGGAAATCACCTGCTTCCCCAGCATCAGTTGTAACCGATAGCTCACCAAACTTTGAAAGCTGAGACGTTCACCTTTTTTGGGCTGGACTTGGCTCTGAATACTGACCCCCAGACGTTGACTGGATTGGCCGCCCTGGAGGCCCGCCGGTAGAATTACCCCCAGCCCTCGGTCTTGCAACTGCCAAGCAATGGCCTGAATAAACTCGTAGGCCTGGATAGGGTCAAGGTCACAGCCCGTCGGATAGCCAGTTTCTAAACTCTGGGCAATGGGGGGATAGTAACGAGACGCGAGGCCTAGACCCTGCAAGAGCGTTTCCGAGGGGTGATGGATTGTCCGGCCGTGATAAACCATGGCTTCGGCCTCGAGTTGCCAAATACTGGCCGCTTCGACTTGAAAGGTTGCCTCATCCAGGGCCTGAAGCAGATACTCTAGCCGCCAGTTTTCTGACCCGGATGGCGGTGGGGCCAAACGGAGGGCCACTCGAAATTGACGTTGTTCCAGAGCCCGATTGTGGCGATGCCCTAGATAGGTCTGGATGGGGAGTTGCCAGTGCTGGAGGGGGGTGAGTAGTTTTTGGGCCGTGCTTTCTGGTAATGGTTGGGGCGTTCGAGAGACTAACCCCTGGAGCCAAGGCTGTAACCAAGGCTCTCGGTTGGCCATGGGGGTGAGGCCGCTTTCACCGATGATGGCCTGGAGCAGGCCCTGGAGACAGTCGAGAATTAGGGCATGGGGGCCGACTTCTTGCTTAGAATGGCTATCGGCTAAACAACAGGGCGGCAAGGCCTGGCAGAGAAGAGCTAAACGAGCTTGGTCGAGGGTACTGTCTAAAACGGGATACCAAACGGCCTGGGCTCCTAGCCTATCTGCTTGCACGCCAGGCACCATCTTGCCCCGGGCCAAAAGGTCTAAACTCCAGCGGTAGAGATGGGCAAAGAAAAAGAGCTCCTGGCCCCAGAAGGGGGCTTCTGTTTCTCCTAGGGGAATCGCCTGCAAAAGTGCCAACGTTTCGGAGGGAGCTAAGGCCAGGCCAGAGATCTGCCAGGGAGTCAAGGTCAGACCCTGGGGCTTAAGGCCCTCTCCGATTTGACTCGCCAAGAGCGGTAAGGATTGTTTTTTCTGGACGCGACTGGGAAGCGTCAGGGTCTCCGTTTGGGGTTGGGCCCTGGTCATCTTTAAAGACAGTTCCTGCTCTAGCCAGACCTGGAGTTCAGTGCTGTTGAGGCAAAAAGGATGAAAAGGAAGCTTTGCTTCAGGCTCAGGGGGAATCACCTCATCTCGCCAGGTTTCTCCCCACAGAAAAAAAGATCTCCCCATGGGAGTCATCCGCCAGCTACCGTGTAAGGTTGCCATTGCCAACACCGTTAGTACAGTCAAAATTAATGGAAGGAGAAAACGTTTGTTAGGAGCGGTTTTAGATCGAGCCAGGGGGAGATGAGCTTGGCCCCTCGTCCTGTATTGAAGGGATAAAGCTCAATCGTCAGCCATTGCTCGGGCTGTTGGGGTAAGCGGTCGGCCCATTCAATAGCGGTGAGGCCGAGGGGATAATCCTGACCAAGCCAATATTGTTCCAGGTAAAGCTGGGCCACTTCCGTCGGGGCCAAGCGATAGAGGTCAAGGTGGTAGAGCGGCAGACGGCCCTCGAGGTATTCATTAATTAAGGTAAAGGTCGGACTGACAATGGGCTCGGTAATGCCCAAGCCGTCACCAATGCCTTGAACCAGGGTGGTTTTACCGGCCCCTAGGTCTCCCCTCAATAAAATCACACTCCCCGCTGGCAGGCCCTGGCCTAGGGCCTGGCCCAATCGCTGGGTATGGTGGGCCGTGGCGAGGAGGACTTCATACTGTCCATCAAGCATGGTGACTAAAAGGCATCGAGGTCAATGGCCCGCGACCCACCGGCCTTGAGTTGTTTTAGCAAACTATCCAATTGTCGCCAGACTAGAGCCGCGATAAACAGCGTGACCGGCAAGGAGATGGCGTAGGATAGCCACCGATCGCCGAGGAAAATTTCCACCCCCGAGGAGAGAAAGACACAAATCCCCAGACAGATGCCGAGGAAAGGGAGCTGTAGATCTAAATCCCGCAGACTGCTATTGGGCGTTTTCAGCCATGTGCTTACTTTTTGTTTCAGGGTCGCTTCAAAGGCCAGGCCACAGGTAATACCGACAAAGAGGCCGACGAAGACCAGAAAATAAGGGGGTTCTGGCAAGTAATACATGGCATTAATAGGAAATAAATAAACCAACAGACATCATACCAAATTGGCCTCCCTGGCCTAGCGGCTAGAACCGGCAGGCGTTTGGGAAATCAGAGTGGTTACCCCGGTCAGGGAAAAATCTCGAATCGCATTAATGGCAACGGAAAAGATCTGCTGAGGTTTAATTTCATCCTTAATCAGGCCCCAGAGTCGTTGCACCTCGGCCGTATGCAATCGTTCGTCTTCCGTTAGGGCCAATAGTAGCTGACGACGCAGATACAGCCCTTCTTCGGACATCAGATACTGGAACCCCATCTGGGCCGTGGGCAATAGGTCAAACTGACTATCGGAACGGGCGATAGCAATCATGCTTTCTAAACGTTGCCACTGGAACTTGCCATTTTTAAACAGTACATTTAACAGTTGGCGCCGCAGTTGGGGGGATTCGCCGGTGAGTAAACGCCGGGCCACGTAGGGATAGGCGACTTCCACAATCTTGAAGTTGGGGTCGAGGCTCAGGGCCGATCCTTCCTGGGTGACGAGGGAACGAATGATCAGGGCAAACTTAGCCGGTACCCGAAAAGGATACTCGTACATTAGGGCCGAAAACTCATCGGTAATCGTCTTGAAGTTAAAATCCCGTACACTCTGGCCGATCGCCTTCCCCAAGACCTTTTCTAATGCCGGGATAATGGGACGAATATCCGTGGACGGGGCCAGGAAGCCCAAGCTGACAAAGTCCTCCGCCAGGGCCGCATAATCCTGGTTAATCAATTGCACCACGGAACTGGCCAGGGTCTCCTTTGTTTGGGTTTCCAGTTGGTCCATCATGCCAAAGTCAATGTAGGCTAAGCGCCCGTCGAGGGTGGCGAAGAGGTTCCCCGGATGGGGGTCGGCGTGGAAAAAGCCATGTTCCAACAGTTGCCGCAGGCCGGACGTCACCCCAATTTTGACGATGGCGTAGGGGTCAACGCCTGCCGCTCGAATTTTATCCGTCTCGGTCAGCTTAAAGCCCTGAATCCACTCCAGGGTCAGTACCAAGGGGCTACTAAACTGCCAATAGATGGCCGGTACCTTAACTTCAGGATCTCCATGGAAATTTTCCGCAAACTTTTCTGCGTTATGGCCTTCGTTGAGGTAGTCAATTTCCTCAAAGAGTTTGATGCCAAACTCATCCACGATCAAGGTCAGGTCATGGCCCAAGTTCAGGGGCAGAAAGCGACCAAAGCGGCTGGCCCCCCAACGCAAAAGACAGAGATCTAAACTTAAGACTTGACGTAAATAGGGCCGCTGTACCTTAACGGCCACTTCTTCACCGCTGTAGAGCACCGCTCGGTATACCTGGCCAAGACTAGCGGCCGCAACGGGGTGGGGGGAAATTTCTCGATAGGCCTCATCCACGGCCATGCCCAATTCCCGTTCCAGAATAGCAAAGGCCAATTGATTGTCGAAGGGGGGCAGTTGATCCTGGAGTTTAATTAGTTCTTCTAGAAAATCGGGCCGGATCAGGTCTGGACGCGTGGAGAGGGCCTGGCCCACTTTGATAAACGTTGGCCCTAAACGGGTCAGTAATTCTCGCAGATCGCTGGCCTGCTGGGCCTTGCGGGCCTCGCCTTGGCCCGTCCAATGATCCCACAGCAATCCTCCTAAAAACCAAAGAAAGGAGCCTAAAATGAGCAGGGCCCGTCCCAAGAGTCGCCAGGGACGAGAGCGGTAGTAACGGGAGATGGCCGCGGGATCGTAGATACGAATCCCTTCAATACCAGCGGGCGGGCTAGAAACAGAAGCAGTCGTTGGAGACACAGGTTACAGGGACGACAGTAAAGAGGATATTAAGGTGACTTAAAGAAGTGAGAAACAAAGCTTGTTATGTTTCTTAATCTTAACATTTGTAAATATCCGCGATTGTAGAAGGTTCTCTCTGCTGGCGGGTAAATCGCAATAAAACGTTACAGTTTTCTCGCCCTAGCGCTTTTTTTCTATCCCAACCATAGACTCAGGGGATGATGACAAGGGCAGATACCAACACGTCAAGTTAAAGCGATAGACTTTTACCCCTCCGCCTCCGGCACCTCCCCTTGGTAAGGGGACAGTGAGCTCAGTGGTATCGTCGGGCTTCCGAGATTGGCGATGACACCTCTAGGCCAGCCCAAACGGCGATAATTCTTGGGCCAAGCTTGGATGTTGGAGACCATTACGCCAGAGGATCAGGGCGTCCTCTTGGGTATCGGGATAATATTTTTTGCGTCGTCCGGCGACTTGAAAGCCAAACTTTTCGTAGAGAGCCAGGGCCCGCTGATTGGAAACACGAACCTCTAGCGTCGCCCGCTCCAATTGTCGAGTCACGGCTTGGGCCAACAGCGTCGCTAGTAACCGGGAACCGAGGCCCTGCCCTTGGTGATCGGGATGAATCATTAACAGCGTAATGTGGGCCTCTTCTAAAATTTGCCAAAAGGCCCCGCCCCCAATAACACCGCTGGCCAGATGGGTCAAGCGGAGTAAAACACTGTTGGGACTTTCCCATTCCCGCTGGTAGCCCGCTAGCGTCCACATGCCACCTAGACATTGTTGGTCAAGCTGGGCTAGGGCCGGTAACTCATCCCGTTGGGCGTAGGATAGATGATAGACAGTGGTTAAGGCAGGAGGGTTGACCACAGGAGCAAGGGCAAGTTTTGAGGCCAGAGGTTGGTCAATCACTACGAGCTAGGGCGTTATCGACTAACCACTACCGATACTGTGTATTCTGCCATGGCCGAGAACCGCAAGCGCGGTTTACTCTCAAGATCAGGTTCTTTGACTCGGTCAATCTCAAACCAAACCTAGAGACTGCTACCATGCTGTTCCCTGTTGCGCCCTATTCCGCCTCGCTAATGACGGCTCCAGCTCCTGACTACTCCCGCTTCCGTTGTCTACGCTGTCTAACCGGCCATGAAAAATCTGTCTATGCCCTGGCCCTGAGTCTCACGGGAGAGCACCTCTATAGTTGGAGTTTGGACGGCGCGCTTAAAATCTGGGATTTAGCCTCTGGCCATTGTCTGCGCACCCTAACGGGCCTGCATCAAATTAAGGGCCTGTGGATTTCTGCCAGGGAGGAGTATCTGGTCACCTATAGCTGGGATGAACCCATTCAATGTCGGCATTTACCGGCCCGTCAATCCCTCAACGAAGGCTATTCATTCGGCTCAAGACAGCCGGTTAGTAGCTTAGCCATTAATTCTACGGAGACCTGCCTAGCCAGCGCGGATTGGAACCATCACATTCACCTTTGGCAGTTTCCAACGGGAGATTACCTTGGCCCACTCGTTGGCCATCAGGGGGATATCAATAGTCTGACCTTTACCTCAGATAATCGTTATCTAATCAGTGGCAGTTGGGACGGCACCATTCGTTGCTGGGATTTAGACTTGGGGGCCTGTGTCCAAGTCTTGACCAGTCATTCTCAGCAATTTGACAAGGCGGTCATCACCCAGGATGCCAGCCGAATTGTGGCCCTAGGTAAAAATAAAGCCATCAGTATTTGGGATGTCCGTCAGGGTAAATGCCGTAAAACTGTGCGTGGACATAGTAAAAGTATTGCCGATCTTTTGGTTAGCCCCGACAACCACGTCATTATCACCGCCAGTTGGGACGAAAGTATCCGCTTTTGGGAACTGGAGACGGGCCATTGTTTTCACCAGCAACGGGAACACCAGGGACGGATTTGGTGTGCGGCCCTATCCAGAGATGGCCGTTATCTCGTCACTGGGGGCCAAGACCGACAGATTCGACTCTGGGGCAATTATTTGCCTACAGAAGACCGACAAAATGAAGCGGCCCTCGACCACTCAATAATTCCAGAATCAATGCAATAAAACCCAGCATCGCCAAGCGGCCATTCCAGACTTCGGCCGCCGTTGTCATGCCCCACTCCCAACGTTCCTGGGGGTACATCTTCATATTTTTCTTGGGATGGGGAACCGTCTCAAAGGTGCAGGGGGGTTGGGACAGAGAATCTACCACCATTTGGGCCAAAGCGTTGATAAAAACGGGATGGGTATTGAGGGCCGGCACCCGTAGGAAATTGGAAATCCCCGCTTCCTCTGCAATTTCTCGATATTCAATATCAATTTCCTGGAGGGTTTCAATGTGTTCCGAAACAAAGCTAATGGGAACTACTAGTAAATCCTTGATCCCTTCCTGACCGAGTTCATGCAGGGCATCTTCTGTGTAGGGTTTGAGCCATTCTACAGGGCCGACTCGGCTTTGGTAAGCCAGAGTATGGGCATTGGGCCGGTTCAGGGTCTTCATGATCAGGCGAGTACAGGCCTCAATTTCTGCCTGGTAGGGGTCGCCGGCTTCATCGACGTAGCTTTGGGGAACACCGTGGGCACTGAAGAAAATATGCACGTGATCCGGTTGGGGAAATTTGGCCAGTTCTTGCTGAATCAGGTCGGCCATGGCCTGGAGATAACCTGGATGATCGTACCAAGACGGAATCAAAGTATAGTCTAACTGCTGTAGAGTGAGGTCTTGCTTCCACAATTCCTCTAGCACACGAAAGCTAGAGCCACTGGTACTGATGGAAAAATGGGGATAGAGGGGCAAAATCACCAACTGCTGAATCTGGTCTCCCTTAATTTGAGCCATGGCTTCCTCGGTGAAGGGATGCCAATAGCGCATGCCAATGTAAATGTGGGCGTTTTGGCCCATTTCCGTTAATTTTTGGCCCAGGGCCTCTCCCTGAGCTTCGGTAATTTGCAGAAGGGGAGAGCCGCCGCCAATTTGTTCGTAATTTTTTTGAGACTTAGCACTGCGGAGGGTTGAAATGAGCCAGGCTAAGGGTTTCTGCAACCAGGGGAAGGGCAGTCGAATAATTTCTGGGTCTGCGAAGAGATTAAAGAGAAAAGGACGGACATCCTCTAGTTTCTCCGGCCCTCCTAAATTGAGCAACAATACCCCAACACGACCCATGGCATTAAAAATAAATGGTTTTTGTTCAGATTCTTTACCAAGTTTAACAATATTTGGCCAAAAGGGAAGTCTTCGCTCAGATCGGCTCAGGGAGCGGCATGGAAGGGACTAGAATTTATCCGTATCCGGTCGTGGCCCGACCGCCCCCGGTTGGTTGATAAATAAATTGCCCGCGGCTTCGTTTTGATAAATGCAATCAATCTTGGGCTTGCCCTCTAGGGGCCCGGTAAAGCCGAAGGTATTCATACGGTTGCGGCAATCATTGACCTGTTGGCCATCCACTAATTTCTGTTGCTCTAAAATTGTCCAGTTACTACGCCGCAACACACAGCCGGGTTGCATTACGGGTTGGGTGACATAGACATTGAAAGGGTTTAAGGTGACAAATACCCGCATATCCGTCACAATGGCGCTGGCTCCAAATTGAATGCAGAGTTCCGTATTGGGGGCACTGCGGTCGATGACTTCCCGAGAGGCAACGTTTTCAGGGCTAAAACTAGCGGTGGACGTAAAACCAATACCGACCCCAATTCCGAGGACAAAAATGCCTCCCAGCAGGGCCAAGCTACCGTAATTAAAATTAAATTTATTTTGATTGCGGGGAGTATCGTAGTCTCGCTCTGGAGGATAACCCCGAGGGGGTGTATAGCGGGGGGGCGGTTTACGGGCCATAGATATTGAGAGGATGGGGGGATGAGCTAGCAGGGCTCAAGATTCAGCGAGGGAAGAGGAGGAGGGCTGAGGCCTGACCTCCAACAATCCCTGGCCAGTGCTGGATGGAAGTCGTTTATTTACCCATGCCCAACTGCTGGGCCTTTTGGTAAACTTTGCCCTCGGTCAACAGGGAGGGCGCAATGACCACTTCGACCTGTTGCATTTCTTTGATGTCCTTGGCTCCCAGGGTTCCCATACTGGTTTTCAGGGCCCCGAGTAGGTTGTGAGTGCCATCATCTAACTTAGCGGGCCCGGTTAGAATTTCGCGGATCGTTCCCGTCGTGCCCACATTAATCCGAGTACCTCGGGGTAAAACAGGACTGGGGGTGGCCATCCCCCAGTGGAAACCCCGTCCGGGGGCTTCAGCGGCTCGGGCAATGGGAGAGCCAATCATGACGGCATCGGCCCCGCAGGCAATACATTTACAGATATCACCACCGGTAATAATGCCACCATCGGCAATAACCGGCACATAGCGGCCGGTCTCGGCCTGGTAATCATCGCGGGCGGCCGCACAATCCGCCACCGCTGTCGCCTGGGGAACACCGACGCCTAAGACTCCACGGGAAGTACAGGCGGCCCCTGGCCCAATACCGACCAAAATAGCTGCCGCCCCGGCTCTCATTAACTCTAGGGTGACTTCATAGGTGACGCAATTACCCAGGATGACGGGCATGGGCATTTCTTGGCAAAGCTTGGCCAAGTCTAATACTGGCACCGATTCGGGCGAAAGATGAGCCGTGGAGACAACCGTGGCTTGAATAAACAGCAGATCGGCTTGGGCCTCGGCTACAACCGAAGCAAATTTGGCCGCGCCCACAGGGGTCAGACTGACGGCGGCAATGCCCCCTTGGGCCTTAATTTCGGTAATACGCTTGTGAATTAACTCAGGCTTAATCGGCTCTGCATAGAGTTCTTGCATCAAGCCAACAAACTCTGATTTGCCCACGGACGCGATCCGATCTAGGACGGGATTAGGGTCTTCGTAGCGAGTTTGAATGCCTTCTAGATTGAGAACCCCCAAGGCCCCCAATTCAGACAGGAGAACGGCCATTTTGGTGTCTACCACACCATCCATGGCGCTGGCAATAATAGGAATTTGTCGTTCGATACCACCAATATGCCAGTGAGTATTAGCTAAGACAGGGTCTAAAGTACGCACTCCGGGGACCAGTGCAATTTCATCGATTCCGTAGGCTCGACGAGCGGTTTTTCCCCGTCCAATTGTAATAGTCACGCTGTTTGATTTCCCAAAGTATTTGCCTAGGGTATCAAATTTTTTCGCTCTTAGCTAACCTCTAGGTCGGCCCTTACCCACCGGAGCTGTCATACAAGCTACAAAATACCAAAACGAGATAAAAACCAATGCTCTATTTATTTTCTATGACCCCTACCCTTTAAGGTGGTGTATGCGTGCCCACTGCTCTGGTGTGACTCGAAAATTAGTACTGTTCGGGGCCTTGATGACCAGTAGATGTTTTAGCACCTGGTCTTGCTTGAGTTCGTGGCGGCGGAGGGGTTGGCCCAATAGTTTACGAGTAAAACGAAGGTAGGCCCGGGGCTTATCAGCCCGCTGATTTCCCGGTATCAGCCAATAATTTTGATCAGGGATGTTGGTTAAAACCTGGGGAGCGGCAATAATCTCTGCCAAGGCATAGATCCCGGCTTCTGGTCCTGCAATCCACACCAAGACACCATCTCCCGCTTGGATTTCTGAAGCATAGCGAGTGACTAACCAGGGCATTGTATCCAAATCTCGGATAGCATCCTGGATGCGATAGTATTTGGGATTTCCTTGAAAGAGCCAGTAGGCCATAGCAACAACGCTCCTTTTTCCCTAAGCAAACCAGATTAGACCACCGATAAGCACCACGGCTAGGGCAATGGCAACCAGAATAAAACCATTGTCCCGCGTATTTATGCGACTAGTATCCTCAAAATAAATAGGGGATGGCGGCGGCTTTTCTTTTTTGGCCCGTTGAAATTGCACATAGGCTGGGCGTTGGCCCTCTGTTTGGCTGAGATCAGGAATTTCTGTTAGCCACTCCTTAGGCCGAGCCAGACGGGGGGCCTCCAGA
Source organism: Synechocystis sp. LKSZ1 (assembly GCF_040436315.1). Taxonomy (NCBI): domain Bacteria; kingdom Bacillati; phylum Cyanobacteriota; class Cyanophyceae; order Synechococcales; family Merismopediaceae; genus Synechocystis; species Synechocystis sp. LKSZ1. The sequence continues at coordinate 2,319,283 of NZ_AP031572.1, read as the reverse complement.
ATATACAATACTTGCTTACTCTGCTTGCGACAGTCGGGATCGGGGTGCCGGGTTAGCTTACGACAGAGATTTCTCGCTTCACTTAAATCCCCCGCTGCCTGGTAGGCCATGACTAACCAGAGTTGAGTTTCTCCCCCTTCTCGTGAGCCCAGACTGGTAAGCTTCAGGGCCGCTTCAAAGGCCGTAATACTCTGGCGGTATTGCCCCCGCTCAAAGGCGTCTCGGCCCGCTTGAAATTGTTCTCGAAAACTGGCAGAGGAGTCGCTCATGGCCAGGGCCTACATGCCGGTAATCTCGTAACCCGCATCGACATAGATGATTTGTCCGGTAATCCCACTGGCGAGATCACTGGCCAAAAAGGCCGCTGTATTGCCCACTTCTAACTGACTGACGGTGCGGCGTAGGGGGGCCTTTTCTTCGACGTGGTGAATCATGTCTAAAATACCGCCCACCCCCGAGGATGCCAGGGTGCGGATGGGGCCAGCGGAAATGCCGTTGACACGAATGTTGTGGGGGCCAAGTTCAGCGGCCAGGTAGCGAACACTCATTTCTAGGCCGGCCTTGGCAATCCCCATCAAGTTGTAATTGGGAATCACCTTAACGCCGCCGAGGTAGGAAAGGGTCAGGATACTGCCCCCCTCGGTCATTAGGGGTTTGGCCCCCTGGGCTAAGCGCCCCAGGGAATAGGTACTAATCTCCAGGGCCTGGCTAAAGGCCGCTCGGGAAATATCCGTGAAGTTGCCCGTCAGGCCTTCCTTGTCGGCAAAGGCGAGGCAATGGACTAAGATATCGAGCCGGCCCCATTTTTCCTGAATGGCCTGATAGCAATCGTCGATCTGGCTTTCCTGCTGTACATCACAGGGCAAAATCAAGGCTGGATTGAGGGGCTCTACTAGCTCCCGGACTTTTTTTTCAAACCGTCCCTTGTCATCGGGTAAAAAAGTAACCGCCAATTCGGCCCCCGCCTGGTGGAGTTGTTGGGCAATGCCCCACGCAATGGAGCGATTATTGGCAATCCCTGTGACAAATGCCGTTTTTCCCTTCAGATTTAACATACTATTTTTGTAGAACGCAGTAATCCCTCAAGGCCCTGAAATGGCCAGGGGCCCAATCTATTACTATACGCCCCTGGGGTAATGACCCAGCATATCCAAGACCGACTTCTAGGCCTGGGGAGCCGATTGGGAGAGGAAACGAGGCAGATCGATGGGCCGACGAGATGTTTTTTGGGGTTGGATCGAAAAACTGAGTTTTTCCCGAGCTGGGCGGGCTGGCAGAGGAGTCACCTCTGGGGCTAGATAGGATGGAATGGCCAGGGCCGGTTCAGTGACAGGCAATGTTTCTAGGGTCGGCGGTGGGCTCTCTACTGCCGCGACGCTGGGAACCAGCGGGGACTCCGATTCAGCTAGGTCTGGGGAAGTTGTTGAGGGAGAGCTCGACCAGGGCCGAATTTCGGAGAGTTTGCCCGTCAGGGCGGCAATGGCGCTGGCAATATCCGAAGAGGGTTGGAAATTTGGCTGAGTTAGACACTGTTCCAGCGCTGACTTGTACTGGAGGGTGTAGCGTTGTTGGCGTTGGAGACGAGCTTGGAGGTCTTGGGTCTGATGCTCTAGGGCCGCCATCTGTTGGGACTGGAGTGCTTGGTCTTGACGGAGGCGTTGGCATTCCTGCTCGAATTCTTGGACTTGTTGTTGACTGCGAGCCAGGTCTTCTGCGAGGGTTTCCACTTGGAATTGTTGATGCTGGGCTTCCTGTTGATAGACCGTCAGTTCGGCCACCGTATGGGCCAACTGCTCTTGAGCGGTTTTCAGGGCCTCAGCCTGCTGTTGAATTAAATCATCATTACTCTGGGTACGGCGGTCTTGACCTGAGAGTTGTTGTTCGGCCTCCGCCAGGGCCAATTCTAGAATTTGGACTTTTTGTTGAAGGGCCTGATGGGCCTGGAAAAAGGGCGGAATCAGAGAAGGCGCGGTTTTTTGTGTAGTCTGCTCTACCAGGGCCAATAGTTCCATTTCCGGGTCTTCTTCTAGGCCAAGGTGGTCAAACATGGCCTCAAAATCATCGGCTTCAGCATCGAGTTCTAACCCCATTTCTTGAAGGGATGAGTTGAGGTCAGCAGCGTGCTCATGGTGACTCGGCTCATCGGCGGAGAAGAGGGAAAAGAAATCAGCGTTACTCATGGAGGCAGGGACATAGAGAGAACTATAAGCTTAGAGATGGAATCCCTAGGGCTTTAGTTTCCATTTTGATTCACGATTTTGATTTTGGGTGGCGTTGTTGATGCCATTGCCAGGCATGGCCAATGATGGTTTCTAGCTCTGCGTACTGGGGTTGCCAGGCCAGTATCTCTCGGGCTTTAGTACTACTACCAACTAGAACGGGAGCATCACCGGCCCGACGGGGAGATTCGACGACAGGAATAGGGAGGCCGGTCACTTGCTCAGCGGTTTGAATCACCTCCCGCACCGAAAAACCATTGCCATTACCTAGGTTAAACACCTCACTATCGCCGTTTTTCAAAAGATATTGCAGACCCAGAATGTGGGCATCGGCTAGATCACAGACATGGATATAGTCTCGAATTGCTGTTCCATCAGGGGTATCGTAATCCGTGCCAAAAAGAGAAAGATGGGAACGGTGGCCCAGGGCCGTTAGCAAGGCCAGGGGAATCAGATGGGTTTCAGGATAGTGGTCTTCTCCCAGTTGGCCGGTTGGGTCGGCCCCGGAGGCATTGAAATAACGGAAAATGACTGACTTGAGGCCGTAGGCCTGATCAAAATCCGCTAGTATTTGTTCCACCATGCGTTTACTGGTGGCGTAGGGACTGAGGGGATTAATGGGATGCTCTTCTGTCATGGGAATGGCCTGGGGGAGGCCATAAACTGCACAGGTGGAGGAAAAGACAAATTTTTTGACCTCGGCCGCCAGCATGGCCTCCAGCAGGGTCAAGCTCCCGAGCACGTTATTACGGTAGTAAATCGCGGGATGGTGTACCGATTCGCCAACCGCGATAAAGGCCGCAAAGTGCATGACGGCAGCAATGGTATAGTCCTGAAAAATACGGTCGAGCAAGGGGCGGTCATGGGTATCCCCCACAATCAGTTCAGCCCCCAGTGGCACCAGGAGTTCGGCATGGCCGTAGGACAGGTTATCCAGCACTAACACCCGATAGCCGGCTTGCTGGAGGGCCTTAACCGCATGGGCTCCAATGTAACCGGCCCCTCCCGTCACCAGAATTGTGGGTGGCTCTACCATAATCGTCTCTATACTTGAGAAATTCCCTCCCCATTATTCCCGACTTTTGTATCCCGATGCTAGACACCCTCGACCTAGACCTCCGCTTAAGTAAAGATGATTACCAGGGCCAAATTGAAGATTTAATGCGTCAATTGCGTTCCCTCCAGCAGACCTGCTGGGAAGAACAAGTGCCGGTGATTGTCGTGCTAGAAGGTTGGGCCGCCGCGGGCAAGGGAACGCTACTCAAGAAAATCACCAACTACATGGATCCCCGGGGATTTCGCGTTAATCCCACCTTTACGGCCACGGAACAGGAACGCCTTTATCCTTTTCTGTGGCGTTTTTGGGGCAAAATTCCCCCCAAAGGTAGTCTCGGTTTTTTCTATCATAGTTGGTACACCAACTGTCTAGAGGAGCGCCTTTTTAACCGGGTGACACCGAGCCAGGCCCCTCTGCAAATGCGTGACATCAACGCCTTTGAGCATCAATTGGTAGATGATGGGGTCGCCATTGCTAAATTCTGGATTCACCTCAGCCGCAAAGAATTGAAAAAGCGCCTCAAGCGCTATGAGGCCGATGAGTTGGAATCCTGGCGAGTGCGCCCAGAGGATTGGCAACAGGAAAAACATTACGATGAGTACTGCGCCCTAGCGGAGGAAATGCTGACCTACACCAGTACGGGAAATGCTCCTTGGGTTTTAGTAGAGGGCAATTGTGAGCGCTGGGCCCGCGTCAAAGTGCTGTCGCAACTAGTGGCCGTCATTGTTCAAGCCTTAGATAATCTCAAACTACCGCGGGCCGAACACCTGCCACCGCCTCCTCAGACAGAACTCCTACCAACAGAGCCCAACTTTTTAGCCAAAGTAGACTTGACTCGACATCTCAAAGCCGAAGATTACTCTGGACAACTGCGAGAAGCCCAGGTCGAGCTACGCCGCTTACAAGTTCAAATTTATCAACACAAAATTCCGGTGGTGGCCCTCTTTGAAGGCTGGGATGCCGCAGGCAAGGGGGGGGTAATTAAACGCCTAACCGATACCCTCGACCCTCGCAGTTATCAAGTTAACGCTTTTTCGGCCCCCAGTAAAGAGGAGGCGCGCTATCATTATCTCTGGCGTTTTTGGCGTAAGTTACCGGCTGGGGGGGGAATTGGTATTTTTGACCGCAGTTGGTATGGCCGGGTGATGGTGGAGCGTATCGAAGGCTTTGCAAGCGAACTGGAATGGCGTCGGGCCTATCGGGAAATTAATGAGTTTGAGGCTCAACTCGCCACGGGCCGCTACGTTGTTGTTAAATTCTTTTTGCACATTAGCCCCGAGGAACAACTCCGGCGGTTTCAGGAACGGGAAAAAAATACCTTTAAGCAGTACAAGCTGACGAATGAAGATTGGCGCAACCGGGAAAAATGGCCCCTCTACGACGTGGCCATTAATCAGATGATTGCTCGCACCAGTACCCCGGCGGCTCCCTGGACGGTAGTTCCCGCCAACGATAAATACTACGCCCGAGTCCAGGTAATTCAAACGATTATCGATGCCGTGAAGGCCGAGTTAAAACGCCGAGTATAATGCCCTAGAATCAGCTGGTTATCCCACCCTTACGTTTACTATGATTTCTGAACTCCAGCAAGCCCTCGATTTACTGAAAAGCTACAGTTGCCTCACGCCCAAAATTCCCCAGAATGAGGCCGAAAAGCAGGCACTGCGCCAGGCCATTACCTTGGTTTGTCAGGAATCCGAGTCCGAAAATTTAGGCATCTGTGCCGAGACCGTCCAGGAAGCGCAACAGGCCTTGGCCAGTTATCTCCAGGCCCTGGGTTACAGCAATCTGGTGCTGAATTCCTTAGAGCAAGGCTCCGGGCCGGTTTATGTCAAATTCAATACCCAAAAACAAAGCCCCTACCTGGATAGTTACGATGGCCCCTACCGGGGGGTGCTGATCGCCTTTCAGAGTGACAGCGAAGCAATTAACGGAACCTATGGTTATTTCCCCCTCGATCTGTTTGAAAACCGTTAGGTTTTAGGGATTATTTGGGATCTAAATCGTAGGCCTGTTGATAATAAGCCTGGTATTCTGCCGAGAGGAGGGGCCGCCACCAATCCTCATTGTCTAAATACCACTGCACCGTTTTCCGCAGGCCAGTTTCGACAGTGACCTGGGGTTCCCAGCCCAACTCCCGCCGAATTTTGCTGGCATCAATGGCGTAGCGTCGGTCGTGGCCCGGCCGGTCTTTGACAAAGGTGATCAGTTGTTGGCAGGGCCTTACCGGCAATTGGGGGGCCAATTCATCCATTAATTGACAGAGCAGATAAACTAAGTCTAAATTCTTGACTTCATTATTGCCGCCAATGTTGTAGCGTTCTCCGGGTTGGCCCTGACGGAGGACGGTTTCCAAGGCCCGGCAATGGTCTTCCACGTAGAGCCAATCCCGTACGTTTTGACCATCGCCGTAAATCGGCAGGGGCTTACCCTGCAAAATGTTAATACACATCAGGGGAATTAACTTTTCGGGGAAGTGGTAAGGGCCATAATTATTGGAGCAGTTGGTGATCAGGGTCGGTAGGCCGTAGGTGTGGAAATAAGACCGGACGAGGTGGTCGCTACCGGCCTTGGAGGCGGAGTAAGGACTGTTGGGGGCGTAGGCCGTGGTTTCGGTAAAGGCTGGATCCGTGGGGGCCAAACTGCCAAAAACCTCGTCCGTTGAGATGTGGAGAAAACGAAACTGGTCGGCTTGGCCCTGTTGCAACCAATACTGACGAAAACATTCCAGTAGATTAAACGTGCCCACCACGTTGGTCTGGACACAGGCCACAGGGCCTAAAATCGAGCGATCTACATGGGATTCAGCGGCAAAATGAACAACGGCCGTAATCGCTTCCTGTTCTAGAATTTCGTTCACGAGGCGTTGGTCATTAATATCCCCTTGCACAAAGCGAAAATTGGCCTGACCTGCCAGAGGAGCGAGGGTTTGATAATTGCCGGCATAGGTCAAGGCGTCTAGGACGACCAAACGATCCTGGGGATAGCGGCGACACCAATGATGGACAAAATTGGCACCAATAAAACCGGCCCCACCCGTGACGAGAAGATGGTGAAATGCCATGAGAATCAAGGCCGCGAAAGATCACTCGGTATTATCTCAAGCCTCGGCTAATTTATCTACCCGTGAGGGAGAAGAACCGTTCGGCCACAGATAACCGGGAGTACTCTTCAGATGCCTGAGAGGATTGTGGTCAATAAATTTGGCCCTGAGGGTCTGGCTCAAGAGAGGGCCCGGAATGGGGGGAGAGAAGAAAAAGCCCTGGCCCTGGTCACAGGCCAACCAATGCAATTGGGCTAATTGTAATTCCGTTTCAACGCCTTCGGCGATCACGTCGAGGTTGAGGCTATGGGCTAGGGTAATAATGGTGCGCACAATCTCCGCATTTTCACTATGGGGCTGCATATCGCTGACAAAGGAGCGGTCTATCTTGATCGTATTGATGGGAAAACGATGAAGATAGCTCAGGGAAGAGTAGCCTGTACCAAAATCATCTAGAGAAATACTAATATCTCGCTTGCGTAGTTCCAGCAAGACCTCCGTGGCCAATTCTAGATTATCCATCAGTAGGGTTTCAGTGATTTCAAGCTTGAGAGATTGGGGCCGGAGATGTGTCAGGGCCAACACTCGATCAATATCCTCTAGTAAATCGCGGTTACGCATATGTCGGCTCGACACATTAACACTGATAGTGAGGTCGTGCCAGGCAGAAAGTTCCGCTTGCAGGGCCAAGGTTTGGGCACAAGCTTCTTCTAAAATCCATTGACTGATGGGAATAATCAGGCCGGTTTCCTCCGCAATGTCAATGAAATGACTGGGCATAATCAAGCCTTCTTCCGGATGTCGCCAACGAACTAAGGCCTCAAGACTTGATAGTTGGCCGGTATCCAGGTTAATAATCGGTTGATAATGGAGTTCCAGTTCTCGGCGTTCGAGGGCCCGGCGGAGGGAACTCTCCCGCTGTAGGCGTAAAACCGCATTGTGGTGCATGGCCTGGTCAAAAACGACGTAGCAAGCTTTGCCCTTGGCCTTGGCTTGGTACATGGCGGTATCGGCATCCCGGAGGATATCTTCGGGACGGCGGTAGAAGATGTGACTGGTGGCAATGCCAATGCTGGTATTGGTGAAAATTTCCTGGCCATGGAGATTGAGAGGGCGAAAAAGTGCTCGGTGAATGCGCTCAGCAATCAAAACAACATCCTGAATCGTGTGAATCTCCTCAATCAGCATGGTAAATTCATCCCCCCCAAGACGGGCAAGAGTATCCTCTGGCCGGAGACAACTCTTAAGCCGCTGGGCAATTTCCTGGAGCAATAGATCGCCGCAAGCATGGCCCAGGCTGTCATTAATCACCTTGAAACTGTCTAAATCGAGAAACAAGACTGCGAAATTAAAATCGGGATGACGGCGGTGACGCTGGAGAGCATGTTCTAAGCGATTCAGAAAGAACAGACGGTTGGGGAGATGGGTGAGCGTATCGTGGGTCGCACTGTAGTGGAGTTGTTCTGCGGCTAGCTTCCGTTCGGTAATGTCACTATCGATGCCATCGAGACGCAGGGGATTGCCTTCGTCATCTCGGACTACTCTGGCTCGGCGCAGGAGCCAACGAATTTCCCCGTTTGGTCGCAGAATCCGGTACTCAATTTCCAGATGGCCCTGCTCTAGCAAGCTCTGCAGGCCATATTCCATGAGTAACCGATCGTCTGGGTGGATGAGAGCCGACCAGAGCTGGGGGTCCTGATAGAAATCGGTCACGGGACGACCATAGACTTCAGCCGTAGCCGGATTGAGATACAGAACCTCTCGGGTTACGGCGGCGGTAGACCAGACCACATCTTGAATCGAGCCTAAAACACCCTCTAGCCGTTCTTCACTTTCCGCCAAGGCCTGGGTGACTCGGTATTGCTCAGTGATATCTCGTAGGGAGACCAAAAAAGCAGGAGCCTGTTCCCAAGTAATATCGACCACCCGCATGGCTGCCATGGTTAATTGGCCCGTGGGGGACGTAAGTTCAATTTCTGTCGCCGTTCCTTGGGCCACGGGGAGGCCAAAATATTGTTCTAGTAATTCTACTTTCGACCGACAAAACAATCGCTCAGCGGCCGGATTAACGAACTTAATTATCCCTGTGGGAGTTACAACCAGTAAGCCATCGGAGATCGTGCTCACAATACCCTGTAACCGGGCCTCACTATCGCGTAGTTGGGCCTCGGCTTGTTTGTAGTCGGTGATGTCGGTTTGGATGCCAATAAAGTGGGTCAGACACCCATTGTTGTCGTGGACGGGAGAAATGTGGAGACGATTCCAAAATAATTGCCCGTCCTTGCGATAGTTGCGGAGACTCACATTGCATTCTTGCCCCTGGGCAATGGCTTGACGCAAAATATCAATTTCCGGTTGCTGGCGGTCTTGGCCTTGCAAAAAACGACAACTCCGGCCGATGGCCTCCTGACGGCTATAGCCAGTAATGGTCTCAAAACCCTGATTCGCATAGATAATCGGATTACTAGATTCCAAGGCATCAATAATTAAAATGCCATTTTGGCTCGCATTAACGGCCCGTTCGAGGAGTTGGAGCTTGGCTTCATCCTCCTGCCGTTCAATGGCCGCGGCTAAAATGTGACTAACGACAATCAGAAAGTTGGCTTCAGCGGAGGTAAATCGCCGAGAAGCATTACTGTAGACCCCCAGAACGCCAAAGGGGCCTTTGGGCGTGGGAATCACCACATTGATGCCACTAATGAGATGTCTGTTATGGAGCAGCGGCGAGGCCCGAAAGCGCGTCTCTACCCGTAGGTCTTCCACCACTACCGCCTCGTAGGATGACATAGAACGGTCTTGGTTCAGGCGCAGGGTATAGCCCGTAAAGGAGCGATGACTACCATCAATGGTGTAGGAACCGACAACTCCCTTGGGCCAGCCCTGGCCAGCAGAAAGTAGAAAGGCAGAGCGATTGGGTAGTAACTCCCACAAAGCAACACAATCGACAGCTAAGGTCTGCTGGAGAATGCGGGCTGTTTCATCAAAAAAAGGATACAGATCCCGTGCGGCAATGCCTTGTTGACTCAGTTCGGCAATAGCCCCCTGGTAACGATACAACTCTGGTACGGATAAGTCTGCGACCGAGGAAGCCTCACCGGTGGTTGACCGTGGCAACGATGAAATCAGCCCTGGCAGTGAGGGAGGGAGAATGGCAGGAAGAGAGTCATTGGAGGAAGGGGGCCCCTGAGAAAGGACATTTAATAGTTTTTTAATCCATATCCGAATAGACATTTATATAGTTTGACCCACACCGAAATAAGAATGGAATTAAAAGAATGTATTAGATTAGGAATTCAGGGGGTGTATTAATTGGAGGAGATTGCTATTCGCATTTAAAAGTGAAGTTTTCGCCTCTTTGCATCCATTGTTACACTGTTGAAGACTTTTTTTGAGATTGCCATGGGTAGCGACACGATTTTTAGCAAAATTATCCGCCGTGAAATTCCCGCCGATATCGTCTACGAAGATGACCTCTGCTTAGCCTTTCGGGATGTGAATCCCCAGGCTCCCGTTCATGTCTTACTAATTCCCAAACAGCCCATTCCCCAACTCGATGCCGCCATTGATGCTGATCAGGCCTTACTGGGCCATCTCCTGCTCAAGGCCAAGACCGTAGCAGAGCAACTCGGTCTGACCCGAGGCTATCGACTGGTGATCAACAATGGCCCAGATGCTGGTCAAACCGTTGATCATCTCCACTGTCATATCCTGGGCAATCGACCCTTGGCTTGGCCCCCCGGCTAGGCCTCCCCATGGGCTAAGATAGGGGGTAAATCCTTAACATTTCTTAACAATATGCAAGCGGTTTCCCCCATGCTGGCCCAATCTTTTCCAGGTAATACTTGGCAGTGGCAAGGACACTCTATCTATTACGTGCAAGCGGGTTCGACCGCCTCTTCGCGTCCGCCGCTACTCTTGGTTCACGGCTTTGGGGCCTCCACCGACCACTGGCGCAAAACCATCGTCGAACTCCAACAGGATTTTCAAGTTTGGGCCATTGACCTCCTGGGTTTTGGCCGCTCCGCAAAACCGGCCTTAGCCTATAGTGGCGCCCTCTGGCAGGCCCAGTTAAAGGACTTTATCGAACAAGTGATTGGCCAAAAGACTGTCGTGGCGGGCAATTCCCTAGGCGGCTACGCGGCCCTCTGTGCCGGGGCCAATCATCCTGAACAGGTTGCCGGCGTGGTACTCCTCAATAGTGCTGGCCCCTTTAGTGATCAACTCCATCCCCGCCAACCTAACCCCGTCCAGCAGTTTCTCAAAAATCTCCTGCTTCAGGATTGGGCTAGTAACTTGCTTTTTCAATACGTGCGGCGCAAGGGCAATATTCGTAAAACCCTCCAGAAGGTCTACGTCAATCAGACCGCCATTACCGACCGTCTCGTAGAGGAAATTTATCAGCCGTCCTGCGACCCCGGCGCCGCCCAGGTCTTCGCCTCTGTCTTCAAAACGCCCCAGGGAGAAGCCGTTGATCATTTATTGGAACGTTTACAGTCACCGCTATTAGTGTTGTGGGGCGAGCATGACCCCTGGATGAAGGCCCGGGAACGGGGAGAAAAATTCCGACAATTCTACCCCTCCCTCACGGAGCATTATCTCAATTCGGGCCATTGTCCCCACGATGATACGCCCGAGCTAGTTAATCCCCTTTTACAGACTTGGCTGATCCAAACCTTCGGTTAATTCGACGGCTTGGTTAACCCATCGGTCAGAGGCCTGGGACTTAATCCTTTTGGGCTTCTGCCTGGGCTAACTTGGCCTGAATATCGGCAATACGGTTGGGGACATCCGCCATCATTTCCTCGTATTTCTCCACCAATTCTCCGGGATAGGCCTCTAGAATTTTCGTCGTGAGGGAAATACGGTTTTTGTACTCATCAATGTCTAGAACCATGACTTGAATACCTTGGCCATAGGTAAACAATGTATTGAGGTCACTAATCCGAACGCCACTGATTTGGGTAATGTGCAATAGGCCTGTCACCCCATTCAGATCCACAAAAATGCCGTAGGGTTGGATTTTGACCACCCGTCCAGCCACAATACTCCCCTTCGCGATCTGGCTCATGGCCGCCGCTTTGAGCTGATTCCGTTGAGATAATACCAACTTATTGCGGTCTGGATCTGCCTCTAGCACCTCAGCAGTTAGAACATGGCCCACTAACCCCTCGGGGTTGTCTTTTTCGACTAAATGAGAACGAGGAATAAAGCCCCGCAAACCAGCCACATCTCCCGTGACTCCACCGCGATTGACCCCTGTGACCAACAGTTCAAGCGCTTTACCCTGTTCCGCCGCGCTGGCGATATTATCCCAGGCTTCTTGGAGTTGGAGTTGACGCCGAGAAAGCTGAACCTGACCATCAGCATTTTGTTCACTAATCACCAGAAAATCCCATTCACTACCCAGGGGGAGTTCTTCTTCAAGGACGGGTACGGCATTAAGGCCCACTTCTCGCAGGGGTAAAAACCCTGGTGATTTTCCGCCAAAGTCAACATAGGCCCCATCAGACGTATGCTGGGAAACTTTCCCTCGTACGGTCTGCCCTTTTTCTGCGTGGTAGTCGTGTTGTTCTAAGGCTTTAGCAAAATCATCGTGTGAAAAAGCCGTCGCTTTGGAAGAAGGGGCCATAGTCAGGGAATTGTTTCAATAAATAATCAGTCTTATATCTTACCAAGCTTTGTCAGTGAATACCTAACCAACTGACAAGTTAGCTAAATCTTTTGTTCTACCTCTCTAACCAATAAACAATCTTGATTAATCCCAGTCCTGAGTTGTGTCACAGAGAAAATAATCTTGCAAAACTTGTTCTAATGGATAGGGACAGACCAAAGGAAAAATACGAATCGGTAGGCCCGTTTCACGTAAAGCCAGATCCGTCCCGGCTTCAAATCCTTCTTCTAGGGCTTCGGGTAATCGAGCCTTTAGACTGGGATTTTGTTTGAGGTGACGACGAATTGAGCGTCGTTGTTCACGAATGGTTAAAAACCAACTCCGAGACCGTTTTTCTGGTTGTAATTCCCATTTGAGTAAATGCCCTAACAGAACGGTTAAACGACTTACTATTTCTCGGTATTCTTGCCGTCCCAAGGCTGAAATTTCCTCCTGTAGGTTTTGCCAGTCTAAATTTGAAATTTGCCTATGGGCTAAGGCTTCTGCCTGGGATTGTGTCCAGGCGTAAAAATCTTGTTCATAGAGACTAGTCTTTATGTGCATTTTTAACAATCCAAATAATTATTTCTGCATTTAATCCCGACGCACTAGGTAATAAGCTTGTCTAGGTAGTCATGGTCGGTAAATTCAAGCTGATTTTCAATAATTATCTTTCTACTAGTATTTTCTTCTTCTGCCAGTATATCGATATTGAACTTTCCAATGCTTGCTTTAGTCTGAATGATAGAAATATTCACTTCTATTGTATCACTTAATGAACCAATATTTTCTGCTTGTGCAAGCCAAATTGTAAAATCTAATGCTTCATGTTTCCAAATTTCCCTTAAGTCTACTTTTTCAAGTTTAGATAGTTGCATAGGCTTCTTTTCTTATTCTAACGAGTAACGCCTTGAATAACTGGACGGATGTCTGTGCCTTCAAAGGTGCCGGGATTGCCGCTCCAGTTAAAATCACTAATGCGAAGATTAATCGAACCCACTTGGAGTTGGGGATTGTAACGCAACTGTAAATTGTAGGTACGCCGACTATACTCTAAAAAGTAATCTGTACTGATTTCCTTGTTGGCATCAATACTATAGGCGCTCTGAATGCCGACACGGAGGGGGCCATAAACCTGTTGAGTCAGGCCCCAGGTCAACACTTGGGTATCCGCAAAACGGTCGAACAGAAAAGGCGATACCTCCCCCCGAATGCCTTGGAAGTAGGTAATATTGAAGCCGGTATAGTCGAGGTAGGACCGGGAAAAATGACCAAACTGGCCAAATAAGCCAATGCTGCCGGTTAGGGACGGCTGAGTACTGCCATCGCTATAAAAACTACTAACCCCTGTGAGCCCCGTTGTTAGGGATAGGTAGGGAACCACGGGGCGTGGAGAATAACGCAGGCCTTCTTCTGGTGTCAGGGGTAACTGGGTTCCAGCCCAGAGAAGAAAATCCTTATTGATGGAAGCGGCCCCTTGGTAGCGTAGGAGGGTGACTAGGTTATTTTCCCGATTAGGACTCAGGAGAGCGGCCTGATCAGTGTCGGCCTGAATGTCTTGGATGGAAAATTGATAACTGAGACGAAAACTAGGGTCGCCCAAGTTGATGGTGGGAGAGACTAAGACTGCCCCTAGACTTTGGTTTACAGTTTGAAAGCCTAAGGAACCATTGAAAAGACGTTCGCGGTAATTGTATTCCACCCGCAGGTCGTGGGGATTATCCATCGGCCCAATTTTATTTTGCAGGGCCAATTTAGCCCGCAGGGAATTGTCTACTTCATCAAGATTGAGGTTAGAAAAATTAAGGGTATTGATCAACCGCATCCGCTCGTTGAAGCTGACATCCAGGTCCGTAATCAGGCCAAAAACCGAAGGACAAAGGGCACACACTGTCGATTCACTCTGATTGGCCTGGGGAAAGGCATCGGGAAAAAGGGCCTTTTGAATCAGGTACTGGGGCTTGACTTGGAAACGAACCTGCTTGGTATCAATGGGCGTAAAGCCCGATTGGATAAATAACCCGCCCCGGTCTTGGCCATCATAGCCGATGCTGAGAACCCCTGGCTGCCGGTCACGACGGTCGATGGTTAGACGATCTTGGAAGGGGAGAGAGGTCGTTTGGTCAAGTAAAACCCGAGAACCACTGAGTTTCACCTCATCGACTTGGGGCGCCACATTATAGTAGTCTGCGGTTTCCGCCTGAACTTCTAACTCTGGTGGTGAGAAGGGATCATTGGTAATCCGGACTTTCTTGGCATTCCAACCATCAGCATCAAAATCAACTCGCTCGGCCTGGAAGCGCAGACGATTGACCTGGCCCCCAGACGTACCGGGAGTCCCTGCAGTCCCGAATTGATTAAGGCTAAGACCGCCACCGACCGCTACTCCCAAGCCATCCGTTGCCGTAATATTCTGGACGGGCTGATTGGCGGCCAAGCGTTCATTGAGAGTACTGCCAGAAATAATACTACCCCCAGGGTCGGTGGGGAGGGTGGGGGACAGATCCCGGCCGGTTGTCGGTTGGTAGATATCCCCGTTGGCCTGATAGATGACCCCCTTATTCAACACAAAAAAATACTCAAAACGTTGGCCCTTAAGCGTTTGGTCGCCTCGCTCTAAGGTGACATTGCCTTCAGCCACGGCAAAACGATCCGGCAAGTTAACCTGTAGGCGGTCGGCCAGCAGCACCCCATTGGTAAACCGCATCACCACATTCCCGGTGGCGGTAACGATTTGGCGTTCACTATCGTATTCTTGTTGGTCAGAAATGAGTTCCACCACTTCTGGAGGGGGGGCGGGTTTGACGGCTGGTGCTGGTGAGGGATTTTCAGGAGTAATAACAAATTCCTGGGACGTACCCTGCCGAGCTTGGGTTACTAGGCGCTGGGCCTGACCAAGGCCAACAATGGGCTGGAGTGTTGTCGAGGATGGCTTCCATCCCTGGGTGCCCTCCGTGTGGACTGAGAGGGGTTGTCCTAGTTGCTGGGCCTGGGCTGGGGGAGGAAGGGGAGAAGATAGAGTCGGTTTGGGAGCGGCGTAATGATACTCTACAACCGTAGGAACCTCAGCAGGAATGGGCGATATAGACGATCCTCTTGTTTCAGCAACGAGACGGGTATCCGTTTCCCTTGGACTGACGTACTGTACTTGGGCCGGGGGAGGAGGGACAACAAAGGGGGGCATCTAGATCGACGGGGCGACTAACAGTCAATATTTAGCAGTAATGAAGACTGATTTGGCTAAAGATTGTGCCAAAAAAGCAACTGGGACGAGAACGTTCTCGTCCCTGCTGTCTAGCGTAACTCAAGGCCAGTAATGTTTGTGGATGCCTATTCAAAGTCTTTGCGACCGGGGTTACGGGTGGGATCGCTGGAGAGAAAACCAAAGATAAAGAGAGAGATAAAAAAGCCAACAACGATGTAGACCGCAATTTTGAGGGTTAACATAGGTGCTCCTTAAAAAATGATGATTATGGACGGGGATGATATGCTACCTTGCCTTACTGTACCCTATTTCGGCTCCTCGTCAGCGTTAGAATCAGGGCCATCCCCTGCGGCTTTGTGATAGCCATGTCCTTCAACTCCCTGTCCGGTCTTCTTGGTAATTTGCAACAGCATCCCCACTGGGAGCACCTGCGTCATTACCAGCAAACGCTGATAGCCTGGCGTCAGGTAGTAACGCCTGAGATCTACTCGCATACTCGCCCCATTGCCCTTCGCCAGCAGGTACTTTGGATTGCCACGGCCTCCCCTGTTTGGGCCCAGACCCTGAGCTTCCAACGTCCTCAACTATTGACTCAACTCAATCGCCATCTCTCAGACCCCCTCCAGGATCTGCGTTTTTCTCCAGGGCAGTGGTACCAATGGCGTCCCGATGCGAATCCGACAGAGCCAGAAACGTCCCCACCTCTGACAACACTCTTTCCTGAAGAATCTCCCGAGCAAAAGCCCGTGATGGATCCAGAGCAGGCCCTGGGCCGTTGGCTAGCTGTGATGGAACAACGGCGGCAAGTCTTACCTAGTTGTCCCCAATGTCAGGCCCCCACTGATTCCCTGGCCCTGGCCCGTTGGTCTGTTTGTGCCTGCTGTGCTCGCCGACGGTGGACGAAAACCTTGGCCCAGCGTCGAGATTGATACCAGTCCCGAGACCGAAAGAAGTGGGCCTTAGAACTGCTTCTGTAATTAAAAATACAGAAAGAAAGTAAAGAAAATATAAATAATCTGTAAGTCTTAACACCTGATAAATCCCTAGGAACCTTCATTTCTTCGGTATTTCCCCCCCTTTTTAGTCCGAATTTATACCGGATGAGACGGGTCTTTGAGAGATTAATTAGTCAAACGTAAGCGATTAAATCAAGATGTCTAAGCAGATTCTAACGAAGAAGACCGTGGATTATGTTAATTCCGCGGACAGGGTTCGATCCCGTCAGCAATTACCTCTCCAGGAAGATTGGCGCAGTGGACTGGGTTTCCTCCAGCCTTTATTTACTTCCTACTGGTTTGCCAGCGTTCCTCTGTCTGCTCTTATTGTCGTGGCCTGGCATGCAGCGGCGACTGCCCAAAGTACCGAAGTTGTCAATATCACCGTTGAAAGTGTTAACGCAAATGTCGCTACCCTGAAAGGGACATTAGATGCCATCTGGATTCTAATCGCGGCCATTTTGGTTATTTTCATGAATGCCGGTTTTTGTATGCTGGAGGCTGGCCTCTGTCGTCAAAAAAATGCCGTTAACATTTTGACCAAAAACCTGATCGTCTTTGCTCTGGCTACCATTGCTTTCTGGGCCATTGGTTTTTCTTTGATGTTTGGTGCAGACGGCAGTCCCTTCCTGGGCCTTGGTGGCTGGTTTGTGAGTGGTGCCTCAGAGACCTATGGCCTCAAGCCCTTCCCCGAAGGCCTGCCCGTTCCCGTTTTTTTCCTTTTCCAGGTAGCCTTCGCTGGTACCGCCGCCACGATCGTTTCTGGGGCGGTGGCGGAGCGCATTAAATTTGTTGACTTTATTATCTTCAGTCTGCTCCTAGTAGGGATTTCTTACCCCATCACCGGCCACTGGGCCTGGGGAGGTGGCTGGCTTAGTACTCTAGGCTTCCGTGACTTTGCTGGTTCTACTGTGGTTCACTCCGTTGGTGGTTGGGCCGCTCTGGTGGGAGCTATTATTCTCGGGCCTCGCATTGGCAAGTATGTTGATGGTCGTCCTAGTGCGATTCCCGGCCATAACCTCAGTATTGCGACCCTTGGTTGTTTAATTCTCTGGATTGGCTGGTTTGGCTTTAACCCCGGTTCCCAATTAGCTGCTTCTCCAGATTGTGCCTACATTGCTGTGACCACGAACCTGGCGGGGGCCGCCGGAGGGATTGCCGCAACGGCGACTTGCTGGGCAAAGGATGGTAAGCCCGACCTCAGTATGATCATTAATGGTATTTTGGCGGGCTTAGTCGGCGTCACTGCAGGCTGTAATGTTTTCTCCTACTGGGGAGCGATTCTAGTCGGTAGTATTGCCGGTATCCTCGTTGTCTATGCTGTTGGCTTTTTCGACAGTATTAAGGTTGATGACCCCGTAGGTGCGGTTTCTGTTCACTTGGTTAATGGTACCTGGGGAACCCTCGCAGTGGGTCTTTTGGCCGACCCCAAAAACCCCATTGCTCCTGCGGAAGGTGCGGCTAGTGGTCTGTTCTACGGTGGTGGCGTTGGACTCCTAATCAATCAAATTATCGGGATTGTGGCCATTGGGGCCTTTACCGTTGCCTTTAGTGTCCTGGCTTGGTTTATCCTGAAACAAACCCTCGGAATTCGAGTCAAGAAGGACGAGGAACTCATGGGTCTGGATATTGGCGAACACGGCATGGAAGCCTACACAGGTTTTGTGAAGGATGTTGATGCCTTTGTGGGGAGTGGTGCTGAGTAAGCTCGGCCGCCGAAAGCTCCAGTTTTTTTGAGCTTCATAATCGTGGTTGGGATGAGTAGATTAAGTCCAGATTTGGGCTTTTTCTACTCTCCTTTTTTGAGGGCCCTAATTGCCGCCAATGTCCTCTAGTCTAATCCTCCAAACTAGGAGACTACAGATTTTTTACCCCTCCGCCTTCGGCACCTCCCCTTGCAAAGGGGAGGACAGGATAGGTACCAGTTGTGTGGTGGAAGGCTCCAGAGAGGTAGTATTAGACGCCTAGGGGCACCTGGGCCGCCTTTGCTCCCGCATCTTGATGAGACCGGAGACAAGCCAGAATGGCATCGACGTTTTGCTTGGCGTCCCCAAAAAGCATCTGGGTATTGTCTTTGTAGAACAGAGGATTTTCTACCCCGGCATAGCCCGAGGCCATACTCCGTTTCATGACTACAACATGATTAGCTTTCCAGACTTCTAGGACGGGCATTCCGGCAATGGGACTCTGGGGATCCTCCAGGGCACTGGGGTTGACCGTATCATTGGCCCCAATCACGAGAACAACGTCAGTTTCTGGGAAATCTTCGTTAATTTCGTCCATTTCCAGTACGATGTCGTAGGGCACATTGGCTTCAGCGAGAAGGACGTTCATGTGGCCCGGTAAACGCCCCGCCACCGGGTGAATGCCAAACCGAACGGGGATTTTTTTGCCCCGGAGCAGTTTAGTAATGTCCGAAACAGCGTGCTGGGCCTGGGCCACGGCCATGCCGTAACCAGGGGTAATAATCACGCTCTGGGCCTGGTTGAGGAGTTCCGCTACGTCTTCGACGGTGGTAGCTGTTACCGTGCCGACGGGCGTATTGTCGGTTTTAGGGCCTGACACCGCACTGGCCCCTTCACCAAAGCCCCCAAGAATCACACTCAGGAAAGAACGGTTCATGGCTCGGCACATGATGTAGCTTAGGATGGCCCCACTACTGCCTACCAATGCCCCAGTGATGATTAGCAGGTCGTTGGAGAGCATAAAACCTGCCGCCGCCGCTGCCCAACCGGAATAGCTATTGAGCATAGAAATAACAACGGGCATATCAGCCCCCCCAATGGCCGCGACGAGGTGAATTCCTAAAAGTCCCGCTAATCCCGTCATGATCAGCAAGGGATTTAGGCCCTGGGGGTTGTCCAGAACCATAAACTGCCAGCCCAGAATGATGACGGCAGTTAACAGGCCAAGATTTAAAAAATGACGGGCCGGTAAAAGTAACGGTTTACTACTAATCAGAGCCCGCAGTTTGCCGAAGGCGATAATGGAACCGGTAAAAGTGACAGCCCCAATAAAAACGCCCAGATAGATTTCAATCTGGTGAATGGTGGCCTCTGCTCCTGTCAAACCGGCCTCCGGGGCCAGGTAGTTACCAATCCCGACCAATACGGCCGCTAGTCCGACAAAACTATGGAGAATGGCCACCAACTCAGGCATGGAGGTCATGGCAACACGGGAGGCCAGCAGAAAACCCACCAGCACGGCCGGCACAATGGCCACTACTAGAGGCCCATAACCCTGAAACTGGGGACTCAGAGCTGTAGCGATAAAGGCCAAAACCATCCCGGCGATACCAAGCCAATTTCCCCGTCGGGCGGTTTCCTGATTGGCCAGGCCCCCTAGACTAAAAATGAAAAGAACACTGGCGGCAATATAGGCCACCGTCTGTAAGCTGTTGGACATAATGGGCAAAGGAATGAACTATTCGGAAATTTTTGCTAGCCAAGGGAATTCAGCGCGGTTGCAGTGCTTTAGTATTGTCCTTGGCTTAGTCATTTGAACTCAAGAAACTTATTTTCTGAACATCTTGAGCATTCGCTGGGTTACCAGGAAGCCCCCGGAAATATTGATGGTGCCGACTAGGATGGCAATTATCCCCAGAATTGTGGTTGGGCTTTGGAGAGGGCCAGAAATCTGGAGCATGCCGCCGATAATAATGATGCCACTGATGGCATTGGTGACACTCATCAGGGGGGTATGCAGGGCCGGAGCAACATTCCAGATCACCTGCCAGCCCACAACACAGGCCAACACAAAGACGGTGAGGTGAGAGAGGAACGAAGACGGGGCGCCTAGACCAATGCCCACCAGGGCCAAGGCCCCCAACAGCAGCCAAACCAGATTTTTGTTACCAGTTGGTGCAGGTTCTGTGGCCCCTGTCGAGATAACTGATGAAGCTGTAGCGGGAGGGGGGGGGGGCGCTTGAGGGAGGGGAGGTGGCGGCCAGGTGATCTTACCTTCGTGTAAAACCAAGGCCCCGCGCACCACCTCATCTTCGGTATTGACGGTGTAGTTTTCTGCCCCCCCCATATCCTTGAGTAAATGCCAAAGGTTGGTGCCATAGAGTTGGCTGGATTGATTGGCCATACGGCTCGGTAAGTCCGTGTAACCGATAATCGTCACGCCGTTGTATTCGTAAACCTCGCCCGGTTTGGTGACTTCACAATTGCCTCCTTGTTCCGCCGCGAGATCCACAATGACCGAGCCTTGGCGCATACTCTGAACCATGGCCTCTGTGATCAATTTAGGCGCAGGTTTACCGGGAATCAGGGCCGTGGTGATGATGATATCGACCTCCTGGGCCTGGGCGGCGAATAGGGCCATTTCAGCTTCAATAAATTCCTTACTCATCACCTTGGCATAGCCGCCTGCGCCACTGCCATCTTCCTCAAACTGAAGTTCCAGGAATTCTCCTCCAAGGCTTTCCACCTGCTCCTTGACGACGGGACGGGTATCAAAGGCCCGGACAATGGCCCCGAGGCTTTTCGCCGTGCCAATGGCCGCCAGGCCAGCGACCCCAGCTCCAATCACCAAAACCTTAGCAGGGGGAACCTTTCCAGCCGCCGTAATTTGGCCCGTGAAAAAACGGCCAAACCGGTTGGCCGCTTCGATGACGGCCCGATAGCCAGCAATATTGGCCATGGAGCTGAGGGCGTCTAACTTTTGGGCACGACTAATGCGTGGTACGGCATCCATGGCCAGTACCGTCGCTTGTTTACCAGCCAATTGTTCTAAAAGGGCAGGATTTTGGGCGGGCCAGATAAAGCTAATCAGGGTTTTGCCCAGGGGCAGGGCCTCTACCTCTTCTAGAGAGGGTTGGCGCACCTTGAGCAAAATATCAGCAGTCTCGAAGAGTTTCTGTCGATCCGGGGTGATCTGACAGCCCTGTTCTTGGTAGAGGGCATCGGGAAAATTGGCTTGTTCTCCGGCCCCCGACTCTAACCAGACCTCAAAACCGAGTTTTTGCAATTTCTTGACCGTATCTGGCGTAGCGGCCACTCGGCATTCGTGGGGGTAGGATTCGCGGGGAATTCCAATGATCTTTGGGCGTGGCGAGGATTGGGATGATTCCCCAGAGGTCGGAGCAACATCCGTAACGGCAAGGGTCATAAGCTTGGCATGGGTCTAAAATCACCCCTGCATCTTAGAATGATCCCCAAGGGCTGACGAAATTCCTTAAAATATCTTAGGAATTATGGAAGCCAAAGACAGTTGATTAGCTGGATGAAACACTTCCCAAAGCAACCGTAGGACTATGTTAGGCTAAACCAGCGAGGATCCCCCTCAATTTTGGCAGACGTAATTAGCAGAAAACAATGATGTTAGCCCACGCCTTAACGAAAAAAACTCTAGCGCTACTAGCGCTGAGTGGTACCCTGCTCTTTGGCTTACCGGTCTTTGTTCTGGCCCAAGGAAATTCCGGTTTTACCATCTTCAGTGGTGTTGACCGCAAAGATATTTTGGACTATTACCTCCAATTCGGGGGCTTCCCCAATGAATGGGACCGCTATAAACTCTATATCCCGGCAAAAAAACTAACCCAAGGAGCCAGTCGCTTTTACATCTCCTATCCAGCCAACTTCGATGGTAAATTTGATACCCAATCCATCGATGTCCGTACTAAATCGGGTTCTGTTCCCCTAGAGAGTGTGGTCTGGGACAAGGAAAGTCGCTTCCTAGAAATTAGTCTGGCTCAACCTATCGACCCCAATACCAAGGTAGATATTGTCTTGTCTAACGTCAAAAATCCCACTTGGGGTACCTACTATTTCGTCTGTGATGTCACGGCCTCTGGCGATATTCCTCTGCGCCTTTACGTAGGTACTTGGATCGTCAGCATTCAGCGCTAATCAAGATGGGTCTTCAGTGGTATAATTAAAGACTGTGTTTTTTTGTTCTTATTTCCTTGAGTAAATCCCATGACCCAACGTACCCTGGGCGGCACTAGCCGCAAACAAAAAAGAACCTCTGGCTTTCGGGCTCGGATGAAAACCCACAATGGTCGCAAGGTGATCCAGGCCAGACGCAAAAAAGGGCGTCACCAACTTGCAGTCTAGACTAGCCGTTGTCGTCATCATCTAGGTGGGATTACCAAAACCCCTGCGGCTCAAGCACTGGCAAGACTTCCAGGCAACGTATCAGCAAGGCAAGCGCTATCGGGGAATGTATCTCCTCCTGCGGGTTTTACCAGATCCTCGTCTAAACCAGAGTCGTTTTGGCATAGCTGTGAGCCAAAAAGTCAGTAAAAAAGCCGTGGTGCGTAACCGGATTAAACGTCAACTCCGGGCGATTTTATTATCCCAACGTCCTAACTTGGCCGGGGGCTTTAATGTCATCGTTGTGGTGTTGCCCAGTGCTGTCCTATGCAAATATGAACATTTTTTGCGAGAATTGGAGCAGTTATTTAAGCAAGCTGGGATTATGAATCATGGGCATTAGAGAGACAACCTATTATGAAGGCGGCCCCCACATAGGGGATTTGATTATCAATATTCTGTTAGGTTTTACCGTTATTTTTTTACCCCTAACCATTGGGGCAATTGTGCGGGCCATTTGGTTACGCTACAAAATTACTGACCGTCGCATTTCCGTAACTGGGGGATGGATGGGACGTGACCGTACCGACATTGTCTACGGAGAAGTCAGTAAAATTGTAAAAATTCCCCGAGGTATTGGTCTTTGGGGGGATGTCGTTGTGGTTCTCAACGATAAAAGCCGTCTAGAACTGCGGGCCATGCCCAAATTCCGGGAAATTTGTGACTATATGTCAGAGCGCGTCGCCGCTAAGACTGGACGTTCCCTTGAAGCCATTACTAGCAATTAAGCCAATGGGGGAATCTCATCCCCCCCATCATTCTGCTAATTATCAGCCGCTTCTCAGCTTACTTTTTCCGCCATCAAGACTAAAGAGTTAAACGAATGGACTTCGGTATCGGATTTATCTCGACCAATATCATGTTGCCTATCCTGGATTTTTTCTTCGGGATTGTGCATAGCTATGGATTTGCTATTATTGCCCTCACCTTGGTCATTCGCCTAGGCCTATATCCCTTGAGTGCAGGGCAGATTCGCAACATGCGGAAAATGCGAATTACCCAACCGCTGATGAAAGAGCGCCAGGAGGAGATTCAGCGCCGTTATAAGGATGACCCGGCTAAACAGCAGGAGGAAATGGGTAAATTAATGCAGGAGTTTGGCAATCCCTTGGCAGGTTGCTTGCCCCTGCTACTCCAGATGCCGATTCTCTTCGCTCTCTTTGCGACGCTGCGAGGCTCACCCTTCTCTGACATCAATTACACGGTGGATGTCCAGGTTTTACCCCAGGAACAAATTACCCAAATTGTGCCTCAGAGCTATGCCACCAAGGCCCAAAATATTTATATCGATGAGGCCATTCACTACCCTATTAGTGCTGTCCTCCCTGGTGGCAATCGTCTCGGAGCCGGCCAGTCTGCTCAGATTACTTTACAGACCAGCGAAGGTAAAGCGCTGGAACAAGTGGTAACGGAGGCAGAAAAAAATACGTTAATCCCGACCTATAGCATCACCAAGGGGAGTGAGCATGTGGCTGTTACCGCCGATGGCAGTCTAGCGGCCCTAACCCCAGGAGATGCGACGGTGCAAGTTACCGTACCGGGGATCGCAGCTAAGACGGGTTTCTTGTTTATCAAGGCCTTGGGCCAAGTCGGCGTAACGGGGGAAAATGGCGAAATTAACTGGGACATTCTGGGTATGATCGTTTTCTTTGGCTTCAGTATTTACTTGAACCAAGAACTATCAGGAGCCGCCGGTGGCACGAGCAATAATCCCCAAGCCCAGCAGCAACAAACCATTAATAAAATTACTCCGATTTTGTTCAGTGGCATGTTTTTATTTTTCCCTTTGCCGGCAGGGGTGTTGATGTACATCGTTTTAGCCAATGTCTTCCAGACCCTACAAACGGTGATTTTAATGCGGGAACCTCTCCCCGAAAACCTGCAAAAGCTCCTAGACCAGCAGGAAAAGGCCGCCCAGAACAGGGAAGCCCTGCCCTTCGAGAAGAAAGGCAAAAAGAAAGAGAAAACCTCCTAGGCTGTACTGACTGTCTTTAAGACGATTCATAGACCCCTACTATCCCCCTCCTTGGGGGACTTCACCCTCTAAAGCAGTAGAGATAAAGGTAACATGACCTTAGCAAATCCATCTCAGTCAGGCCAGGTCTGGTTAGAGACCCTGTTAACCTTAATGGGCATGCCGGCGACAATTACCGCCGAAGACAAACAAGACGCAGTGCTAACCCAGGGGATGTGGTTGATGATTGATCCCCAGGCCCTGAATCCTCTCCAAATAAAGGGCCTGATGGGGGAACGGGGCGAAGGCCTAGATGCCCTGCAGTACCTCCTAAATGCCACTCTAAACCGCTCTCCAGATGGTGAGTCTCTAGAAAATTCGGCTCTGATTAGTGTCGATATGGCGGACTATCGTCAGCAACGCCAGTCCCAGCTATTAGAGTGGTCGCAACAAGCGGCCACCCAGGTCAGATCAACCCAGCAACCAGTAGAAATGCCAGCGCTATCTGCTGCAGAACGTCGCCTCATTCATACCTTTTTTGAAAAAGAAGCGGATTTGGTCACAGAAAGCCAGGGCCAAGAGCCCGATCGACGTCTGATTGTACGGCCCCGCACTGCCCCACCGCCTCTCCAGGTGTTTTTTGACTAATCTGCTAGTAGTTGAGCGGCCCGTCGTCCTGCTCCCATCAGGCCCACCTGTTCATTGAGCACGATGGCCACGGGAATTTGTTCGAGCAGGCCCTGCATACGCCCCTTGGCCAAAAAGACCTGCATAAAGCGTCCTGACGTTAATAAAGGCAAAATTTTAGGTGCAATGCCCCCAGCAATGTAGAGGCCGCCGTAGGGTAATAGTTTTAAACTGAGATTGCCAGCCTCGGCCCCGTAGGCCTCAATAAATAAGGTCATGGCCTGACGTGCCAGGTCATTATTGTTCTCTAGGGCTAACTGGGCCACCCGAGCGACCAAGGCCGGAATATTATCCTGAAATTCTCCGGCTTGCCAGGCCTGTTTGAGGGCAGGACCTTCGAGATGGGGATATTTTTCCCGCAGAAAATAATAAATGCTTCCAATACCCAGGCCCGAGACAATACGCTCAATGGAAACCCGCTCCAATTGATAACGGCGCCGAATATCCTGAACCAGTTCAAATTCCAGGGGAGTCCGAGCCGGAAAATCGGCATGGCCGCCTTCACTGGCAAATACTTGATAACCGCCATTGGCTTGGGGAATCAAGAAACCCTGACCGAGGCCAGTACCCGCCCCAATTAGGGCCATGGGGGCCATGGGTTGAGCTGGAACGGATTGTAACCAGAATAAATCTTGCTCAGTTAAATCTCCTAGACCATAGGCAACGGCAGTAAAGTCATTAATTAACGTCACTTGGGGAATACCGAGGGTTGCCGCCAAAATATCCCCTTGAAGGAACCAATTCAGGTTGGTTAACTCACAACAATTATCCAGCACTGGCCCGGCAATACCAAAACAGGCCCCACTAATCGTTAGCCCGATGGAAGTGAGCGGTTGGCGCTGGAGGAAGATTTGTACCAGGGGAATGAGGTCAGGAAAAGCCTGGCTGGAATAGGTCGCTTCCCCTAGGGTCAGGAGTTGGTCAGAGTTGGGTTGGCTCTGGAGGAGACGCAGACTCGTTTTGGTACCGCCAATATCACCGGCAAGGAGAAGATGGGCCATGGATAATTGAGAAAGAAATCCCCTGTAGGCTAACACGCCTCAAACGAGCTGGAATTAATGAAACCAATAATATTGAGGCCAATTTTAGAACTTCAGCAGAAATTTCAGGGCCAGTCCGGCAACGCCACGCACAATAGCATCCAATTGGGGGGTTCCCGCTTCCTGCCGACGAGCCTCATCCAAGGCCTCTAGATTTTTAATCACGTTTTCCGAGGCCTCAATACCACTGGGATTCTCTTGCTGTTTGAAAAGGGCAACAGCATATTCTGCATTTCGTTTAGCCGCCGCTTCATTGCCCAGCTTGAGATAGGCTAAACTCAGGCCAAGGTAGCCCGGTGCAAAATTTGGGTCTAGGGCCAGGGCCTTGTCGTAGTTATTGATGGCCGCTTTGTAACTTCCTTTTTGGGTTTCCAACAGACCCCAGCCGTAGAATAGTTGAGGTGTTCCTGCATTGTTGGGAATACCAATGGCCCCCTGCATATAGGCCTGGTCTAACTTGGTAGCGAGGAAGTTCGCATTACTAAGATAGGCATTGCGTAAATCTGTGCCGTTAAGAATGGCCCCTGCGAGATTAGCTCCGGTTAAGTTGGCCCCGTTGAAGGAGGTTCCGGCTAAATTAGCACCACTCAAATTAGCACCACTCAAATTAGCACCACTGAGGTTGGCCCCGGCCAAATTGGCCCCGACGAGATTGGCTCCGCTGAGGTTAGCCATCACCAGGCCTGCACCACTGAGATCACAGAGAGAACATTTTTTCGTGGCCAGGAGTTGATTTAAGTCTTCTAGACTCTCGGCTTTAACGGGCCAGCTCAGAAACGAGCTAAAGATTACTACCGCACAGATGGGACGAATTAAATTCATGGCATCATCGTTATGTTTTAAGCGATAAATGTAAATCAGCCACTAGCGGTAAGTCTAACGGCTGTGAATTTTGTATCCATTGAGAGAAAAATAAAATTTCTAAGTTCTCAATTGCTTCTGTTTTAGGATTGAGGCGAGCAATTACATTTTCTTCTATTTCTTCTGAATTCTGCCCTAAATAAGGAGAACAAGTATTGATATATAAAATATCTCCTATATTGTCATAGATAATCGTCAGCTTCTCTGCCATTCTATTTTTCCTCCCGATAATTTACGGGCAACGTAGGCGGTAATAATCCAGTAACGTTCAGATTCTTCGGTACTATGAATAACGACAACGATAATATATTTACCATCTAGAAGAGATTCAAACCAACGGGTAAATAGTTTTGCCTGTTCAAAACGAGAACTCTGACGAACTTGGTCTGGATCGCTTAGGGTCAAGTATAAGGCAGATTCATAGATAGATGACAGTTCGGGATGAACGCGGCAGATGTGCTCCAAACGTTCATCCGTTAACTCTACAGTATGCTCCAGATAAGGGCAAAAGAAGCTGACCATTCCAGATTACGGCTGGGCTTGAACCGGGAAGCCTTTGCTCCGTAGATAATCCGCCGTAGCCTTACCAGGGGTGAAGTTATAGCCAAATTGGGACTCAGCACCATCATGAACAATCTGCGGCGTTAACAGAACAATCACCTCAGAGCGGTCGGTGGTATCGGTCTGGCTCCGGAACAGGGCCCCGATCAAGGGTAAATCGCCTAGAACCGGTACCTTGCTGGTGACGGTCTGGTCAATCTGAGAAATAATCCCGGAGAGAATCATTGTTTGACCATCCCGGAGACGGACTAAGCCAGAGCTTAATTCCCTTGTATTAATTAGCGTTAGTTGGTTATCGGCCCCATCACCACTACGGAACACTTGAGTACCAGCCGGAGAAGAAACCAGAGGGTTTACCGACAGACTAATAAAACCATTGTCATCAATTTTGTCGATATTGACTTTAAGGGTTAAACCGACATCTGAGAGGACAGGGGTCGTGGTACGGACACCGCTCAGGGGATCAACCTGGGTATTAACGCTAGAAACGACTTGCTCCACCAATTTAACACTGGCAATCTGGCCCTCTTGCACCATCAGAATGGGATCAGTGAGAATTTTGGCATTGCCGCTACGAATCTGGGCTTCAATTTGGGCCTGGAATTTCTTAGGATATTGGAAGTAGGAGGCAACATCATACTCAGGAGGAGTAACGGTAATAAGGCCGGTCGTGGGATCAATGGTTGCCAAGGGCGGTGTTGTAATACCAGTCGTATAAGGATTACCTGATATGCCAAGATTGGTAGAAGTTAAAAATGGCAGTAAAACTGATTGCGTTCCAATCGTTGCTGGAATTAGCTGGACATTATTGGGGTCATAGAAAGCGACTCCTGGTGAATCTCCATTAGGGCCTAAAGGATTAGGAATAGCGGGAGGATTGGTGATTCGGCCAGAGGCACTATTAAGGTTAGCGCTGGTAACGGGAGAAGTACTACCAAAACGCATCACCATTGAACCGTTATCTTGGACAAAATAGCTGTCGTTAATGCCAAAGGAAAAGCTACTGTTATAGTCTTGGATGTTATTCAAGTTAATATCAACGATTTTGACGTTGACTGCAACCTGGCGACGGCGAGCATCGAGCTGGGTGATTAGAGCAGAGGCAATTTCGACCTGGCGGGGTTCACCAGTCAACGTAATACTGTTAATCCGGTCGTCGTTCGCAACGAGTAAACCGCTTAAAGGGGTTAATCCTGTTGAGGCTCCTGGGGTAGCGGCCTGACTTGACTGAATAGATAGGGGAATAATTTGTGGGTTAATTCGCGTTACTGTCACATTGCCTTGGTTGTCGATGGTTCTTTGAGTACTACCTTCTTGGTAAACATTGACCTGTGCTCCCTGCAGGGCCAAATAGGACGCGACGTTAGAAGCTTTTGCCTGATTTAAACGAAAGGTTCGGCTCACCAAGTTCATCGCTTGGGGGGGGAGGTCAGGGCCAACAAAGACGGTGGTGCCCCGCAGATTCGCTTTTAGCCCCGATACCATCAAGACTGCATTAAAGACCTGTTGAACGGTTTCCTGTTCTAAATCGAGAGAAATGGTGGTTTGGGCCGCGGGCTGGACGGCATTCGGGGCTGGGGGTTGTTGGCTTTGATTCGCTTGACTATTGCCCGTTTGACCGTCCGTAAAAATAATATTCATTCCAGCGTAGCGGGCCAGGACGAGTAACACTTCCTTGACAGGGGCTTGACGTAACACTAAACGAGGGATCATGGTACTACCCCGAGTCCCTAGGTTAATGACATCATAGTTCATATTAATATTAGATATAGAAATATCCCCAACGGGAGCCGGTACAGCTCGAGGTAAAACGGGGGCGACAGGAACCGCTGGTGAGAGAATATCAGGGTTGGGAGCGCCATTATTGGATTTGATAATGACTTCCGGGTTGGGCACTAGTACCGGCGGTTGACCCTGATTGGGCGGTAACACCTGGGCCACTTCCAAGGGAGCGGGGTTAATTTTAGGAGATTCGGTATTAATTTCTAGGGCGGAGGTGGTGAGAGGGAGCTCCGTTGTAAACAGGTCAGTTGAAGTACTCAGGTCTGTCTTTTCTAGCTCCTGCTTGAAATCCGGTTGGCCTTCGCTGGTCGCGGCCTGGGCCGGTTGGAGGGCGATTAGTAAGCCAGCCACTACTTTTGCTGTCAGCCAATAACGGTAATTTTTCATAGTTTTGCTCCTCATCACACACTTAGCAATCAATTATTGAACATTGATGAAAACTTTGTCAGGATCGTTAAAGATTATTTTTTATTTTTTCGGCGTCTCCTCCGGCTTTTGGGCCTGGCCAGCTCCCCCAGGGGGCGGCGGCGGTGGCGCTAAGGCAGCAATTTCCTCTGGTGTTAAGGGTAACAGGACATCCAGGGTCATGCTGGTGTTCAGGGTATCATTAATTTGCGGCTTAAGCTCGGCCCGATTGCCACTCTGGACTAGGTTGACGGGAATCTCCGTTTGCACCAAATCAGTCTTCAGGTCTTTGATCAAAATCAGGGGTTGGAGCCGCTCTAGATCGCGAAGGAAATTGTGGGTATTACCAAAGGGGCCCTTGATGGTCAACTGATAGGTTTGACGCTTCAGTTTATTTTTGGCCCCGGCTCCTAGAGAATCATCCCCAATAATAACGGGATCCCCCTGGGGCAGAAAATTGAGAAAAGTCAGATCACGGGATTGGATCAGGGTATTAACATCCAGCAATAGAGTTTTGAGGTCGTTACTGTTGGCATAGAGGTCTAATACTGTTGCTCGGCGTTTTTCTGCCTGCTGAAGACGGCCCTCTGCTTCCTGGAGTTTCTGCTGGAGTGTACTTTGGGTTTGTTGGTTAACTTGTTCTTGCTTAGTTGTCTCATCTAGTTTGAGTTCTAAATATTTGCCTAACGCAGGCATGAAGAAAGTGACGAGAACATAGCCGGCTCCGAAAAGGCCCAGTAGGCCTAGGCCAATACCGCTCACTTTGGGGGTAAAGGTAATGCCAAAGGCCGTCGGATAGTTGGACTCGGAGCCAAAATCATCAATGATCGTGGTCGTTGAGTAGTCTTGGGTGTAGGTCATGGGGGTTACTCCTCAAAAGGCCGGATTAGGGATTGGGGGCTGGGGCCGCATCGGCGGGAGCAGCAGGAGGGGGAGCTACTGCAGGGGCAGTCGGCCCTTTCAGAGCACCAGTTTCCTCTAGAAGCTTGAAGCGAGCAACCAGGCCGGGGGCTCCTTTGCGAATCAGGTCATCCATCAGTTGCTGGTCAGGAGTGTCAGTTAACTGGGTTTGAACCGTGTATTTAACCCCCTGGGGAATGACTACCGTCGGTTTGGGTTCCCCCTCTTTCGCTTGGCCAGGGGGTTGATTCGTGGGATTATTAGCCGGAGCCCCTTCTGTTACGGTGTTTTCCCCAACTACAGGGAAAGGAGCCTCGTTGGCCGTCAAAAGCTTAGTTTGGTCTGCCTTAAAAAACTGAGAATTTTGTAGGGTTAAAACAAAATCATTTAGAGCAGAATAATTACTAGCAAAGCCATTGAGCGTTAACTGCTGACCCGCCTGTTGAATATTACTAATCTGTACTCCTGCAGGGGTTTGATCGGTAATATCTTGCAGGATGGCAGACCAGGGCTTGACTTGATCAAATACGCCGATCAAGCCATTGACTTCTTCATGAATAGCTGCCGCTTTGGCATTGACCTCCTGGATTTTCTTGTTTTGGGCAGTAATACGAGTTAATTCCGTATCTAATTCCTGGATGTTTTGCTCGGTCATGCTTTGTTGCCAGCCAACCACTAAAGTTGCTAAACCAGCTAAGGCAGGGAGGATCACCAGCACAGCTGCACCGATATAGATAGGAATTTGTTCTTTAACATCCTTGGTCTGGGAAACAATCGTCGTTCCCGTGGCTGCCAGCTTGGAACTGTCTTCCCTGCGGTCTTTGAGAAAGTTAACGTCTAAACTATACATAGGTCATCATGAACGTGGGGTGAGCCGGTGTGGGAGTGTGCGGAATCTCTAACCCTAAGCTTCCCGGAGGCCGAGGCCAAGCACCGTCGCCAAGCTGGGGCGTTCCGTCATGGCAATATTTTGCTCGGTTTCAATGGAGAGGGCCGCAATGGGATCAATCTGCATCGTTGGAATACTCAAGCGTTGAGTCAGGTATTCATCTAACTGCAGCAGTCCCCCGCCTGGCCCGGCTAAGAGCAGTTGCACGAGTTCCAGGTCTTCACTTTGGTTGAGATAAAAGTTGATGGAGCGCCGGAGCTCATCGGTCAGCTCTCCCATTACCCTCATTAGGGCCGTCATCCCCGGATTAACGGCGGTTCCCTGGGTACTGAGGGTATCGAACTGGGTCACTGGAATGGTCATGCCCTGGAGAATACTAGGATCTCTGGAAGGCGGTAGGTTCATGGCCCGAGACAGGGCGTTTTGCATTTGGTAGGTGCCGATGGGGACGGTTCGGGAAAACTGGGGTACCCCATCCACAATAATGGCAATTTCAGTGTTATCAAATTCTATATCAATGAGTACAGCTGCTTCCTTGGAACCAAACTGCCGGAGTTGCTCCCGAATGGTGCGGATTAGCGCAAAACTATTAATTTCTAAAACATCAACGTTTAAACCGGCCTGCTGGAAGGTATCCAGGTAGGAGTCGGTTACTTCCTTACGGGTGGCGACGAGCAGGATTTGTACTTTTTCAATGCCGTCGTCATCTTCAAAAAAGCCCAGCTTTTGGTAGTCTAGATCGACTTCTTCCCGAGGATAGGGCAAATACAGGGCCGCCTCATGGTTGAGTACCATATCCCGTAGTTCCTGCTCATCGAGCTCTGCCGGAACCGGAATAATACGGATAATGGCTTCCCGCATCGGAACCGCTGTTGCTACCTGTTTAGTCGTGATCTTATTTTCCTTGAAGAGTTCCTGGATCATTTCCGCCAGGGAGGGAGAATCTACAATCTTCCCCTCTTCAAAAATGCCCTCAGGCAGAGACAGGCTACAGAATTTATTGAGTTTGTAGCTTTGGCCCTGTTTGTTCAACTGAACCAAATTTAAGCGTTCGGGGGTAATCTCCAATCCAACGCCTTGAGACTTACGACCCAATAGGTTTTTGAAACGGCTAAACATCGTTTTACTGGATACCGCAGAAAAGTATTGGTCAAGAAATTGACAGAATCAAGGTGAGGAAGAGGAAGCTAAACCTATCCTAACCAATCTGGAAACGCTGTCAAGATAAGGTTACGATTTGTGTGGATTTTCGCCTTTTCTGAGGCCTAGCTCAAAAATTGGGCTACCTGTCCAAACATGGCCCCCAAGGCCCCCAAAATCAAGGTCAGGCCACTCAACATACTCAAGGCAAAGCCAATCATCCGCATTGTCTACGCCTGGTAGTAGCCCCAGGCGTAGACAATGCGGCCGATGACCCATACCAGGCCAATACCAGCCCCCCAACTAGGATTGAGATAGAAGGAAAAAAGCCAGAGACTGGGAAGAAAAAAGACTAGTTGCTCTAGGGTATTTTGCTGAACCCGCAGAACCCGCTCAAAATTTGCGTTCCCAGTGGTGGCTGGAGGCATTACTTTGTACTTAGATCGTGCGCGACCTACATTAGCCACTAGAACTTGGTAAACGCTCAGGGCCAGGGCCGTGATCAGACTGGGGAAGAGGTAGGTTTGACTCAGCATAGACAGTTAGGCGAGGGGGGCTTGACAAGGAATGCCGACGGGGCGGGGAAAACGGGCCGGGGTCGGGTTTTCTTTTTGGAGGTAAATGAGATGGCGCTCTCCTCCCGTCCAAGGCGTTTGAGCTGGTTGGATGGTTTTGAGGATACCACCCAATTGGGGCCCAATGGTTTCTAGCGCCTCAGTCTCAGCCGTTGTCCATTGTCCTCGATACAAAACGGCCCAGCCCCCGACCTTCAGCAGAGGTAAGAGATACTCGGCGCAGACGCTGGCTTCCGCCACGGCTCGGATCACGGCAATATCGTACTGTTCCCGCTGATGGGGGTCTTGGCCCAAAACTTCCGTGCGTTCAGCCAGGGCCTGGACATTGCCTAATCCTAATTTAGGCAAAAGACTTTGAATGAAGTTAATTTTTTTGCGGGTTGCGTCCAGAACGGTTACTTGCCAGGTGGGGGCCCAGAGGGCCAGGGGCAGGCCAGGAAAACCGGCCCCAGTTCCCACATCGATCAGCTTGGCCTGGGAGTAGACACGGAGGGGCCCGGACAATAAAATCCCGCTGAGGGAATCCCAGAGATGTTTCTCAACAAAGGCCTGGGGTTCGGTAATGCGAGTCAGGTTGAGGTGTTGATTACTCAAGCAAATTTCCTGATAAAGCTGGCCCAATTGGGTTATTTGCTCAGGACTGGGTTCCCAACCCAAATCCAGAAAGGCCTGGGGGAGGAGCGTTAAAAAGGTGTCCAAGGTAGTTAGGGACATGGGATCTGGGCCTCCAGGGTCGGGAGCAAGGACTGGGGCTCACAGGGGGTAAGGTGGCCCTGATCAATCCGCCAGCCGTAATCAGCAATTTGTACTAATTCTTTGGGGTCATGGCTAACCACCAGCAAAGTCCAATGTTCCTTAAGTTTCGCTAGTAGTTTCACGAGTTGTCGCCGCATTGACCAATCCAGGCCCGCCGTCGGCTCATCCAATAGCAAGAGATTCGGTTGACGAATTAACTGTACCGCCAGGGCCAAACGCCGTTGTTGGCCCCCGCTCAAGGCATAGGGGGCCGTTTGCCAATCGATCTGCTCTAGGCCGACTTCTAGAAGGGCCTGCCGCAGCTGCTCGCTGCCTAATTCCGGATGCCCGAGACGAAGTTCCTCCAGGAGGGTACTCCCACAGAAATGGCGCTCTGGAAATTGAAAGACCAAACCCGCTAATTGTTGGAGATGGAGGGGCGTTAACACTTGGTCTCCCCAAAGGATCGTGCCTTGGGTGGGTTCAGCCAAGCCGGCCAAAATTTCCAACAGGGTCGTTTTTCCTGAACCACTGGGGCCAATAATTAAAGCCAACGCCTGGGGCGCTAACTCCAAATTAATTTCTCTTAGAATAGGGGTCAGCGTTGCCGGTGGATGGTAGCTGACATTGTTTAGATAGAGCATGAACAGTGATGGCCTGCGTTAATCGTTTCCATTCATTCCCCGCCAACCAACAATGTGGCAGATTTTTGAAGTTCTCTGAATCCTTCTCCTTCACTCTACTCCCATGAGCTTGCAAATTTTCCCTCGATCCTTCTGTCTGGCGCTCCTTGGTCTGGCCCTCGCGAGTCCAGCCTTTGCGGGTGATCCCTTCCGTCCCTATGCCCCCCGCAACATTGGTAGCCATACCGAGGCCGCCTTTAATGCCATTTTCCGGGAAGGGAACTATAAATCAGCCCGAGACCTCCTGGCCGTTGCGATGGCCACGGAACCCAATGAGCCCCTCGCCTTTGCCATGCAGGCCTCCCTTGCCTACGATGCAGCGGATTTTGAGGCCATGAAACTCTACGCTGAAAAAACCCGCCAGGCGGCGGAGCAACTCAAACCCCAGGATCCCCTGCGGGGCAATCTTTACCTGGCCGTGAGTTATTTCCTTGAAGGGGGCTACCTGCTCAAAAAAGGTAACTACTTAGAGGCTGTGAGCAAGGCTGGTAATGTGTTCGACTACCTCGATACTGCCGCTAAAAGTAATCCCGATGACCCAGAATTGAATCTTCTGCGGGGCTACCTCGATCTATTTTTGTCTAAATATACGCCTTTTAGCCAGTCCGATCAGGTGATCAATCGCTTTCAACAGTACGCTTCCCCAGAATATCTCAAAAATCGGGCCCTGGCCACCACCTACCGGGATCTGAAAAAATATGACCAGGCCATGGAGTATTTAGACAAGGCCCTGGCAGAAACCCCGGAAAATCCCGAATTGCAGTACCTCAAGGGCCAACTCCTGCGCATTAAGGGACGCGAACAAAAAGACATTACCCTCCTGCAAAGTGCTCAGGTCTATTACCAAGTGGCCCTGCAAAAACAAGACCAATTGTCCCAGGCGGTGATCGTGCAACTGAATCACGAAAATAATGCAATTCAGTACGAAATCCAAAAATTACGGGATAACCCCAATCTCAAATCCTTCGATTAGCGCCTTAATTGCCGTAGAAGGGCAGGGCCAGAGACCAGTCGGGGGCCACTCCCCTATGCCAGGCCCAATGGGCCAACTGCAAGAGATGGGGGGCCGTTACTCCCAGACCCTCTGGGACTGTTTTCAGGACAAGTTCCGGCCCGTACTGAGCCAAGTGGTTTTGCCAGGCCGGAGGTTGCCAGAGTTGATCTGCTGTTAACGTGGTGAGGGCTTGGCCCTGGACTTGATAAATGGCGCCATAGCACTGGCCCTGGGTAGCCGGCATTTCTACGGCCAGGAGCTGACCAGGAAGCAGCGTCTCCACCAGGGATTGAGCATAGGTCAAGAGACTAGAGAAAGCAAAGACGGGAAGGTCGAGTTGTTGCCCCAGCGTGCGGGCTGTCACTAGGCCAATACGCGTACTAGTAAAGCTCCCAGGGCCTTGGGCCACGGCCAGATAGCTCAACTCCTGCCAGGTCTGCGGCTGCATAAAGTCCTGGAGATGGGAGTGGAGATAGTTAGAAAGGGCCCGGTCTAGGTTCCAACTCTGGTGACGCAGAAGCTGAGGGCCAAGGGCCAGGGCCAGGCCGAGTTCACGGCTAGAGGTATGGAGGGCAAGGCCGTAACCAAGATCATTGCGGGGCATGGGTAGGAGGGCTGGGGGTGAATCGTCGGGAAGATTTCTATCCTACCCTCAGAGGTAAAGTGGTTCCTAGATAGTCGTCCTCCCTCGCATAAATACCTAGACCCAACCGGAGGTCTTGCGCTAAGCTTTGATTGAGATTTGTAACAAAAGCTGTTTAATTTTTGATTCCATGACTGCAACTGCCGCCAGTTCAATTCGCCCCTTTTCCACTGCCCGTTTCGAGCATCCCCCCAAGGTGATTGCCATAGGGGACAGCTTGGTCTACGGCTACGGCGATCCAGTGGGTGGCGGTTGGGTAGAACGCCTACGCCGGGTTTGGATGGAAGCGCAAGGGCCAGTTCTGTACAATCTCGGCATTCGCGGCGACCGGGTGGCCCAGGTAGCCGAGCGTCTAGAGCAGGAATTTCGTTACCGGGGAGAAATCCGCAATCAAGTTCCCGATCAATTGATCCTATCGGTGGGGGTGAATGATTCCCCTCGTCTCGGCCGGCCCGAGGGCCGCAACGTCACGGATTTGGCCATTTTTTCAGAGCAAGTAGAAACCCTGTTGACGACAGCCCAGGCCCTTTGTCCGGTGGTGGTGGTGGGGATGGTGCCGGTGAATGAGGCCAAAATGCCTTTCTTTGACTGTTTCTATTTCAATCAGGCTGACCAATACCGCTACAAGGAAGTGATGAAACAGGCCTGTCAGGCCCGACAAATTCCCTACTTGGATATTTTTGAGCGTTGGCTTGAGCGCGGCCCAGCCTGGATCGAGGCGCATCTGATGGACGATGGCATTCACCCCAATGTCGCAGGTTATAAGGCCCTGTTGGATGAAGTGCTCCACTGGTTGCCCCCAGTCAAGTCTCTAAAAAGTTCGGCCCTGCCGCAGAGATTGCACTAATTTTTCTAGGGATTCGGCCTGGCCCTCGATGCTGGCGGTGAGTTGAAATTGAACCAGGGCCCGGGCCAGGTTATGCTCAGCATACTTGACTTTAAAGTACTGATTGCCAGCTAGGTAATCGCTAAAGAAGCGCAGGCCCAATTCAAAGGCGATCAGACGAATGGCCGCCACCAGGTAATCGTAATCGGCGGGGGTTAAAAAGCCCTGGGCCACCCCACAATAGCCAGCCAAAATACTGCGGCAGAGGTCTGGCTCAAAGCGAACCTGTTGCCAGTCTGTCGTGTCTTCCCCGAGGGGATTACAGCCAGAGCGGAGACAATCTCCCAGATCGTAGTGGATCAGGCCGGGTTTAGCGGTGTCGAGATCCACCACACTCACGGCCTTGCCCGTAGCACAGTCGAACATGATGTTATTGACCTTGGGATCGCCGTGCATCAAACGGAGGGGCAGTTTTCCCTGGGCCTTGGCCGTTTCTAGCACTGAACACCAGGCCGCCCGCTCCCTGACAAAATCCAAACAAAATTTTACCTCAGGACTGGTTAACCGGGAGGTAGGGATTGTCTCCAACACTTGCTGGTACTGAGTCAAATATTGCGGGGTGATGTGAAAGCCAGGCAGCGTATCCACCAAACGCTGGGGGTCGAGATCGCTCACGAGATGATGAAAAGTTCCCAGCGCATAACCCACCTCCCGGGCATGATCCAGGTCTTGCAACGTATCAAAGGATTCCGACCCTTCAATGTAGCTGATGGCCCGCCAGTAGTCCCCCGTCCCGGAGTCCCAGTGATCTTGCTGTTGTCGCGTCAGAATCACCCTGGGCATTTCCCAGCGACGATTATCGGCATGCTCATGCCATTTTTGGTGGATATGTTCCGTCAAGACCACCATGTTGCTCATTACTCCCTGGGGATTGTGGAAGACCTGGGTATTAATCCGTTGCAGGACAAAACAGGTCTGGGCGACATCGTAGGTCTGGGCGACATCGTCGAGGCTCACTAGGAAAGTGTCGTTGATGTTGCCATTACCAAAGCGTTTAAGGCCGGTAATCTGGCCCTGATGGGCGAACTGGTCGGCAATGGGCCAAATTGTGGCGGCAACTTCAGGGGAAAGCGCTTCAATCATAGAGAAAGGAGGGGGAGACTAAAGGTCGGGACTCGCTACGGCAGGGACAAGGTTCCCAGAAAACTAGCCAGTTCAACGCGCCTGGCCAGGGCTGGGGTACAATCAAGCAACTGGACTGAACAGCAAATCATACTATGGAAAAACGATACGAGGGTAAGGCCAAAATTCTTTATGCCACGGATGATCCCGACGTTTTATTAACGGTATTTAAAGATGATGCCACGGCCTTTAATGCCCAGAAGCGTGGGCAAATCCAGGGTAAAGGCGAAATTAATTGCACGATTACGGCGGCCCTCTTTGCCTGGCTCGGTTCCCTCGGCATTCCTACCCATTACCTTGACCAACCTGCACCGACACAATTACGGGTCAAGAGTGTCCAAATTATTCCCCTAGAGGTGGTAGTTCGGAACATTGCGGCGGGCAGTCTCTGCAAACAAACGGGCCTGGCTGAGGGAACCGTTTTACCCTTCCCCTTGGTGGAATTTTATCTCAAGGATGATGCTCTGGGGGATCCTCTGCTCACCCCCGACCGTTTACGTCTGCTCAATCTGGCGACTCCGTCCCAGGTGGAGGAATTGCGACGATTGGCCCTGAGGATTAATGAACACCTTTCTGCTTTTTTTCAGCGTTGCGAGATTACCCTCGTCGATTTCAAGCTCGAGTTTGGCTTGGATTCGCACCAACAAATTCTGTTAGCCGATGAAATTAGCCCCGATACCTGTCGGCTGTGGGATCAACAGCAAAGCGATCCCCAGGCCCGCGTTTTAGACAAAGACCGCTTCCGCAAGGATCTTGGCCAAGTGGAATCCGCCTATCAAACTGTCCAACAGCGGATACTAGCCCAGCTAGGCCCGGCCTACACTTAGGGCTATTGTGGAACCTTTTGTATTAAGAAAGGTCAAGATAACCGTTTAAAATGCTCCTGAATTGGGGCTGTCGTCGTACAACGGCCTGACCGAGATCAGTTATTATTCCTGTTTAGTTTTGCCTGAAAATTTATTCACTTTATTGCTGGATTGGGTGTTTGGACGTGTCAAACGAGATTAAAAGCGCAACTGTATTGCCAGTTTTAAGCGGCCTGCTGGCGGCAACCGTAATCGCCCTTGGTGCCCCAGGGGTTTCAGCGGTCAACCCCCCGGCGGTCTCTGCCGCGCCTCCTTCCTCTCCCGTAGAAACTGCTAATCCCCCATCATCCGACAATTCCCAGGCCCAAACGCCCCCGACTCCGAACGTTCCTCCCGCCGCTGATACACCTATTCCCACCACACCGGCCCCAGAAACGCCGCCCAGTAGTGCAGAAACAGCACCCGCCGCTGAACCCAGGGTTCTTGTCAGTGAGGTGGTGGTCAGCGGGGCCTCTCCAGAACTTGAGGTCTTGGTCTATAACGCCATTCGTACCCAGCCCGGCCGCACGACAACTAGAACCCAGCTTCAGGAAGATATTAATGCGGTGTATGCCACGGGTTTCTTTAGCAATGTTCAGGCCACGCCCTCGGATACGCCCCTAGGGGTACGGGTAACCTTTGCGGTGCAACCTAATCCCATTTTTAAACAGGTACAGATCGAAACGGTACCGGCAACAGATAAAGCTGGCGTGTTACCGCCCCAAGTAGTGCAGGATACCTTCAGTGGCCAGTACGGTAAGATTCTCAATCTCCGGGATCTCCAGGAAGGCATCAAAAAAATTAATGAATGGTACTCCAGCAATGGCTACGACCTGGCCCAGGTGGTGGGATCCCCCAAGGTCGGCGAAGATGGCACAGTTACCCTGACTATCGCCGAAGGGGTAATTCAAAACATTCAGGTTCGCTATTTTAATGCCGAAGATGAACCCGCCAATGGACGGACGCGGGATTTTATTGTGACGCGGGAGATGCAGTTAAAACCCGGTGATGTGTTTAATCGCAACACGGCCCAAAAAGACCTACAACGGGTCTACGGCCTGGGCCTCTTTGAAGATGCACGACTCTCCTTTACCCCAGGTACTGACCCCCGAGAAGTGGTGGTCAATGTTGATGTGGTGGAGGGCAATACGGGGTCTGTGGCCGCCGGGGCCGGAGTCAGTAGCACTAGCGGTTTGTTTGGCACCATCAGCTATCAAGAACGGAACATGGGGGGTAATAACCAGACCGTTGGGGTGGAATTCCAGGTAGGGGAACGGGAACTCCTCTTTGATGCCAGCTTTACCGATCCCTGGATTGGCGGCGATCCCTACCGAACTTCCTACACCGCTAATATTTTCCGGCGGCGGACGATTTCCCTGGTTTTTGACGGCGATACGTCCTCAATCCGAACCCTAGAGAACCTAGATAGTCCCCGAGTTGTCAGGACGGGAGCCGGGATTAGTTTTTCTCGACCCATTGCCAAGGATGTTTTCACGATCCCGGATTGGCGCCTGTCCACCGGCTTTGTTTACCAGAATGTCCGCATTGAAGATGCCGACGGCAACCTTTCTCCCCTGTCGGCTCCGTTAAACGGCTATGGTTCCCAGCCCCTGTCCTTCAGTGGCAGTGGGGTTGATGACCTGTGGGTGCTCTCCTTCGGGGCCTCCCAGGATACCCGTAATAATGCCCTCCAGCCCACCAGTGGTTCCTTCACGCGCTTTGGGGTGGAACAAACGGTTCCCATCGGCTCCGGGGCCATTTTCCTGACGCGACTGCGGGGTAGTTATAGTTTCTATCTGCCCGTTAACTGGCTTGACCTCACTAGCTTTGGCTTCGTTGAAAGTACCCAACCCCAGGCCCTGGCCTTTAACGTCCAAGCCGGTACGGTTTTGGGAGACCTGCCGCCCTATGAGGCCTTTATTTTGGGAGGAAGCAACTCCGTTCGAGGTTTTGCCGAAGGTGATGTGGGCAGTGGTCGCAGTTATTTTCAGGCCACAGCAGAATATCGGTTTCCCATTGTGGCGGCTGTCGGGGGAGCCCTTTTCGTGGACTATGGTTCAACCCTGGGTTCAGCAGGGGCGGTTCCTGGTTTTCCCTCCATTGTCCGGGGGCTACCCGGTTCTGGCCTAGGCTACGGTATTGGGGTCAGGATTCAATCGCCGGTAGGGCCGATTCGGATTGACTACGGCTTTAACGACCAAGGAGATTCTCGCGTTAACTTTGGTATCGGGGAAAAATTCTAGCCATGGTAGGGATAGACATGGGACATCGGTTAACCACCAGCGTGATTGTTGAAGGGGTCGGGTTGCATCTGGGCCTGACGACTCGAGTGGCCCTGCATCCTGCTTCCCCTGGCCAGGGCCGCTTTTTTGTGCGGGTGGATTTACCCGACCAACCAATCATTCCGGCAAATCTCCGTCAGGTGCGGGAGAGTCTACTTTCTACCGAATTAGGAACCCCGCCAGCCACCGTACGCACCGTAGAGCATCTTTTAGCGGCCTTGGTGGCCTTAGGGATTGAAGATGTTCGCATAGACATTGATGGCCCGGAAGTCCCCCTCTGTGATGGTTCGGCCCTTCCCTGGCTTCAGGCCTTAGAGAGTAGTGGCCTAACACCCTATGCTACTGGCGAAACGCCTTGGGTTCTGACAATGCCCCTGTCGGTGCAGGAAAAGGATGCCTTTGTGGCGGCTTTTCCCAGTCCCGACCTACGTCTAAGCTATGGTATTGACTTTACCTATGCCCCCATCGGGCAGCAGTGGTTAACCTGGCAACCCCAGGCAGAGAACTTTGCCCAGGCCCTAGCGGGGGCTCGCACCTTTGGCTTTGCCGACCAAATAGCCCACCTCCGAGAAACCGGCCTGATCAAGGGGGGCAGTTTGGAGAATGCCCTTGTCTGTGACCATGAAACCTGGCTCAATCCCCCCCTCCGTTTTGCTGATGAGCCGGTGCGTCACAAACTGTTGGATTTGCTAGGGGATCTCGCTTTACTCGGCTCCTTACCCCAGGCCCATATCGTGGCCTACAAGGCCAGCCATCGGCTCCACACCCGTCTTGC
This sequence comes from Synechocystis sp. LKSZ1, assembly GCF_040436315.1. Lineage (NCBI taxonomy): Bacteria > Bacillati > Cyanobacteriota > Cyanophyceae > Synechococcales > Merismopediaceae > Synechocystis > Synechocystis sp. LKSZ1. The sequence goes on along the minus strand of NZ_AP031572.1, from coordinate 2,277,257 downwards.
CCAACAGCTTGAGGATTGGGCCCAGCAACAATTTGATTCTTCCGGGGGTACTGGTTAATGTCCTTCTTCCCTTCACGCTGGCAACGCTACCTCCTCCTAGGACTTCTGTGGCTCTGTTGTAGCAGTTTGGGCTGGGGCCTAGCCCTTGCCCTAGAATTGCCCTCTTTACCTGGCCCTGTAGCCCAGGTGACACTCCCGGAGGCCCTCCCCTCCCCTGGAGGAATCCCAGCCAATGCTCGTCCAGTCGATCCCATTCCCAGCCGCTACCAACCGGGCTTTGAAGCCTATCTTGAAACCTGTGCTGGCTGTCATATTGCCCTGCCGCCCGAAGTCTTGCCCCTGGAAAGTTGGCAACAAATCCTGCGCCGGCCCGATAAGCATTTTGGGACGACAATTCCCAACCTCAACCGTCTAACGCAGTTGCTGATCTGGGACTACGTCAGTACCTTTTCCCGGCCCTTGCCCCCCAATACTCCGGTACCTCTCTACGCCGAGAAATCCCGCTTTTTCAAGGCCCTGCATCCCCGGGTAGATCTACCCTCGGATATGACCGTCAAGAGTTGCGTGGCCTGTCATCCCAACGTAGCGCAATTTGACTTCCGTACCTTGACTCCCGAATGGCTAGATAAAGAGTAGTTGAGGAGTTTATCGCTCTTCTATCAGAGAGCGAAAGATCGAATAAAAAAGAGGAGAGACAAGGTAAGGATTCAGGTGCCTTAAACATGGTCACAGAGCGACTTATAAAATCTAAGAACTCGCTAAACTAACAGTTTCATTCTCAATAAGCATGAAAATTAAGGCTTTCAGCGTTTCTTAATGAGAACGAAGATTTTGCCGTAATTAGCCCAAATCGTTACACAGCATGAATTTGGATGCTTTTTGTATGACCTGAATCCTTACCAAAAAACTAACGCTTTATTAGTAACTGAATTTAGACTGATTAAGGCTAGCCCCCCATAAAATCCTCATCTAGTAGTTGTTCTAGGGTAAAAGGACAGGTTGGAGGATAATCGAACTCTGGAGGAATACGAACGCCGAACTTAGCTAATTTTCCCTCCTTAATCGCTACCTTGCGGGCATCGGGATAGGCTGATTCAATTGCTGATGCCAGATAGCCTTTGAGAGAAGGGGTATCTCGTAGGCTTTTGCAAACCCGTTGACGATGTTCAACGACAGAATCATACCAACTACCTTTCATGGCTTCCGGCACGTCTTGTTGAATACGGAGTTTGAGCAAATGGGCAATCAAAATCATCAAGTTGCTCTCTAATGACCTTTTTTCCGAACGTCCCAATTCTGCTAATTCCTCAATTAAGTTTTGAATATCTAATTGATCAAATTGTTGGTTTTCTAGGTGATGAATCGTTTCTTCAATCCATCCTTGGAAATCATTGTTATAGAGTGTTTCTCTCATATTTCAGCAGATTGTTAAATTAATAAGAGTAAAAAACAGATAAGATAAATAATACTTTCATTAGGGTAAGTGCTTGGTCTGTTACCTCAATATTTAAAGTGTATTTAGCTTGCTTGAAATAAATTCTAGAAGCTCTCTGATTGAGCAAGAAATAGGATAAGATGTCCCGTCAGATAATCCACCTACACGATATGATCCCAGTAGTTCATTGGGGATTTCTACATGGACTAACTCTTCAATTTCCATTGATAACTCAATTGTATCTAATTCATCCGCTCTTAAATCATTGGATATACTAGAATCAACTTTCATTAATTGATAATCAATTTCTAGTTGTGATTCAATTAATTCAAGTATCTCTATCAAAATATCTTCTTTGCCAAGGGTATTTTCTACCTGTTTTATGATTTCCAAGAAGTATGATTTTTTCTTTTCTTCAGCCATTTCCTCTTCTTGCACCTTTGAATTAATCTGGGTGCTCAATTGTAATAGTTCATTGCTGATTTTTTCTATTTTCTCTTCAAGGAAGACGAGATCTTGAAATTTTAATTTTGCTATAAGCACAAAATCGTAATCAATCTCTGCCTGTTTTATTTCAGATAATATCATTTCTCTTTGCGTCACAAATAAATTTTGCAATTCTTCTTTGAATTTAATTATTTTTAATAGAATATTTTTTTCTTGCGTTGACTTGTTAATTGATTTGTCTAGGATGTTTTGATCAAGTATTTGTCCTAGTTGTGACTCTAATAGTTCGATTTCGCCGTATATAATATCTTTTCTTTTCTGGATTTTTTCAAGCCCAATTCTTTTTTGTTCCTGCCTCTTGTTTTTTTCTTCAAGAGCATGAAGTGAATAAGCTGATGCTTGATATTGTTTTATAATTTTCTTGGTTTTAATAAAATCTATTTTCTCCCCAATAGATGAATAAATTTGTGTTGCAATAATCCATAGGAACTGCTCCAAATCAAAGTTTTGCCTAATCGAAAAATAACAATCTTGCTTATTATAGCTTTCTATAATTTTATGAGTCTGTTTTTCGATTAACAGTGCCAGAATTTCATCGTTACTCTGGGATAATTCACTCATTAGTTTAGCTTTCAGTTTTAGAATTAAACATTAAACAATAAAGAAAAATCGCTGATTTTGTAGAATGCGTTAGTGCATAGCTTTGAGTTCACAAAATTTTGCCAATATCTGTTAGGTGAGGGGAGATTTAAGATTGCTCCCCTCATACTAACCAAGTTTTGAGTAACTTATACCGACGTTAACGTCTTTTCTCCTACCACTGAGACCGTAGCATTCACTTCCGGGGAATTGGCTTCTGATGGTGGTACAGCCTGCCAAAATTGGCCCAGATAATCCGACCAGTTTGCCAGAATCCGTTTAGCTTTCGGGCTACCTGTCTGTGAGCTATGGGCCTGGATCAGGGCCTTTAACTGCTCTTCTCCCTTGGGTGAAGTAATCCGTTGCAGTTTGATAATTTCGGGGTTAATTTTCTCCGGTAGGCTGTTGTCTTCATCTAAGAAATAGGCCAGACCACCGGTCATGCCCGCTCCGACATTACGGCCCACAGACCCCAGGACAACGACAACCCCGCCCGTCATGTATTCACAGCAGTGGTCGCCGGCCCCTTCAATCACGGCTTTACCCAAAGAGTTACGAACCGCAAAGCGTTCCCCAGCCCGGCCATTGGCGTAGAGGGTTCCCCCAGTCGCGCCGTAGAGACAGGTATTACCGATAATGACGTTATCCTCGGGGGCATAGGTCGCGTTCGGTGGCGGTACGATCACGATTTCCCCGCCGTGCATGCCCTTGCCGACGTAATCATTGGCTTCTCCTTGCAGGTGGAGGGTCATGCCATCTAGGTTAAAGGCCCCGAAACTCTGGCCCGCCGCTCCTTGGAAATTGAGGGTAATCTGGCCAGTAAAGCCATTGTTGCCATACTGTTTGGCGATTGCCCCAGCGAGACGAGTCCCCACGGTACGGTCGGTATTCACCAGGTGATAGGTTTTAGTAATTTGGCTCTGGTGGGTGATGGCATCCTGAATATCCCGGTCGGCCAGGATCGTGTCATCCAGAACAGGGCCATTACTGTGGACGGCTTCATGTTGGAGCCACTCTCGGTGTTCTTTGACGTTGGGCAGGTTCAGCAAACAGTCTAGGTTCAGGGCCTGGGTTTTACTCAACTGCACATCCGAGCGGATTTTGAGTAGATCGGTACGGCCAATCAGATCATCAAGACGGCGATAACCCAGGTGGGCCAGGATTGAGCGGACTTCCTCGGCAATGAAGTAGAAGAAGTTGACCACCTGTCCAGGGGCCCCGCTAAAGCGTTGGCGCAGACGTTCTTGCTGGGTCGCAACTCCCACCGGACAATTGTTGGTATGGCAGACCCGCGCCATAATACAGCCCTCCGCAATCATGGCAATGGAACCAAAGCCAAATTCCTCAGCCCCCATTAGGGCTGCCATGACCACATCCCAGCCCGTTTTCAGACCGCCATCGGCCCGGAGCAGGACTCGATCCCGTAGTTGATTTTCCAAAAGGACGCGGTGGACTTCTGTCACCCCCAATTCCCAGGGAGAACCGGCATGTTTAATGGAACTCAGGGGAGAGGCTCCTGTCCCCCCATCATGACCCGAAATTTGGATAATATCAGCGTTGGCCTTGGCGACCCCAGCGGCAATGGTGCCAATGCCAATTTCCGCCACCAGTTTGACCGAAACTTGAGCCACAGGATTGATCTGGTGTAGATCAAAGATCAGTTGAGCTAAGTCTTCGATAGAGTAAATATCATGGTGAGGCGGCGGTGAAATGAGGGTAACACCGGGTTTAGAGCGACGTAGCATGGCGATGTAGGGACTGACCTTAGCCCCTGGCAGTTGGCCTCCCTCACCGGGTTTGGCCCCCTGGGCCATTTTGATTTCGATCTGTTGACCACTGGTGAGGTATTCCGGCGTGACCCCAAAGCGACCCGAGGCCACTTGTTTAATCGCAGAGCAGGCGGTGTCGCCATTTTGCAGGCCTTTTAAGTGGGGTAAGGTCGGAGAATTGCCGTCACTATCCACGTCATTGAGTTTGAGATAGCGCACCGTATCTTCGCCGCCTTCGCCGGAGTTGGATTTGGCCCCCATGCGGTTCATGGCAATGGCCAGGGTTTCATGGGCCTCGCGGGAGAGGGCCCCTAGGGACATACCGCCGGTACAGAAGCGTTTGACAATTTCTTCGACTGATTCAACCTGATCCAAAGGAATTGCCGTGCGGTCGGGATTGAAATCTAAAAGATCCCGCAGGGCCGTGACTGGACGCTCCTGAAGATAACGGCGATAGACCTCGTAATGGTTATAGGCTTCTTGATTCACCCCATTGGCCCCCATTTGATAGGCTGCCACTGCTTTATGCAGGGCCTTGGCCATTTCCGGGGAATTCATGTGGTACTCGCCGCCGGGACGGTAGTTGACAAACCCGTAGTTTTCTAATTTTTTTGCAGTTAATTCCGGGAAGGCCTTGCTGTGGAAAGCGATCACCTCCTGGGCCACTTCCGTTAAATTCAGGCCCCCCACTCGACTGGTTGTTCCGGCAAAGGCCAATTCCACCAACTCAGCCCCTAGACCAATGGCCTCAAAAATCTGGGCCCCGTGGTAGGAGGCCAGCAGGGAAATACCCATTTTGGAGAGAATTTTAAACAGGCCTGCTTCCACCGATTGACGATAATTCTGCAAGGCTTTAGCTAAGGTAATGGCATTGAGCTTGCCGTTTTCCATCAGCTTTTGGGTTTTGGGGTCTTGCCACCACTGGCGTACTGATTCCAGGGCCAGGTAGGGACAAACCGCCGAAGCGCCGTAACCAATCAAGCAAGCAAAGTGATGGGTACTCCAGCATTGGGCCGTATCGACGACCAGGGAGGCCTTGAGACGCAGGCCCGACCGAATGAGGTGATGGTGCACAGCTCCTACGGCTAGCAGGGGGGGAATATAGCTGGTATTTTCCGTTAGCGCTTGGCCCTGGGGACGGTCACTCAGAATCAGGATTTTCGCTCCGGCTTTGACTGCTTCCGTGGCAGATTGGGTCAGGGCCGTGATCGCGCTTTCCAGGGCTGAAGGGCCGGCCGTCAGGTCAAATTGGGTGGAGAGTATCGCAGAGGGCAAGCTGGACTGTTGAATCTGGGCCAGTTCTAGCTCGTTAAGGACTGGGGATTGTAATTTAATCAACTGAGCTGAAGTCGCCTGGGGTTCCAGTAATTTCCCCCGTTCTCCCAAACTCATGCTCAGGGACATCACCAGATTTTCCCGCAGGGGGTCAATGGGGGGATTCGTCACCTGGGCAAAGCGTTGTTTGAAGTAGTCGTAGAGGAGGTGGGGTTTGCTGGAAAGAATGGCTAGGGGGGTATCATCCCCCATGCAAAAGGTGGGTTCTTTCCCCTGGCTGGCCATGGGCACGATCACCATGTCCAGGTCTTCAGCACTATAGCCAAAGGCCGTCTGTTGTTGCAGAACCTGGGCCGGATCATTAAAAAGAGTGCTTTCAGAAAACTGCTCAGAGCGAATTTCCTGACGGTACTGTTGGAGCCAAGCACCGTAGGGATGTTTTTGGGCAACTTGTTGTTTAATCTGCCAGTTTTTCAGGATTTGCTGATTTTGCAGATCAACAGCGATCATCTGGCCAGGAGCCAGGCGTCCTTTTTCAATAATGTCAGCTTCGGGGAGATCCACTACTCCAGCTTCCGACCCCACCACAATGTAGTTATCTTTGGTGATGCAGTAACGGGCCGGCCGCAGGCCATTGCGGTCTAGACCCGCCCCGACGGTTTTGCCATCGCTAAAAACCAACAGGGCCGGGCCATCCCAGGCCTCCTGGAAGCCCCCATAGTACTCGTAGAAATCGACAATTTCAGGATAATCCTTCAGGGCTGGTTGATTGCGGTAGGCCTCAGGCACCAGGATCATCATTGCTTCCAGGGGACTACGACCCGTGCGAACCAATAACTCCATGGCACTATCCAGGTTGTAGGAATCGCTATTGGCTGGATTTACCACTGGGGTCAGGGCCTGTAATTCGCTCTCAGTCCAGCCTTGAACTTGGAGACCCTTTTCCCGAGCTGCCATCCAGTTGATATTGCCCAGCAGAGTGTTAATCTCGCCGTTATGACCGAGTAGGCGCATGGGCTGAGCCAAAGGCCACTTTGGCATCGTATTGGTGCTGAAGCGACGGTGATAGACCGCAAAATTGCTCTGGTAATCAGGGTTTTGCAGGTCGAGGTAAAATTCCCCTAACACCTCACTACGAACCATGCCTTTATAGACAAGGGTGCGACAGGAAAAGGAGCAGACATAGAAATCATCCGCTAACTTTTTCCCCACCAGAGACCGGGCAATGTACAAGCGACGATCCAACTCATCCCCGGAACAACCTGCCGGACAGGTGACTAAAATTTGCTCCATGTGGGGCTGGTTATTGCGGGCTTGGGGCCCCAAGACTTCCGGTTTAACAGGGACTTCTCGCCAACCCAAAACCGTTAACTTCTCGGTTCGGACTACTTCTTCGACATAACCCTTGGCCACTTCCCGAGCACCGGGTTCCTGGGGTAGAAAGACCATGCCCACCCCCAACTGCTCTACATCCGGCATGGTTAAATTGCGTTGCGTAAACCACTGGGCCAAGAGTTGTCGGGGAATAGCCGTCATCATGCCCGCACCGTCGCCCGAATCCGCATCCGCACTACAGCCACCTCGGTGTTCCAAACAGCCCAGGGCTTTGAGAGCCTGTTGAACGAGGGTATGACTGACCTGGCCCTGGACATCGGCAATAAAACCAACGCCACAGGCATCTCGTTCTTCAACGAGCCAGGGTTGACCAAGGAAGGGGGAAGAAACGGCAGCCGTGCGATTCATGGTGTTTAGGGAGGGGTGGGCAAGGAAAAATAGTCTCGGGGATTAACGGGGCATCCCGAGCATCCTGGTGGTGACGCTTAACACGATCAAAGACTAGGGTTTTCTATTATTACGGAAATGTTAAGCGGTTTCAATCCGTCTCGCTGAGACAGGTCGAGGATTAAGGGTCAGCCGTTTCCTGGTCGAGACAATGCTCCACTTTTTGGTAGATAGCCTCTGCCTCTGCCGGAGAACGACCAATGCAAGTCAGGCCGAGTTTACCAAATTCCGATAGGGCCCCCATCAGGTGAAACAGCGTCCCTGTTTGGGTGGTGCTGTTGTAGTGTAGGCCGTGGGTGGCGATAATATCCATTAGGTCATCGGGCAGGAGACCATGGTATTGGGGTTTTTGCAAATTATCCGAGGCCAGGTAATACCTCGGCTGGCCCTCCTGACTATAGAACAGGCCGGTGGTCGGGTCGTAGATGCCGTTGGTTAATAACTTCAGGGTCATAAAGGGATGGGTCGTTCCCCCCTTGCGCAGATTAATCTCAATGGCAGTTAACTCCCAAGTTTCTCCCTGACGCACAGCCATAAAATCAACGCCAAAACGCTCCATGGCCCCCCGCTGGGCCAACACTTGGCCAATTTTGAGACCTAAATTCTGCAGGGCCAAACGATAGCCGTCGTCGGCGGGAAAACGACAGCCCAGATAAATCTGTTGGTCAGGACCGCCCAAAATCTGGTCATGGGTAGAAAGAATACTCACCTCTCCCTGGGGACTGATATAGCCCTGGACGCTGGGAGACCGCTTTTCTGCCCCCTCCACAAAGGCCTCGACAATGGCCCCAAGGCTGGGAATCCGGGCCAGGAAACTTTCCCAGGTTTCTCCCTGGGCCTGGCATTGCAAGCAGGGTAAATAGGCCTGGAGCAGTTCCGGTGAGGCCGCCTGAGCCGTCCGATCCGTCGGCAAAGGAAAAATGGCATTGCCTTCCCCCGAAAAGCCCTCATTCAGCTTGACCATTACCCGTCGCAGGTGGGGCTGGCGTTGCCACAGGGCCACCGTTTCCGCTAACAGGGCCTCTACAGAATTGACTAAAAAACTACCGTCGGGGTAGGACACACCGGCCTCGGCAAAAATTTCCCGGCTCCCGCTTTTTGACCCCCAGTAGGCCAGGGCCGGACTAGCTGCCAGCAGGGGTGTTTGGAGTTGTAGGGATAGCTCTGCCTCCAGGGCCGTGGCATTAAAACAAACGATGTGGGAACGGCCCGGCCGCAGGGCCTGGCGAATCCGTTCGATTAAACGGGGACGTTCTAGAATTTTTTGGGTGAGGGGTTTATAGGCATTATCGTAGGCAGTGAAGAGGAGCAAGCGTTCCCGCGCGTGGGAAAAGGGAATACCCGCCAGCAGTTGCAGATAATACTCAACGATCAGGGGTGACAGGGGCTGGGCCGTCACGTAAATGAGACGGGTTTTGGGATTGCGCAACCGAATTAAGGAAAAGAGGAGCCGCTCCTCGTAGTGCAGAAAGCCGGGTATTTTTTCGCCTACACTCTGGTCTAGACTAAAGGACGGCAACACCAAAATATCCCCTCCCTCCTTGTCCAGAAAGGCCTCGCTATGGGCAGGCCCCCGGAGTTGGTGCTGTAGCTGATGGAAGGATTCCCACTGTTCTGGGGATAGACTCGGTGTACTGGATATCATGGTATTTTGGGGATGGGCCCGCTTGCCTCCCTATCCTACCGCCGAACTTGTTCTTCTCCATCTCCATGCGCCTAGCAACCCAAATTGAAGCGATTCTTTATCTCCAGGCCAGGCCCTTGACCCTGGTGGAACTGAGCGAGATCACCCAGCAAGACCGGCCCAGTGTGGAAGATGCACTTTTAGAATTAATGGAAGACTATGCTCGCCGGGATAGTGCCCTAGAGGTGATCGAAACGGAAACGGGCTATTGTCTACAATTGCGGTCTGCCTTCCAGACCCTGATTCAAGACCTCGTTCCCGCCGACCTCAGCACCGGCACCCTCAGAACTCTGGCGGCCATCGCCCTGAAATCACCAATCTTGCAAACCAAAGTGATTCAACTCCGGGGTAGTGGGGCCTATCAACACATTCAAGACCTGGTGGAACAGGGATTTATCCGCAAGCGCCGCCAAACTGAGGGCCGTTCCTATTGGCTCGAAATCACGGATAAATTCCAGCAATATTTTGAAATTGACCAGCTTTCTTCAATTTTGGGCTAGATTCGCCTAGGAACAGTCAAAATATAGGTTATTAAAGCCAAAGTTACTCAGTTCAGGAAGAGTATTGCTTGAAGTGAATAAACTCACGCACTACGACCAGAAGATTTCGGGATGGCGTAGAGTCCATAAAAAAGGTAAGTCGATCGCTACAGCATACTTTTAGCATATTAAGTAAATTATTTGTTGTACTTTCTCTGCTTAGAGCGATATACGGTACTTTAGGAATGTGTATGTGGCATGATACAAGAATAGTCTCTGTATAATCCATGTTTATCTTGTGAGAATCCATGCTCAGGAACCTTTTATGCCATACAAAAACTTTTTAGAAGAATATCCGCTTTACAGAAAGTTCAGCGTTGCAAAAATCCCCCCAACAACCGACAGACTTCCAGTCGTTCAAATAAATATGGATTGTCCGATCTGTAAGTCTAGCCAAACATTTGCTATGAAAAATGAATACTGGGAGAACTTGAATTACGCAAATTATCCCATTGATGGTATTATTTTTCGTGCAGTCTATCTTTGCTATCATTGCCAAAAATTTGAAAGAGTCTTTTTTATTAAAGTAGATGATAACCAGAAATGGTTTATGAAAGTAGGTCAGTATCCAGCTTGGATAACCAAAGGTAATGTCAATATAGAAAAACTTCTTGGAGAGCATTCAAGTTATTATCATAAAGGGCTTGTATGTGAATCACAAGGATATGGCATAGGTGCATTCGGATATTACAGACGAATAGTAGAAGAGATAATTGATAGCTTATTGGATGAAATTGCAGACTTATTGACTGAACAAGAGTTATCTCAATACCAAGATGCTTTAAGCAAGACAAAAAAAACGATAGTAACACAGGAAAAAATTGACTTAGTCAAGGATTTATTACCTCCGATACTGAGGCCGGAGGGGATGAATCCTCTTGCAACTTTACATTCAGCACTCAGTGAAGGACTTCACGCTGAATCTGATGAACAATGCTTGGAATATGCAGAAACATGCAGACAAATATTGATATTCCTTGTTAATCAAGTTGCAGTAAGCAAAGCGGCATCACGAGGCTTTACTGAAAGTATGAGAAAGTTGCTTGAGAAGAAAACAAGAAAATAAGTTAACAGCCCTGCTTCATCGGAACATATCTCATTCATAACACTCGACAAAGCTTTCTCCCACTGGAACCCCTACCAGAAACTGAGTTTTAATGAAGAGAGAAACAGGTATTCAAAATCCTTTTTCAGTAAGTGTTTTAGGAGCAGGTTCATCGTTGCCTTGGAATCACTCAGCAAGGCCGAAGCTCTCCAGGTCGTCTCGTTTATATGGCTGGCCGGCTAAAACTCTCCCCTTTCAGGAAAAGAGGGGGCAGTTGGCAATTTAGTATTAACGCGATGTGCAACTAAGAACGACAGAATAAGGGTTCCAGGCGATACTCTAACATTCCTGAGTTTTGAAAGCCTTGTCAATCAAGACCTAAAAAATAGTTGCACACGGGGTTATTACCAAGACAGTAGGACATAGCGCTCAGCCGTTGCTCAAAGCTCTCTAGGACGGAAAATCATTTAAAACCATAATTTAATTAGAGTTTTGTGGGGGGGGTAGTAACACTCCCTATTTTTGTCCTTCAGTCAATGCATTAGAATAAAAAGACAGTCGCGGAAAAATGTCAACGCTCGTTTGGGAGATGTAATGGAATTTAACTTTGACTTTTTAATTTCCGAAGAAGAACAAGAACACAATACCCTCGTCCAATACCTGCAACAACAACATCCTGACACCCTGGCGCGGGTCGCTGAATCTGCCAGTACAGAACTTAAAGAAATCATTAGCCACAACGTGCAGGGCCTGCTGGGAATCTTGCCAAGTGAAGATTTTCAGGTTCAGGTGACGACCAACCGTGAAAGCCTGGCGAATCTACTGGCCTCGGCTATGATGACGGGCTACTTCCTGGGCCAAATGGAACAGCGTAAAAATCTAGAAACTCTGGTCTCGGGTGGGGAGTCCCTCAAGGGCCGGTCTAGCGGTTCTTCCGATTGGCTAGACTTACCCTAGTCACCAGAGTCTCTAACGTCTTAGTTTTACTTCCTAACATCCCCCCCACCTGGGGGACGCTTCTAGGGTTTTTCCCAACGTTAGGCTTCGGGGTCTTGCAAAATCCGCAGACGCACTGACCGCTCACCACTTTCGTCTAACTGCACTTCAATAATTTCCTGGGTCAGGTTTTCCAGGGCCGTTAACAGGGAGCGCAGGTTAGGGCTACTGGCCCCAGTATCCACATAGAGCCGGTCAGACAAACTCCCCAGACGTTTCCAGGTACTGAACAGTTTGGCCGCCGTTTGTTCCAATTGGGTGGCCTGTTTGACTAAATCCGCCGCCGTCCCCAAACAATCCAGGCGCAGGGCCTCCTCCAGGGCCAATTCCAGATCTAAAGGATAAGCCTTGAGGGTTTGTACCTGGGCCGCCGCATCTAGATATTTCGATAAACTCCGGGCAGAACTAGTGAGATGCTTGACGGTATCCACATCGGGATTTTCGGACACTTCCTTTTGCAGGGAGAGGAGATGGCCTTCGGGCAATTTTTCCAGTTCCTTGACCAAGGGGGCCAGGTGACGCGGGGGGAGACTGCCCTCGGTGGCTTTTTCCTTGACGGCATCGGGCAATAAATCAGAACTCATGGCCGTCCATTCATCGGCCAATTGTTTGACCTCACGGCGGGTAATACGTTCGCCATTGTGGGCGGCATGGCTGACTAATTTTTGGACTTCCGGGGCCGCCTTGGCGGTTTCCACAAAGGCCCGTTTACTAAAATTGTTGATGGATTCCGGGTCTAGCTGGCCATCTTCTAGTAGAGTATCGGCACTATTGGCCAACTGAATCAGGGCATAGGCCTGACTTTTGGTAATTTCCCGCTGTTTAAGCCAATTAAGAAAACCCGTACCCCGGCCATCGCCCCCCTGTTTTTCTCGGTCTCGCACTGCCCGTAGAATACGCCCCCGCCAGATTTCCGTTTGCAGGTCAAAGCGCTCGCACAATTTCCAAAAATTATCGATCTGGCTTTGGAATTCGTGGTCTTGCAGGGCCTCGTCCTCGGGGTCGGGTAGGTCGAAGTTGAGATTGGTAGGAATTTCGAGGGCGGCGATAATTTCTTCGGTGCTGGGAGCAGAGGGGACCATTGTGAGTTAGTTTAGGTTGGGGCAATACTGAATCAAGACAGCCTTCCCAAAATATCATACGCGCCCTTCTGGATGACTCCCCCATGCCTACCCTCAGTCTCTGCATGATCGTTAAAGATGAAGCCCATCGCTTGCCCCAATGCTTGGCCAGTGTGCAGGGCCTAGTTCAGGAGATGGTGGTCTTGGATACGGGATCCCAGGATAAAACCCCCACCATAGCCAAAAAAGCAGGTGCGAAGGTCTTTAAAACAACTTGGCCCGAGGATTTTTCCCAGGCCCGCAACCAGGCCCTGGCCAAGGCAACAGGGGATTGGGTTTTGGTCTTAGATGCGGACGAAACCCTGAATCCCAAAATGCTGGACTCGATACAGCGGGCCATGACCGAAGACAATACTTTAGTAGTGAACCTAATGCGTCAGGAAGTGGGGGCTGTGCAATCCCCCTATTCCTTGGTATCGCGTCTTTTTCGTCGTCATCCGGCCCTGCGCTTTAACCGGCCTTACCACGAAACCATTGATGATAGTGTTTTGGCCCTTATGCAACAGGAACCCCGCTGGCGTGTGGTGGATCTCCCCGGTGTTGCCATTCTCCACACGGGCTATGGCCCAGAACAGCTTGGCGCCAAACAACAACGGGCCCAAACCCTCCTGGAAAAGGCCCTGGCCGAAAATCCCCAGGATGCCTATCTGTGCAGTAAGTTAGGCGCACTCTACAATTCCCTGGGCCAGGAAAAAGAGGGCATTAAGTTACTCAAGCAAGGCCTGAAGTCCAACCAGGCTTCAATCCCCGTCCGCTTTGAACTCCATTACCATCTGGCTAATGCCTACCAGCGGCAAAAAAAATGGGAATTGGCCCTGAAACATTACCAAAAGGCCCTAGACGAAGAGATCCTATTGCCCTTGAAATTGGGGGCCTTGAATAATTACGGGGCCTTGCTCCACGACTTAGGGGACTTGGCCCAAGCTAAAAAGATCTTTGCTACCGTTGTCCAGATTGACCCCACCCTAGCGACCGGCCACTACAATCTAGGTCGCATCCTCAAGGCCCAGGGCCAGCTCTTGGAGGCGATCAAGGCCTATCAACGGGCCGTTGAACTGAATCCTAATTATGCCCAGGCCTATCAAAATCTCGGGGTGACGACCTTTAAGGCCGGCCTGCTGGCGGAAAGCTTAGTAGCTTTTAAAACGGCCATTAGCCTCTATGACCAACAAGGGAGTCCAGAGGCAGAAGTCCTGCGGCGCTCCCTGCAAGAAATGGGCATGATTGAATAGCGCTATCCGTCATCAACTCCCGTTTATTTCGTCCCAAGGTTGCAGATAAGAACGGTCTGGTTCGTCCCAAGCCAGTCTAAATACAACTACAAAGTCATATAACCCTGGACAAATAAAAATAATGGCTCCCCTCTCCGCGTGTTATACTGACTATTGCAAATCCTTCTTAGTTTGGAAGACTCAAAAATGACCTTGCTTGATTTGTCGGTAGGGCAAGTTGCGCTTGTAGACAGTGTTTTTCTCAGTCACCATGGTCAAGGCCTGGTTAATCGCCTAGAAGCAATGGGAATTATTCCTGGTAAACCAATCCAAGTGTTGCGTAAGGCGGCCTTGGGAGGCCCCTTGCATCTACGAATAGGGAGCACCACCGAAGTAGCGATGCGTCGCAGTGAAGCCCAATGGGTTTCAGTTAAGTTAGAACATTAAGAGATATTGAGAGAGTAAACAGCGTGGCCCATTGTCAGCGGGGAAAAGTGAACTCTGCTCGGGCGGATGTTCAAAAGCGTATTGCCTTAATTGGTCAGCCCAATACAGGGAAATCTACCTTTTTTAATCGCCTCACCAAGGCCAATGCTGCCATTGCCAATTGGCCAGGATTAACCGTGGATCTATTCCAGGCCACCGTGACCTGGGAAGGGGAAACCGTGGAGGTGGTGGATCTGCCGGGTATCTACGACTTGAACGGCTTTTCTGAGGATGAACGGGTTGTTCAGCGCTTTTTAGAAAATTATGCGGTGAATTTATTGGTGGTAGTGGTCAATGCCGCCCAGATTGATCGTCAGATCCGTCTCCTGCTCCAAGTCCAGTCCCTCGGCCTACCGGCAGTTGCTGTTTTAAATTTAGCCGACGAGGCCAAACGTTACGGTGTGCAATTCGATGCCTTGGCCCTGGGAGAACGCCTGGGCTTTCCGGTTTATCCCATCAGTGCCAAGTATGGAACTGGGTGTGAGCGAGCGTTAACCGCTATACAACGTCAGATTAAGGCCCAGAGTGAAGCCTACCAAATTCCGGAATTGGGTAATGTCCTCGCGGCTAATCCCGTTTCACAGGCCAAGATGGAGGCAGTCATCGCCGGTATTGTGCACATGCCTTCGGTGACGGCCCGCACCCTTACCAATGTCATTGATGGGGTGATGTTACATCCCATTCTGGGCATTCCTCTCTTTTTTGCTTCCATGTTTGTGGTGTTTTGGCTTATTTGGAATGTCGGCCTGCCCAGTGCTGATCCCGTCGATGCCGTCACGGGTTGGATTCAATCCACTCTTCTGGAACCCCTCTTGGCCCCCTTACCAAACCTGTTACAAGACCTCCTGCTTCATGGAATTTGGGCCGGTTTTGCGGCCCTGCTTTCCTTTGTTCCCTTGGTGGCCCTCTTTTTTATTGTGATGGGAATTCTGGAAGGGAGTGGTTACCTGTCTCGGGCCGCCTACTTGATGGATACGTTGATGGGACGTGTGGGCTTAGATGGGCGAGGTTTTGTCTTGCAAATGCTGGGCTTTGGCTGTAATGTGCCAGCGATTATGGGCACTCGGGTGATTCGCAGTCGGGGAATGCGTCTCTTGGCGATGTTGGTGATTCCCTTTTCCCTGTGTTCGGCTCGGTTACAGGTTTTTGTCTTTATTCTGGCGGCGGTGTTACCCAATTCCCAAGGGGCAATTGCCTTATTCTCGTTGTATGTCATGAGTTTTGTCACGGCATTTCTGGTAGCCGCTCTCTTCAGCCGCTTTAAAGCCTTTCAAGTCCGGGAGCCCTTTGTCCTCGAATTACCCCCCTACCGTTTTCCTAGCCTACACCAGGTTTTTTTGCGGGTGTGGGGAGAAATGAAAGAATTTGTCACCCGACTTTCAATTTTTATGGTTATCGGCACCAGTTTAATCTGGTTTTTAACGAGTTTTCCCCAGGGAACAACGGGATTAGAGACCTATGCCGGCCAATTGGGGAAGATCTTTCAACCCCTCATGAATCCGTTAGGAATTAATCCCTTTTTGACAGTGACGCTAATTGTGGGCTTTGTGGCTAAGGAAGTCCAAATCGCTGCCTTGACTGTGATCTATGGCTTAAGTAATGAAGCCGTTACGGAGGAGCTAAGACGCACGATGACCTTTGCCCAGGGCTTTAGTTTTTGTTTGTTTAGCTTACTGTATGTGCCCTGTTTAACCACCTTGGGAACTATTTGGGGAGAATCCAAATCCTGGCGTTATACTCTCTTAGCGGTGCTTGCTCCCTTGGTAATCGCCTGGGCGGTGAGTTTTAGCTTTTACCAAGGGGTGACGCTACTTTGGCATTGACGTTCTGATAGGGCCTACTCCGGAAGCCTCGTCTTTTGAGAGCCAGTCCGTTATTTTGATAGGGCGTAGTCGTCACGGCCACGGCCTAAGGCAAAGGCCACAGAACGCTTCAAGTCAGGGTTTGACTGCAAAAGAAACAGGATAATCGCTAAAAAGGCCAAGCTACTGGTGATTAAAAACAGGCCCCGAAAGCCCGTGAACTCCTCCACATAGCCAAAGGCTGGCCCTGCCAGGGCAATGCCCACATCAAAGCCACTAACGCATACCGCAAAGACACGCCCCCGCTCCTGGGCCGAAGAGCGGTCGGAGATCAGGGCAATGGTCATAGGAATGAGAATCCCGCCACCAATGCCTTCGAGAATAGCGGCCAGCAAAAACCAATTAATTGTACTAACTCCACTCAGAATCAGCATGGAGGCCAAATAAGCTAACAGACTCCCCGTAATGAAGACCCCCCGACCGTAAAAATCTGAAGCTCGTCCCGTCCAAACACGGGAAATAAAGCTGGCAACGGCAGCCGTGCTATAGAACAGGCCTGTATTTAAATTAAGCTGGATCTCCCGAATAAATAGGGGGAGAAAGGTAGCCAGATTACCAAAGACAAAGCCGACCAATAGTAACACTAGGGATGGCACCAGCAGGGAAGGACTGGTCAGAAGTTGCCAAATAGTACGACTCGGGGACTGGAGGTGAGCGTCCGATTCCAAACGGGTGGGAGAATGTTCCTGGATGGGTAAGGTACAGAGAAAACTCAGCAGGCCCAGGCCGGCAGCCAAAACAAACAGGGTCGTATAACCGGCCCATTCCACACAGTAGCCCCCCAGGGCCGGCCCCAAGGCCATGCCCACAGGAACTGCCAAGCTCATATAGCCCACCAATTCCCCCCGTTGCTTAAAGGGAGCCAGATCCACCACCAACGCGCTGTAGCCGGTGGCAAAGGCCGCTACACTAATGCCGTGATAGGCTCGCATTGCCATCAGAGGCAGGACAGACTGGGTTAAAAGATAACCAAGAGGCGCCGTAGCACCAACAAATGTCCCAATCAGAATGGCAATTTTTCGGCCCCGGCGATCCACCAGTTGGCCGAGCCATACCCGTGACCCCAATAGGCCAATGGCAAAGGCCCCCATGACAAAACCAACCTCCTGGCGACTAGCCCCAATATCCTGGGCATAGACAGGTAAGGTCGGTAGCAGGGTGGTTAGGCCAATCCAAAACAACAGGCCAACAGTAAACAAAAAGGCAAAGTTGCGTTGGGTCTGGGATTCTAATTGTCGTAAAGTCTGTAACGTACTCACGAAAGATTCAGCTCACGAGCGGACAAACAGCAAGATTGAAACCGAATAGAAACGTTATTCTCTAGGAAAGGTCTTGGCACAATCTTCGAGTAAATCCTCTAGTTCACTAATGGCCTGAGAAACATCCAACTGCAGAATCCCTAGGTTGGGTTGTTCGGCCAGACGTAGCAAAAAATTCTGTTTGGCTTTGACTTGATTGATCCGTTCTAGGAGAGTTGCTTTATCCATAGGTAGCCAGAAATACAAAAGCAAGATGATCTCCGCTGATTCTAACACTGTAGTCCAGTCCCTGCCGGGAATCTAACCTAGGATAGAGATCGATTGAACTCAGGTATTGTGGCGGAAAGGGGAGAGGCGCAATCTAGATCGGCGGGTAAGCTGGGTACCTCGGGCAGAAAATATTGTTGGAAGGTGTGGGCGGCTGTGGTGGCTTGGGTCACCACCAGAGTAGGAATCGGATAAGCCAACTCATCCCAGTGTAAATGGAGGCCTAGACTGGAGGCCCTATCTTCCCCCAGGGAAGGGGACGTATCATCTAAAAAAGTGATAATGGTTGTAATAATTTGTTCCACCGTCACACTACTCGATTGGGTCGGTAGATAGCTTAACTGCATCTGCAAGCGGAGTAAAATTTCCCGTTGCCATTGGCCATTCAGGGCCTCGACTTCAGCATAGATAGGACAGGTTGCATCGACTAATAAGGTCGGGGTCGATGGCTCCGTTGGATACTGTAGGGCCTGCTGGACTAACCTGGTTAACTGCTGGCGCATTTGGTGAATGACGGCGTAGTGAAAATTCTCCTCATCTAGGCGCATTCGCAGGTAGGCCAAGGTAAAGTGGCGCGCTGACCGGAGGTCTGGATTCTGCTCCCAGCTTTGTAATTTGGCTAGCGTTCGGTGATACTGATCGGCCCACTTTTGGCCCTGGTGTAATTCCCGTTGCCATTGCTGGCGGAGATAGCGCAGACGCCAGTGAGCTAACAGCCCAATGAACAGGAGCAGGCCGGCTAGGCAACCCGCACCGTACATCCAGGTTGTTGTTTCGGGAAGAGAACGCGGGGCCGTAGAGGATTCCGCGGAAGACAAGGACAAAAGAAGCTGGCCTTGGGCCCGGGGGGGTGGGAGAGCGATAGGGTAGACAAGCATAGGATGGGGTTAGCCGATGCCAACGGTATGTCTAATTTTCCCAATTTTTCCCCTCGAGTTGCGGTTAGCAATGAGCAAAAAATTTAGACCTGCGGCTGTAACCAGGTTTCCAGGGCCTGCTGGCGTGTCTCTGGGGCCTCGGGCCCAAAATTCCAGAGACTTTCATAGAAAAAGAAGGATACCCCCGCAAAGCCTTGACGCTGAGCCCATTGGATCTGGGCCTGCAATGGCTCTAGGGGAACGGGACGGCCCTTGAGGCCCGCTAAAATACCGACGATGACGGGAATTTTGGCCTTAGTGGCCTGGACTTCTGGTTGCTGGAGTTCGGCTTGAAAGCTAGCAAGCTGAGAACGATAAACTTGCAGGGCCAGTTCATCGACTAAGGTTTTTTCCTGCCAGGCCTGCCAATCGAGGAGAAAACAATTTTTAGAAAAAGTTTGGGGATTGGGGGAAACGGAAATCACCAGGCCGGGACGACGGGCCTTGAGGGCCTGAACCCATTGCTCAAAGGCTTGGGTCATTTTATCGGCCCGCCACTGTACCCATTCTTGCCACTGGGGGTCAGCCACTAGGCAATTTTGGTTGGGGTCTAGGGCCGGGGCAGGAGGTGGCGCCTGGCCAGCGTGCTCCTTTTGATACAAAGCCAGGGTCAAGGAATCGTAGCCAAAGTCGGCGGGGTAGGCCCAATGATCATCGACTTGAAGTCCATCAATGGGATACTTTGCCAGTAACTCCAGGGCTAAATCCGTCATCCAGGCCTGGACTTCGGAGTGCAGGGGGTTGAGCCAGACCCGTTCATGTACCTTCCCTTCGAGCCAGATTTTGGAACCGTCTTGACGTTGGGTTAGCCATTGGGGATAGCGGCGGGCCAATTCGGAATCCGCCGGGGCCATAAAACCAAATTCTAGCCAGGGGATGACCCGCATTTTCTCGGCCCTGGCCAGGGGAATGAGTTCCCCTAGGGGATCGCGGCCCTGAAGCTGAGGGTCTTGGCCCTGCACCAGCTTCGTTTGAGCCATGGGACTGGGATAGAGGGTGTGGCCACCGTTCCAAACCGTGGGATAGAGGGTATTGAAGTGAGCCTTCCCTAAGACCGTTAGCGCCGGTGCTAGTTGTTGGGAATCGTAGAGAACGGGACTGTCCACATTCGTCAACCAGACTCCGTAGACGGGGGCAACCCTTGCCGGAGTGGGCGTTTGCAACTGCCATCCTAGCGTCAGTCCAAGACTTGCAAGGGCCACCAGAACCCAGACCCACCAGCGGGAGAGACGAAGAGAACGCCAAGGGAATGGGATCATAGGGAAAGCTTGTCTACTTCAAAAATATGGGTCAATTATATTTAGTACCAACGCCCATCGGCAATTTAGAGGATATGACCTTCCGGGCCATTCGAGTGCTCCAGAGCGTGGAACTGATTGCCTCGGAGGATACGCGCCATACAGGGAAATTGCTCCAGCATTTCCAGATCACCACCCCTCAAATTAGCTACCACGACCACAATCGCCAATCCCGTCTCCCTCAACTGTTGGCCCATCTGCAAGCCGGGAAATCCTTGGCCCTAGTCACGGATGCAGGAACCCCCGGTATTTCTGACCCTGGGGCTGATCTGGTACAGGCCTGTCTGGCCCAAAACCTTGAAGTTATTCCTCTACCTGGCGCTACGGCTTTGATTCCGGCCCTGATTGCTTCGGGTTTAACCACTGAGCGCTTTGTATTTGAAGGCTTTTTACCCCCCAAGGGCCAGGCACGGGAAACCCGTTTGCTCAGTCTGCGGCAAGAACAACGCACGACCATCCTCTACGAGGCCCCCCACCGCCTGCTGACAACCCTAGTCGATCTGGAGCACCATCTCGGGCCCGAGCGGGCTATCGTAACAGCCAGGGAATTAACCAAACTCCACGAGCAATTTTGGCGGGGCAACCTTGGCCAGGCCCTGATTTATTACCAAGACCAAGAACCCCGAGGAGAATTCGTGCTGGTGCTGGCCGGTGTGACCTTGGCCGAGCAACCCCTGTTATCGGAACAGCAGTTAAAAGCGGAATTACAGGCCTTGATCCAGCAAGGCCTCAGTCGTTCCCAGGCCAGCCGTGAACTGGCCCAGTTAACCCAATTACCCCGCCGCCAACTGTATCAACTGAGCTTGGATGTAGAGGCCTAGAGAAGTTCGCTAGGCAAATATACAGGAACCCCTAGGGCCGCCTCCACGACTCTGTTGTCTACTGATCCGCCCCCTCAATGGGCGCGAAGCCCTGGCGCTGAATATTTTCACTGACATGGCGGGGTTCTAGGAATTGCAGGAGGTAGTCAGGGCCACCGGCCTTGGAACCCACCCCAGAAAGCTTAAAGCCGCCAAAGGGTTGTCGAGAAACAATGGCTCCAGTAATACCCCGATTGATATACAGATTGCCGACCTCAAAGGCCTGGTTGGCCTGGTCGATGTGGTCAGGCGTCCGGGAATAGAGGCCGCCAGTTAAGGCGTAGTCGGTACCGTTTGCAACCTGGAGGGCCTCCGCAAAACTGGCCACGCGAATAATCGCCACCACTGGGCCAAAAATTTCTTCCTGGGCAATCACGGCCTGGGGGGAAACATTTTTGAAAATGGTCGGGCTGACAAAATAGCCTTCCTCAGGAACTGGCCCTTCCCAGGCCACCTCCGCTTCCTGTTTGCCCTGGGAAATGTAGCTTTGGATGCGCTGTTGGGCCACTGCATCAATCACTGGGCCAACCTGAGTACTGGGTAAATCCGTTGGGCCAATGTTTAAGGAACGGGTCGCCTCGACAAAGCGTTCTACAAAGGCATCGTGAACGGCATCGAGGACGATAATGCGAGAGCAGGCGGAACATTTTTGGCCAGTATAACCAAAGGCTGAATAAATTGCCCCTGCCACGGCCTGGTCGAGATCCGCACTTTCATCAACAATAATGGCGTTTTTTCCCCCCATCTCGGCAATAACTCGTTTGAGGTGACGCTGGCCGGATTGCAAGACCGCCGCATCGGCATAGATGCGACAACCCACCTCTCGCGAGCCGGTAAAGGCAATGAGATGCACATCGGGATGGTTGACTAAATAATGGCCCACGACAGAACCTTTCCCCGGCACAAATTGAAAAACCCCTGCAGGCATACCGGCCTCCACCAGGATCTCCGTGATCTTGGCAGCGATCACGCTGGACGTGGCAGCGGGTTTTAGGAGGGCACAGTTTCCTGTGACCAGAGCCGCCACGGTCATGCCCATGGCAATGGCCAGGGGAAAATTCCAGGGGGCAATGACGACGGCAATGCCTCGGGGTTGGTAATGGTAATAGTTGGTTTCGCCGGCTACATCTAGGCGAATACCGTGACTGAGGCGCTCCATTTCTTCGGCGTAGTAACGACAAAAATCAATGGCTTCGGAGACTTCGGCATCGGCCTGGGGCAAAATTTTACCCACTTCTAAACAAATCCAGGCATTCAACTCATGGCGACGTTGGGCCAGGAGGTCGGCGGCCCGGTGCAGGATCATCGCCCGTTCCTTTGCAGGGGTATTCTTCCAGCTAGGAAAGGCGGCCTTAGCGGCTTCCATGGCCTGTTCCGCTTGATCAAGGTCAATTTGGCCCACTTTGCCGATAATTTCCGTGGGCCGGCAGGGATTAACGGAATCTAACGTGGTTTCAGTTTTAACGTATTGTCCGTTGATTAAAGGCAGATAGGTCTTGCCCAGACGATGTTGGACTTGAGCCAGGGCCTGGAAGGCCTGATTTCTCAGATCAGTCTGAGCGTAGTCCGTATCAGCGACGTTAGGGTAGCCAGGACTGGGTAGGGTATCGAGACCCTTAATCTGGGGCGGGGCGATCAATTCCTCAACAGGTCGCTCCTCCAGGCTTTGGCGCAGAAAAGAACTATTAGCCGTATTTTCTAGTAACCGTCGAATCAAGTAGGCCATGCCCGGCAAGAGTTTACCGTAGGGCGCATAGACCCGCACCCGATGGCCGCGTTTAACTAGGGCCTTGGCCAGGTTATCTCCCATGCCGTAGAGGACTTGGCATTCAAAGCGACGGCGGGGAATACTTAACTGCTCGGCAATGGCGCAGGCATGGGCCTGGGAACGCACATTATGACTGGCGATGGCGGCGTAGAGATATTCGTGGTTTTCCAGCAATAATTGGGTCATGGCCTCGTAATTGGCATCGGTTTGGGCCTTTTCGCAATAGACCGGGATCGGCCAATGGTTTTGCTGGGCCTTGATCGTTTCTTGATCCCAGTAGGCCCCCTTCACCAATCGCACGGTAATTGGATAGCCCCGATGCTTAGCCCAGGGAATCAGGCCCTGGAGATCCGAGAGGGAATCCCGCAGATAGGCCTGGAGCGTAATGCCAATATCCGTCCGCGACCGAAATTCTTCTTCCACCAACAGATCCTTGAGGATATTGAGAATTAAATCCTTATAGGCATACTGTTCCATATCAAAGTGAACGGCAACTCCCAATTCCTGGGCATGACGGAGCAGGGCCCGGATGCGGTCACAGACTTTAGCCTGACTGCCTTCGGGATCGAGGGGGTCGAATTGGGAATAGAAGGCGGTTAACTTGACGGACACTTGTACACGGGGGAGGGTTTCTTCCTCGGCCTGGTCAATGGCCGGCACCGTAGACCAAGGTCGAGTTTTTTCCGTTAACTCCGTCATTAGGTCAAGATAGCTCTGGTAGTAGGCCTGGGCCTCAGTTTCGGTGATCACGGCTTCTCCGAGGAGATCAATGGTGAATCCCATTTTTTCCTTGCGGAGACGTTCGACAGCTTTAAGGACTTGAGGAATGGTTTCTCCGGCAATGTATTTGAAGGCTAGGATCTCCGTAGCCTTGCTGATCAGGCCCGCGGCGGCCTGGGCCGGCCCCGATTGGGCATCGGTAAAGTTGAGGATATTTTTTAAGGGCCCGGGCAATTCCACCTGTTCTTTGCCTAAATACTGTTGCAGGTGGTGGGCAATTTCCGTTTTGCTTTGCAGGGAAGGCAAGCAATCGATAAAGCGAAAAAGCTGGAGGCGTAGGCCGGGATGTTCCATGGCCCAGTCTAGAAGGTGTTCATCAAGACGGAGATTATCGCCAATTTTGTCCCAAAGGGAGCGTTTTTGCCGAGATTGGGCCAATAGCTCGCGGGCGATGGCTTGGGTTTGGGCTTCATAGGTCTGGGGTAACTGAGCGTTTGCAACCACGATGTATCGGCCTCCAGGCGGTATTTGAGGGTTCCCTATCGTGTTTGATCTTAGCCCAGTCCTTGTGTTCTCTTACTCTGCATTCAAGATTGCAGATTCTGCATCATTGAAAAGGCCCCTAACCGCTGAGACAAGCGGAGAGAGGCCGAACCTTATCAACTAGATCTATTAACGAGGTGAGGTTTTTAACCTAGATCGAACTGATTACCGCGTTTGTATTGTAGGTAGGCGGCGACAAACAGGCCCGCGAGGGTAACGGGAATCAGTCCTAAAACAATCCCTAACAACAGAGGCTCGATCATTAACAGTGTCTCCCGAAGTTTTTTGATTAACTCTCCTAGATTACCGCGCCGCCACGGTTTTATCTAGGGTGGATGGCTCACGGAGCGTCGGAGATAACGGAGAACTTTCTCCGGTAATTAAGCGAGCCCCTCTTCCCCGAGTAAAGTAGTTCCAACCCCACTGAACCATCACAATCAACTTATTATCAAATTCAATGAGATAGTAAATGTGGGCCCAGACCCAGATCATCCAGGCTAAGAGGCCGGTAAATTGGGCAAAACCCAGATCCACCACGGCTTTATTTTGGCCAATGACCGCCAAGCTACCGTAATCGTGGTACTGGAAGGGGGGGACAGCCTCACCCGTTAATCGCTGGGGTAGATAGCGGGCTAGGTAGGCGGCCTGTTGCATGGCCACGGGGGCCACGCCGGGTAGAGGGCCTTGGCCCTGATGGGCAAAATGGGCTAGATCGCCTAACACAAAAATATTGGGATAGTTGGGGAGGCTGAGGTCTGGATTAACGATGACCCGTCCGACTCGGTCGAGGGAAACCCCAGTCCGTTCCGCTAGGACTTGCCCGAGGGAAGAGGCCTTAACCCCAGCGGCCCAGAGCACGGTTTGGGTCGGAATCATGCGCTCTGCTTCTCCTTGGCGCAGGGTAACGCTCTGTTCGGTGATTTGGGTGACGATGCTCTGGGTTTGCACGGTAACGCCCAACTTTACCAAGTCCTGTTCGGCTTGGGCCGACAGCGCAGGTTTATAGGGGGGCAAAACTCGGTCTAGACCCTCCACCAACAGGATCTTGGCCTGACTGGTATCAATGCGGTGGAAATTGCCTTTGAGGGAACTATGGGCAATTTCGGCAATGGCCCCAGCTAATTCGACCCCTGTTGGCCCGGCACCGACGATCACAAAGGTGAGCCAGGCCTGACGCCGTTCGGGATCGGTTTCCTTTTCTGCCGCTTCAAAGGCGCTAAAAATGCGTCGGCGTATCTCGAGGGCATCTTCAATGGTTTTCAGGCCGGGGGCCACCGAACGCCACTGGTCATTACCAAAGTAATGATGGCTAACGCCCGTGGCAACCAGCAGAATATCGTAGGCAATGGGTTCATGGCCCTGGAGAATCACTTGTCGGTGTTGGGGGTCGATATCCACCACTTCATCCATCAAGATCTGAGTGTTGGCTTGCTTCTGGAGCACGCCCCTCAGGGGAGAGGCAATATCCGCTGGCGAGAGACTCCCCGTGGCCACTTGGTACAGCAGGGGCTGAAAAAGATGGAAGTTGCGCTTGTCGATGAGGGTGACTTGGACGGGGGCCTGTTTAAGACCCTGGGCGGTATACAGGCCGGCAAAACCACCGCCAACGATCACAACTTGGGGGGGCTGGGGGGAAAACGAAGGGCACATAGTTGCTCCAATCAATGTAGCCCAAGGAAAGGACTAAGGCTGGGTTGCCCCTATCCTAGCCAGCCTCCTGAGGCATGAAGGTAGCAGAGACTACTAGGGTTACCATAATCCCCGCTTGCCGTTGGGCATGATCGTCCGCCAGTTAGTCTTGGTTAGGGCAACCTGCTCCATCGTGATTTGGACACCACTGAGATCGACGCCGCAGAGGTTGGCCCCCTGCACGTTGGCATACTTAAAATTGGCCCCCGTGAGCTGGGTTCCCCGGAGGTCTGCGCCCTCCAGATTGGCGTAGCCAAAGTAGGCTTCGCTCAGATCCGCATCCCGAAAATTGGCATTTTGCAACACTGCCTTGCCGAAATTAGTATTGGTGAGATTTGCATTGCTCAAGTTAGCCCCGGTTAGGTCAGAGCCGTAGCAGTTGAGACCCGGTAAAAAGGCCCGGGGTAAACTGATGCCCCGTAGGTCTTGATCCGAAAAATCCCGCTGGCCTTTTTCGTAGGCCCCCAAGACCCCCTTGCTATTCCAGGTAACGGGCTCTTTTTTCGCTGTTGGATCCTGCCCACGACGATCTCGTTTACTGGAATGACCCTTGGGAGCATTCGGTTTAATGGAAACATTGACGTTTTCGCCAACATTGAGTCCACCGGCCCTAGGTGCCATTGGGCGCTCAGGTGTCCTGGGAGGTAAGTTAAATTGGGTTGGAGGAGAAGGATGTCCACCCGTACGGGTGCGGGTTTTGATACCGGTACTCATGCCGCTCAGGGCCGAACCTGGGGGACGGAAGCTTGTATTCATGGCGGTAGAGGGATCCGCCGCCGCCCGGTCTGTTTCATCCCGGTCTTGCGTTGTCTTAGAGGGATTGAAAAAACCCGTCGTAATCATCCCCTGCATCATGCCGTCATCGTAGGCTGGAATATTGAGGGCATCGAGTACCTGTTGGGCAGTTTTGTAGCGATGACGAACTGATAACTCCAGCATATTTTTAAGTACCTTCGCAAAGGATTCGCCGACGGTCACGTAGCGTTCCCAGTCCATCTCCCCGGTTTGATGATTGCATTCAATGTCCTTGGGCGTCCGGCCGGTGAGGAGGTAAATACAGGTCACGCCTACGGCATAGATATCACTGGCATAGACTGGACGCATGGCCATTTGTTCTGGGGGAGCAAACCCCGCCGTCCCCACCGCAAAAGCCGTCAGGGCCGTTTGAGCCGAGGTGTTAGCGGCCAAGATAGTATTGACTTCATTTTTAACCGCACCAAAGTCAATCAAGACCAACTTTTGATCGGTTTGGCGTCGAATGAGGTTGGCCGGCTTAATATCGCGGTGGATGACTTTCTGGGAGTGAATGTAGCTAAGAACAGGCATTAGTTCACTCAAAAACTGTTTCACACTCCCTTCGGTGAAGGGGCCATTTTTTTTGACTTCTTGGTGGAGGTTATGACCTTTAACGTACTCTTGAACGAGATAGAATTGCTGGTCTTCTTCAAAGTAGTCGAGGAGGCGAGGCACTTGAGGATGGTCGCCCACCTTGCCGAGGGTCTGGGCTTCTCGCTCAAAGAGTTCCTTGGCCATACGGAAAATATTCGGATCATCCGTGGCGGGACGTAATTGCTTGACCACACAGATGGGGGTACCGGGCAGTCCCACATCGGCCGCGGCAAAGGTCGCGCCAAACCCCCCTTTTCCCAACAGCCCCAAGACTTGGTAACGTCCATTCAGCCGTAACTTCCCACCACAGGCCTGGCATACTTGGATGTCGTTGGGATTTTTAGGATGAGGGCAAGAGGGATTTACGCAGTAGCTCATTCCGTATCACCAAAGATTAATGGTCTGACAAAAGTTCCTGGCCCCTGAAAAATAGGCTAGTAACTTCCCCTAATCAAACATGCCCTAAACCATGGGAGAATCACCACCCCCGGAGGAAGGAACTTTTTCCATGGCCGGTTGATGGGGTCGTTGACTACGAGGTTGATCGGGATGGCCGAAGGGCAGTGATTCAATATCTAATATTTTTGATATGTAGTGGCGCCAAGGGCGACGCTCGCTTGTTTCCAGGCTATCACAACTAACGATACAATAGTCTCGCTCAACGAAAGATAGGTAATGAAAGGCTATGCGTATCTCGGTCAACTGGCTCACGTCCCTTGTTGAACTGACGCTTTCTCCAGAAGCTTTAGCCGAATTACTAACCATTGCCGGTTTAGAAGTAGAGGAGATAGAAGACCGTCGTCAGTGGGCCCAAGGGGTTGTGGTCGGAAAGGTTCTCGAACGGGCCCAACATCCCAATGCCGATAAGCTGAGCGTCTGTCGAGTCGATGTTGGTGCTGCTGAACCGCTACAGATTGTCTGTGGGGCCAGTAATGTCAGAGCCGATATTTTTGTGCCGGTAGCCCTCGTGGGAACCTATCTTCCCTGTATTGACCTGAAGTTAAAGCCCACCAAGCTCCGAGGAGAACGTTCCGAGGGGATGATTTGTTCTTTAGCGGAACTGGGCTTGGAGAAAACCTCCGCAGGTATTCATATTTTTACTGATAATAATCTCCCGCCAGGCTTGGATGTACGACCCCTGCTGGGCTTGGATGACGTCATTCTAGATATTAGCCCCACGGCCAATCGGGCCGATGCCTTGAGTATGGTCGGGGTGGCCCGAGAAGTAGCGGCCCTGACGGGGGCCCGCTTAACCTTGCCGTCTATCCCGTCAATAACGGTGGCCCAGGCCAATGATCTAAAGATTCAGGTGCAAGAGCCTTCGGCCTGTCCCCTCTACATTGGTACAGTAATGGAGGGGATTACCATTGCGCCGTCTCCTGCGTGGTTACAACAGCGTCTCCAGGCCGCTGGGGTACGGCCGATTAATAATGTGGTTGACATTACCAATTATGTCTTGCTGGAATGGGGCCAACCCCTCCACGCCTTTGACCGGGAGCGTTTACAGGCCCTGGCCGGCAGTCCGGATCTCAGGCTAGGAGTCCGCTTTGCCCAGGCTGGGGAGAGTTTGTTAACCCTTGATGAGCAATTACGTTCCCTGACGCCGCAAAACTTACTGATTACCATCCAGGATAAACCTGTGGCCATTGCTGGGGTGATGGGGGGAGCCGAGACGGAAGTCCACGCCCAAACCCAAAATATTGTTCTAGAGTCGGCCCTGTTTGACGGGGTCACCATTCGCCGTTCTAGTAAGGCCCAGAACCTCCGCAGTGAATCCTCCACCCGTTATGAGCGGGGAGTTAACCAGTGCGAACTAGAGCAGGCCCTAGCACGGGCCATCCATCTCATCACGGAACTGGCCGGAGGCCAACCCATTCAGCAAAGCCAAGCCGATGCCCGGCCCCGTCTTGCCTCAACGGCGATTACCCTACGGTTAGATCGTCTTAATGCCATCCTCGGCCCTGTACAAAAGGATACGGGTCTGGGTTCTCTGACCGGAGAAGAGATTGAGCGGATTCTAATGGATCTGGGCTGTCAACTGACGCCTCTAAGCCAAACCCCCCTAACTTGGTCGGTGCTGGTGCCATCTTACCGCCAGCGAGATATTGAACGAGAAATTGACTTGATTGAAGAGGTGGCCCGACTCTACGGCTATGACCATTTTGTCGATCAACTGCCGCCCCAAACTCTAGCTGGGGGCCTGTCTTTAGCCTATCAACGGGAACGCTTGGTACGAGAGGCCTTTCGCGGGGTTGGGTTGACGGAAGTAGTGCACTATTCCTTGGTTAAGCCCCAGGGCCGGGAGGTGGTTTTAGCCAATCCCCTGTTGGCAGAATACTCGGCCCTGCGCACCAATCTGTTGGACGGCCTAATCGATGCCTTGGCCTACAATCTAGCCCAGGGCAATGGCGCCCTCAATGGCTTTGAAATCGGGCGGATTTTCTGGCAGGATAACCAGGGCATTCAAGAAGCCGAGGTAGTGGCGGGGATTCTGGGGGGAGAATTATTTCCCCAAGGTCGCTGGCAACGGGGAGGAAAACCAGCCCCCATGACTTGGTACGAAGCCAAGGGACTGCTTGAGCAAGTTTTTACCCGTTTAGGCCTGAGCGTAGAATATCAACCCGATCAAAAAGATAGTCGGCTTCATCCCGGCCGCACCGCTTCCCTCTGGCTCAAGGGCCAGGCCTTGGGCTATTTTGGCCAACTCCATCCCCAACTCCGGCAAGAACGAGACCTGATCGAGGCGGTTTATGGCTTTGAACTTCGCTTGGATATTCTCACAGCCGTCCTAATGACTCCCCAAGGCAGTATTCCCCATTTTCAGGCCTATTCTGCCTATCCCGCCGTGGAAAGGGATTTGGCCCTGTTTGCCCCCCTCGACCTGACAGTGGCAGACCTGACTCGGGTGATGACCAAAGCCGGAGGTAAACTTTTAGCCGGCGTCGAACTCTTTGATGATTACCGGGGCGAGGCCGTTCCCTCGGGCCAACGCAGTCTGGCCTTTAGCCTGGCCTATCGTCTCCAGGATCGAACCCTAACCGATGAGGATGTAGAGCCCGTTCACAACCAAATTCGAGCGGCCCTCAAGGCGGAATTCGCTGTTACCCTCCGGAGTTAATGTTTCCTTGCCAGGAAATAGGGCCGACTGATACAAATCCTTAAAAACCTTTGGGCAAGTCCATCGATATTTGATGCTAGGCTAGGTGCCAGGTATCATTATTTACGCCTCCTATGAAAACATTTTTTCTTTGGCCGGGGGCCTTGGCGGCCCTCTTGACGACGATGGGGGGAGCGGTGTTCTCTCCTCTCCATGCCCAAGTCGCTCCTGGCGATCAAATCCCTGCCGTACAACCTGTTCTAAAACAACCCGGATTGGATGATGTTGATAATGACCCCACTCAATTGCTCACCTGGGTTTGTCGCTACCAAGATAAAGAAGTTGCGGTTGAAACAAAGGATATTAAAGGTCTCCAGCAACTGATGAATGCCAATTCGGACTGGCAGTGTGCCCAAAATATTCCCACGATTCCCGACGGCAGTTTATCCTTTTCCTGTGAATCCAGTGAAACCTTTAATCTGTTGACTGTCTATTGGATCAAGGGCACGGGGAGCCAAAGCAATATGAAGGATTGGATGAACGCTTTGGCTAACAATCGTCAAATGGTTTGCACTGCCCGTGATAGTAACCTTTTTTGGGAATAGGCCATGCAGAAGCTATCTTCAACCTCTTCCATGGGTCGGGGACTCCAGGGTTTAATAGCCGGCGTTTTTTGGGCCACCTTTGGCCTGGGGGGTTTGACGCTCGGATTGGAAAATTCCCAACCGGCCCTGGCCTCGGCAGTCGCCCAGAGTCCGGCATCGCCCCTAACACTCCAGGCTTTGAAAAATGCCACCTACACCCTGTCCCAACAAGGAACCTTTACCCTAAGCAATGGCACCCTCCAGCAGGGAAATACGACACTGACGCTGATTCCTCCCATTGCGCTCGGAGACATCAACCAGGATGGCAGCCAGGATGCGGCGGTGATTTTGGCCCTCAACAACGGCGGTGATAGTACTTTTATGTACTTAGCAGTAGTGACCATTCAAGGTAATGGTTTGAGTAATGTTGATACCTACAGACTTGGTGACCGGGTTAGGGTTCAGTCCCTCAGCGTGAAAGGGGGCCAAGTCCGGGTGACCCTACTCAGACCGAAGCCGACCGACCCCCCCTGTTGTCCCACGGATCTAGTGGTGGAAGCCTACCAACTCAATCCCGCAGGTGTTTTGGCCCCAATTACCCTTAGTGAAAGCCAGCGGCAACAAATCCAGGTTGAAGACCTGCCCATTCCCACGGTGGCCCAAGATGATGATTTTCCTAGCCAGCCGTCCCTAGGGGAGTTTCAGATTCAGCTCTAGGGGCCGTGACATGGAGGTGGGGAAGTTTATGGATTTCGTATTCTCCCGCCTCTACCATGCAGTAGTTATCGGCTCCCACTGCTTGGCAAAAATTGGCCTCGATCTGGGCCAAAAGGTTCGGACAAATCGCCTTCCATTGCTGACGGGTACGCCAACGAATAATCAGAACAATTTCATCGGACTGGGCTGGATTAAGCCAGACTTCCTTGCTGACAAAGCCAGGTTGAGTAGACAGGGCCTGAGTCCAGTGGGCCAAATCCTGTTCCACAAAATACATCTGTAGGGTCGGTGGGACGTGAAATTTTAACCACTCAATTACCATCGTTAGTATTTATATAATTCAGGTAATCTATATTATTTGTATTGTAAACTCAGATCCATAAAATGCCTATTTTTTATGCATGTCATTCCCACTAAGATTCCAGATGCTGTAATTTTAGAGCCTAAAGTCTATGAAGATGAGCGGGGCTTTTTTTTAGAAAGCTACAATGAAAAAACCTTAGCCAAGTCCCTTGGATTTGCCCCTCATTTTGTGCAAGATAATCACTCCCATTCTCGCCAGGGAGTACTGAGGGGCCTGCATTACCAAATTACCTCCCCCCAAGGAAAGCTGGTGAGAGTTGTGACAGGAGAAGTTCTTGATGTAGCCGTTGATCTACGTCGCTCTTCTCCAACCTTTGGCCAGTGGGCCAGTTGTGTTTTAAGCGCTGAAAATAAGCGACAATTCTGGATTCCTGAGGGTTTTGCCCATGGTTTTCTAGTACTCTCTCCCAGCGCTGATTTTCTCTATAAAACCACTAACTACTATTGTGCAGAGGCTGAACGTACGATTCGCTGGGATGATCCGGATTTGGCCATTGATTGGCAATGCCCAGTTCCCCCGATTCTGTCGCAGAAAGACCAACAGGGCCAATGGTTTAAAAGTGCCGAGGTCTTTGTGTAGACGGGTGCAAGTCTCGATACGTTGCAAGGCCCTAAAACCCACTAATCCTGGGAAATGTCCTACCCTTCTTCAATTCGGTTTCCCCGTTTTAGGTCGTCGGGTATTGATTGATCTCTGTCGGTCTAATCCATCGGCCGGAGACGAGTTACCTTGAGATTAAAGCGGCCCCCCCCGGCCAGGCCAAAAGTTCGTACCCGGACAATATAGCGGCCCGCTTCTTGAATGCGAGCAAACAGCAGAGAGTTACTGCCGCCCTCGGGGCTATCATCGTTGGCCCCGACCGTGGAACCATCGGCAGCGATGAGCACGAGCACCGTATCAAATTCGTTCGACTGCAAATCAATTACAATCTGGTCGTTGGCCTGGAGTTGGACTTGGTAATCCCGCGCGAAGCCCCCTTCGCCGGTGGGAATATCCTGGGGAGAAAGCACATCCGTCAGGGTTTGGTTGAGGGCCAAAGGTAAGGGCTGATAGAGGGCCGTTTGGGCCTGAACGGGAGCAAGAAAGCAAGTACAGAAGCTAAGACCTAGCCCTAAACCCCACCAGCGGAAACGTATAACCAATTTGAGCAATCCTAGCGTAGAATGGACACTCCCTTGATTATAGAAAGCGTTGTAATGGCCTCAAGTTTGAGGAGGTGTAGATGCGTTATCCATGGTGGTCATTGCTCATCGGGTTTGGCTTAACCGTTGGCCTTGGGTCTCCGAGTTTAGGAGCCGAACAAATCGTACTCCGCTACAGTATCTTGCAAGAATCCATCCCGGTTCAGGATTTAAGTCAACTGAGTCGTAGCGGCGAAGTCTCTCCTCGTCTAGCCGGTTATCTGGCGCTAGCAAAGAAGCAACCGGAAGACCTGCGGCATTGGCTCAATCAATCCGTACAGGCCAGTCCTGAATTATTATCCCAAGTGCTGAACGGTTTTCTCGGTCAATATCTATTGGGGCAAATTAGCGAGGTGTTCCATACGCCTTCCCAGAAAGCCAGCCCTGAGGCTCTACGCGGAGCCTTGATTACCTCTGCCGTCAATGACAATCAGGTACAGGTGATTGAAATTCTGGAAAATTACCCCACCCAGGAATTGTACGTCAATGGCGATCGCCTGATGGAACTATACCAACAATTCAAGAGCATGGAAGCCAGTTTGTCTAAACTCCCTTTCTGATCCAATCCCTAGAACTGCCCCCTCAACACCGTGAACCCAGCCTGGTAAGATAAGGGCGAAGACTATATGTATAGTCCAATACCGTTTAGTGAGTGGGATCGCATTTCGGCATGACAACAGCATGGGTATTTCCAGGACAAGGATCGCAGAGCGTGGGCATGGGGCAAGACCTACCGGCCATCCCATCGGCCCAGGAGAAATTGACCCAAGCCGAGCAGATTTTGGGTTGGTCAGTGATGGAACGATGCCAGGGAGATGAGGCGGAACTCTCCCAGACGCAGTACACTCAACCCTGCTTGTACGTGATTGAAAGTATTTTGAGTGACCTTTTGAAGGGCCAAGGGGCCAGTCCTGCCTACGTAGCCGGCCATAGCCTCGGAGAATATTCGGCCCTCTACGCCGTGGGGGTTTTTGACTTTGCCACGGGATTACAATTGGTGAAACAGCGAGCAGAGCTGATGAGCCAGGCCCAGGGAGGCAAAATGGCGGCCCTGATGAAGTTTGACCCGGCTCAATTATTAGAACTCCTGGCCACAACCCCCGATGTTGTTCTCGCCAACGATAACAGTGCGGAACAGGTGGTGATTTCTGGGAAACCAGAGGCAGTGGATAGTATTCTGGCCCAGGTGAAGGCCAAGCGGGCTGTTCCCCTTAAGGTTTCCGGGGCCTTCCACTCTCCCTTTATGGCCGGAGCGGCCCAACAATTCCAGGCCATTCTAGAAAATACGCCCTTCCAGGATGCCCAGGTGCCCGTTCTATCCAACGTTGATCCCACCCCGACCCAGGCTGGGGATATCCTCAAACAACGATTAATCCGACAAATGACGGGGTCGGTGCGCTGGCAGGAAATTATGCAGGCCCTGCCTCCCCTCGGTGTTACGAGCGTTTGGGAAGTAGGGCCGGGTAAAGTGCTCACGGGCCTGTTTAAGCGGACTTGCCCTGACCTGGAACTCAAAAATATTTCTGGCCCGGCGGATTTGGCTGAGTAGACCTTTGCTTGTACTGTCTCGCTTACAATACAGGCCAAAACTCGTCCCTGCAATGATTCCAGAACGCTGAATATTCCTCTACAGACATTGTTCCCCGGTTCGGGGTAAGGTAGGAGAGGAACACTGTTTGATAGCTATGACCCTCCGCCTCTACAACACCCTGAGCCGTCGTAAAGAAGCCTTTCAGCCCCTAGAAGCAGGCAAAGTCAAAATGTATTGCTGTGGCATTACGGTCTATGACTATTGTCATCTGGGCCATGCCCGCACTTGTTTAACCTGGGATGTTGTCCGGCATTACTTGCAGTGGTTGGGTTATCAAGTTACCTATATCCAAAACTTCACTGACATTGATGACAAAATTCTGAACCGGGCCAAGGCGGAAGGCACCACCATGGAGGCTATTTCGGAACGGTTTATTGATGCCTATTTTGAGGATATGGCAGCGCTCCAGGTGCAGGCCGCCGATGCCTATCCCCGTGCAACCCATAGTTTAGATGGCATTAAACGTCTGGTGGCGGAACTGGAAAATAAAGGCTATGCTTATCCGGCCCAAGGCGATGTTTACTATGCGGTACGACGTTTTCCCGATTACGGTAAGCTCTCGGGGCGTAAGTTGGAAGACCTTCAGGCCGGGGCCAGTGGCCGGGTGGAGGTAGAAGATATTGAAGCGGCGAAGAAACAAGACCCCTTTGATTTTGCCCTTTGGAAGGCCGCTAAACCGGGGGAACCGGCCTGGGAATCACTCTGGGGTAGTGGCCGGCCGGGGTGGCACATCGAATGCTCAGCCATGGTAAGGGAACACCTGGGCGAAACCATTGATTTACATGTAGGAGGGAGTGACCTGATCTTTCCTCACCACGAAAACGAAATCGCCCAATCGGAGGCGGCCACCGGGCATCCGCTGGCCCGTTACTGGTTGCACAATGGCATGGTGAAGGTCGGGGGGGAAAAAATGTCGAAGTCCCTGGGAAATTTCACCACGATTCGAGATTTGCTCACTGAGATAGATCCCATGGCCGTTCGTTTACTCGTATTGCAGGGCCATTATCGTAAGCCGCTGGACTTTGCCCCGGAGGCCCTGCAGGCCGCCAGTAATGGCTGGCAGACCCTAGCGGAAGGCCTTCGTTTTGGAGAGCAGTACGGCAGCAAACTCGGTTGGACGCTTAAACCCTTGGCCCTCCAGCCGGATAGCAATGCCTACACCCAGGCCTTTCACCAGGCTGTGGATGATGACTTCAACTTTGCCGGGGGCCTGGTGGTGCTGTTTGAGTTAGCTAAGGAGCTACGTCGTCAAGGCAATTTGCTCACCCATCAGGGCCAGATTGATGCTGATGCCCAGCAACTCGAATCCCATTGGCAGACCCTGGTGTCGTTGGCCCAAGTTCTAGGCTTCAAGGCCCCAGCCCCCGTTGAGGAGCATCGTTCAGGGCCGACAGGACTCACCGATGCGGAGATCGAGGCCCTGATCCAACAACGAACTGCAGCCCGCCAGTCCAAAAATTTTGCCGAAGGCGATCGTCTGCGGGACTTGCTCCAGGCCCAGGGGATTACCTTAATTGATCAGCCGGGGGGCCTGACCCAATGGCATCGCTAGGGATATTCCTGGTCGGTTTTTTGTTGATTGGCCTCAGTTTAGCGCAACCGGCCCTGGCGACAACCCTAACCTTCCAGTGGACGGGGCAACAGGGTTATCACTTAGAAG
Source organism: Synechocystis sp. LKSZ1 (assembly GCF_040436315.1). Classification (NCBI taxonomy): domain Bacteria; kingdom Bacillati; phylum Cyanobacteriota; class Cyanophyceae; order Synechococcales; family Merismopediaceae; genus Synechocystis; species Synechocystis sp. LKSZ1. Next base: position 2,241,062 of record NZ_AP031572.1, on the reverse strand, counting down.
GCTCCCTTCACTATCCCGATGATCTGACTGCTGGCCGGATTACAGAACAGGGCCAGGGCCAAACCCAGGCTATTGACCAACTCGTGGTGGCCATCTACAGCCCCCAGGGCCAGTTACTAGAGCAATACACCAATATTGTGGCAGGCCAGTCCCATAATCCCTATCTCCAGCTAACGGTCAACCCCCAAACAGTGCGTCTGCAAGGGGAAGTCGATGTGGGAGGGACACAACCCCAGGAATGGTTTTTAAAAGGGAAACTCGGCCAAACCCTCCACCTGATTAAAATTGATCAGAATGGTCAAGAAATTCCGGTTGATCAAGGCCGGGGGAAAATTGCCGTTGGAACCTAGTCGCCCTAACCTAACGCTCACAAAAGGTTTATGCTTTCTGTCTTGCTATCTGCTGACCCATGGGCTCTAGGGTGCCGCTGTTGCAGAGCGAACAAGCTCCAAACTCGTTTTAACAGCCGCTAAAAATTGGTTGGCCGCCAGGGCCCTTTGTTTACCACTGGGATCATCCCAATTGATTAAATACGTGTAGTAAGTCCAGCAGTCGGGGCGAAAACTGACGCCGCCAGCGATACAGAGGGCATATTGGGGCGGCCAATCAATACTGCCTCCTTTGACGTAACCGAAGGCCCCCGGTGGGATAAAATCCCATAAAATCGAGGGCAAGGTCAACATGCGCTTAAAGATACCGAGGGTTTTAGCTTCGGTAAACAAAGCGCCCTGTAAAGCTTGCTCATAAAAAGTCACAAAATCCTGAGCAGAAGCGGTCATCGTTTGTTGGTTATTGACAATGGAGCGAGAGGTTCGTTCATTTTTATCAGCCGCAGCTTTGATTTTTGCCCATCCCCAATCCTCGCCGCTCTTGGCCCCCAGCAGATAGGACAACATGATGTTAATACTGTCTGGAATGAAGGTTTGCTTTAAACCAATGGTCTGAATAAACTCTCGGACAGCTTGGGGAGTAACCTTAGCCAAGATTAAGTCGGTGGCCGTATTATCACTGTGCATCATCATGGCTTCCAGGGCAATTAAAGCAGTCGTTTCACCGGTTAAGGTTTCAAAGACGGGACTGGAAAGCACCCTCACTCGATCATCTACCCTCAATACGTCCGTCAAACTCACTTTTCCCTGTTCCATTTGGCGGAGAAATACTGTTAAAACATAAACTTTAAAGGCACTACCACAAAACAAGGGTAATTCCGGCGCTAAACTGACGTCCCAAACCTGATTCTGATTCACAGTTTTCAGTTTGACTGCGGTCTGGCCTGGTAATGACTGGAATAAGTCAATAATTTGAGAATCCATATCAGGCTTCTTGGCCATGGCCTGACGACTGACGGGCGAGATCAGGGTGGCAATCGTTGCAGCAGTCAAGCATCGTGTAAATTGGCGGCGCGGCAGGGAAAACAACATTTTGTGAGAGTCCTAGACCTGGGTTACGGCAAAAAAGTGAGTGCTTGGGGAGTCAAGGCCTTAAATTTTAAGATTCTTGCTTCCCTCTATAAAACAGTCTTAAAAACATTTGAGTCGTTGTTCGGTAGCACCACCCGACGTAACCGTTAGCGATTTTGACGGAACGCTTCCCCGTACTCGAAATCCTTCGTGAGTTGGTGGGCTGCTTCTGAAAGCGTCAGCTTGGTTGCATAATTTGCCCCTATCAGTCTAACCAGCCGATTCCCCTTCAAGAACTGCGGGAGTATGCCACAATTGTAACGATACAAAACAGATAAGTAGTACTGGAGGTAACGAAATCCTGTGAATCCCATCGAGCTGATGCAAAAAGGCGGGCTGGCTATGTGGCCCCTCCTCTTCCTATCGATCTTATCTGTTAGTACTATTATTGAGCGCCTCTGGTTTTGGGGCCAGATTGTTCTGGGGAACCAGCAAGTAACTGACCGTATCCTCGATACCGCAAGTCGGGATTGGGATCTGGCCATCCGGGTAGCCAAGGAAAGTCAAAAGTACCCCATTGCTAAATATTTACTGGCCCCCCTACGCTTACCCCACCCAGACCCAGAAATTTTCCATTTGGCCCTGGAATCCGCTGCCGATGACGAACTGGCCCTGATGCGTCGGGGGGACAAAATTTTAGAAGCGATTATTGCCTTATCTCCCCTCTTAGGCCTGTTGGGGACAGTATTGGGTCTGATCCAATCCCTTGGCTCGATCCAGATAAGCGACCTGGGCACCTCTTCCACGACAGGTGTTACCCTGGGGATTGCCGAATCCTTAATTTCCACCGCCGCCGGCCTGATTATTGCCATTATTAGCTTAGCTTTTTATCGTCTTTTCCAGGGCCTGTGGTTTAACCAAATGCGGGTCTTTCGTAAGGCTGGAGGAGCACTGGAGGTTATTTATCGTCAGCGCTGGCTAGAGGAAGAGGCTCAATATGAAGAAGCCCATCCCTATTCCGAAAGTGCGTCGAGCTAGGGCCAGCAACCCGCCGTCTTATTGCCCCTTTACCCCTAAGAGCTATTGCTATGCCTGCCTCCCCCTCCTCCAAGTCTCCGCGTAAATTATCGGTTTATCATCCAACCCGTCCCTTAAAGCTTTGGCAAGACCATGGCCACGACCAGGGGGAAACTCGTATTGAAATCGTGCCTCTGATCGATGTAGTTTTTTGCATTTTGACCTTTTTTATCCTGGGGGCCGTGGGCCTTTCCCGCCAGCAGGCCATTAGTTTAGATCTACCTCGGGCTAGTACTGGTACTCCCCAAATGCGGGAAATGTTTATGGTCAGCCTAGATGATCTGGGCCAACTCTACGTTGAAAAACAGCCCGTGACTGAGTCCCAGCTTTCCAGTGCCCTCAAAAATTATCACCAATACAATCCCCAGGGCCTGATTGTGCTCCATGCCTCCCGTAATGCCAGTTATAACGACGTTGTGCAACTTCTGGATTTATTGCGTCAGGTCGGGGGCGACCGTGTGGCCCTGGCGACCCTACCGGGTGAAGCTAAACCAAGCACTGGCTCTAATAACTTTAATTCGGGTCTGGGTAACGGCACCTTGCCCAATGGCTTTAATACACCGGGACTGAATGTACCCGGCAATAATCCTGCTCCTAATTTTGCCAATCCCCTACCCGGCAGCCTACCTAATAACAGCTTTGGCAATCCATCCCTTGCCCCCTCTGGTGCCAACCCCACTCTTCCCAATGTCCCCCCGGCCCCCAATTTGCCTGGTCTGACTCCCCCCAATCCAGAAACCACGACCCCACGCTAATCGACTATGAATTTTTTTTGTTGGCGGCCCTGTCGCTGGGCCGGCTTTTTCCTGGTTGGCCTGTGGTTTTGCCTGGCCTGTCCTCCTTGGGCCCTAGCGGCCCCTCCCTCTCTGACCTACGCGCCCTATCTGCAACAGGTGCAAGACCAGATCACAGAGTTCTCTCTGGAAAACGGGCTGAAAGTCATTGTGCTCGAAAACCACGCGGCCCCCGTTGTTTCCTTCTTTACCTATGCTGATGTTGGTGGTGTGGATGAACCGGAGGGTAAAACCGGCGTGGCCCACTTTCTAGAACATTTAGCCTTTAAGGGAACCCGTCGCATTGGCACCCAGGACTACGCTGCAGAACGGAAATTACTGGATCAACTCGATCAATTGGCCCTGCAGATCCGAGCGGCTCGACTACAGGGAGAAAAGCCCAATCCGGCCCTGCAAAAGCAGTTCGAGCAAGTACAGGCCGAGGCTGAAAAGTACGTTAAGCCCAATGAATTTAGCCAAATTATCCAAATGGCTGGAGGAGTTGGCCTGAATGCGGCCACCTCGGCGGATGCCACCATGTACTTCTACAGCTTGCCTGCCAATAAACTGGAACTCTGGATGTCCCTGGAATCAGAGCGCTTTTTAGAGCCGGTTTTTCGTGGTTTTTACCAGGAGCAACAGGTGATTCTCGAAGAGCGGCGGATGCGTACCGAGAATAACCCCATGGGCCGGATGGTAGAAGCCTTTTTAGATCAGGCCTTTGTGAAGCATCCCTACAAGCGACCCGTGATCGGCTACGATGCCGATATCCGTAACCTGAGTCGCCAGGATGTGACGGATTTTTTTGAAGCCTACTACGGGCCAGCCAATTTGACCCTAGTGATTGTGGGAGATGTGGATCCCCAACAGGTAAAGACGCTTGCTCAACGCTATTTTGGTCGTTTTCCGGCCCGGCCCCAACCGCCAACCCTGACCGTCGTTGAACCGCCCCAACAACAGACTCGCACCATTACCCTGCGTTTGCCTTCCCAGCCCTGGTACCTAGAGGGCTATCATCGCCCGGCCATGAGTCATCCCGATAATGCGGTCTACGAGGTCATTGCCACCCTGATGAGTGATGGCCGCACCTCTCGCCTCTACCAGGCCCTAGTGCAGGATCAACAAGTGGCCCTGACTGCCCAAGGGTTCAACGGCTTTCCGGGGGATAAGTACCCCAACCTGATGCTCTTCTACGCTCAGAGTACACCGAACACTGACCTTACGACCCTGGCTCAGGCCCTGGGCCAGGAAATTGAACGACTGAAACAGGAGCCCGTCACACCGGAAGAATTGGAACGAGTCAAAAATCAACTCCAGGCCGACCTCCTACGGTCCCTAGATTCTAATCAGGGCATGGCCCGACTGTTGGCGGAGTACGAAGTTAAAACTGGCGACTGGCGTAATTTGTTTCAACAACTAGAAGCAGTGGCCGCCGTTACCCCAGCGGATATTCAGCGGGTGGCCCGTCAAACCTTTACCCCGGAAAATCGCACCATTGGCCGCATTCTTCCCGCTGATACTCCCAACTAGGCTAATCCCTAGCTAAATTCGTTAGGCTAGACAAAGGCCCAAGATCAAGGAATGCGAGAGGGGAAAAGAGCGTATGGGAGACTTAAACACGGCGGAATTATTGGTGCAATGCCTGGAAAACGAAGGCGTTGAGTATATTTTTGGCCTGCCGGGGGAAGAGAATTTACATATCCTAGAGGCCTTAAAACACTCCTCCATTCGCTTTATCACGACGCGCCACGAACAAGGGGCCGCCTTTATGGCCGATGTCTATGGCCGTCTGACGGGCAAAGCTGGAGTTTGTTTATCCACCCTTGGCCCTGGGGCCACAAATCTGCTGACGGGGGTAGCCGACGCCAACCTCGATGGTGCGCCCCTAGTGGCCATAACCGGCCAAGTGGGAACCGACCGCATGCACATTGAATCCCACCAGTACCTCGATTTGGTGGCCATGTTTAGCCCTGTCACCAAGTGGAATCGTCAAATTGTGCGCCCCAGCATTACGCCGGAGGTAGTTCGCAAGGCCTTTAAACGGGCCCAATCGGAAAAACCGGGGGCAACTCACATTGATCTACCGGAAAACATCGCCGCCATGCCCGCCACAGGCCAACCCCTCAACCGAGACCAGCAGGAAAAAGTCTATGCCGCCTTTAAAACCCTCAATAATGCCGCAATTGCCATCTCCAAGGCCAAAAATCCGCTAATCCTGGCTGGCAATGGGGCCATTCGGGCCGGGGCCAGCGAGGCCTTGACGGAATTTGCAACGCTCTTAAATATCCCAGTGGCCAACACCTTTATGGGCAAGGGCAGTATTCCCTATACCCATCCCCTGGCCCTGTGGACGGTGGGCCTGCAACAACGGGATCATATTACCTGTGCCTTTGAACGCAGTGACCTGGTGATTGCCGTGGGCTACGATCTCATCGAATACTCCCCCAAAAAATGGAATCCTCAGGGCGACCTGCCGATTATTCACATTGGCATGACCCCAGCGGAGATCGACAGCAGTTATATTCCCCTGGTGGAAGTGGTAGGAGATATCTCTGATTCCCTGCTTGATTTGTTGAAACGGGCCGACCGTCAGGGCAAAACAGCCCCCTATGGTACAACGCTCCGGGCCGATATTCGTGCCGAATACGAACACTATGCCCAGGATGAAGGCTTTCCCGTTAAGCCCCAGAAGTTAATCTACGACCTGCGCCAAGTGATGGGAGCCGAGGATATTGTCATTTCCGATGTGGGGGCCCATAAGATGTGGATGGCTCGCCATTATCACTGCGATGCCCCCAATACTTGCCTCATTTCCAATGGTTTTGCCGCCATGGGCATTGCCATTCCAGGAGCCCTAGCCGCCAAGCTTGTCTATCCCCAGCGCAAGGTCGTAGCGGTCACGGGGGATGGGGGCTTCATGATGAACTGCCAGGAACTAGAGACAGCCCTGCGGGTTGGAACCCCCTTTGTCACCCTGATTTTTAACGACAATGGCTATGGCCTGATCGAATGGAAACAGATCAATCAATTTGGCGAAGCGGCCTTTGTCAAATTTGGTAATCCCGATTTTGTGAAATTTGCCGAAAGTATGGGCCTCAAAGGCTATCGAGTGAGCAACGCCGCTGACCTCATTCCCATCCTCCAGGAGGCCCTGGCCCAGCCAATTCCCACCGTGATCGATTGCCCGGTGGATTATCGAGAAAATATGCGTTTTTCCCAAAAAGCCGGGGATTTAACCTGTGACATCTGGGAATAGGGGCAGCGACTCAGGGATCAGATGTTTCACTCGACTCCATCACCGGAATCTGCAATAGGTACTTATAGCCTGTTTGCGAATCCCCTTCGATGAAAAGATGGCCGCCATGCTCTTCGAGAAAATAACAACCTAAAATCAAACCCAGTAAATGGGGGGACAAAGCATCGGGAAGCGTCTCATCTTGAGCTAGGAAAGACTTGAGTTGAGCGATAGTCAGGGCCTGTTCTGGGGAAAGCCGACTAGGGTCATTGACTTCCCTTCGTATTGGCGGAATGACCGGAATCGTGATCGCATCAGTTAGCGGCAGATGGATATGGGGAAGGCCGGCGCCAATCTCGGGATGCGTCAACCAGAGTGTTGCATTGAGTGTTGGCTGGTCTCCCCAAATATGAATGTGAACTTCCCCGTTGGGCTCTGCGGTATCCAGCATACTGAGCATTAAGTAGTGGAAAGCTTGGCGAATACCGTGTTTGTCGAGGGGCCAAACCCGTTGCGCCGAGGCCAGGGATAGCTGGAGAGATTGCTGTTTTTGCTGGGCGATGGCAGTCAGGTAGGCGATCACCTGTTGGGCAAGCATCCCCACGTCCACTAGGCTAATCTGCCGGTGGGATGAGGCGGTGACGGGGGCCTCTAAACTGAGAATTTCTGCCATCAGGGTATGAATCGTTTTGCCACTATGGTTAATAATTTCAAGATATTCCTGTTGCTTCGTATTGAGTTGCCCAAAAACCTCATTGGCAAGAACCCGAGACATACCAATCACTGCCGTTAAAGCTGGCTGAGTTTGCTGAATGAGTTGGTAAAGGAGTTGTAATTTCAGCGGGGCCAGAAATTCAGTTTTTTCAGTTACGGGCGATGGACTGGCGTTGGTGACAAGCGTATTGGGCAAGGCTACCCGCTCAATTTCCGCCATACACCAGCGGGCCGTCACACTCATCAGGGCCAATTCGTGGCCGAGGAAGGGGTGAGGAACAAGATCCAACACCTCTAAACAGCCAATACACTGACCACTATGGGTGATTAGGGGAACACCGATATAAGCCTGAATTCCCAAGTATTGGTGAAAAACACTCGGACAAAAGAGCGGATCAGTGGCCAGATTTGGCGAATAGACCGGGGCCTGACTATCGGCGACCAAGGAAGCCAAGGTATCCTGGCGGGGTAATGGCTGTTGGCGGGCCAAGGGATGGGAAAAATTCAGGATAGATAAACCCACGGCTGCCTTAACCCAAGCTTGTTCGTGAACCAGGAGGGTAACTTGCCCCAGGGGAAAGCGCAGAACCTGAGAGACAATCTGAAGGGCTTCGTCAAAGCAGGGAAGGGTAACTTGACCAAGCAAACCCAGGGACTGGATCGCCTCAAAGCGTTTGGTTTCTCGCGCGCCGGGAGACAATTGATCTAGCGGACAGGCCAGGATGTAATCGGACGAAAACTGAAACGCAGTATTCTCTGGAGACATTACCACACCTAAATCAGGCCTATAGCCAGTGAATAGGGCTAGGAAGTTACCAGCACCGAACCAGCTTCATACCTTAAGACTCCCCTATTGTAGTTCAAATCAATGAAAATTCATGTCAAAACTTTCCCCTAGCCATAGGAAATCTTGGAAAAAGGGAGTTCCAAGAAGAAATGATGGGGTCTTGCTACTTTTAAATAAAGCTAAATGAGTATATTCGAGATAAAACTCAATGGATATATATCGACATCTTTCACCTAGTATAAGGAAAGAGAACTATAGGAATCGGCGATTAATTGCCCATCGCCTAGACTACCGTCAACGAAAACGAAGGGAAAGTGTATCCAGATACCCAAGCTATCATCTCCAGCAAGAGGGCCGTCTTTCCGGCTCGACAGCCATTATGTGGGGAGCATTGCTTAGGCAGCCTAGAGACGATGGATATGAAGGTTAAAAAATCTGCTTAGGTCGCTCCTATGCTTGTGGAGATGATCGATGCTTCTAAGGAAGCGACCTAAAAAAACGGGGTCTCTAGCAGAGTAGAGACCAAGTACAAGCTTACCAACTGGATTTGACGACCCCCGGCAGGAGGCCTTGGTGGGCCCATTCCCGGAGCACATTACGGCACAGGCCAAAATCACGGTAGTAGGAACGGGGACGACCCGTGACTTGACAGCGATTACGACGGCGGGAAGGCGCACTGTTGCGGGGCAGTTGTTGAATTTTTTGGTGGGCCAAGAGTTTGTCTTCGAGGGTTTCAGCTTGGCGAAATTCTTCTTTTAAGGCTTCTCGTTTGGCGGCATACTTGGCGACTAAGCGACTGCGGCGCTTATCTCGCTCGATCATGGATTTTTTGGCCATAGGGACTTAGGACTAGCAATTTATCTAAAAATCAGCGTTTCCTATGCTATCACATTGCTTGGGATTCTCCTAGACCCTCTCCCACTCAAGGCCGTAACAAACTGTTGCAGGGCAAAAGTTCGTCACCAACCTATGCCAGAATATTAAGGCTGTTTGGGGTTGATTGACCCATCCTTGAATCAAAGAGAAACCAAAAGCTAGAGTGTTATGAAAGTTGGCGATCGTGTCCGTGTGACCAGTTCCGTTATTGTTTACCATCATCCCCAGCATCGGCCAGAGGCCTTTGACCTCAAGGATTTAGAAGGGGAGGTGCTTGCTGTGCTAACGGAATGGCAAGGGAGACCGATTAGTGCCAATCTGCCGGTACTGGTGCAATTTGACAAGCGTTTTAAGGCCCATTTTCGGGAGAATGAACTGACTCTCATCTAGGTAATTACCGCAAACACTAATTCTCGCCTAAGTAATTACCACGAATTTTGCCTAAAAGCAGTTGCCCTCGGGATTAGGAAGGGATAATTAAGGCAGACGCTTTTGTCCCGAGAACAATGCTCACGCCCCAGGCCATTGAGTCGAGTATTATTCGCAATCCGGTCACGATCTCGCCGGCTATGACCCTCCAGGCTGTGATTACAGAATTGGGACGTTGGCCCTTGGGCTCCCGTTGCGGCTGTTTGCTGGTTATAGCCGAAGAAAAAATTGTTGGCATGTTAGCCGAGCGCGATATTGTGGAGGCCCTGGTGCAAAATCAGGCCCTGGCAACGGTCACTGTAGCAGAGGTCTTGCATCCCCTCCAGGCCAGTCTGCGGCCCTGGGAATTAAATGACCCCCTCCGTCTCATTCGCAAATTTCAACAAAATTGCTGTCCGAGCCTCCCCCTCCTGGATGAGCAGGGCCATCTCCTGGGCCTGATCACACGGGATAATCTTCTCCAGGCCCTGAACCCAGACAGCACGGCTAACACCCTTTCGGCCCAACGGTTACGGGATAGCCAACGAATCGCCCACGTTGGCAGTTGGGAGATGGACTTGCAAAGCCATCAGGCCTATTGGTCGGAGGAAGTCTTTCGGATCTTTGAGTTAGATCCAGAGCAATTCGAGGTTTCCTACGAAGCGTTCTTAGACCTTGTGCATCCAGAGGATCGAGAACGGGTCAACGAAGCCTTTACGCAACACCTCGATAATGGCCTTCCCTACGACATTGTGCATCGTTTGCTGATGCCCGATGGTCGCATTAAGTACCTCCAGGAGCAGTGCGAAACCCTCTACACCGAGGAGGGTGTTCCTTATTTTTGTCAGGGAACGGTGCAGGACATTACCCAACTGACGGAAGCGGAACTGGAATTACAACGATTAAATACAGAGTTAGAAACTCGGGTGATCCAGCGAACGGAAGAGCTAGAAGCCCAAAAAATTCGCTACCAGGCCCTAATGGAAGGGGCTGGGGATGCCATCATTCTGGCCAATCAGCAAGGCTATATTTTAGAAGTCAATCGTAAGGCAGAAATGCTTCTCGGCTACCCACGGACAGAATTAATGGGGATGCATTTTAGCCAACTCCATCACCCTGAGGATGTGCCGAAAGTGATCCAGGCCTTTGAGGACTTGGCCGAGCAAAGACGTTCCCAGGTACATGACGTTAATTTTCTCTGTCGGAATGGGGAGTTAGTGCCTGTTGATATTACCGCTTCAGTGATTGAAGTACAGAACCATACCCTAATTCAAGGCATTTTTCGGGATATTAGTGAACGTAAAACCATCGAGTTGGCCCTGCGTCGCAGTGAAGCCAAATATCGACAAGTTTTTGAAACGGCCCTGGAAGGGATTTGGGTGATTGATGCCGACGCGAAAACCCTGTTTTGTAATCCGGCTCTGGCGGCGATGCTGGGAACCCGTGTTGAGGACATGCCGGGGCGGTCTTTGTTTGAATTTGTCGCGGATAAGGATCAGGCCTTCGTGGAACAGCATCTTGCTTGGCGTCGGCAAGGGATCAGTGAGCACTATGAACTCCCCCTCCGTCGGCCCGATGGCAGGGCCCTTCTCGTCCTGGCTTCTGCTAGCCCTGTTTTAGATGATCAAGGACAATTTATGGGTTCCATGTCCCTGCTCACCGATATCACCGAGCAGAAACGGGCAGAAATTCAACTCCGCAAACGGGAAGCCAACCTCAGAACGGCTCAACGTATTGCCCAAGTGGGGAGTTATGAGTTTGATGTGGCAACGGGCGAGAGTATTTGGTCAGAGGAAATTTTCCGACTTTTTGGCCGGCCCCAGGCCCTGGGAGCCCCGACTTTTGAGGAACTCCAAACCCTTCTACATCCAGAGGATCGTAGTCTCCATGCGCAAGTGGTACAGAATGCCATTAGCCAGGCCAGGCCCTACGAGATAGAATGCCGTTTTTATCGAACCGACGGGAGTCTCGGCTATTGCCTGGCTCGGGGAGAGCCCCTGACAGACGCAACGGGAAAAGTTGTACAAATCGTTGGCACCGTACTCGACTTAACAACCCGGAAAGCGGCTGAGTTGGCCTTCCAAGCCAAATCCGAGGAATTAAATCGTTTCTTTTCCCTGTCTCTTGACCTGATGTATATCGGCACCTTAGATGGCCGAATTGTACGGGTTAACCAGCAATGGACGGAGGTTTTAGGCTACGAGGTGGCGGAACTGGAGGGGGCCTACTTCATGGATTACGTCCACCCTGATGACTGGCAAAAAACCAAAGATATTGCCGCTGAACTGATGGTTCACCGAGCAATTCCTGACTTCACCAATCGCTATCGCTGTCAGGACGGCTCCTATCGTTGGCTTGAATGGCGAACGGTAATTAGCGAGGATAAAATGTTTGCCATTGCTCGGGATATTACGGAGTGGATTGAGGAAGAAGACATCCGCCGTCAACGAGCGGAACGGGCAACTCTATTGGCGGAGATCAGCCAGCGCATTCGCCAATCCCTGGATTTGCAAAGGATCTTTGATACCGCTTGCCAGGAAATTCGGGTGGTGATGGGGGTGGACCGGGTGGGCATCTTTAAGTTCTATCCCGATTCGGGCTGTGATGACGGAGAATTTGTTGCAGAGTCCTTTGGTGAGGGAATTTTATCCGTGGTGGGTATTCATATCCATGACCATTGCTTTGGGGATAAGTTCGCTCCCCTTTATCAACAAGGGCGGTACGCCGCCATGGAAAATATCTATGATTTGGAGGAATGCCATACTAATGTCCTATCCTTAATTCAGGTTCGGGCCAATTTGGTGATGCCCCTCCTCTGTGGGGGCCAACTGTGGGGTCTGCTCTGTCTGCACCAGTGTCATCGAACGCGTCAGTGGCAACTGGAGGAAATCGACTTTTGCCAGCACCTGTCTAACCAATTGGCCATTGCCATTCAGCAGGCCGACCTCTTTCAGCAGTTACAACAGGAATTGCAGGAACGGCAACAGGCCCAAAAACTGATCGACGAACGGAACCAGCAGTTGGCTCAGGCTAACGAGGAATTAACCCGAGCCAATCGTCTCAAGGATGAATTTTTAGCCAATACCAGCCATGAACTACGAACACCCCTCAATGCCATTCTGGGCATGGCCGAAGGACTACAGGAGGAAATCTTTGGGGCCATAACCCCAGAACAACGTAAGGCCATCGTTACTATTGAGCGCAGTGGCAGTCATCTACTGTCTTTGATTAACGATATTCTTGATCTAGCTAAGATTGAGGCCGGCCATCTGGTGCTCGATCAGGTTGTGACGCCAGTGATTCCCCTGTGTCAATCGAGCCTGGACTTTATCAAGCATCATGCCTCACAAAAAGGAATTCAGTTAGAGACTCAGTTCCCGGCCCGACTGCCCGATCTGTGGGTGGATGAGCGTCGGATTCGGCAGGTACTGATCAATCTGTTGAATAATGCTGTCAAGTTTACGCCCCCAGGGGGCACCGTAACCCTAGCCGTTAGTTATATTCCCCAGCCGCTAACCACCACGACGGAAGAGGGAATTACCCGTGTCCGTATTTATCGCCAACCCCAAGAAAGCGTGGAGCGTTTTTTGCAAACGGAGCCTCCCCCCTTGACGGATTTTGTGCGGATTGCTGTGAAGGATACGGGCATTGGTATTAGCGATCAGGACATTCAAAAGTTGTTTCAACCCTTCATACAAGTGGATAGCGACCTGAATCGCCAATATGAAGGCACTGGCTTAGGCCTGGCCCTGGTCAAGCGTTTGGTCGAGCTCCACGGTGGTCAGGTGAGCTTAACTAGCGAAGTGGGGGTGGGGAGTTGCTTTAGTATTGACCTGCCCTGCGTATCACTACCTTCGGAACGACAGCCAGAAGCCGTCGCGGATAAAACAATTCCCTTGACTGCGCGGGACACTCCCCCCCTCCTGCTATTGGCTGAGGATAATGCCGCTAATGCATTGACGATGGTCGGCTATCTACAAGTCAAGGGATACCGTCTGCTCTCCGCTAAGGATGGTGAGGAAGCCCTTGCGCTGGCAGAGGCCCATCATCCCGACTTGATTTTGATGGATATTCAAATGCCCCGCATTAGTGGTCTAGAAGCCATCCAACGGATTCGGGCCAACCCTGACCTGACCCAGACACCGATTATTGCCCTCACGGCCCTGGCCATGGAGGGAGACCGGGAACGCTGTTTAGCCGCAGGGGCCAACGAATACATCAGCAAACCCGTTAAGTTAAAGGAACTACTGGCCCTGATCGAGACGCTCCTGGCCCCGTAGACATCATAGATGGCGCGGTTGATGGGGTTGAGCCGGAGGGGCCTTTCCTCACGCTGAGGCAAAATTGATGATTAGACGATGACTTGACAAGAAGGGTTCCAGCTAGCAATCTTAATAGGGAAGCAAACCAGACCTATTCTGACCTCCCACCGAGGATATCTATGCTATCGTTCCTTCCTTCACTGATGCTGGCCCAGGTAGTTACGGCCCCTTTACCTCCAATTCAGGCCGAATATATTACCCAGCCCCAGGAAATTCGGCCCCTTCCCGGCCAACTGAACGATGTACCTGTTTTCAATAGCAATAGTCCCGAAGTCGTGGTAGGCGATGGGATTCTCCTGTCCACCTATCCCCAGGAAGGGAAATACGACCCCCGGGCCCACCTCAACAAACCCCTCAACGGTCGCTTTGATTTTTTCTCCCATCATATTGCCCGTCCCTTTGATTCCCGGCTCCTCTACCAGGGGGTTTTAGTCTCTAATCCCAGCAATCGCTTTGTACGGGTCAAGATTTTGCAAGGGGCCAGTTACCTCACTTCTCCCGATGCCCCCTTTGTTGAACTCCCTTCCCTGGTGGAAGATCCCAAGGGCCAAGTCTTTTCCGGGCCAGGTTCTCGCTTGATGAGCAGCATTTTACGGGGCAAAAGCCAAACCAGCTTTCCTAGCCAAATTATTATTGGCCCTGGCCAGACCCGTCTTCTCTTTACCCTCCCCATCCCACGGAGTAACGCCCGTTCCACCTACCTTCGTCTAGAGAGTGATGGCCCAGTCTATATGGCAAACCTAGCGATGCAGGCCATTCAGGAATTACCGGAAACCATTGCCTCGGCCAAGGAACAAAAACCGACTCCCCCCAAACTACGGCCGCCTTCCCAGGCAGATTGGGAAGCCCTCCTCGTCCGAGGCCGCCTGGCAACGCCCCGAGATAAGGCCCCGACTCCCCCAGAGCAAATTCAGCGCAGTGCTTACTCCCGACCCATCTATGGCCGGGTTGCGGGCATCTCCCTGGGCTCAGAGTGGAAAGGGGCCCTCCTGGATCGCCCCGGAACTAATGTCCTGAGCATTCCTAGCCGCGGGCAGTCCTTTTCCTATCCCCTGAGTACCCTGGATGTCGGCACCCACGGCACGAGCCAAATTCAGAGTGCGCCGATGCTGGCCCGCTACCCAGATACAGCCTATCTGGCCAACGGTAACTATGGGGTTCACTACCAACTCGATCTACCGCTCTACAATGGCACCAAGAGTCGCCAGAGTGTTAGCCTCAGCTTACAGACCCCCCTCAAGCAAGACCAGTACAAAGACCGGCTTTTCTTCCTGAGTAATCCCAATGGTCAAGTTTTTTTCCGGGGTACCGTGAAGGTAAGCTACCAGGATGACCAGGGCCAGGTCCAAGACCGCTATTTTCACATCACCCAACGTCAAGGCCAGATGGGCAGTCCTTTGATTATGCTAAACCTTGAGCCTGGGGAAAAACGCCACGTCAGCCTCGATTTTCTCTATCCTCCCGATGCCACACCGCCCCAGGTGATTACCGTCAAAACTGAAGAACTCTATTATGGCGGCCTCCTACGCCGTTAATCCTCGCCATGCTGGAAACCCTGAATACGGCTCTCTTTTATGTACAACAGTGGGCCAATAACTTGGTCAGTGAGCAATTAACCCATTTGACCCCCTGGAGTCTGGCCCTAATCTGGGGAGCGGGCCTACTCACTAGCCTGACGCCCTGTATGCTTTCCATGCTCCCCTTGACCATTGCCTATATCGGCGGTTATGACCAACAAGGCCCAGGTCAACGCTCGTGGCAATCTCTGTGGTTTGCTCTAGGCCTAGCAACGACATTAGCCGGCCTAGGCTTAATGGCCGCCGCCTTGGGCCAAGTCTATGGCCAAATTGGTTGGGGCCTCCCCCTGCTGGTGAGCCTCATCGCCATTATTATGGGCCTCAATCTGTTAGAGCTGATTCCCCTACGTTTTCCTAGTCTGGGCAGTACCGACTGGATTCAGGCAGATTTTCCCCCGGCCCTGCGTTCTTATCTGATCGGTTTGACCTTTGGCCTGGTGGCCTCGCCCTGTAGCACTCCCGTCTTAGGCAGTCTGCTGGTCTGGGTGGCAGGAACCCAGGATCTGTTGCTGGGAGCCGGCCTGCTCTTGGCCTATACCCTGGGCTATGTGTTGCCGTTGGTTGTAGTCGGCCTCTTTACCGGGGCCTTGAAACGGCTCTTGGCCCTGCGACAGTGGAGTCGCTGGCTTAACCCCATTAGTGGCATGGTCTTAATTAGTTTTGGCCTGTTATCGCTCCTCTTCCGCTTACCCCTTGGGGGAGTTGAGTCTCCCTAGGCTGGAGCGGTCTGTTTCCCTGAATTGCGACGATTCCGCCACCAAGCCCAGAGAGTACTGGCAATAAAAATGCTGGAGTAGGCTCCGCTAGTAAAGCCAATGATTAGGGCCAGGGCAAAAAACTTCAAGGTTTCGCCGCCAAAGAAGAAAATAGCGATCAAGGGTAATAAAGCCGTTAGGGTTGTATTGATAGAACGCGATAGGGTTTGATTAACGGCTGCCTCGACAATTTCATTTACCGAATCATTGGGATTGAGGGTTAGGGTTTCCCGGATGCGGTCATAGATGACAACCGTGTCATTCACAGAAAAACCGATAATGGTCAACAAAGAAACCAGAAATAAACTGTCGATCTCGACCCCGGCCATCAGACTCAGCAAAGCAAAGGCCCCGGCTGTCACTAGTACATCATGGATGAGGGCCAGCACCGCAAAAAAGGCATAGTCCCATTGGAACCTGACTGCTAAATACACAATGATGCCCAGCAGGGATAGGACAAAAGCAATGCTACCGGATTGAAATAATTCTTTCCCAATGGTGGGGCCAACGGTATCAATTTGAATGGTTTCCGCATCAAATTTTCCCACCTTACGACTGAGAGACTGCTGAATCTGATTCCGTTGGTTCACATCCAGGGTCTGACTGCGGATGGCTAAAGTATAGTTTTCAATCACCTGTAGGGTACTATTACCTAATCCCTCTTCTGTTAATACATCGCGTACTTGGGCCACATCAATGGGGGCAGGACAACTTTTATCCTTGGCACAGACTAATTGCAGTTGTAAGCGCGTCCCACCAATGAAATCCAGGCCCGGCTTAATCGGCCAACCGAATTGAGTCCAGGAAATAGCCATGGCAATCAGTCCTAAGACAATGAAGAGTACAGAAAGCGTCCACCAGAGCTTTTCCCACTTGAATAAATTTAAGTACATTTTGGGATTCCTTACTTAACAACGTAATTGATAACTAAACGATCCTAGGACTTAGCCACAGCGGACACATTAGGACAAAAGAGTGTAGGATTCTGGCGCACCTTAGGAATATTTAAAACGACCAATAGCAGTAAGGTACGACTACAGGTGATGGCGGTAAACATGCTGATAACTACCCCAATGGCCAGGGTTAACGCAAACCCTTTGACTAGACCAGAACCGAACCAGAAAAGAGCCGCACAGGCAATTAGGGTGGTGACGTTGCCATCGAGAATGCTAGAAAAGGCTCGATAGAATCCCGATTCCACGGAGCGATAGAGGGTATTACCCGCCCGGAGCTCTTCCCGCGTCCGCTCAAAAATCAAGACGTTGGCATCCACCGCCATGCCGATACTTAAAATAAAGCCTGCAATCCCCGGTAAGGTGAGCGTAACCCCCACTAGAGCAAAGGCCGCTAAACTGAGCAGGGCATAGATCATCAGGGATACATCGGCAATCAGGCCGGGTAGGCGATAGTACACTGCCATAAAGACGAGCACTAATATTAACCCAACGACCCCGGCGACGATACTGCGCCGGATACTGTCCTGGCCTAAACTGGCCCCCACCGTCCGGTTTTCCACCACAGCAACCGGAAAGGGTAAAGAGCCACCACGCAATTGCACGGCTAAATCATTGGCGGTTTCAACGGTGAAGTTGCCGGTAATCACGGCGGCCCCTCCCGTAATCCCCGTGGCCGCAAATTCGACGCCCACCACCGGCGCACTGATCAAGTTGTTATCCAAGAAAATCCCTAAACTGCGGCCCGTTCCTGCCACGTTTTTGGTCAGTTCGGCAAACTTTTTCCCCCCTTCATCATCAAAGCGCAGGGCCACTTCCCAGGCATTACCCGCTTGGGTGGGGGAAGGCCGGGCATCCTTCAAGTTCTTGCCTGTTAGGCCAATGGGGTCAAACAGGGCCAACAGGGCCGCATTACTGCGTTGCTGATCCTGGAGCAATTGCTGAAATTTTTCATTATTTTCGGGACTACTGCTCTGACGGCGGAGCAGTTCCAACTGGCCATCAATTTGGCGCTTAATACTGTATTCAGCCTGGAATTCTCCTTCTGTCCCCTGGCGTTGCTGGCGAAATTCTAATTGGGCTGTTCCCCCCAGAATGCGTTCCGCTTGGCTCGGGTCGGTCACACCGGGCAGTTGCACCACCACTTTGTTTTGGCCCACTGTCTGGACAAAGGGTTCCGAAACGCCTAGGGCATTGACCCGATTTTCAATGACGGTTTTCACGGCGGAGAGGTCTTCCGCATTGATCTGGCTAACCTCCTTGGTCGGCCGGACTTCAATGGTAAGTTGGGCGCCTCCCCTCAAGTCGAGGCCAAGTTGGAGGGGAATGGTGACTAACACAACGCCTGCGGCGATCGCGAGCAAAAAAATTAAGAACAAAAGCCAGCGCTGTCTTTGCATAGGGGCAGAAAATCGGCGAGGAAGGGTCAATCGTGTTACTTAGTTTACCGTTAGCTTGGCCCCCTCAACCAATACTCTATCCCGGCCCCAGAAAATCCAGGCCTGGCTTCCAGACAAGCTAATCTAGGGAAAGTTTTGTCGAGAGGCCGGTATGTATAAAATTTTGTTTGTCTGTTTGGGGAATATTTGCCGTTCTCCCGCCGCCGAAAACATCATGAATCAACACTTGGCCGAAGCAGGCCTGGACGGCAGTATCTATTGCGATTCCGCTGGCACGTCGGGATACCACATCGGTGCACCCCCGGATCGACGTATGGCCGCTAGCCTGCAACAACGGGGTTATCCGGTGACAGGCAGGGCCAGACAATTCGAGTGGGCCGATTTTCGGGAATTTGACCTGATTTTAGCCATGGATCGGGAAAATCAACGGGATATTCTCTCTCTAGATAGTACGGGGCGCTACCATAGCAAAGTTAAGCTATTCTGCGACTATGCCCAGAACCATCGAGAAACAGAAGTCCCCGACCCCTACTACGGTGGCCCAGAGGGCTTTGAAAAGGTGATTACCCTCTTGGAAGATGGCTGTCAGACCCTAGTGGAAGAGCTCAAGAACAAACTCTCAACAGAATCTCAGCCATGATCAGCTCCAGTTCCTGGGGCAACCCAACGACGCAGGGTAAGGGAGTTGGTCACCACCAGCACCGAACTCAGGGCCATCAGGCCAGCAGCCAGGGCCGGACTCAAGGTCAGGCCCCAACGGGGTAACAGGGCCCCGGCCGCCAGGGGAATTGCCAACAGGTTGTAGCCCAGGGCCCAGACCAAATTTTGTCGAATTTTAGCCACGGTTGCTTCGCTCAAGGCCAGGGCCGTCACCACCGCCTTTAACTGGCCCGTCATCAGAACAATATCAGCGGTTTCTAGAGCCACCTCTGTGGCCCCCCGCAGGGAAATTCCCACATCCGCTTGGGCCAGGGCTGGGGCATCGTTAATGCCATCCCCCACCATGGCCACCACTTCCGTTGCTTGCAGGGCCTGGATCACGGCGACTTTTTCTGCAGGACTAACCTGGGCATAGACCTGGGTCAGACCCAAGGGGGCAGCCACGGCCTGGGCCACGCTTTCTTGGTCTCCCGTCAGTAAGATGGTTTTCAGGCCTCTTTGCTGGAGGGCCTGTATGGTTTCTCGGGCATCGAGACGAATGGGATCGGCTAGGGCAATGGCCCCCAGACAGGTTTGATTTTTGGCCAGATAGATCAGGGTTTCGGGCCGGGGGGCAACGGCTGAGAGAAGGGTGATGTCATGGCCCTGAAGCCAAGCCAGGTTACCAGCGTAGTAGGTATCAGGACCAAGACAGGCCTGGACGCCCAACCCCGGTTCCGTGTGGAAATCTGTCGCGGTGAGCAGGGGCAGATGACGGGCCTCGGCCGCCGCCACAATCGCCTGGGCCAGGGGATGGCGAGTGCCCACTTCCAGGGAAGCCAGCAATTGCAGGAGGTCATCCGGGGCGAGGTCGCTAAACAGTAGGTAGTCGGTAATGCTTGGCCGGCCCTGGGTCAGGGTTCCGGTCTTGTCAAAAACAATAGTGGTTAACTGCTGGCTTTTTTCGAGAACATCGCCGCCTTTGATCAGTAGCCCCCGTTCGGCCCCGACTCCCGTGCCTACCAAAATGGCCGTTGGCGTCGCCAGGCCCAAGGCACAGGGGCAGGCCACCACCAGAACGGCAATGGCCAACCGCAGACTGAGCAGTATTGGGGTCCCCTGAGTTGTCATTGCCATCGAGGCCATCCCCGTATGGGCAGGGGTTAGCGTCAATACTTGCGGAAACAGTTGGGTGCCCCAGAGCAACCAAAACAGAAAAGTCAGGAGTGCAATCAGCATCACGCCGTAGGCGAAGTAACCGGCGATGGTATCCACTAATTTTTGGATCGGGGCCTTGCGGGTTTGGGCCTCCGCCACCGACTGAATAATTTGGGCGAGGGTCGTATTCTGGCCCACTTGAGTCGTCTCTAGGGTCAAGAGGCTGGACTGATTGCAACTGCCGGCCATGACTCGGTCGCCGACTTGCTTGAGCACCGGTAGGGATTCTCCCGTAACCAGGGATTCATCCACGGTGCTGTAACCGGCAACCACTCGGCCATCAACGGGAATTTTTTCTCCCGGCAAGACGCGAATCCATTCCCCCAGCCGCACCTGTTCGACAGGAATTTCAATGCCATCGCTTTCTAGATCCCGTCCCAGCAGACGGGCCGTGGCCGGTTGCAGGGCCATTAGACTGGTCAAGGCCGCTCGCGCTCGGTGGCGGGCTCTGCCTTCCAAATGCCGTCCCAGCAGGATAAAGCCCAACAGCATCACGGGTTCATCAAAGAAGCATTGCCAGCCCCATTGGGGAAAACAAAAAGCCAAACTGCTAGCAAGATAAGCACTGCCCGTCCCCAGGGCCACTAGGGTATTCATATTAGGAAAACCCTGGCGGAGACTGCGCCAACCATCCAGAAAAATATCCCGTCCCGGAATCAAGAGGGCCAGGGTAGCCAATAGCCAATGAAATTCCAAACGACTGAGGAAGGGAACCACCGGCCCGCCCAGGTGTTCCAAATGACCTAGGCCAGAAAAGAAGAGTAGACCGGCTGCTACGATCAGGTCTCGGCGTTGCTGTTGCAGGGCCTGATCCGCCTCGGTAATCCCAGGGCCCGTCTTGGCCCCGGCTCGGACTTGGCTGGGAAAGCCCCGCTGGGTTAAATACTCCGCCAGGGCCGCTGGCTCCAGACAATCGACCTCGTACTGCACCACGGCCACCTCTGTTACTAGATTCACATTAGCGGCAAGGACACCAGGATTTTGGGTGAGTTGTCGCTCCACCGCCCGCACACAGCCGGCACATTTCATCCCTTTGACATCAAGGGCCGCCAGAGCCAGAGGAATTTCTGAAGGGGGCTTGGACAGACTGGGAGCAGACAGGGGTTGAACCATAGAAAACCCGATTGATCAAGAAACAAAGCACAAAGCTAGGGCTAAAGCCGAGGCTCCATTGTAGCGGTTGCCGTGGGTTGTAAAGAAAAAAAAACAAGGCCAACAAATGCCGATAAAAGCAGTAAACAATACAAAGAAGGGTCAACTACACTGAAATTTGTCCCCTAACTTGAGGGGAAGGTATCGTCTCCCTATCAAGTTAACCCTCCCCCCTTGTGAATTGAGACCTATGGGAAAACCTACTGGCTTTTTAGAATATGCCCGCGAACTCCCCCAAGAGTTGGCTCCCCCCACCCGCCTGCGCAACTGGGATGAATTTCATTTGCCCATGCCCGATGACAACCTGCGAATCCAGGGGGCCCGCTGCATGGACTGTGGCACCCCCTTCTGCCACACCGGGACGGTGCTCAGCGGCATGGCCAGTGGTTGCCCGATTAATAACCTGATTCCTGAATTTAATGACTTGGTTTACCGGGGCCTCTGGCGTGAGGCCCTAGACCGTTTACATAAAACCAATAACTTTCCGGAATTTACCGGCCGCGTCTGCCCTGCCCCCTGTGAAGGGGCCTGTGTCTTGGGCATTAATAATCCGCCAGTGACAATCAAAAATATTGAATATTCCATCATCGACAAGGGATGGCAAGAAGGCTGGATCACCCCGGAACCACCAGCCCGGCGCACCGGCAAAAAAGTGGCGATCATTGGCTCAGGGCCAGCAGGCCTATCAGCGGCGGCCCAACTCAATAAGGCCGGCCATTGGGTCACCGTTTACGAACGGGCGGATCGCCCCGGTGGTTTGTTGATGTACGGCATCCCCAACATGAAACTGGATAAGGAAGCCGTGGTTCTTCGTCGCCTGCAAGTTCTAGAAGCGGAGGGCGTCACCTTTATTTGTAATACAGAAATTGGGAAAGACCTACCGGTAGAAACTCTACGACAGGACTACGATGCCATTATTTTGTGTACCGGCTCAACTCGGCCGCGGGATCTACCCATCGAAGGCCGTCACCTCCAGGGGATTCATTTCGCCATGGACTTTCTCACGGCCAATACCAAAGCCATCTTAGACAAGGCCCCAGGGCCAGATTTTATTTCTGCCCAGGATAAAGATGTGGTGATTATCGGCGGCGGTGATACGGGCACCGACTGCGTGGGAACGTCTTTACGTCATCACTGTCGCAGTGTGGTTCAGCTCGAAATTATGCCCAAACCCCCCCTAGAGCGCGCGACCAATAACCCCTGGCCGGAATGGCCCAAGGTCTATAAACTGGACTACGGCCAAGAGGAAGCCGAAGCGGTTTTTGGCCATGACCCCCGGGCCTATCTCACCACTGCCACCCACTTTGAAGGGGATGACCAGGGCCGAGTCAAAGCCGTGCATACCGTCGATATCCAATGGCAGAAAAATGAAAAAGGCCAATTCGTGCCCCAACCGATTGCTGGTACAGAACAAGTCCGGCCAGCCCAATTAGTCCTGTTGGCCATGGGTTTTGTCGGCCCAGAAGAAGGATTGCTCAAGACCTTAAATCTAGAACAGGATGCTCGGGGTAACGTCAAAGCTGACTATGGCCACTACGAAACTAGCATTCCTGGTGTTTTTGCCGCTGGGGATTGCCGTCGGGGCCAGAGTTTAGTGGTTTGGGCCTTTAATGAAGGCCGGGGAGCTGCCAAGGCCTGTGACCTGTATCTGATGGGGGAAACAGACCTACCCTAGGCAGTGGCTTGCTGGTAGCGGGCCAGCACCTCACTCTCGGGGCCATAGACCCCCTCGATCTGCTGATGACAACAATCAATGGCAAAATCATTAAAATCTTCGGGGGGAATGCCAAACATGGCCTCGAAGGTTTCCGGCAAAACGCGGCAAAAACGAGGGCGCTGGTCGTAAATCTGACACTGCCGGGTTTCGGCGTTGTAGTGAATGCACCAGCCCCCCTCTCCCACCAAGCTCAGGTAGAGGGTCAATTCCTCCGGGCTAAGGTAATCGGCTAGCTCGGGACGATCTGTGGGGTCGAGGTGACAGCAGGCCCCACACCCCTGGATACATTGCCAATGGGCCATGACGGTTCAACTCCAGTGTTGTAACAAAAGTTTATGTATTTTTATGTCTTAGCTGAAAGAGAGCGAAACCAGGCCAGCTATGATAGACAGTGGTTTTCTTTCGGTTTCCACCTGCAACCTTATATAATACCAAGTCAAATTAAGCATCCTTCAGGAGAACTTATGGAGTTAATAGCCGCCCTTAATTTAGAACCCATTTTCCAATTGACCTTTGTTTCTCTGATTATGATCGCTGGCCCTGCCATTGTTTTCGTGCTTGCTTTTCGGGGTGGCGACCTGTAGAGACAGTTGTGTCGTCCTCCTTTTTCAGAAAGCCTTCCCTGGGGAAGGTTTTTCTTTGACTAGAAGCCTGCACTGGCTACAAACTGAGCCAGGGCCGTTTCAGCGGCGTAGAGGGAAGCACTGGTATCGCCAAAGGGGGCCAACCAATTGCGACCAAAGACCTCATTGCTGGGGCCAGAAGTCGCCTGGCGTTCTAGAGGCGTATCAATGGCCTTGCTAATTAAATCAGCACTGGCTACCTTATTGCGAAGAATAGTGAGATCGGGCTCTTCTCCATTACTGGCCCCCAGGGCCACGGCCAAAGCAAAATTGACTGGCGTGACTTTGTTTTGATCCAACAGGCCTGTCCAGAAGTCCCAACCGCCTTGCTCTGGATCTCGATTAAAGGCCAAGTTATAGACTTTTTTGACCTTGTCGCGATTACTCAAAGCCCCATAGAGACGGTTGGCCTCACTGCCCGTCCCAAAGTTATTGGCTAGGGTTTCAAACTCAGGACTTCCAAAGACCACCGGCTGAGAACCAAAGACTTGATTCCAAAAGGCTAGACCACCGGGATCACCCGGCCGGCCGTAGTAGGCCACGTAGGCAATCTGGACAGTACCTCCCGTCAACACCAGGGGACTGGTCGGGGTATCATCCTGTTCAATCGTGCCAATGGCTTGAGATTTTTGGATAACAGCATTGCTGGCATTACTCAGATTGACCACAAAGGTTTCGCTATTCTCGTTGGTAGTATCGCCAATAATCGGCACATTAATCTGGCCGGTCAGTTGGCCTGCAGGAATGGTAAGAGTGCCATTGGTAGCCGTGAAATCCACATTCGAGGTTGCGGTATGGCCGCTTGGGGTAGATGTTGCAAACTTAACGGTTACAGGCTGAAGACTGGCCGGAGAAAGAGTAACAGTGAAAGTTAAATTTTTAGTGCCGCTGTTTCCTTCCCAAATAGCCGAATCTTGAATGCTGAGGCTAGGAAAATTATTTTGCACGATTGTTTGGATTATATCCAATCCCGATAGATTATCAACTGTTTCCAAAAATCCACTACCTGGCGTACTGGAAAATGGATCGTTATAAAATTTTTCAATACTAAGATCGGTATTGGCATCTAAAATACCATCTTGATTTAGATCGATAATTAATGTCTGATTTAAACGACCTAAACCCACTTTACCTACTTCAGCTTTAACTAGGGAAATCTGAGTACCATTTAACGTTAATCTGTCGTTGCCTATTGAATCATAGATTACGCTACCCGCAGCATTATTGACATTCAGAATGTAAGAATCATTGCCATTATTTCCATAAAGAGAATCTTTACCACCGCCACCATTGATAACATCATCTCCATCACCAGTTTCAATGTCATCATTGGCTACTGTTCCCGTAATATGAAAGCGCTCTATGCCAGAGAAGCTAATGTAGTCATTATCATAGCCAGAGTTATAATCGGCACTGTAAGAACCATTGAATCCAGACGTACTATTGTTGTAAATAGAGCTTCTGATGCCTGCTTTAGGGGAGGTTCCATTGTAGGTATTACTAGAATAATCCACTATTAATAAATCATTGCCCAGTCCTCCATCTACTTTGTCATAGCCTAATCCTGGATTAATTGTGTCGTCTCCACCACCAGTTTTTAAATCATTATCAGTGCGTTGGCTGTAGGTAATAACATCATTGCCATTACCTGTTATCAGATTTGTAAAATACTCAATATTTTTAGCGATGCTACCATTGGGTAGTGAAATGGCGGAATGAGTTGTTCCAGCTTCATCAAAGCTAAGTCCCGTTGTTATCGTACCAAAATTACCATTGATGAGTCGGTCTATTCCCTGACCAGCATCTATCGTATCAATTCCATTATTATTATCAATAACATCATCTCCATCGCCTGCATTAACTATATCGTTACCGTCATTCGCATTAATGGTATCGTTACCACCGCCACTATTGATAACATCATCTCCATCACCAGTTTCAATGTCATCATTGGCTACTGTTCCCGTAATATGAAAGCGCTCTATGCCAGAGAAGCTAATGTAGTCATTATCATAGCCAGAGTTATAATCGGCACTGTAAGAACCATTGAATCCAGACGTACTATTGTTGTAAATAGAGCTTCTGATGCCTGCTTTAGGGGAGGTTCCATTGTAAGTATTACTAGAATAATCCACTATTAATAAATCATTGCCCAGTCCTCCATCTACTTTGTCATAGCCTAATCCTGGATTAATTGTGTCGTCTCCACCACCAGTTTTTAAATCATTATCAGTGCGTTGGCTGTAGTTAATGACATCATCACTATTGCCTGTTATTAGATTTGTAAAATACTCAATATTTTTAGCGATGCTACCATTGGGTAGTGAAATGGCGGAATGAGTTGTTCCCGTTTCATCAAAGCTAAGTCCCGTTGTTATCGTACCAAAATTACCATTGATGAGTCGGTCTATTCCCTGGCCAGCATCTATCGTATCAATTCCATTGTTGTTATCAATAACATCATCTCCATCGCCTGCATTAACTATATCATTACCATCATTCACATTAATGGTATCGTTACCACCGCCACTATTGATAACATCATCTCCATCGCCAGTTTCAATGTCATCATTGGCTACTGTTCCCGTAATATGAAAGCGCTCTATGCCAGAGAAGCTAATGTAGTCATTATCATAGCCAGAGTTATAATCGGCACTGTAAGAACCATTAAAGCCAGAGGTACTATTGTTGTAAATAGAGCTTCTGATGCCTGCGTTAGGTGAGGTTCCATTGTAAGTATTACTAGAATAATTTACTATTAATAAATCATTGCCCAGTCCTCCATCTACTTTGTCATAGCCTAATCCTGGATTAATTGTGTCGTCTCCACCACCAGTTTTTAAATCATTATCAGTGCGTTGGCTGTAGTTAATGACATCATTGCCATTACCTGTTATTAGATTTGTAAAATACTCAATATTTTTAGCGATGCTACCATTGGGTAGTGAAATGGCGGAATGAGTTGTTCCCGTTTCATCAAAGCTAAGTCCCGTTGTTATCGTACCAAAATTACCATTGATGAGTCGATCTATTCCTTGACCAGCATCTATTGTATCAATTCCATTGTTGTTATCAATAACATCATCTCCATCACCTGCATTAATCACATCATTACCGTCATTCGCATTAATGGTATCGTTACCATCACCACTATTGATAACATCATCTCCATCACCAGTTTCAATGTCATCATTCGCTATAGTTCCCGTAATATGAAAGCGCTCTATGCCAGAGAAGCTAATATAGTCATCATCATAGCCAGAGTTATAGTAAGCACTGTAAGAACCATTGAATCCAGACGTACTATTGTTGTAGATATAGCTTCTGATGCCTGCGTTAGGTGAGGTTCCATTGTAGGCATTACTAGAATAATCCACTATCAATAAGTCATTTCCCGCTCCTCCATCTACTTTGTCATTACCCAATCCTGGATTGATCGTGTCATCCTCTGCGGTTCCTAGAATTGTATTATTTCCGTTGGTTCCTGTGAAATTCGCTTGTTCTACTAATAAATTTTGTCCTTCAATCACCATAAAAATTAAGTCATTTTCAGCCTGCAGTCTTCTTAAGTTCAGTTCTGACAGATCTTGGTTTAACGCTACGTTGGCAAAATATTCCCCCTCATCCCCAGGTGAATCGCTCTCATTTACTAGCACATCGACAAAATGGCCAACCTCCTCCAACACCACCGCCGTAATCACACTGGCTGGAGCCGTGGCCAGGAATCTCTCAGACAAATAGATGGTGTTATTGGCCTGGGCATAGGCCCCAGAGGCCGTTCCCAGGGACTCGGTTTCAACAACTTGGATAGCCGGTAACTGGCTAAAATCCCCGTTGGCCCATTGCAGCCGCAGGGCCTCGGCCGCTGCAAAATCGTAGCCCGTGCCGTAGATAGCTTCAAACTGGCCCCAGAAGGACTCCAGGGTAGCGAAGTGAGTTAAGTAGCTGTAAACGCCAAAGAGATCAAACTGCTGGATATTCATACCTGAAAAGACTGAGAACCTTCACGCCTATCAGGCTAGCGCTAAATTTCAGTTGGAAAAGCAGTGATAGGATAAAACTTTCCAAAAATATACAAATCTTTAGATAAACCTTGGAGACTAAAGAAAATACTGATGTGGCAAACCCTCCACAGGTTTAGCACCAATAACCAGAAAGCCATGTGAGGTAAATGTGCAAGAACAAGATTAGTCCTAAATCTCTCAATGCCACACAGTTATCGCTCCTTTACTTGGCTCTGGAGGGCCAGTCCCGCCATCGTCAAAGTCGGCAACAGCAAAGGCCCAAAGCCAAAATAATGGGTTAATAGGCCTCCCACCATGGCCCCGAGGCTAAATCCTAATAAAGAACTACCGAATTTTCCTAATCGTTGTTGCAGGGCCGAATATTCCGAGACTAGAGGAGAAACTTGGGGTGATAGTTGAATCAGGCTAAAGGAGGAGAGATCCATGGTGAACTGGGTTAAATTATTAGTCATAGCTGTAGTCGGCGCTAAATTCCCCAAGGTTTCCCGCATGGCAGTGTTGTGAATCCCCATGGAAATAACGCCCAGGGAACCCGCCAAGAATAGGGCCAAATCCTTCAGCGGCGAAGTATTCAAACCGCTGTAAATTAGGCAAAAGCCAGTAAAGACTAAGAGGCTACTGGCCTCCAGCCAGAAAAAATGGAAA
This sequence comes from Synechocystis sp. LKSZ1, assembly GCF_040436315.1. Classification (NCBI taxonomy): domain Bacteria; kingdom Bacillati; phylum Cyanobacteriota; class Cyanophyceae; order Synechococcales; family Merismopediaceae; genus Synechocystis; species Synechocystis sp. LKSZ1. Next base: position 2,212,766 of record NZ_AP031572.1, on the reverse strand, counting down.
GGGCGGATGGCCCGGAATCGAGAAAAGAGAGTACTGCCCATCACCGCTGCCATAAAGAGAGGAATAATCGTCAGTCTAATCCAGGTGATTTTTGGCCCGACGCCAACAAAGTCTGTCACTGCCACCACTAAGTTACCGGTGATATGGGCCGTGAATAAATGATTAAGGCCTAAAAAACTGGTGGCATCGACAAAACCGGCAACCCCACTCAATAGCAGAGCCAAAATATTGGCATGGTTTAAGAATTGCTTCATGCTCTTGTTGGGATGGTTTTCATCGTTGTCTTGCCTAACTGTTAAGAAGTCTTGAGCAAATTTGGCCCTTCGGTAAATATACGGAAGCCTACGCTAGGCTTGAGTCTGTCTCCTCCCCTCAGGCTAAGAACACTGTATGTCCATTAGTTTGACTGACCATCTTTCTGCTATCACCACGGATGCCGCTGGCGTTACCCACGTTGTTTGGGTCGAGGATGCAGCAATTTGGCATGCTGTCTACGATGATAATGCCGCGACTTGGATAGAGGCCCAAGTGATCGCTGAGGTCGGGCAACAAAAGGTCACTGGTCTAAACTTGCTCGCCAGCGAGACCTTGATCACAGGAAATGAGCAACCGGCCCCAGGCCTAGCGGTAGTTTATCAGCAGGGCAGTGAGAATGAGAGCAATTTTTTCTATACGGCGGCGCAATACAATGCCAGCGGCGGCTTGCAATGGTTAAATCGGCCCCAGGCCCTGACAGCCGATGCGGTTGCAGATCTAGAGCCCAGGGCCATTACCTACAACAATCAAGGCACGACAGAAGTTGTGGTCGTTGGCCAGAAAGTGAATACAGATCAGGCCAGCAATCAGGGTGTTCGAGAAGATACTGATTTATACTATCAATCCTTTTCGGTTTCCAGCAGTCAGTTTAGTAATCCTTCCAATTCTGGTAATGGCGCGAGCAGTTCTTTAATCAACCAGGCCGCTAAACCATCCTCTCTGTATGTCAATCAGAGGATAAATTCCCCGAAGGCCAGCTATTCCGTCTTAACGGTATCGGAAGCCAAAACCAAAATTGCCGCTAATTGGAATGGTAATACGTCTCAGAACTTTTCTCTGTCATTATTTCAGGCTTTTCTTGCTTTCTTCAAGCCAAACCAACAAAACCAACAAAATCAACAAAATAATCAAGAAGAAGGCCCTAAAAAGACTAAAGCTTTATTTAATAACTTAGGGTTTAATTTATCGGGGACACTCCAGACCTCTTTGCTTAAAAGTAATCCGGAGTGGAGTCTGTTTGGTGGTCCAAATAATCTTCCCTCTACAGCAGGGGATTTGTTATTAAATGCCGTTGCAACTCTAGGGTTAAATACAACAGGTGATGCGAAGAGCCGGCTAAGCAAGAAAGGCCGTAGTGACGATGACGGTCCACTGCAAAAGGATTTAGGTTTATCCGTTACACTGGCGACACTCTATACCTTTAATCAACCAGATAGTGCTGGCAAGTTTCCCCTCGCTCTAGAGACCGGCAGTCTCGGGGTAACCGTCACGTTCACCTATCCCTTAGTCGCTCCAACCAGTGGCCCTTTGGGTAAGATAGGTTTCACTGCTAACCTATTTGGGAATGCGGGTATTTCCTTCCAATGGCAAGCCGCTCCTAACGATAAAAATCCTAGTTATGAGCCTCCTCTTATTCCTGTTTTTAGTTCTACTGGAGATCTGACCACAGCCTTTTTAGCCACATCGATTCCTGACCCCTTGGCTCTTGGTGTTGCGGTTATTGCAGATATTGCTGACAGTATTGCCCTCGCGATTGATTCCAAAAAATTAGATGATCCTCTCGAAGTAGAATCACTTTTATTAGGCATTCCTATTACTGCTGGGGTTGATACGACCATTTCGATTCCCTACCTTTTAAAACTAGCGGGTTCCCTCGGTGTATTTCTAGACTTTACCATTAACTTGCAGGATAAAGATGGTGATACCTTCACGCTTGGCTTTCCCTTTAATTTAACAATTAGTACTTTGGGGGGCTTGTTTAGTACTAGATGGGCGGGATTTCCAACTTTTACCTGGAACCTAACCCCGAATCCTGAATCAGCGTCCTTCGTCCTACCTGCAATCTCTACAGCTTCATCACCAACGGCGAGTGTTGATGGCACCTTACTGACGATTAACTTCACCACAGACCTAGCCTCTAACCTTAACCTAACGCCATCAGATTTCACGGTTACGGTTAAGGATGCAAAAGGTAATCAGTCCACTATTCCTGTGTTTGATGTCGTTATTCAAGGCAATACCATTATTCTGCGATTAGAACAGGCTATTCCCTATGCAACCCTCAATGATCAACCTTTAAGTGACTCTATTCCTAACCCGATTACAGTAACCTATAGCGGCAATCAACTGAATGACTTTACCCATGTAACCGTAACCAATAATAGTTCACAAAATATTACCTATACCTACGATCCGACACGGGGAACTCAATCTCTTTACGAGAATAATGCTCAACAAATAGCCATTAACTTTAACACACCCTTAAATCCCCAAAGTATTCCTGATCCTGACTTTTTCACGATCACAACTACGAACAATACTACCCTGCAATTATCCCCGGCTTCCTCTGCTATCCAAATTAACGCCAAAAGTCTGGTGTTAACCCTAGCTTCCAGTCTTCCCGCCGGTGAAATTTACACCGTTACCTACAATCCCAGCGGCACGGAAGATATTCTAACAACGGCCAATAATCAACCGATCTCGGCTTTCTCCATCAGTAGTGCGAATCCGCCGACTGCTGCCGGTAGTGTCAACAGCACCTTTGGGAGTTCAGCAACTATCAATAAAATCGCCGCGAATACGAATAATGATCTGGCTCAGGACGGCCCTCCGGCCCTGGCCCTGACCAACTCAGGCCAAGTTTTAATTGCCTGGAGTAGTGATGCCCCCTATCTTCTGCCCCTTTCTGCCATTGCGAGTGACGATTCAATTTATCTCAGTTTTTCGGCTGATTTAGGCAATAGTCAAACCCAAGAAAATTTGCCCAGTCTTGATCAATTCAGCATCTCAATTAATGGTAAATCCATCGCCGTCACCGGCCTGGCCATAACCAATAATACCGTCACGTTAAGCTTGGCAACAACGGTTACTTCCATCGATCAAGTCACGGTTAGCTATTCCTTAGTTAACAATAATCCCAGCACTAATCTCTACTTCACTGACCCGACCCAAACCCAATTCTGGATTCAACCCTTCGCTAATTTAGTCGCTAGTCAGGCCTCGGATAATTTGGTCAATCCGTCTCTCCTCGACCTGACCCTGGGTAATAACAGCTATCAGGCCTATGGCCTAGGCCAGACTCTAGTCGTTCCTTTTGACCGCCTGCTATCAGCCCAAAAATCTAACATTTCAGGTCAAGATTTTACGGTAATGATTAATAATCAAACCGCTTCGATTACTGATGTTACAGTGAGTGATCTTTCTGTAGTTTTAAGTATTGGCGCTTTCACTAATCGTAGTGTGGGGAAAGCACTGATTGGTCAAGGCGATGCGGTGTCCATTGCCTATAATCCCGTTACTGGCCATAGCTTGGTAGATAAAAATGCCCAAACGGTCGATGCCTTTACCATCAATAAGTTTGAAGTTCTGACCACCCCCGCCAATTCTAGTTCGGTCATCAAAACCACCTTCTATCCCTTTGGTGAGAATGATGTTTCTCCCCTGACAACCATTCCTGGTGTTGCGGGCCTTAATTCTGACCCGGCTCTGATTACCCATGGCCCAACCCAGACCAATGTGGCCGTTTGGGTGAATGTTGACACCCGTAATGTCCCCCTCCAGCTCATTCCCGGCCAAAACTATACTAGTGAACAGGCCCAGACCATTAATAACGCCCTTGCCAACTCGGATATTTACTACTCGGTTTTAGGGCCTGGTAATCAATGGACAGTAGCGGCCCCCATTGCGAGTTTACAACCCGGCCAAGACCAAAAGGTGGCGCTCGGTAGCTTACCCAATGGCGACCTGATCGCGGCCTGGCTCAATACCCAATCGGATAACAGCACTGGCGAGACTACAACGACAATTTACTGGTCAAGCTGGAATGGCAGTCAATGGACAACTCCCCAGGCCCTGCTAGCGGAAACAAGCCCCGATGCCTTTAGTGAACTGAGGATCACGGATGTTGAGGGCCAACCAGCTATTTTCTGGACAGAAAGCCAGCCCGCTTCCTATAGTACGTTGATAGAAAATGATAACCCCCAAGTTTATTTGCGTCTGGGAGAGTTAACAGGGCCAACTGCCGTCAATTCTGGTGAATTTGCGACGATCGAGGGTCAATATAGCGGCTCATTTCAACTGAATCAACCGGGGGCCTTAGAGCAGTCAGGCAATACGGGAGATCCTAATCCAGCCGTTTTGTTTGAGGGTGGGGGCCTGACCTTGAATGGGGCCATTCCCCTCAGTTCCCAGGGGTTTTCGGTGGAATTCTGGTTTAAATTGCCTCGTCTCAACGCCATTCCCAACGTGGTTTCTATGGCGGATATTTTTCTCTTTACTGTCAACGATACTCAGTTAAGGTTCAGCTTAAACAATACAGATAGTTCAACTATTATTACGACCCAACCCCTTGACATTAATACTTGGTACTACGTCGTCGGCACCTATGACGCTTCTCAAGACAGTCTTGCCTTGTATCTGAATAGTGAGTTAGTCGAGAGTCTAGACAATATCAGTTTTAGTAACTTTCCCCAAATCAGTTCTGGCACACTATCAATTGTCGGTAACGGGGGATCAATTTATATCGATGAAGTGGCCTTTTATAATCAGATTCTGACCGCTTCGGAATCCAGCAATTCTGGCTTAACTGCGGCCGATGCGATGAACCTCAACGGCAATGATCTGGTGGATGGCACCTTGGGTGTTGACCAAATTGGTAATCATTACCAAGCTCGCTACGTTGACCCCGTTCCCCCCGGCCCTGAGGTTCACTACAGTCTTTGGGATAGTACTTCTAGCACTTGGCAGGCCCCTAGCCAGATTGATCCTATCCCTCAGGTGGTGCCGACAATTCTGGCTGATGCCAATTACCCAGTTTGGGACATCGTGGCTGTGACCAATTCGCCAGGAGGAACCACGATTTTCCCCAATGGCCTCGCCGACAGCATTTTTCAAATTACCCTAACGGGCTACCAGGGCCAGGAAATTACAGGCATTGCTGTGACAGTATCGAGTAATACGAATCTCCTTTGGGGAGTTGGTCAGAAAGGTGATGGCACAGCTATCGGAGGCTATCAGGTCGGGGTGATTCTGGGAGAAACGATGGGCAATAGTAGTCAACTGGCCTTTACTGATGGGGCCACACTGCTCAATAGCCGTAATGCTAGTCTTTCTGGCTTAAATCACCAGATTAGGGGGGAAACCGAGACCCTGAATTTGTTTATTGATACCACCGGGAATACTTTTTCGGGTACTCCCACTATTACGGTGTACGTTAAAGACAACAAAGGTGTGGCAAGCAGTGTAACTCCCCCCCCCTTCGTCCTGGCTCTGCCCAACCAAGGAGGCCCTGTTGCGGCCAATAGTACTGACTATCTAGACACTCAAGTGCTGGGGATTGCCACTGTCACCGAGGCCAATGATGCATCCCTGGCCAATATTGATAGCGGCTTTGTGATTAATACCAACAACACGGCGATTGGGGCGGTGGCTACGAGTGCTTTTAACTCAGATGGGAGCCTGGCCTACGTGGCCCTGGGCAACCGGGGCTATACCGATAATCAAGGAACTCTCGTTAACAATGGTACGGTTCAAATTCTCTTCGCCGGTGGCAATGCTCTCAAGGGTACGGAGACAAATATCCTGACGACCACGGATTTATTGGGCAATCCCGATGGTATTCTCATTACTGGCCTGGCGGATGCGGGAACTGCCAAAAATAATCTGGCCCTGAGTTTGGTCACAGGATACATCGCAGGGAATCCCACAAACATTCCCGATCTAGTGATTGGCGATGCCAATGCCAACAATGGCAACGGGGCCATCTACGTCATCTATGGCAGTTATTTAAGTACTAATAAAGGCAAGATCATTGATGTTGCTAGCTTAACGACAACGCCGTCGGACATGGGCTTTGTGTTTAATGGTTTAGATACTGAGGGCGCGGCGGGATACGCCGTTACAGTGGGTAATTTTGATAATGATACCTATGCTGACGTTGCCTTCGGGGCCCCCCAGGCCAAGAATAGTGACGGGATTGTGGTGGGTAAAGTTTATTTGATCAAGGGATTCAGCCCCAGTTCTCCACCGAATCCTATAACAGCGAACACTGTCTATAGCGGCCAGACCCAACCTATTTCGTCGAAACAGGCCGATGGTTCCAGTCAAACCGTGACGGTCGGCGAGGCCGCCGGTTATACCCTGGCGGCTTCCAGTTATGTCGGTGGAGCTACGACGTTTGCCGGCAACGATCATTACGACGACTTGATTATTGGCGCACCGGGCTATCCTATTTCGGTTAACAACCAATGGCAGGGCCAGCAAGGACTCCCCAGTGACAGTCAGGGCCTATTTCCCGATGCAACACCGATTACTGCTGGCGCGGTTTATGTTTTGGCGGGTAGTGCTAATGGATTATCTGCTAGTCCGACCTTGAGCTATGCCGGGCCCAATGTTCCGGCTGCTAACGGTGTTGCGGCTAACTATTTAGCGGGATCTGCTTTGGCCTCCGAAGACATCGATAGCGATGGGCAAAAGGATCTGGCCATCTCTGCCCTAGGGGTTAATGCCAATGCCGGGGCGGTCTATGTGCTGAAGGGCGGTAGTGCCACACAAAATCCCAATAGGCAATTCCTCAATACCGTCAGTAACTTAACCATTAATGGCGGCATCCCCAGTAGCAAGGCTGGCAGTGTCGTGAGCTTTCCCGGCGACATCAACGGTGATGGGCACCAAGACTTTTTGATTACGGCCCCCCAGGCCAGTAATGGTACAGGACAGAGCTATTTGCTTTTTGGCCCTCTCACCTTAGACGGCACGGGGAATCTCTTTGATCTCAGTGTTACGGGTAGTGACAAGGCCTTTTTACTAAATGGTAGTCTGCCTTACCAGATTGCTGGCACAGCGGCGGTAGGTGTCGGTGATCTTAATGGCGATAATGTTGATGATTTAATGATCACGGCCCCCAATGCCCAACAGGCCTATGCCGTTTATGGCCAGACTTATTTAAAAGATGACGGCAGTATTAAGCTGGCGGATGTCTCTTCCGACAACGGCTTTGTCATTGATGGCAATGCGTTTAGCACCTTTAAGGTTGTCAATTCTGCGATTCCCAATCAAGGTACCAATGAAACCACGGCCCTGGTCAGTTATCAAGGAACGTTATACATGGCCATCAAGGGAGAAGGCACTAATCAAGGGATTTTTTGGACAACCAGCCAAGACAATGGCAAAACCTGGAGTCCAGCCGTCCCGATTTTTGCGGATGGGGCCACCAATGTTTCGCCTTCCTTAGCCGTGGATGAGCAAGGCACGCTTTATCTGGCTTATCTGGGATTAGACCCGTTGCTGAATATTATGTACAGCACGGATGGAGGGCAAAACTGGAGTCCTCAGTACCAAATTCCTGGGCAAACTTCCACTAATTCCCCAACCCTGGTTTTTTATCAAAACCATTTATTCACCTTTTTTACAGCCCAAGATAGTAGTAGTCGCATTCTTTATGTCTATTCCGACAATCCTCAATCGAGTGATTCCTGGTCTACTGCTTATCCTGTCACCTACAACAATGGTACTGATAATCAAACCAGTCCTACTGCTGTGAGCGCCACTGTTTTAGACAATACACTTTACCTGGCCTATCAAACTGGAACTCAGAGTAGTCCTAGCCAGGGCGTTGATGTAACTTATACGACGGGGACGGATCTCAGTAACTTGTCGTGGTCACTGACTTCTGTACCAGGCTTAAGTACCGAACAAACACCCAGCCTAACGAGTGATAGCCAGGCCTTATATCTGCTCAATACCACCAATGTTGTTGATGCGGATCAAACACTTTTTCTCAGTACTTCTACGAACGCGATTGGCTGGACGACGAATCAATTAGCAGGAACCAGCAGCTATACTCCGGCCAGTACGGTTTTAGATAATCAGCTTTATCTCGTTCGCTCTACAGGAAGTACCGGGATGGAGGTTTTGAGTTCCTCTCTGCCACCGCTTGGGGAAATTTCAAGTAATGGCACTATTGTGCGAATGTTAGGTGACATTAATGGGGATGGATTTGCTGATGTCTTTTCCGGTGGTAGCGCTATTGGAGTGATTATTTTTGGCAAAAGCACGAAGGATTTATTAGATGCCGCTAGTGGCACGGATGATTTAATCATTACTGCTCAAAATGCCACTATTCAGGACTTAATCAGTCTTGGGGATTTCAACGGTGATGGACTAGAAGACCTTGGTATTCTGGACAATAGCAATAATTTTTACTTGGTATTGGGAAATATTGAATTGGGTGGACAGAAACAATTAACCATGATTCCTGATGCCAATTCTCTGTCGCAACTAGCAGGTATTTCCAAGGCTTTTGCCATTCAAGATTATAACGGCGATGGTTATGATGACATCTTGTTAGCTAGTACGAGTGGAAGTAATTTAATTTCCCTTGGTAATCAGAGTGGAAAATTACCGAATTTTGCTCAGTCCAGCAATCTTCCTTCGATAGCAGTAACCTCCGCAACAGGAGTAGATATTGATGGAGATGGCAATAGTAAACTAGCCATTAATCTTCCAACTGCTACCGATAATAATATAGGGGGCTTTTCTCTCTATTCTTATCCCCCTTCCACACCAACGGTTGTCGAACTTTATGACTTTGGATTTGCGGATGTAACTGCTGATAGGTTGAATTCCATAGGTGATTTTAATGGAGATGGTCTGGAAGATATAGCGATACTTGTTAAATCCATAAACTCTAGTCCAGTTATCTCCGCTATTTACATATACTATGGAACACCCCAAGGCCTATCTAGCCGCTCGGCACCCAGTTTGGTTTTGTCAACATTAAACTGGAATGAAAATTACTCAACTCCCCCCGCGCAAGTTAATGAATTTACCAATACTGGAGACCTGAATGGAGATGGTTATGATGATTTAATAGTTGGGGCTTCTACTACAAATAATAATCAAGGGGCTACTTTTGTCGTTTTCGGAGGGCTTGTTGGTTCTGATATAGGACTGGGTTATCCCTTCGCGGATTTAACTCAGCTTGAGCCTTCTCAGGGCTTTACGATTACTGGGCTTTCTAATTCCCAGGCTGGGATTGCCGTCGGTGGCGGGAAAGATATTAATGGCGATGGTTTTGATGACTTAATTATTGGTGCCCCGGGAAACAACGATAACCTCAGCTACGTTCTGTTTGGCAGTGATTTTAATAACACGGTGAATCAAACGGGCACTATCGGCGATGATGTCATGCTCGGTACTGCCACCGGGGAAAGTTTTGTGGCCGGCCAGGGAGATGACCAAATCTATACCGGCGGGGGCCTGGATGTCGTCTATGCAGGGCCAGGCGATGATTGGGTTGAGCTGAAGGACACCTATTTTCGTCGTCTGGATGGCGGGCCGGGCCTGGATGTGCTGGAACTCCACGGTTATAACGGTCAGGCCTGGGATCTGACGACCCTAGCACCGGGGGTCAGACTGCAAGATTTTGAGGTTATCGACATCCGCAACTATGGCGGGAATACCTTAACGCTGAACGCCTTAACGGTCACTAATCTATCCAGTAATAATACGCTGGTTATTCTCCAGGATGAGGCTGATAATCTGGCTCTGAGTACCGATTTCCAGGCTGATGGCACAACTTATCAGTATGGAGAAAAGTATTATCAATATACGTCCCAAAGCTCAGCCGCTAAGGTGTTAGTTAATCAGGCTAAGCCCCCGGCCCATATTGCCCCTAGCAAGAATACGCCGGCTACTATTTTGCCCTCGACCACGGCCAATGCCGAAAATACGCTACTGGAGAGTCAACAAACTTTAACCAATGTCCCTAATTCTACGGTGGTTAGTGACCCGAATGCGCCGACTCAGTTATTTATTTCTAATCCCATTGTTGCTGAGCAAACAGGCCTCGCAACGTTTTCAATTCAGCGCAGTGGCAATTTAAACAAATATAGTTTGGTGAGCTATCAAACGGTGGATGAAGACGGAAAAGCGGGCGGTCGTTATTTACCCGTTGCCGGTCGGCTGGTCTTTGCACCGGGAGAGACCCAGAAAAGTGTGACGGTTATCGTCCCGAATGATGGTATTGACACCGGCAATCGTCAGTTTGGCCTGCTGGTTTCTTTGTCAGAGGAGAGCCTAGAGCCTCCAACAGGGCCAAAACATTTACAATTCCAGGCCAATGCCAATGGGGAACAAATGCGTCGCTGGCATTATGAAGAAGAGCCAGTAGAAAATAGTTTAGTGGGACAACTAACTTTTTCAACAACAGTGGCGAATGGCCAGGCCCAGATTGATATAGCAGCCGATGGCACGGGGGACTTTAACGACTTTTTTAACTTCAATGCCCAGACATCTCAATACGAATCGTTACTGTTCAAGAACCAAACCGGTGCGGTCTTTACCTACGCCAATAGTCATCTGAGCGATACCCCCAACGGTATTCAACTCACGCTTCAAGACGGTGGCCGGGGGGATGCCGATGGCGTGGCCAACGGCCTGGTAAAAACCCAGGGCTATATTAGTCGAACCATTCCGGGCCTGATCACCGAGAATAACCAGACCTTGCTGGCCCCAACGACAGCGGATGGACAAATTCAATTCCGTCTGATTGACGCCCCTCTAGCTAACTATGAACTGGGCTGGTTGGCAGTGGATTCCACCCAGGGCCAAATTGATGGCCTCAACCCTGGCGACTCCGGCTATCTCGAAGCAGCCCGACAGCGCTTAAGCCAACCGGATTTGAGGCAAGTACTTTTTCAAGATGACGGTAGTGCGGCCAGTCAGGCCCTGACCTCTGGCTTGGCCCAGCAGAGTTTTATTGATCCCAAGGCCCTGGTGTCCTCAGAACAGCAATTCTTCGGTACTTTGGCCAATTCCCAATTAACGGCAAATCAGCCCTATGTCCTCTATGCCCTAGCAGATAACCAACTGCAACTGTCTTCCCTGCAAACACCGCAAATTGTTCGGGAAAGCCGGGGCTATCAATCCCTCTTCTTCGCTGGCCTCACAGCTGAAATTGGTTCCAATGCTTTGGTGGTGCCGGGGGCCTGGAGTCAAACGGTGCCACTGCAAGCCTCCTTGAGTCGGGCAGCAGCTTATCAAAATTTGATTGCCCTCTATCAAGTGGATAGTTTAACCGGCGGCCTAGATCTAGATGGAGATACTCACATTGATGTCCGACCGGGAGACAGCGGCTATACACGCCAGGCCTTAGCCCGGGCCCAAAACCCACTGACCGGGGTGCCCTTAAACACCCCCGACAACTTCAACACACGTCAAGAAATAATTAACCTCTTGGGGAACCACATTTACGGAATGGTGATCATTCCTAATGCCACCATTGCCGAGGTTCTGACCCAAAATCCCGATAATTTGGGAGGAGAAAAGCCCCTGGCCTTCTTTTCTTTTGGTTTGGCTAATCCTGATGGTCTTAGTCACATGGCCCGTTTGGGCAACAATCTCTTTGGTTTTGAAGACCAAGTGGGGGGAGGAGACTTCGACTACAATGACATGATTTTACAATTTCAGGCTTCCTAAACCCATAGCCCTTAAACTTCACTAGGAGATTCGGTACCAAAGCCAAATAGAGAGAACTTATCCCCGGTGGTGCCATTTGAAACAGGACGGAGTAGAGTACAAAATCAATACTTTTCCTTCTCTAGCAGATTATGCTAACGTTCTTATTAGAATCCGCCTGCTTTTTGTTATGCTTGGGCATTTCTTGGCCTCGATCCCTTAAATATCGTTGTTTTTCGTTGTAGATGCCCATGCAGTCCCCCCTCTATCTATGTCTTTTCATTCCTGATGCCATCGCCCAGCAAGTATTGGTGCATCTCCAGGGCAACCGCTATCGTCTAACGCGGTTCAGTGATTTGAAGGAATTTATGACCTTTCTAAGTAACTACACGGAACATGTTGATTGCTTAATTGTGGTCAATGATAGTCCTGCTCGACCCTTCTTTAATCAACTCTACGAACAAGGCCGTCTGCTTCCAATTATTATCCTAGAATCCCAAAATACTTCCCCTTTCCCCCCCGATGCGACAGAATCGACAACCATTCTTTACCACTATGCAGAAATTCATTTGCCGGAATCCCAGTGGGCCCATCTACCGGCAGTGATTGACCAGGCGATTACCCACTATCTCCACCTCGGGCCGAGTTGTGCTCTTCCTCGCAACCATCCCCCTCCCCAGGGTAGCCAGGCGTTAGACTCGGAACAGAGCTTTTTGCTCCTGCAACAACGCCGCCTAGCCGACAAGCTCAAAGAAAGATTGGGATACCTCGGTGTGTATTACAAACGAAACCCCAACTATTTTTATCGTAATCTATCGACCTCCGATAGAAAAGAGTTCTTGCAACAAATGGGGGTCGAATATCGAGAAATTATTCTTAACTATTTTGCCAAAGATTTTGATATTAATCAATTGATCGATCAGTTTGTTAACAAGGCTTTTTTCGCTGACATTTCTGTTTCCCAAATCTTAGAAATTCACATGGAGTTAATGGATGAATTTTCTCAACACCTGAAACTAGAGGGCCGGAGTGAAGAAATTCTACTGGACTATCGCCTAGCCTTGATTGATATTCTGGCTCACTTGGGCGAAATGTACCGTCGCTCTATTCCGAGAGAAGATATACCTTTTGATGTATATTATCAGACGGACTAAGTCAGCTTGGGTCTGGCCCTCACCAAGCTTTAATATTGCTGCCATTTTTCCTTTACCCCTTGCTTCGGATCATGACTATGAGTAATTTTAAAAAAACCTACGTCCTTAAACTCTACGTGGCCGGCAATACGCCCAACTCTGTCCGGGCCCTAAAAATGCTCAAAAATATCCTCGAGCAAGAATTCAAGGGAGTCTATGCCCTCAAGGTAATTGATGTCCTCAAGAACCCTCAATTGGCTGAGGAAGATAAAATTTTGGCGACGCCAACTCTGGCAAAAATTCTCCCCCCTCCCGTGCGGAAAATTATTGGAGACCTTTCAGATAGAGAAAAAGTTTTGATTGGTTTAGATTTACTTTATGATGAAATCCGAGAGCGGGAAAGTGAACTCTAGGGGAGAGGGATGATTATTTTTCCCAGATAGCATCAATTTTAATCTTTTTTTAGAGCCAACTGTCATAGTGAATCCTTAAAGCCATTTTATTTTAAACATGAATCAACCCATTGTTAATGATCAAAATCGTCCCCAGACTCCCCGCAAAGGAGTCCAGAAAATGCAGACGATCATCGAAGGTTTTGATGAAATTACCCATGGGGGCCTGCCCATCGGACGGACAACCCTGGTGAGTGGGACATCGGGGACAGGGAAGACCCTGCTGGCGGTTCAGTTTCTTTACCATGGGATTCTACATTTTGACTATCCTGGCCTGTTTATCACCTTTGAGGAATCCCCCACCGATATTATCCAAAATGCCTATAGTTTTGGCTGGGATCTCCAACAACTGATTGATGAAGGCAAATTTTTTATTCTCGATGCCTCTCCTGATCCCGAGGGACAGGAAGTCGTGGGGAGCTTTGACCTTTCGGCCCTGATCGAACGAATTCAGTACGCAGTCCGTAAATACAAGGCAAAATTGGTTTCCATTGACTCCGTCACAGCAGTTTTTCAGCAATACGATGCGGCTTCGGTGGTGCGACGGGAAATTTTCCGTTTGGTGGCCCGCCTCAAGCAGTTGCAGGTCACTTCGATCATGACCACGGAGCGGATTGAGGAGTACGGCCCCATAGCTCGCTTTGGCGTAGAGGAATTCGTATCGGATAACGTGGTCATTCTGAGAAATGTCCTCGAAGGCGAACGACGACGCCGGACAGTGGAAATCCTTAAATTGCGAGGAACAACCCACATGAAGGGAGAATATCCCTTCACAATTACCCATGATGGGATAAATATCTTTCCGCTGGGGGCCATGCGCTTGACTCAACGCTCTTCTAATACTCGAATTTCCTCCGGTGTTAAAACCCTAGATGAAATGTGCGGTGGTGGCTTTTTCCGGGATTCGATTATTTTGGCTACTGGGGCCACGGGGACGGGCAAAACCCTGCTGGTCAGCAAATTTTTACAGGAAGGCTGTCGTCAAGGGGAACGGGCCATTCTCTTTGCCTACGAAGAATCGCGGGCCCAACTCTCCCGTAATGCGTCTTCCTGGGGTATTGACTTTGAAGAAATGGAGCAAAAGGGCCTACTCAAACTGCTCTGTACCTATCCCGAGTCGGCCGGTCTAGAGGATCATCTACAAATGATCAAGTCAGAAATTTCTGAATTTAAACCCTCCCGCATCGCCATTGATTCCCTCTCGGCCCTAGCACGGGGCGTGACCAATAACGCCTTCCGACAATTTGTGATCGGTGTGACGGGCTATGCCAAACAGGAGGAAATTACCGGCTTTTTCACCAATACAACGGATCAGTTTATGGGAGCCCATTCCATTACCGAGTCCCATATTTCCACCATCACCGATACGATTATCATGTTGCAATACGTCGAAATTCGGGGGGAAATGTCCCGGGCTCTTAACGTCTTCAAGATGCGAGGCTCTTGGCACGATAAGGGAATTCGGGAGTATAGTATTAGCCACGATGGGGCCGAAATTAAGGATTCCTTCCGCAACTACGAGCGCATTATTAGTGGTTCTCCGACTCGTGTCAGTGTAGACGAAAAATCCGAGTTGTCCCGTATTGTCCGGGGCGTGAGGGATAAAACCATTGAAGAGTAGGTGCTTGGTGAGCCAATAACCTCAAAGGAGGTTAGACCAATTCTTCAAATTAGAGCGACAAATTTTTACCCCTCCGCCTACGGCACCTCCCCTTAACAAGGGGAGGATGGGTGGGGTCAGGTTGCAGAGATTGGGTATTAGACAGTACGCATACGCAAGAAAAAGAATCCCGCTACTAAGCCCCCTACCTCCCCCAAGACTGGGGGACTTGCCGGTATAAACTTTGTGAGTAATTGCCTTAGTTGCCGGGGCTAACCCCTGACTCAGAACGACGGCCGTAGGTCAACAGCAGGAGGAATAGGCTAACTCCCAGGACATATTTCAAAGGACTTGGCATCCAGAGACTGGGAGAAATAAAGCCTTCAATCACGCCGGCAATGAAGAGGAGCGGTACCACCCCAAAGACCAGTTGGGCCGCTTGATAGCTGTTTTGTTTGAGGGCTGCTAGGCGACTATAGCGGCCAGGCCAGAGCAGGGCCTGGGCAATCAACAAACCGGCTCCTCCTGCTAGAAAAATGGCCGGTAATTCCAGAGCCCCGTGGGGAAAAACAAAGGCCCAAAAGGGAAAAGCCAGTTGGTGCTGGCCCACTAAAGCGCCGATGGCCCCGATCAGCAGGCCATTGTAAAAGAGGGCATAGACGGTGAAGAGGCCCGCCGTGATTCCCCCCGCCACCACCCGAAAGGACACCAGCAAGTTATTGATCATAATATTGCTAGAGGCCAGGGGTTCCGATCCCAAAATTGACCCCATCCAGAGCTTGTTTTCGTCTCGCACCAGGGTAATTAGGTCTTGAGGCACCACCAGGGCCATAAAACTCGGATCCCGTTGGCTATAGACATAGGCGATCAGGCCCCCCAGCAGAAAAATCACGGTGGCCACCAGTGTATAGGGAAAGGTTTGTTGCATCACCAGGGGCAAGCGCCAGCGGTAAAATTCAGCAACGGCCTGCCATTCCTGGTGGCGGGAACCTTGATAAATTTGGCTATAGGCCCGGCTAGTGAGTTGTTGTAGGGATTGAATCAGGGTCGGCCCTAGCCCCACCGTTTTGGCCCGGGCCAGGTCAGCGGAGGTGGAACGATAGAGGCTAGCCAGGTGTTGAATATCTTGGCCCGAAAGGGCCTTAAGACCTTTTTTTTCTGCGAGATCTAACAGATGCCCCAATTCTTGCCAGTTTGGGTCACGGCGGGCTAACCAACGACGAAGATTCATGAAAAAAACGCGCAGGAGAAGAATTTGCTTCTACCATAACAGCAAAAGCAATAGGGAATTTTAGCTATGACTCGTCATTACAGTACTGGAGCCGCCCAGGGCAAACTCAGTGTTGGGGATATTGTGACTGGGGGCCTGCGTATTTATCGAGACCATTTTAAAAACTACTTTGGCGAGGCCTTTAGAGCCTATCTCTGGGTTTTTGTGCCAGTTTACGGCTGGGCTAAGTTTTTAGCTATCCAAGGATTGCTGGGTCGTTTGGCCTTTCAAGAGGCCCAGGAACAACCTGAATCGATCCTAGAAGCCCGTCGTCAGGTAATGCCCAAGCTTTGGTATTTCCTCGTCGCCTCCATCGCCATGGGGCTATTTCTGATGCTGGCCCTGCTCGGTTTTGTGATTGTCGGGATTCTCGTGGGCGTTATTGCTGGGTTACTTTTCTCTGGCCTGGGAGGAGGAAATTTTGTTATTTCGGCCCTCCTGGTTTTAGGCGTGATGGTTTTTGTGATTGCTTTTTTCTTCGGCTATATCTGGCTCTATTCTCGTCTCTCGTTGACGGAAATTTGTTTAGCTATTGAACCCAATTTAAAACCCATGGAAGCTATTCAGCGTAGTTGGCAACTAACCAAGGGCTACGTCTTTTCCTTGCAGTTGGTATTTTTTATCGCGGTTTTAATCACCATTCCGATTAGTATCGTTAGTAATTTAGGAACGCTAGTTACCGCTATTATTGGCGAAGGGGAAGAATTTGCTTCCTTGATTGATCTCCCTCTAACTTTGCTGTTTGGGGCCCTACTGATTCCCTTTTGGCAGGCCGTTAAAGCCGTTGCTTACTTTGACCTGCGCGTTCGCAAAGAAGGGCTCAATTTATCGTTAGAAATGCCAGGCTATCATAGTCCGATGAATTTTAGCGACGAAGAAACTGCCCCGGTTGATAGTCCCGTTACAGACCCCACAAAAGCGACGGAAGAAACGGATTTAGCTATTCTCAATCACTTGATGAAGCGGGGCCAGGCTAGTTTCATGGATCTATTGATGAAACTCAAATGCGATCAAAAAATCTTAAAATCTCGACTCTTGGCCCTGGAAGAGGAAAACATGATTGTGATTGTGGAACAACTCGACGACGAAAATACTATCTATAAAATTCGCTAGGTTTACGCTGGCCCCGTTAAGGGGCCGTTTCCCTACCGCTAACCAACGGCCAGCCTAACTGGGTCGGCTGTTGATAAACCTTAATTAGGGTGGCAATATCTCGTTGGGAAATGGGGGGTGACTGGGCTGTTTGGGAAAAATAAAGCACGTCTTTTGCCACTGGACTATGACCCCACAGGCCGAGGGCATGGCCGATTTCATGGCGGGCTGTCGCTAAAATCGACTGGGGACCCATACCGGGCTTAATTTCGATCACCATGCGGTGTAGAAGCAGCGCTGGTTGGGTAAAACTTTGATAAATTTCGTAGCGGGTTTGGGCATTGCGGGCCCTGGGGATTTGCACCTGCCCGGTACTGGGATCGCGATGGACGCCCAAGGGGGGCTCACGACGATAAATCTGAATATCCGCCTGGGCTGGGTCATTGACTTCCTGCAATGATAAATAGGCCTTCCAGTCGCCCAGGGCCTGTTGAACCGCCTGAGTCCACTGCTGAAACCGTTGCTGGCTGGCCCTGCCATCTGACGGTTCCTGGCTTTTTTCGATGTAAACCGTTACGGGAAAACGCGACCAGATGAGGTAGCCGTAGGGGGAGGGCCGAATTTGCTCAAAATAATCTCCCTCCGGGGAGCTAGCCTGATAGGGCCGGAGGGATGCGGGAAGGGGATGACTTGGTCGGGGATTCGGTTGAGAATTCTGGGCTAGAAGTCTGACTGGAGAAGAGGCCAGCGAGAAAAAGACGATGAGAACGACCAACAAGCTGCCCCAAAACCAATATCGTCGCCGGTTACTTGGCCAGCCAGTTCGCACTGAGAATAATGGTTAAGCCTACAAAAATACTACTGAGAGTCCAAGTGACTTGGTTCAGGGTCTTTTCCGCACTTTTAGCACTGGAAAATAATTGGGCCTGGCCGCCAATGCCACCGAGCCCATCCCCTTTCGGGCTATGGAGTAAAACGAGTACAGTGAGAAGCCCCGCAGAGGCAATCCAGATTAAACGAAGTAGTGCAATAAGGGTCATGGGTAATACATTAAGATGGGGCGGAGGATGGAGTTAGGAAAACTAACCTAACGGGCTAAGTTAACGGGGGTGCGGTTCGGTTTCATTTCCACCAGACAAGGCTCGATCAGAGACGTCCCCGTCATTTCCACTGGCTTAGGTAATTTTAGGATATCGAGAATGGTTGGAGCAACATCGGCCAGGCGGCCATTCTCCCGCAATTGCACTTGGCCCCCATGCCCAGGGATTTTACGTCCTTCTCCTTCTACCACAATAAAAGGAACGGGATTAGTTGTGTGGGCCGTCCAGGGATTACCCGCTTCATCGCTCATATACTCCGCATTACCATGGTCAGCGGTAATCAGTACCGTTCCTCCCTGGCGACTGGCACTTTGCAGGAGCCGACCGATGGCGATATCAACGGTCTCAATGGCCTCAATGGCGGCGGTCAAATTCCCTGTGTGCCCGACCATATCGGGGTTGGCATAGTTGACCACAATCAGTGAATAAATGCCCTTGGCAATAGCCTGGCAGACCACATCGGTCACGGCTTCTGCCGACATCTGGGGGGCCAGATCGTAGGTGGCCACCATCGGACTTTGGATGAGTTCCCGCTCTTCTCCCGGAAAAGGCTGTTCCAGGCCGCCGTTGAAAAAGTAGGTGACGTGGGGATATTTTTCGGTTTCTGCGGTGCGAAACTGCTTCAGGCCTTCACGGGCAATGATTTCTCCCAAAATGTTGTTAAGATTTTGCGGTGGAAAGGCCACTTTCACCGGCAATCGGGGATCGTACTGGGTAAAGGTAACAAAACTCAGGGGGGTAATCCGCTCTCGCTCAAAGCCATCAAAGCCCGGCATCAGGAAAGCGTAGCATAGTTGACGGGCCCGGTCAGGACGGAAATTGAAGAAGATAATGCCATCATTGGCCTCGACCGCTCCGGGGGCAATACGCGTGGGCGGAATAAATTCATCGGTAATGTCTTGGGCGTAAAAGTCCTTTAAGACTTGAGCTGCCGTGCGCCCATCCCCGACATTATTTTGGGTGAGAATACGATAGGCCTTTTCCACCCGGTCCCAGCGGCGGTCACGATCCATGGCAAAGTAGCGTCCGCTGACGGTGACAATGCGACCCACCCCAATTTTATCGATGTGGGCCTGAATAGTCTGGATGGCATTGATGCCTTCGGTCGTCGCCGTGTCGCGGCCATCGGTGATGGCATGAACACAGACATTGGTCAGGCCTTGGAGCTTAGCTAAATCTAGTAGGCCCAGCAAATGATCGAGGTGAGAATGGACGCCACCGTCAGAACACAGACCAATCAGATGCAGTTTACCTTTTTTGTCGCGTACTTGATTGCAAACTTCGACTAATTCTGGATTATGGAACAGAGAACCATCCTCCACCGCATCGCTGATGCGAACTAATTCCTGGGGAACGACCCGCCCAGCCCCTAAATTAAGGTGGCCCACTTCAGAATTGCCCATTTGCCCCTTGGGCAGGCCAACATCTTTGCCGGACGTGTGAATGAAAGTATGGGGATAGGTTGTAAATAGACTATCCATGACGGGTGTTTGTGCTAAGGCGATTGCATTGGCCCGTTGATCGGGTCGATAACCCCAGCCGTCTAGGATAACTAGCACCACCGGAGACACAGGTGCTTGTGCCATTTTCATTGCCCCATTGCTTTTACGACATCTCTATGACCCTAGATAATATCATTGTGGCTTAGATTCTGCTGAATTTTTCCCCAGTTTGTGCTATTCCGGCTCGCACCCTAGCTGGAAACACTGGTTTGGTGGCGGAGAACACTTGACCAGCATTGAGCTAACAACAAAACGCCTGCCAGCAATTTAAGGCTTTCTAAACTCCAGTACAGTCCATGCAGAGGCATCATGGTTGCCGGTAGTCCCGCCTCAGCGTTAAAGCGAGTCATCTCAAAGCCTAGGCCGCTCAGGGCCGGTGTTAGGCCGTAGGTATAGCTCAGGGCGATCAGTAACAGTAGGCCCGCCAAAATCAGAGTAAGAGGCTTGATGCTTGCGTCTCCGGCTTGGCTATGACGAAGCCAAAATAGACCGGAAAGAATGACGGCAGCACAGAGGAGTTCAACTCGATTAAATAGCCCAAAGATAAAATAACCGGCCTCGACAAAACTGCCTTGCCCCATCATGCCAGCAGCAAAGAGACTCGGCATCACAATTAAATCCAGCACTAAGCTGGCACTCAGCCAGAAGCCTAGGCATCCCATTACCCAGGCTGGCCAATTTAAGGAGGAAGAAAAAGGACGAATGACACTATTCATAATTTTGATTCGCTGGACTGAGCGTTACTTTTCTATTATTTAGGAGAATTCCGACCCTAATCCCATCCTGATATTTAACTTCACAAAACAAGACTCTTGTTGTTTTTGTTATGCCTTTTTGACATTGAAAAGACCGCTTAACAGGGCCAAAAATCGGCAATGCTATAGCCTAAATTTTCTAGCATTTGTCGGAGCAGGGGTAAGCTCAGGCCAATGACGTTACTATGGCATCCTTCAATCCGCTCAATTAAAGCACCTCCTTTCCCTTCTAGCGCAAAGGCCCCAGCGCACTGGAGAGGTTCCCCACTGGCCACGTAGGCCTGAATTATTGCGTCTTCGACCGGTGCAAAGTGGACATGGGTAAGACCCGTGCGGCAAATGGTTTTGTCCTGCTCTACATCGATCAAGGCATGGCCAGTGTATAACTCCCCAATTTTGCCCCGCATGGTTTGCCAGCGAGCAACGGCCGTGGCGGCATCCGTCGGTTTTCCGTAGGCCTGGCCCTCAACCACCAGGAGAGAATCACAACCCAACACCAGGGCCTGGGGAAAATCTGGGGCTACAGTTTTGGCCTTGGCGAGGGCTAATCCTTCCACCAAGGAGATGGTATCCTCTGCAACCACAAGAGTTTCATCAAAAAAACTGGGCTTGACCAGGGGCTGAATGCCCACAGATTCAAGTAAACGTTTGCGGGCAGGCGAAGCAGAAGCGAGGACAAATAACGGTACAGACATTAGTAGAAAGAAAGCATTTATCTTTACTGTATCTTTCTCTGAAGCCCGAGTATTGTCTCAAATTGTGACAACATATATCTTTTCGTGTGCTATCTTCATAACTCTTTAACTGGATTCACAAAGCTTTTTAATAAAAACTTAAGATTTATAACTATTCCAGCAAAGATTGCGCGAAAAGGAGGAACTCAAACTAAGGTAGGGGTAGTCCATAGCGTATCAAGTGTTTTCTTCCTGAGAATACATGATCCATCAGGAGATAACTACGATGTCTAATCTCGTTCGTTCCCTAAGCCTGGCCCTTTTCTTTAGCTTTGCTCTGCCTATTGTGGTCGTCAGTTCTCTCTTGACGGGACTATGGTTGCTCAGTTGGATTCCCTGGTTAACGGCCCTCGGCCAAGCGGCCACCTTACTTCTACTCCAATTTTTGATCATTTTTGGGGATGGTTCGGCCCTACCCGGCCTGCTGATTATCGGCGCCACCTGTAGTCTGGTGGGGGGAGTCTTTGAAGTGTTTAACTTTTACCTCTACCAAGATGCACGGGATTATTAGTCCCCCCCCTCAAGGACACCGACGACTCTATTAGTCCTCGTTTGGAAGGGACACCATGTCATTCCGCTCCCCTCAGTTATGCCGACCCACCGAGAAGATTCTAATCGTATCCGTTTTATCTTTAACAATGTTCGGCCTTTGCCTCCTTCCCAGCCCGGCCGAGCCTCCTTCCCTAAGCCTAGCCGAACAGATCGCCACTCTGAAGCATTCCGAGCAGCGTTGGCTAGAAGTTGACTTAGCTCACCAACGTCTCATTGCTTGGCAAGGGAAAACCCCCATCTATGCCGTCATTGTCTCCACAGGTAAATCCCAAACCCCCACGCCAACAGGGCTGTTCACTATTCAGCGAAAACTGCGAGAAGACCGGATGCGTGGGGCTGATTATGATCGGCCCAATGTTCCCTATGTCATGTATTTCCATCACGGCTACGCCATCCATGGGGCCGACTGGCATCATCGTTTTGGTACTCCCGTTAGTCATGGTTGCATTAATGTTGCAGTTGACCATGCCCAATGGCTCTTTGAGTGGACAGACCTAGGTGTTTCTGTCCTGATCCATCCCTAGCGGGTCAGCATAACAAGAGTTAACTCTTCTGTTAAGGGATGGGTCATAATGGGAGAAATTTTCAAGCATTCTAGTTTCCCTATAAGGTAATGACAAAGCTCCTCGTCATCAGCGCCAGTAATGGTGAAAACCTAAAGCTCGCGGAACGTTTTGCCGTTGCCGGTATGGCTCAGGGCCTAACAACTGAAGTATTGGATCTCACGACAGTGCCCTTGCCCCTCTTTACCCCGCGCCAAAAACAAAAGGAAGGCTTTCCCTCAATTTTGCCGCCCCTAATTCACCAACTCGGTTCAGCGCCTTGGTGGATTATTTGTTCGCCGGAATATAACGGTTCTATTCCTCCGGTACTCACTAATGTTATTGCTTGGTTATCTGTCTATGGAGAGGATTTTCGTCGCCTTTTCAACGGTCGTCCCATTGCTATTGCCAGCCATTCGGGCGGTGGGGGCTATGAAGTCTTGATGGCCCTGCGAGTGCAGTTGGCCCATCTCGGTTCCCATGTGGTGGGCAGACAACTAGTCAGTAATGCCTCAAAACCCGCTCGGGAGGAAAGTATTTACGAGATTGTCCAGGCCCTTATTCAATTGCCTAGAGTCTAGGAACAACCTCTGCTCTTGTTAGCCCAGAAGGTATCTATCCCTTGGCTTGGTCAAAAATTGGCCAAACTCCGCCATGGGGACTGGTCGACCGTAGAAGTAGCCTTGGTAATAATCACAGTTGTGGGACTGGAGAAAGTTCACTTGTTCCTGGGTTTCCACCCCTTCGGCCACCACCGCTAGGTTGAAGTGATGGGCAACGGAGATCACCGCTTCGACAATCACCGAGTCGTTGGGGTCTTGGGTGACGTCTTGAACAAAGCTCCTATCGATTTTGAGCTCATTGAGGGGGAGTTGCTTGAGGTACCCCAGGGAAGAGTAGCCCGTCCCAAAATCATCAATGGAGAAGTGGATGCCCAGGGCCTGGAGATCGGCCATGGTGGTAATCGCCTGGTGGATATCCTCAATAATTAGGCTTTCAGTAACTTCTAAGATCAAACGAGCTGGGTTAACCGCTGTCTGGGCCAGCAATTGCTGCAGGTTGGCCACAAAATTAGGCTGGCGAAATTGGTGGGGACTGACATTAACCGATACATGGAAGTCGGGATGGCTGGTTTCGAGTTGTTTTAGATAGTAGCAGGCCTCCTGTAGAACCCATTCCCCCAGGGCCGCGATCAGACCGGTTTCTTCTGCCACTGGGATAAAGGCCATCGGGGGAACCAGGCCCCGACTGGGATGTTGCCAACGAATTAAGGCTTCCGCTCCGACCACCCGGCCCTCTCGATTGACCTGGGGTTGTAGGTAAACCCGAAACTGCTGTTGAGCGATGGCTTGCCGGAGTTCTCGTTCTAGGGCAAAGCGCGATTCGGCCTCTAGTTGCATCCGCCTTTCAAAGAGCCGAATGGTATTACGACCGGCCGCTTTGGCCTGGTACATGGCGGTATCGGCTTCCTTCAGCAGGTTATCCAAGGTTTCGGAGGCTTTGGGAAAAACTGTAATCCCGATGCTAACGCCAATGATCACTTCCTCGTTATCGCACAGGAAAGGGACTGCCATCTGAGACCGAATTTTCTCTGCTACCCCCCAACCTAAACGAGCCGCCAGTTCCGATTGATCTGCCAGTTCGGGCAATAGCACCACAAATTCATCGCCACCAAAACGAGCAATCGTATCAGCCTGACGGAGGGATTGTTGGAGTCGTTGGGCCATCAGAGTCAGTAATTGATCTCCAATTTGATGGCCCCGAGCGTCATTGAGGGTTTTAAAGCGGTCAAGATCAACAAATAACACCGCACCATACTGGCCCGTCCGCTGGGCCAGGGCCAGGGCCGTTTGTAATCGATCTAGCAATAAACGACGGTTGGGCAGGCCGGTCAGCAGGTCGTAGTAGGCCAGACGTTCGATGGCCGCTTCTGCAGCTTTGCGCTCCGTAATATCGGTGTGGGTGCCTAACATCCGTAGGGGCCGGCCCTCTGAGTCCCACTCCACAATTTTGCCGAGGGACAAAATCCACTTCCAGTCCCCTTGTGCCGTGCGCTGACGGAATTCCACTCGGTACTCCGGTAGGTGGCCCTGGATATAGGCTTGATAGGTGGCCCCCACTGCTTCTCGATCATCGGAATGGAGTCGGTCTAGCCACTGCTGATTGGTTTCGACAAAGGTTTCGGGGTCATACCCTAGCATGGTGGCATACTGGGGAGAGACGATGGCTTCTCCGGTTTGGACATTGACATCATAGAGGCCTTGGTTGGCAGCTTCCAGGGCCAGACGTAGCCGCTCTTCGTTGGCCTGGAGTTTCTGTGCGCCTTGCTGATGTTCCTGGGCGGATTGAATGGCATCTAGGGCGAAGGAAATATCGTCACCAATTTCTTGTAAAAGGCCCTGTTCATCGGTAGTGAAAAACCCCACTTCTGCGGCGTAAAAGGTCAGCACCCCAATCACCCTACCGCCCTGATGCAGAGGAACCGCCGCCGAGGAATACAAGCCAAAGGCTAGAGCCTTTGCTCGCCAGGGGAGCATGCTCGGATCTCGCTGGATATCTTTGCAGATCACGAGACGATTTTCGCGGGCGGCAAGTCCGGTTGGCCCCCAGCCTGTGGGCACATCGTCAATACTAATTGGGATATCTATCAGGTAGTCTTGGGTCGCTCCTGCCGCCGCTACGGGTTTAATCTGGCGGTTAGCAGGGTCGATTAGGCCCACCCAAACGAGCCGAAATTGTCCCACAGCCTCAGCAACATTACAGATGGATTGAAATAACTGCTCACTCTGTCGCTGGGTAATAATTGCTTGATTAACTTGACTCAAGGTACCGTAAAGACGGGCTAGATATTGAATTTTTTGAACCTGTTGTTTACGCTCCTCAATATTCCTGACTACGGCGAGGATGCGAGTTTGGCCGGCAATATCCGCGGCCCGCAGGGCCACTTCTACCCAAAATTTGTCCCCATTGTTTTTCTTCGCTAACCACTCAAATACCTGTGGCCCTTCAGCAAGGGCCTTCTGGAGATAGGCCTGGGCCTGCTGTTGGGTATAGGGGGGTTCGTTAACGCTAAATTCACTAATATTGAGCTTTACCACCGTATCTTTGCTGGTATAGCCGTAGGTACGGAGCATCGCCTCATTGACATCAAGAATTTTGCCGGTATCAGCCTCATGAATAAAAATTGACTCGTCGGTGGCGTTAAAAATTTCTCGGTAGTTGCGCTCACTCATTTTTAAGGCCTGTTCAGCTTCCTTTAATTCCAACATTCGGCTCAGAAATCGAGCCAGCGTCTGCATCAACGTCCGCTCTTCCTCTAAAAAGCCGATTTCTTGGGAAAGGGAGGCTTCCAAATAGCCCTGGGATTGGCCATTGATGGTGACGACCTCCCGCAGTAGCCAGGGCGTTTCTCGGTAATTCTCTGTTCTGTAGACTTGCCCTTTGAAGGCGATGAGGGCCCCGGTTAATTCCGGTCGATAGAAGGCCGGCGGAATTTGCGCAACACATCCTTGCAACAACGTTCCTATGGCCATGTCCGACTGCTGAGATAGCTCGGCTAACGCTATCAGACAGCGCATTTCCTTAACGCGCTCTCCCAGTTGTTCACTGGTTTTGCGGAGCTTGAAGAGATTTCTTTCGACGGTTTTCTTAAAGACCAGGCGATGATAGATAAAAAGACTTACCCCGATACTTCCGAGTAAGGCGACGAGAAAGCCTGCACTAAATCCTATCCAGCCGGCGAGGTCTGCCTTCACCGCGAAAAAACCTAGGCTAAGTTGAGGTGCCAAGCAGGGAATCGTACTAAAAATATTAGCGGCACGGATTGGGAACAAGACTAATACAAACCAGATACCTGACATATTTCCCCACGCGCCTAGGCCTAGCTTCATCTTAAGGCCGATTCCCCCAAGGACGCCCCCTCTCCTTCTATGCTATGGTTGCGGGGAAAATATTAAGAAAGAACCTATGAAAATTGTGATTACTGGCGCAACGGGCTTTGTCGGCCAGTCCTTAGTTCGTCAGCTCAGTCAAGCCGGTCATAGCTTAGTTTTACTAGTCCGTAATCTCGATAGGGCCCAGCAACTTTTTCCCACCCGCCAATTTAGCGACCTTACAATTATTCCCTACCAAGCGACGGTATCTGGGCCCTGGCAAGCAGCCCTGGAGGGGAGTGACGCCGTAATTAACCTGGCGGGGGAACCGATTTCAGAACGTTGGAATGCCGCCTACAAGCAAAGAATTCTAGACAGTCGCCAATTGGCCACTCAAAAATTGGTGGAAGCCATTGGCCAGGCCACCCAGAAGCCCCAAGTTTTGATTAGCACTTCGGCCATTGGCTACTACGGCACCAGTGAAACCGCGAGTTTTACAGAAACCAGTCCAGCCGGGACAGATTTTCTGGCCCAAGTCTGCCAGGCCTGGGAATCAGCGGCCAAACAAGTCGAATCCTTGGGGGTGCGTTTAGTGATTCTGCGATTAGGGATTGTTTTGGGGAACGGTGGGGCCTTGGCTAAGATGTTGCCACCCTTTCAACTCTTTGCGGGGGGGCCGATTGGCAGTGGCCAGCAATGGTTTTCTTGGATTGATCAAGAGGATCTCCTGCGCTTGATCCAGTTTGCTTTGACCCAGCCGGAAGTTCAAGGAACCTTCAATGCCACCGCGCCCAATCCAGTACGGATGGTCGAATTTTGTCAGACCCTGGGCCAGGTGTTAAAACGGCCCTCTTGGTTGCCGGTACCGGAACTGGCCCTAGAGTTATTACTCGGGGAAGCGGCCAAACTGGTGCTAGAGGGCCAGCAGGTATTGCCCCAGGCCACCCAGGCCGCGGGTTTTCAATTCCAATACCCGACCCTCCAGGCGTCTCTCAAGCATATTCTGGCCTAGAGCCAGTCTTTTAGGCCCTGGCCCGCTCAATGTTAGGATAAAAACCCAACAAAATTAAGCATTACTCCTCATTAACTCTGTATTAACTCTGTGAAACTTTACTTGATTCGTCATGGCATTGCCGCCGACCGCCTTGATTACGACCAGGATGCAGAGCGGCCCCTCACCCGCAAAGGGGAAATCAAAACCCAGCAGGTGGCCCTGCAACTCCAAAATCGGGGTCTGGTCGTTGACGCGATTCTCAGTAGTCCCCTCAGCCGGGCCCAGCAGACGGCCCAAATACTCCTGGCCGCTGGCCTGAGCCATCATTTAGAAACCCATGACACCTTAGCGCCCGGCGGTCTGTTACAAGATTGGCTGAATTGGTTAACGGCTTCTTCCTACAATCAAGCCGATAGCAAGCTGGCCCTGGTGGGTCATCAACCGGATCTAGGGGCCTGGGCAGAGTCCTTGGTGTGGGGTCAATTTCAAGATAAATTAATCCTCAAAAAAGCCGGTATTATCGGCCTCAGTCTCCCTGACTCGGCCGCTTCTCTGGGGAACGCTCAAATGTTTTTGTTGCTCTCTCCCCGCTGGATTTTGTAGGGGAATACTGGTTCAACAAAAGGGGGCTATTTTACGCTAAGGTGGCCTCCATAATTTGTATCTTTGCTCCTGACCTTGATTAGGTAGATTGATGATGATCATGACAAGTAATGAATTTCGAGACGGTCTAGCAGGTGTACCAGCGGCCAAATCCCGTGTCAGTCATGTCGATGGGGAAAAGGGCATTCTGGAATACCGGGGAATTCGGATTGAGGAATTGGCAGAAAAAAGCAGTTTTATTGAAACCGCCTATCTGCTCATCTGGGGTAAACTGCCCACCCAAGAAGAACTTGAAGACTTTGAAACCGAAATTCGTTACCATCGCCGCATCAAGTACCATATCCGGGACATGATGAAATGTTTCCCCGGTACGGGTCATCCCATGGATGCTCTGCAAACCTCCGCCGCCGCCCTGGGCTTGTTCTATTCCCGCCGGGCCTTGGATAATCCCAACTACATCCGCGCGGCCGTCGTCCGGCTTTTGGCAAAGATTCCGACCATGGTGGCGGCATTCCACATGATCCGTAAGGGCAATGACCCGATCCAGCCCAACGATGACCTCAACTACGCGGCCAATTTCCTCTATATGCTGACGGAGCGTCGCCCCGATCCCCTGGCGGCCCAGATTTTTGATGTTTGTTTGACGCTCCACGCCGAGCACACCATGAACGCCTCTACCTTTTCAGCTCGCGTGACGGCCTCGACCTTGACCGACCCCTATGCGGTGATTGCTTCGGCCGTGGGAACGTTGGCCGGCCCTCTCCACGGCGGGGCCAACGAAGAAGTGCTGAATATGCTCGAAGAAATTGGCTCTGTGGAGAATGTGCGGCCCTACGTCGAGCGTTGTCTGGCTAACAAGCAAAAAATTATGGGCTTTGGTCACCGGGTTTATAAGGTTAAAGACCCCCGGGCCACGATTCTGCAAGATCTAGCCGAACAGTTGTTTGCAAAAATGGGCCACGACGAATACTACGATGTGGCCGTGGAACTGGAAAACGTCGTAGAAGAGTACATTGGTCGTGAAAAGGGAATTTATCCCAACGTCGATTTCTACTCTGGCCTGCTCTACCGCAAACTGGGTATTCCGGCTGACCTGTTTACGCCTATTTTTGCCATTGCGCGGGTAGCCGGTTGGTTAGCCCACTGGAAGGAACAGTTAACCGTGAATAAGATTTATCGTCCCACCCAAATCTACGTCGGCGACCACAACCTAGCCTACATTCCCATGGCCGAGCGAGTGGTGGATCGAGATCCTGGGACGGTTTCTGCTTAGAATGCCCCTGGCCGAAAAATCAAGGTTAGTTGATAATTGAGTCTCCCTTGACTCCGCAACCGCAACCTTCACCCCCCGCGGTAGCACAATAACAACAGGCTCTCTTCTTGTGGGTCGTCGTCCGATGGCCCCTCCACTGATTCCGGGAAACGTTACCATGCCATTTACCCAGCGCGTCAGCCAAGTCACCCCCTCCATTACCCTTGAAATCACCGCCAAGGCCAAGGCCCTGCGCTCCCAGGGGATCGATGTCTGTAGCTTCACGGCGGGAGAGCCGGATTTTGCGACCCCGGCCCATATTGTGGCAGCGGCGAAGTTGGCCCTGGATCAGGGAAAAACCAAGTATGGCCCTGCTGCGGGAGAACCGGCCCTACGCCAGGCCATTGCTGAAAAATTACAACGGGATAACCAACTGCCCTACGAGGTCCCTAACGTGATGGTGACCAATGGCGGTAAACACTCTCTGTTTAACCTGATGTTGGCGATGATTGAAGCGGGGGACGAGGTAATTATTCCGGCCCCCTACTGGCTCAGTTACCCCGAAATGGTTAAGTTGGCCGAGGGCCAGCCCGTGATTGTTCCTACCACTGCGGCCACCAACTACAAAATTACCCCCGAACAACTGCGCCAGACCCTGACCCCGCGCACCAAACTCTTTATCCTCAATTCCCCCTCGAATCCCACTGGCACCGTTTACACACCCTCAGAAATTCGGGCCTTAGCGGAGGTGGTGATTGAGGCCGGTATTTGGGTGGTTTCCGATGAGATCTACGAAAAAATTCTCTACGACGGGGCTGAACACCTGAGCATTGGGGCCGTGAGTTCCGAGGCTTTTGCCCGTACCATCATCAGCAATGGGTTTGCCAAGAGTTATTCTATGACCGGCTGGCGGGTGGGCTATCTGGCTGGCCCTCGAGATTTGATTGAGGCCTGTAGCACGATCCAGGGCCATAGCACCTCCAACGTTTGTACCTTTGCCCAGTACGGGGCCATCGCGGCCCTCACCGATTCTCAGGATTGCGTTCAAGAGATGGTCAGGGCCTTTGCCGAGCGTCGTCAAGTCATGGTGGCTGGTATTAACCAAACCCCTCGCCTGAGTTGTGCTACCCCCATGGGGGCCTTCTATGTGTTTGTAGATGTCTCCCAAACTGGCCTGAATTCCTTAGCCTTTACCCAAGCATTGCTGGAACAGCAACAGGTAGCGGTGATTCCCGGTGCAGCTTTTGGCGATGATCATTGCATTCGCTTGTCCTATGCCACGGATTTAAGTACCATTCAGCAAGGCCTGGAACGCATTCATCACTTTGTTGAAAGCTTGTAGTATAGATTAGTTATTTTTGCCCCGAATTTGAGCTTTGGGTTACCCTACCTCCCAACGGTAAAGTACATAGAATCGTGTTGTGATTTTATAAACATTTTTCCTGCTCTGCTTGACCTCGACATTGTGCCGTATTTGCTCAGGGAATTGCCAGCGGAAAGCTTTCTCCCATCAAAATAAAACCGGCCCAGTTGACGGGTTCAGGATATTGTTGTTTAACAGTCAGCATGGCTTGGCGCAGGGCCAAAGCACTATCCTGGCCCCGAGCCAAATTCTGGTAAAACTGCGTCATCAACAGAGCTGTGGGTTCATCAGGAACTGACCACAGGGAAACGACTAAACTCCGTGCGCCTGCCGTCAACCAGGCCCGAGATAGGCCGAGTACCCCATCGCCGGTAATTTTCCCCTGGCCAGTATTACAAGCACTTAGGACAACGAGATCCGCCTTAAGAAGTAGTTTGACAATATCATTCGCGGTCCATAGGCCATTGTGGTCGCCCTCCGGGGCTAAGGCGATGGCTCCGGGTAGTCCTCCCTGGCGAAAATTATCGAGTAGACCGTGGGTGGCCAGATGAATAATCCTGGCTTGGGTGACCAGGGAGGTCAGGGTTGTTGGCGTAGCCTCAGAACCGAGCAACGGACGGGTTCCCAAAAGAGGGGCAATGGCCTGGGCTTCCGCTTCCGCATGGGGCAAGGGCACAAGGTTGTAGGGGGGTTGTTGCAGGGCTGGGGCCAGTTGGGGATTCCCGACAACAAGGGCGAGTTGGGCTGGGGATTGTCTGTGGCGTTGTTGAGCCAGGTCTTGACCCAGAGCCAGGGCCTGCAGGGAAGGCATCGTCCGGATAGTATAGCGCTCTACTAGGGCCTGGCCTTGGGCATTGGTGAGGGCCGCAAAGGGGACAGAGAAGAGTTCGCCTTGGGGAATGAAAATCACCGCCTGTCGAGGATCTGTGGGTAGGAAATCAGCAATGGGTTCAATTAGGAGTTGCTCTAGCTGACGTAGGGGATTGCCGGCGACGGGGGCCGGGTTAGGAGAAGGGGCCTGGAGCCGATGAACCGCTCGCCGTGCTCGGTTAACGGTATCACGGAGGTCGGGCTGGGGAAGTCCCTCGAGATCGATCTGCCGAAATTGGATTGGGCCCTGGGGTGGGATGACCCAGATGTAGAGTTTATTAGCTTCATTGATCAGGGAATATTGCACCACCGTCGCCTGTTCCCGTTGGACAGTTTGGCGAATTTGGGCCAAATTGGGGGCGGTGAGCGTAGAACGAAAAGAGGGGGAATGAATTTGTTGAGCGAGCAGATCTGCAAAGGCCCGAGCTCTACCCCGTTCGGCAATTTCCAGGGCCGCTTCTGGCTGATTTTGGGCGACCAGTACCAGTTGCAACAGTCGATAAATAGAGGTTTGAGTATCAAAAAAAGAGACCTTGAGTTGGTCTTGGTTGCCCAACTTTTCGCGGATGGCTTCGGAAATGGCAAGGCTGGCCCGAAGGTGCTTTTCCGCTGGGACGTAATCTTTTTTGAGGATTAAGGCTAATCCCAATTCTCCCAGGGCCTGGGCCTGGCCATAGCGTTCCTGCATGGATTCAGAGAGAGCCAGCCGTTTTTGAAAGGCCTGAATGGCGGAGTCGTACTGTTTCAGTTGGAGATAAACATGACCCAGGTTACTCAGGACGGCCCCTTCGTTATAGTGATTGCCGAGGCGACGATAGACTGCCCGACTTTCTTGAAAGAGACTCAAGGCTTGGCTATAGTGCTTTTGCTCAAAATAGACTTGGCCCAAGCCGGATAAACTGTTGGCATAGTTATTGCCCTGGGTCGCCAAGGATTTCGTCAGGGTAAGGGATTTTTCGTAGTAGGCAATCGCCTGATCCGGTTGGTCAAGCATATAGTAGTCACCCCCCAGGGCATTGTAGAGAGTCGCCAAAACGTCGGGATTATTGAGGGTTGTTGCTATCTGCAAACTAGCCTGGTGATAGGCTAGGGCCTGGTCATAATCTCCCACAAAAAAATAGGTGTCCCCTAAACCACTCAGAGCCAATTGTTCGGTCTTGCTCTGCTGGGTTGGCCGGGCTAGATCCAGGCTTTGCTCATAGTATTGAATGGCCTGGCGATAATCATTCAGCCAATAGGCCACAAATCCCAGGAGTTGCAAGCTATCGGCCATTGGCTTGGGATCACCCAACCCTTGACTGAGGCTCAGTTCCCGTTGCAAGGCCTCAAAAGCCGGTCGATACCATTCCAAGCGCACGTAGGTCTGACCCATACCGGATAGGGCAATTCTTTCCAGTTGGCGATCCCCCAGGGTTTTGGCCAAGTCTAGACTGTGTTGATAGTAAACCAGGGCTGAGCGGTATTCCTTAAGGGCATAGTAGGCCTCCCCCAGGCGATAGGTCGAAAACCACTGGCGGGTCTGGTCTTGGCTCGCCTCGGCCAAGGGAAGACTGCGTTGACAGGCCTTAATGGCCTGAGAATAATTTTTCTGGTAGAAATAAACATCGCCTAAATAGCCCCACAGCGTTGCCTGACGTTGTTGGTCCCCCAGGGCTTCAGCCAAGGTTAAGCTCTCCTGGTAAGCGGCAATAGCAAGTTCGTACTGTTCTATCCAATAGTAAGCAAAGCCAAGTTGATAGAGAGTATCTCCGATGCCCTTACGGTTATTACTGTGGCGGTAACCTTGCAAGGCCCGTTGCCAGAGTTCAATGGCCGCAGGAAGTTGTTCGGCATTAAATTTCTGTAGGCCTTGATGGTAAAGAAGTTGGGGATTCTCACTGGGTTGACTCGTTGCCCACTGCCCCGAATCAAAAACCAAGAAGACAGTGGCCCCTAGGGCCATGAGTGACAACAAAAGAGAAGGAGGATCACGCTTAACAGGCATAGGGATTCAGCTAGATCAAGAGGCCATTCTCCCACCCTAACACCACCGGATTGTTCTACAGACAGAGCAAAAAGACCTTCCTTCAATTAACCTGAATTACTATGTCATGTTCATGGAAAGAGCCTTTTCCAGGTGGCGGTATGGTGATATGGTTGCCCCTTCTTAGATCGTTTCTATGAGTGATACCTGGCCGATTTCGCCGACGATTGAAATTCTTGATAAGCTAGCGCGATATGGCCTCAAACAAAACTTACCCAAGGCCTTTCGTCTCTGGATTATTCTCGATTACCTCTACGGTGACCATCACCTCGATCTAGAGGCTCTCTTTAGTTTTAATCAATGGCTAGAGCAGTTCTTTCCTGGCTTTGAGCAAGTCCATAAAACGGATGCCATTCACCGTATCAAAAACCATCATCCTCACTGTCGCTGTCAACGGTCGATCCAAGACTGGTTGGATGACTATTTTCAACCGGAAGCCCTAAGCCAGTGGAAACAACACTTTCTCCAGCGCTATCCTGGCTTTACACCAGAGCAGTTAGACAATTTACTGAATCATAAGCCGCTGTTCGCAGTTTCCCGCAAAAGTCTTTGGAATGATTTTGAGCGACTCTGTGACCAGGGGTATCTCCGTAATTCTACGGCTCACCGCAACAACAGAAACGAGCGCTATTACCAAAAAATTAATCCCCCGCCCTTCATTGATCCCCCTGCTGAAGTGGGCGTTTCGGCCCTGGGCAACTTAGTCATTAATGATTTGGCGGATTTTCTTCAGGATTTTGGGGAAAAAATTAGGGGAGAACAGCGCTTTTTCCTTGACCTCGAATACATTATCCACCACCGGCTCTCCCCTCACATCGAGCAACTCCGCCAATCCCTCAAGGTCGCATGGAGTCAAGACCTGATCCCGCCTATTACCCTGGAGTATTTTAGTGCAAGTAACTTTGAAGACCATGAAAGCTCAGCTAAGTACTATACTTATCCCGTTTGTCTCTACTATTCTCAACGTGTTCCCTATCTCTTTGCCTTTGGTCAAAATCCCCAACCCGGCCGTTGGAACTGGTACGATTTCCGCCTAGACCGTATTAAGGCCCTGACCCCCATTACTTGGCAGTCCCCCGACCTGCGGCAGGCCCTGACTGTTTTTACTCATCCTGGACAGCCCCTGAATGAGTTAGAAAAACAACTCTACCTGCTGACGGAGCCAGACAAACGCGCTCAAAAATACCAAGCCTATTGTAGTGAATTAACTCCGGACATCATCCATTCCCTCAAAGCAGAGGCCTGGGGCTTTGATTTCTTTCGGCCCAAGCAGACAATGCTTCTACGGTTTAATCAGTATTTTCACGCACGTTATATTTTAGGGACGGAGCGAGACGAGTTATTTCGCAGACTTTCCGTTGAGGAAGTAGAGCGCATCTTGAGGCGAGAGAGTCTCATCGATCCCCGCTACCAACGATTGCTCTCCAAATTGTCCACCAATTCCGTTTACTGTCGGGTAGATTACCGTGAGGGAGATTACAACGTCATCATGCGTCTGCGGGCCTGGGGGGCCAACGTCGAAGTTCTGTTTCCCATGAGCCTACGCCAAGAGATGCAACAGGAGTCTCAAAAAATAGCGGCCCTCTACTCCTAACGCCTACTCCTCAGCCTCCATCATGTTTAATACTGAGACCACATTAATTTCCTCAGTCGCCGTATCCGGGAAGACGGATGGGCAGTCTATCTTCCTGGCTAGACAATTTACCCTTCTTTCGTAGAAGCGCGGTAAATGGGTTCCCCTCCCACCCAAGTTTTAATAGCTATAGTTGCACATCGCGTAATATTTTTATTTCAATCATAAAAAAACTCCTACCCGTAGGCAGGAGTGATGAGTTTAGTGATTAGGCTATAACCTAGTCAAGATCGGGCATAAACAGAGTCGGTTCTGTTTCACGGTCGATTCCTTTTTCAAAACCAGCGGCAGCCGCCCGAGCACGACCAGCATGCCAGAGGTGTCCAACAAGAAAGAAGAAACCTAGAACAAAGTGAGAGGTCGCCAACCAAGCGCGGGGAGACACGTAGTTAAAGGAGTTAACATCGGTGATTACCCCACCCACAGAGTTCAAGGAACCGAGGGGAGCGTGGGTCATGTATTCAGCGGCACGGCGGACTTGCCAGGGCTGAATATCATTACGAAGTTTATCGAGATCCAAGCCATTAGGACCGCGGAGGGGTTCCAACCAAGGGCCACGGAAATCCCAGAAGCGCATGGTTTCACCACCAAAGATGATTTCCCCTGTGGGAGAGCGCATTAGGTATTTACCCAGACCAGTGGGACCTTGGGCTGAGGCGATATTGGCCCCCATGCGTTGGTCACGCACCAGGAAGGTAAAAGCCTGGGATTGGGAGGCTTCCATGCCCGTAGGGCCATAGAATTCGCTGGGATAAGCCGTATTGTTAAACCAAACAAAGACCGAAGCAATAAAGCCCATCATAGACAGGGCACCGAGACTGTAGGAAAGATAGGCTTCCCCAGACCAGATGAAAGCACGACGGGCCCAGCCAAAGGGTTTGGTCAGGATATGCCAGATACCACCGGAAATACAGATCAGACCGATCCAAATGTGACCACCGATGATATCTTCCATGTTGTTGACGCTGACGATCCAGCCTTCGCCACCAAAAGGCGCTTTGATCAGGTAACCAAAGATAGTCGCCGGATTTAACGTCGGGTTAGTGATGACCCGAACATCACCGCCACCGGGAGCCCAGGTATCATAGACGCCGCCAAAGAACATGGCCTTGAAGACCAAGAGGAGGGCACCACAACCGAGCAAGATTAAGTGATAACCAATGATATTGGTCATTTGGTTCTTATCTTTCCAGTCGTAACCAAAGAAGCTGGAATATTCCTCTAGGGTTTCAGGGCCACGCAGAGCGTGATAAATGCCACCGAAACCGAGAACGGCGGAGGAAATCAGGTGTAGAACCCCAACCACAAAGTAGGGGAAGGTATCCACCACTTCACCACCAGGGCCAACGCCCCAACCAAGGGTAGCAATGTGGGGAAGCAGAATCAAACCCTGCTCGTACATGGGTTTTTCGGGAATGAAGTGGGCCACTTCAAAAAGGGTCATGGCCCCAGCCCAGAAGACAATCAGGCCAGCGTGGGCGACGTGCGCACCGAGCAGTTTACCAGAGAGGTTGATTAGACGGGCGTTACCCGACCACCAAGCAAAGCCGGTCGATTCGATGTCACGGCCTCCCATTGCAGGAGTATTAGAGAGCGTTACCACGGGGGAGTACCTCCTCAGGGAAGATGAAGTTTTCGTGGGGTTGATCTTGGGGGGCCATCCAGGCGCGCATCCCTTCGTTCAACAGAATATTTTTGGTGTAGAAGGTCTCAAATTCGGGATCTTCCGCTGCTCGTAATTCCTGGGAGACAAAGTCGTAGGCCCGCAGGTTCAACGCCAGACCGACGATGCCCACGGAACTCATCCACAGACCCGTCACCGGCACAAACAGCATGAAGAAGTGCAACCAGCGTTTGTTGGAAAAGGCAATCCCAAAGATTTGAGACCAGAAACGGTTCGCCGTCACCATGGAATAGGTTTCCTCGGCTTGGGTCGGCTCAAACGCCCGGAAGGTGTTGGCTTGGTCACCATCTTCAAACAGGGTGTTTTCCACCGTCGCACCATGAATAGCGCAGAGCAGAGCACCGCCCAGAATCCCTGCAACTCCCATCATGTGGAAGGGGTTCAGCGTCCAGTTGTGGAAGCCTTGCAGGAAGAGAATGAAGCGGAAGATGCCAGCGACGCCAAAGCTAGGAGCAAAGAACCAGCTAGACTGGCCCAAGGGGTACATCAGGAAAACACTGACGAAAACCGAGATGGGGCCAGAGAAGGCAATGGCGTTGTAAGGACGAATGCCGACCAGACGGGCGATCTCGAACTGACGGAGCATAAAGCCGATCAGACCGAAGGCACCATGGAGGGCAACGAAGGGCCACAGACCACCAATTTGACACCAGCGGGTGAAGTTACCTTGGGCTTCCGGCCCCCAGAGGAAGAGCAGGGAGTGACCAAAGGCATCCGCAGGAGAAGAAACGGCAACGGTGAGGAAGTTGGCCCCTTCGAGATAGGAGCTAGCCAAACCGTGGGTGTACCAGGAGGTAACGAAGGTGGTACCGGTGAGCCAACCGCCCAGGGCCAAGAAGGCGCAGGGGAAGAGCAACAGACCAGACCAACCAATGAAGACGAAACGATCGCGCTTTAAC
This sequence comes from Synechocystis sp. LKSZ1, assembly GCF_040436315.1. Classification (NCBI taxonomy): domain Bacteria; kingdom Bacillati; phylum Cyanobacteriota; class Cyanophyceae; order Synechococcales; family Merismopediaceae; genus Synechocystis; species Synechocystis sp. LKSZ1. Next base: position 2,175,129 of record NZ_AP031572.1, on the reverse strand, counting down.
CAGTCATCAAGGGCATCAAACCAGCCTCTTTCTACTGGGGCGCGTCCGACTGCAATAGTCATGGGATTAAATCCTCTTGCTTAACGAAAATCAAAGGCAAGATTTCTAAAAGAGACGTTTAGGGTTTTGCGTTATGGAATCTCATTGTCCTACAAGACGAGACCCTTGAAAACCGCTTTGGTGAGACACCGTTAGGTTTTTCACGCAGGGAATGAACGCCTGACAAGTTCGAGGGGCTTGAGCTAACCCCGCTTGTCAATTTTTAAAATTATGAGTCAACCCCAAGGGTTAACTCTCAAGCGTTTGACCTTGCTTGTCAAAATACACTGTCATTATTATTAGCAAAAAATTTACAAAATGACATATCCTAGCTCATAATTGCTCTCCAGATTCCCTTTATACAATCAAAGGACAGAACTCGTCTGTCCTCATCCTTAACCTAAGTGCTTTATTCAGGCAGACATCCCGCTGGCATTCTGGCTGGCACTCTTCTATTTCAATACTGACTTAGTTACTGCCGCTAAAAACAACTTCTGGAAATTTGCCTTGGGCTTCCGCCATAGAAATTTGCTTGTTTTGGTTTTTTAGGTCTTGCCAGAAGTTGATCACCTCAGTCGCTTGGTTGAGCACTTCGATACGATCACTTTCTGCAATCCAATGTTTGGCTTCTAGCTCATCTTTTAGTTGTTGCCAAGCATCATGGCGCGGCCAAAAGAAATAGGCTGTCAGTGGACTGGTTCCTTTTCCGACCACCTGATCAACGGCAATGGCGACATTTTGATCCAACCAAAGGACTTTTAGAATAAATTTGGTCTCCAATGACCCCTCCAACAAATTCACAGGATGATTTGAACTTTAAGTTACGGCAGTTCTCGATTATAGCTTAAGTCACCACCGCGCGACTATTGTAAAGACTCATCGTTTTTTCAATCCCCTGACCTAGACTATACTCCACAGCTTCTACCGCCAATTTCAGACTTTGATTCACCTGGGGAAGCTCCTCTGGAGTAAATTGTCCCAGGACGTGGGACGTTGTCAGGGTTTTATCCAGGGCCTTGCCAATGCCCAAACGCAGACGCGGAAAATTCTCCCCGCCCACATGGCTAATAATCGACTTCATGCCGTTATGGCCTCCTGCTGACCCAGAGAGCCGGAGCCGGAGCCGGCCAATGGGGAGGTCCATATCGTCGTAGATAACCAGGAGGGATTCCGGCGGTAGTTTGTACCAATCTAGGACGGCCCGCACGGCTTGACCCGAGCGATTCATGTAGGTACTGGGTTTCAAGAGGGCAACTTTTTTGCCAGAAACCAGGCCCTCTGTAAACCAACCATGGAAGCGACGGTGCTCTTGCCAGCTAAAGTGCCAACTTTGGGTGAGGGTGTCCACCGCTTCAAAGCCAATATTGTGGCGGGTTTGGTGATATTTGGCCTCGGGGTTACCCAGGCCGACAATAAGACGGGGAATAAGGGGCATTTCAGCCATGAAATAAGGTTGAGCGCTAGTTATCGTTTGTCCGAGGGTTGGCCCTGAGCCGAGTCACTAACCAGTAATGACTGATGATGTTTGCCTAGGGCCTTGCTCTCCAACGGTTATTCCTGAGACTGAAAGAGGGTTTCCAGGTAGACACGGGCACAGGCCCGATAATTAGCCGAAGCCTGACCACCGTAACTGCCCTCATTTTGCAGCAAAAATAAGGAAAGAGCGGCAGAAAAGACCCGGTCAAGATCCCAACTCGGGTGTTTCTCCATATATTTGGTCAGTGATGCGTGCAAGTCTTCCGGAATTTCCGCAAAAATACTCACCGAAGTATCCATATTCACCTCAATCTAATCCCAAGCAACTCCGTCGCCGCTACGGTCTCAGTCGAGATCCAGAGACAACTTAACGACTAACAACGGGGTGTTGATTCTTTGTGTGCCCATTATTTGTAGCGAGGAATCCCCCAGCTTGTCAATGCTACAAAAAGTTAAGTCAAAAGCAGGATTACTTTTTTGAGAACGAAGGAATAGGGCTTTAGGGCACCTTTTTGTTACAAAACTCAACATGAACTCCGTATGCCGTCCTTCCAGTCTTGCTTCCCAGGACATTCCCCAAGTCAAAGTATTCCGAGAATTGGGCCTACTACCCCTAGGGCAATTGCCAACAGTAGTAGCCCTATCCCTAGAGATGAGAGCCGGAAAATCCCCTCCAGGTGCAAGTATCGATGGGCCAAGCTTGGGGAGAAACCAGAGTAGTCCGGGGACAATCTGGGGAAAACGTGGGGATTGTGAGGGGAGATTGGGGCCAAAAAATAAGAATTACAAAAACGAATGGGTGTGTCACAATTTATTTGCAATTGCTTAAATCTGGCTGGAGAGTCGTTCCATGACCCCTAAAATTAAAAAAGGTGCTTTAGTTCGCGTCATTCAAGAAAAACTAGCTAATAGTCTAGAGGCCCAAGCGAGTGATACGCGCTTTCCTAGCTATTTGTTTGAGAGCAAAGGAGAGGTACTAGACCTGAAAGAAGACTACGCCTTGATTCGCTTTTATGTTCCTACCCCTAACGTCTGGCTCCGCGTTGACCAGCTAGAAGTTACGGCTTAAACCCCGTGGAGGTTGTCTAATGCCCAATCTTGCCGGTAGCACATCACAACTCCGTGATTTTGGCATTGCCTGCCAGGCCCATCAAGTGGCGATTATTGGTGCTGGCAATGTGGGGCGAACCTTAGCCCAGCGGATTCTGGCCCAGAATTTAGCGGATGTGGTTTTACTGGATATTGTGCCGGGCCTGCCCCAGGGAATCGCCTTGGACTTAATGGCGGCCCAGAGTGTGGAAGAAAACCATAGCAAGATTATTGGCACCAATACCTACGAGGACACTGCCGGCTCTGGTATTGTCGTGATTACCGCCGGCCTGGCCCGTAAACCGGGAATGAGCCGGGATGATCTGCTGCACCTTAACGCCAGTATTGTGGTGGAGGCGGCCCGCCAGGCCCAGCAGTATTCGCCCCAGGCCTTGTTTTTGGTGATTACCAATCCCCTGGATGTAATGACCTACCTGACTTGGCAGGTGACGGGCCTAGAGCCTCAGCGAGTGATGGGGATGGCCGGTGTCCTAGACGCCTCAAGACTCCAAGCCTTTATTGCTGGTTATTTGGGAGTTTGTCCTAGGGACATTAGCACGTTGGTTTTAGGGGGCCACGGCGACCTGATGCTCCCCCTCCCCCGTTACTGTACTGTCCGGGGAGTGCCAATTACGGAATTGATAGAACCAGCTATTATCGAGCAATTGGTCGAACGAACGCGCAACGGTGGGGCCGAGATTGTCCAACTTTTGCAAACCGGCGGGGCCTACTACGCGCCAGCGGCATCGGCCTGTACGATGATTGCGTCCATTCTGAATAACCAGTCCCGACTCCTGCCGGCGGCGGCTTATCTCCAGGGAGAATACGGATTAAGGGATATTTTTCTGGGGGTTCCTTGTCGCTTGGGTTGTCGGGGCGTCGAAAATATTCTAGAAGTTCAATTAACTGAATCGGAAATCGAGGCCCTGCATCGCTCGGCTGCCTCGGTACGACAAAATTTAGAGCAGGCCCAGCAGAGCGGCTAATTGTTATCAGTGGGGCCACTGAGGTCGAGTTGGTATTGGATGATTGGAATACGATATCGAGTTTTGATTCAAGTTCGGCGAGCCTTGCATTCTGCTTGCTTAATTCTTCGTTGCTTTTCCTCAAGTCGGACACGCCTCCGTAGATGTTGATCTAAGTTCCCAAGCAAGCGAGAAAGTAGTCCCGGTGAGGAAGAGAAAAATCCATTGGAGGAAGTGGATGTAGCCATTTCTAGCTTGGAGGGTGTCATATTTCAGGAAAATTCCTAAAAGAAAAACTACAGAGCCATCAGAACAATGATGCCCCAAAAGGATGATTTCATTATTTATTATAATATCCGAAAAAAGCTTAAGATTTTCTTGAAAAGATAAATATAAGGATAGATAAGTCAATTATTGATCTAATATTTTGAACTAGTTGAGCGTTAAATCTTGTTAAGTAGTTATGCCTGGGTTTATTACTGAGGTTAGGCTTGAAAATAGTTATTGGACTGATTTATATGAAAATTTATTCGCTCAAAAAATCAACACAGTTAACGTTGATGATATTTATTATTGTCTTAATTATTTCTTATTTTAATTATTTTCGTAATTATGACTATCCAGCAGGAGCTTTCTGGGATGAAAACTACTATATTGCTAGTGCTCAAAAATACTTAAATCATATCTTCTTTTTACATGAACATCCTCCTTTGGGACATATGCTAATTGCCCTGGGCGAAAAAATCATCAAAGCTAATATTCTCTCTGATCAATTTATTGATCTTGAAAAAGTTGGAGAATTCCCTAAGAATTTTTCCTTTGCTGGTTATCGTCTACTTCCTGTTTTGTGTGCTTGGTTAACACCAGCTATTTTTTTATTAATTTTATTATTGTTAACTCAAAATTATTTTATTTCTTTCACATTAAGTCTTCTTTATTTATTTGATAATGCCTTGATTGTCCATTCTCGAGGGGCCATGCTTGATGCCCCACTGATGCTGTTTGTTTGTTTGACTATTTTATTTTTTTTATTGGCCTTACGATGGCAAAGGGTTAACTTTAAGTTAATTCTTTTTTCTATTGGTCTAGGTATTAGTTTTGCATTTACGGTAACGACAAAATACCAAGGCGGAATCCTTCTCTTGCTATTTCCAGTTTTGTACTGGGGAATTTGGCCACATTGGAAGAAATGTTTATACGCCTGTGGGTTTTCTTTAGGAAGTTTTTATATTGTATTCCTATTGATTTGGCAGTTGCATTTTTCTCTAGGAACCGATATTAACCCTCAATTAAAAAACAAGGGCTATTTTACTCCCAAGACAGAATATCAAATAATTATTGCCGATAAAAATCACTTATCTCCGTGGTATTTACCAATGATGCTCAGGATTGCCTTTGACTATACTGTAGATGTTAATAAAGGGATTCCTCCCCTCAATCTCTGTAAAAAAGATGAAAATGGTAGTCCTGCATTTTTTTGGCCTGTCGGGGCTCGTGCTATTAATTATCGTTGGGAAACATTGGATGATGGACAGTCTTATCGTTATCTCTATTTACAAGTTAATCCTGTTGTTTGGGGAATCGGTCTATGGGGAGTTATTGCGACCAGTGGCTTAGTGTTAACTACCTTGTTTTTTCCGCTAAAGGAATCTATCAAAAATCGGTTTTTAATGCTGACTTTTTTAGGCTTGTATTGGGCTTATATGCTCATTATGTCGCGCCTAGAAAGAGTGACCTATCTCTACCACTATTTTCCAGCATTGTTGTTTAGCTTTTGTTTATTTGCTCTCTGGATTAAAGAAGTCAAAAGAGTTGGTGCATGGTCATTTAATCGCAGGAAAAAGATGATTACTTTATCAATTTTAGCAATGGTCGTTATTATTGCTTACTATTTCTACAGTCCTTTCACTTATTTTCAGCCCCTAACAGATACTCAATTTCGTCAGCGAATGATTTTTCCCCTGTGGGATTTACGATGTGTCAAGTGTGAACGGACTAGTTTTTTCAAACCATTATGACCCTTTTGATAAAGGATAAAATATAAGGCAAACTAGGATAGCTTGCCTTAAGAGTTTTGACCACCAGAAGTTAGAATGATTAGGAATGCCTATTATTACTGCTAAGTAAAATAAGCACTAGTCGTTCAATACATAAGAAACCGTACTGCCGCAAGGAACGGAGGCATTCGCAGAAGGATTTTGGGATTGCACTTCTCGATTGCCACTATTCGTCAAGCTCGGCGAAGGAACCAAACCAGCGTCAGTAACCAATGTTGCAATACCTGAAACCCGGCTGGAGTTGTTAGTAGCTCTACCCACTAAACTAGGCACTGTACACGTCGCAACTGAAGAACTAGAACTACTGGAAGACGAGGAACTAGAAGAGCTAGAACTACTGGAGGAGGAAACACTAGAGGAACTAGAACTTGATGTCACTGAGCTAGAACTAGAGCCAGAAGCAACAGAACTGGAAGATGAACTTGATGCCACCGAGCTTGAACTAGAGCTAGAAGAACTGGTAGGAGCCGCAACCGCTACAACGGAAGCATCAAAGCTGGTTTTATTGAAAGCAACGGTATTACCAATATAACCATTCTGTAGCAACGAAACATCCGTGCCAGTGTCGCTATAAAGACCAGAGAATAGTTGATTAAAGTCGCTTTGTTGCATCGCTTGAAAGATTTTCGGCGGAGCGCCATTCGTCTCGAAGCGATTAACCCAAAGGGCACCCGCTATTTTGGGGTTACCTCGCATATCGGCTGTTGCATAGGGCGCAAAAATAAAGGCGTAATAGTCGGAGGTTCCTCGCAGACTCACTTCTGGTGAACTCTTTCTTGAGGTGCAGGCAACATCCGTACAACTGTATAGGAAGAACGACCAGTTTGTAGCAGTAGAGGCATCCGGTGAGGCACTACCCACCTGAGAATTCCCCCCTAAATCTAAATCTGAAGTTCTCAAAAGCCATTGAACTTTGGCTTGGGTGCCACCACTGGTAGCAACTTTGGCATTATTACCAATGTCAAGAGTGCTATCAATGTACATGATGACACGATCATCACCACGACTGCCAAACGTGACTCCGCTAGGAAGCGTACACCCGCCTGTAATGCGATACTTATAAACTTTTCCTGTGCCCGGAGGAGAACTGGAATTAAAAGTATTACCGTCTGCATCCTTGTCACCATTAGCGGGGTAGGCTGTTTTTCCGCTACAGTTGCTTAAGGTATTGGTATTAGCATCGGCTGTTGCAGGATAATAGGGCAAGGGAGGAAAGGGAGTACCATTAGTTTCCTTCACTAATTGACCCATTGTGCCTGATAGGGCTGGGGTATGGTTTCCGTTGGGGAGGGTTCCCAAGGGAAGCGAGGGGAGATAGTTCAATAGGCTACTACTGACAGGGGTATTTCCACTGGTACAACCAGAGCTATCTAAGACATTGGCATGGATATCAGCGGCTGTGCTAAAACTTCTGGCCCAAAGACCAGGGGCGGACTGAGGGATTGGAGGTGTACTACTAGGGTTTGAATTAATTCGTAGCGTCATTTGAACTTGAGTACCGCCATTCGCACTATCAGCAGTTCCTGTAGTGCCATTGATACCCTGAACTGCCAATACTGCTGTCCCTGGTACACTATTGGCCGCTCCGTCTGGAGTGTATTTATAACCTACTAGCTTGAAACGACCATCGCCGATGGTTCGCCACCCCGTAGTATTGTTGGCATTAGCCCACGTTTGAATGGTTGAAACCGCCGTGCTTCCCGTTGCATTAGTACAGGCATTGCCCCCTTGCAGATTGGATACAGCGGTCAGAATATTGTCGGCTAAAGACCAGCTTTTTGTCCCCGTCCCACTATCAGGACAGCTACCATTTGCATCTCTAGTCGCAACACAGTCATCGAAAGAGAGCAAGATACGATTCGCTCTTTTATTTAAGAAATCAATATATTGAGTCGCCCCAGCCTCTGCAATACTGAAAGCCTTATCAGATTTTGCTTTAGAAATGGTTTTAGTTTGATTGCCGCTGGATTGCACCAATAGGGTCACACCGACTACAAGCATGACTAGACCTAGCATAATCGCTATAGGCATGGCAAAACCACGCTGACGATTGCTATTCAGATGACGTAACCACGCATAACCAAACCGAGGATTCATAGCCGTTGCTCCTGTCGCAGACCCAATAAAAAATAAGATTTAAAACTTAAGCTAACCCAGAGGGTACCCTAATTTTAGCCTTGACCTATCGGCTCCTCCTGTGATCTTAATCGCCTAGAGCTGTGATTTAGATCACAAAGACAGAGAAGGCCCTGGCTTTAAGGCCTGGAAAATACTAGGGAGCCGCAACCGGGACGACAGAAGCATTAAAGCTGGTTTTATTGAAAGCAACGGTATTACCAATATAACCATTCTGTAGCAAAGAAACATCTGTGCCCGTGTCGCTGTAAACACCGGAGAATAGTTGATTAAAGTCGTTTTGTTGCATCGCTTGAAAGATTTTCGGCGGAGAGCCATTCGTCTCGAAGCGATTGACCCAAAGGGCACCCGCTATTTTGGGGTTACCTCGCATATCAGCTGTTGCATAGGGCGCAAAAATAAAGGCGTAATAGTCAGATGTTCCTCGCAGACTCACTTCTGGTGAACTCTTTCTTGAGGTGCAGGCAACATCCGTACAACTGTATAGGAAGAACGACCAGTTTGTAGCAGTAGAGGCATCCGGTGAGGCACTACCCACCTGAGAATTCCCCCCTAAATCTAAATCTGAAGTTCTCAAAAGCCATTGAACTTTGGCTTGGGTGCCACCACTGGTAGCAACTTTGGCATTATTACCAATGTCAAGAGTGCTATCAATGTACATGATGACACGATCATCACCACGACTGCCAAACGTGACTCCGCTAGGAAGCGTACACCCGCCTGTAATGCGATACTTATAAACTTTTCCTGTGCCCGGAGGAGAACTGGAATTAAAAGTATTACCGTCTGCATCCTTGTCACCATTAGCGGGGTAGGCTGTTTTTCCGCTACAGTTGCTTAAGGTATTGGTGTTAGCATCGGCTGTTGCAGGATAATAGGGCAAGGGAGGAAAGGGAGTACCATTAGTTTCCTTCACTAATTGACCCATTGTGCCTGATAGGGCTGGGGTATGGTTCCCGTTGGGGAGGGTTCCCAAGGGAAGCGAGGGGAGATAGTTTAATAGACTACTACTGACAGGTGTATTTCCACTGGTACAACCAGAGCTATCTAAGACATTGGCATGGATATCAGCGGCTGTGCTAAAACTTCTGGCCCAAAGACCGGGGGCGGACTGAGGGATGGGAGGCGTACTACTAGGGTTTGAATTAATTCGTAGCGTCATTTGAACTTGAGTACCGCCATTCGCACTATCAGCAGTTCCTGTAGTGCCATTGATACCCTGAACTGCCAATACCGCTGTCCCTGGTACACTATTGGCCGCTCCATCTGGAGTGTATTTATAACCCACTAACTTAAAGCGACCATCGCCAATGGTTCGCCACCCCGTAGTATTGTTGGCATTAGCCCACGTTTGAATGGTTGAAACCGCTGTGCTTCCTGTTGCATTAGTACAGGCATTACCCCCTTGTAGATTGGATACAGCGGTCAGAATATTGTCGGCTAAAGACCAGCTTTTTGTCCCCGTCCCACTATCAGGACAGCTACCATTTGCATCTCTAGTCGCAACACAGTCATCGAAAGAGAGCAAGATACGATTCGCTTTTTTATTTAAGAAATCAACATATTGAGTCGCCCCAGCCTCTGCAATACTGAAAGCCTTATCAGATTTTGCTTTAGAAATAGTTTTAGTTTGATTGCCGCTGGATTGCACCAATAGGGTCACACCAACTACGAGCATTACTAGGCCCAAGACGATTGCTATCATCATGGCAAACCCGCCCTGGCGTTTAGTATTTAAATAACGCAACCACAAATAACTGAATCGAGCATTCATGACTTTACTCCCGCCTAAATCACTCAAACAACAAAATTTTAGACCCAGTTTCGGGAATACCTCTATTCTAACTTCCAGGGATCGTCAGCCTCTGTGATCTAGATCACCATGAGAACAGGCCCTGGCTTTAAGGCCTGGAAAATATTAGGAAAAGGGTTGTTTTTCATGGAGGTCGGCCACTGTTTTGGCCCAAGACAAAACGGCTACAAAGCAAGGCTGGCCCTAAAAGTTTTGAGTGCTTGATACTTGCTGGAGAAATGACAGCAGGAGGATATTTCGGTTGAGTTGGCCCATCAAAGCGTATCTTGGTATTCCTGGAGCAGGGCCAGTAGATCCGCTAGTTGTCGTCGGTGGAGGTTGCTGGGGTCGAGTTGGTATCGGATAACTGCAATACGATATCGAGTTTCGATTCGAGTTCGGCGAGTCTCGCGTTCTGCTGTCTCAAGGCGCTCATTCTTTGCTCGTATTGCATCCTGTTCTCTTCGTCTAGCCTTCTCATCTCGGCGTCGAATGTCCTCTTCTCTTTGTCGAGCCTCTTCCTCCTCTCTTCGTAGTATTTCTCGTTCTCTTCGTCGAGCTTCCTCATCCTTTCGTCGATTTTCCTGCTCTCTTCGTTGAGTCTCCTCATCTCGGCGTTGTATCTCCTCAAGTCGGACAAACCCCCGTAGGAGTTGATCCAAGACCACAAGCGAGAAAGTAGCCCCGGCGAGGAGGAGGCCGGCCCATTGGGGGAAGTGGATTTGGTAGTTTCTGAGGTAGAGGGTGTCATATTTCAGGAAAATCCCGAGAAGAAAGACCAGTAAGGCCGTCAGGATAGTAATAAAGGTCTGAAAGTCTGGCATTATTGAATTCCGACGATGGCCCTATCCTAACCCGCTTGAGTAAAGAAGAAATAGGCCCTGCTGGACTAAAGCGTATCTTGGTATTCCTGAAGCAGGGCCAGCAGATCGGCTAATTGTCGTCGGTGGAGGCCGCTGGGGTCGAGTTGGAATTGGAGGAGCGCAATACGATATCGAGTTTCGATTCGAGTTCGGCGAGTCTCGCGTTCTGCTGTCTCAAGGCGCTCATTCTTTGCTCGTACTGCATCCTCTTCTCTTCGTCGAGCTTCCTCATCTTTTCGTCGAGCTTCCTCATCTCGGCATTGTATTTCCTCAAGTCGGACAAACCCCCGTAGGAGTTGATCCAAGACCACAAGCGAGAAAGTAGCCCCGGCGAGGACGAGGCCGGCCCATTGGGGGAAGTGGATTTGGTAGTTTCTGAGGTAGAGGGTGTCATATTTCAGGAAAATCCCGAGAAGAAAGACCAACAGGGCCGTCAGGATAGTAATAAAAGTCTGAAAGTCTGGCATTATTGAATTCCGACGATGGCCCTATCCTAACCCGCTTGAGTAAAGAAGAAATCGACAAATACAGATAGGCCTAGAGCGTATCTTGGTATTCCTGGAGCAGGGCCAGTAAATCGGCTAGTTGTCGTCGGTGGAGGTCACTGGGGTCGAGTTGGTATCGGATAACTGCAATACGATATCGAGTTTCGATTCGAGTTCGGCGAGTCTCGCGTTCTGCTTGCTTAATTCTTCGTTGCTCTTCCTCATCTCGGCGTTGTATCTCCTCAAGTCGGACAAACCCCCGTAGGAGTTGATCCAAGACCACAAGCGAGAAAGTAGCCCCGGCGAGGACGAGGCCGGCCCATTGGGGGAAGTGGATTTGGTAGTTTCTGAGGTAGAGGGTATCATATTTCAGGAAAATCCCTAGAAGAAAGACCAACAGGGCCGTCAGGATAGTGATAAAGGTCTGAAAGTCTGGCATTATTGGACTCCGACGATGACTCTATCCTAACCCGCTTGAGCGTGGTGGTAGGTAAAAGGTCTAGATGATGTTCAGGCCTCTAGCATTTAAAAAACCGAAAAGCTCTCTAGTGGGGGCCTTGAGCCAAGACCAAACCACGAATAGCATAATCCAATAATTGTATCGGATGCAAAAGGGGTACTGATGCTCCTTGGGCCGTTAAATAACGCTGAATTTGTAGAGAACAGCCCGGATTAGGGGAAGCAATCACCTTAGCTCCGGTCTGTAATAGATTACGGACTTTTTGCTGGCCTAGTTCTGCGGCAACATTCGGCTGGAGCATGTTGTAGATCCCCGCACTGCCGCAACAGAGGGCCGCATCGATGGGTTCCTTGAGGACAACCCCCGGAATTTGGCCCAGGAGCTGTCGGGGTTGCAGGCTGATTTTTTGGCCATGGAGCAGGTGGCAGGCATCTTGGTAAACCAGGGGTAGAGGTTCCTCTGCCAGAGCATGTAAAGGGGTTGTGAGCCCCACTTCAGCCAGAAATTCGTGAACGTCTCGTACCTTGGCCACGAAGGCTTGGGCCTTGGCGGCATAGACAAGATCATCGGCCAAAATGTGATGGTATTCCTTGAGGGTATGGCCACATCCCGCCGCGTTGATGATGATGTAATCCAGGGCCTTGTCTTCAAACCGATCAATCATTTGGCAGGCGAGGGCCTGGGCCTGTTGTTCCTGGCCTTGGTGAGCCGGTAGGGCCGCACAACAGCCTTGGTTCGGTGGAATGACCACTTCACAGCCATTCGCGGTTAGTACTCGTACTGTGGCCGCATTGACGGGGTCAAAAAAGAGTTGTTGGACACAGCCGAGAATTAAACCCACCCGGTAGCGTTGTTGGCCCTGGGGCGGAATCGTTTCAGGATAGTCTGCCCGAAAGGACTGGGGCGTGACGCGGGGCAAAATAGCTTCCATGGCCGCTAGACGGGGAAAAAAGCGTTGCAATAGGCCACTGGCTCGAACGAGTTTCTGCAGGCCAAGGGTTTGGTACAACCAGAAAAACGGTAGCAGGAGACGGAGGCGTTGGGGATAGGGAAACAGATTAAACAGCAGGCCTCGAAACCAGCGGTCTCGCCAGGAACGGGGTACATTGCGTTCCACCTGGGGCCGCGTCGCCGCCAACAGACGGTCGTACTGAACACCTGAAGGACAGGTACTCACGCAGGCTAAACAACCCAGACAAGTATCAAAATGGGCGCTGGTGGTTTCATCTAGACTGGCCTGACCTTGGGTAATGCCATTCATCAAATAAATCCGGCCCCGGGGCGAATCCATTTCCTTGCCAATTACCCGATAGCTCGGACAGGTAGATAGACAAAAACCGCAGTGGACGCAACTATCCATCAGCGCCTGGGCAGGGGGATTATGGGCATCAAAGCCAGTGGTCGGGGCGTCAGAATTGGGCATTAGCTTAGTAAAGGGTTGGATAGGAAAAACGCTAAATCCCGGCGACAAAACGACCCGGACTAAAGCATTGCTGGGGATCAAATTGTTGCTTCAAACGGCCCATGAGGTCTAGGGCATTGCCGTCGTAGCCCCAGGGATCAAGCTGGGTTTTGTAGGAGGCAGGGGATTCTAAAATACTTAAAAAGCCGCGATAATTTTGGCACAAAATCCGCTGTCGCTGGAGGGCCGCCGGGTCTATCCCTTGGTCAAAGGTGAGGCGCCCCAGGCCGGTTCCCAGGTGGATTTGGCCCCAACCGGGTAATTGCTGTAAAAAGTTCACCGCTTGACTAGGCATGACTCCTATTTTACAGGTGACGCTCGTGGCCCTGGGGGCCACCGTCATTGTCCTTTTCAATCGTTGCCATAGGTCTTGTTCCGATTCCCCTTGCCAAATCTGGGGGGCCTGGTCAAGGGCCTGGGCCAGGTGTTGCAGGCGATCACTCTGTTCCGCCACCCCTTCGGGAATATTTTGGAAGCGCACCAGTAGGCCCAGATGTATTCCTAGACCAAGGGCCTGCATTAACTGGGGAGACAACAGATCCGCCGCCGTGGGCGTCAAGCCCGAGGTGAGCAGGGCCTGGGCCAAACGCGCTAAGGCCCCCTGTTCCGTGGCTGTCAAGAGGAGGGTTTGGGAGACGGGGGGCCGGGGATAGAGCCTGAGGCTCATCTGGGTAATAAAGCCCAGGGTACCGTAGGAGCCAACGAAGAGTTTCATCAGATCATAGCCAGCGACATTTTTAACCACCTTGCCACCGGCCTTAGCCAGCTTGCCATCCCAACGCAAAAAGGAAAATCCCAACACCAAATCCCTAACGCCACCATAGCGTTGCCGCCAACTCCCCGCATCTCCTGTGGCCATAATGCCACCGAGGGTAGCCCGATCATCGTAACTGGGATCGAGGGGTAAAAACTGGCCCTGGGGGGCCAAAAAGGCCTGGAGATCCGCTAAACGAACTCCCGCTTCCGCCGTCACCGTCAAATCCGCCGCCGCATATTCCACAATACGATTAAGCTGACGACTACTGAGCACCCAATCCGCCGACCGTACCGGGCCTCCCCATTGGAGTTTAGTGCCATTACCGCAGGGTAATAGGGCCAGGCCCTGGGCCGTAGCCTGGCCAATCACTTGGGCCGCATCCTCAACACTAACCGGGGCCAAGCAATGATACGGAATTACGCCAGCGGCCAGGCCGGCTTGAAGAGATTCTCGCTCCGTTGGGGCCAGGCCCTCCCAAGGTTGCAGAACAGAACTCGCATCGCTAAAGGTGGGAAGTTGGATTGTAGGCGCAGGGGACATAGACAGACTAGGCAACAAATACCACCTAATCAGACTACCCCATAAGTCTCATCTCCAGCCCAACTGCGTAATCATCGCCACACTTCAAATTTGCAAAACCCCTTCTGGCATTACCGTCAGCAGTTCTCGCCGTTGCAGGCCTTCCCCATGGCAAACGCCATTGGCCGCCAATAGACCACTACTCACCGCCCGTTCCATCAGGCCACAGGGAAAGGGCATTTTAACCCAATCCCCCGCGAAGAAAAGATTCTGAACTGGGGTTTCGGTGGCGGGTCGGTTATGATAGCTAGCGGGCGGAAAGCCCGAAAAATTCTTTTGATTGACCAATTCCCGGTGTAAAACCGTGGCCCCGTGCAATTCCGGCACAATTTCGTAGAGTTCCTGCTCGAAGGTGGTCAGGAGTGCTTCTTGGGTAGGAAATTCCTTTTCCTTGTAGCAGTAGGCATGGAGTTCGACCACGCTGCCGCCCGTGCGTTGGGCCCAGTCAATAAATTGGGTCTGAATGCGGTGGTAGAGGGTAATGCTATCCGTTAGTCGATAGCCCGATAGGGAGGCAAAATCACTATGTTGCCAGGGAAAATCGCGGTCAAACCAAAACCGCGCTACGGCAAAGGGGTCTGCCAGGGCCAATTGTTGAATTTGCTGGACAAGGGCCGGGTTAACGTTTCCCTGAACCCGCTCAAAAAGATGCTTCATGCCAATCACATCCGCCGCCAACACGTAGTAATCCGCCGTCAGGGTTTCCTGTTGGCTCGGGGTCTTGGCCTGGAGGGCCACCAACTCAGCGCTCTGGTCTGCGGTTTTCTGAACTTTGAAGCGCGTTAAATTGCGCTTGGCTGGCCCCTGGAGAACGTGGCCCTGCTCATCGTACACCGCGCCATGGCAGGGGCAAATAAACTTGCCGTCTTGCTGTTTAGCCACGGTACAACCCTGGTGGGAACAGGTGAGGGAAAGAGCCTCGGTGCCGTCCCTTTCTGCCAAATAGACTCGATCTCCTGCACCATAATAAGTAGTGCTTTTTGTACTGAGTAACGTATTTTCAGTCACGGAAAAAGGCACATTAGTGATGGCATCGCCCTGTTGGTAGGTGAGGGAGGTAATACGATCGTCCTGGCAGATCATCTCACTCACGGTTGCCTCCGTAATCACCCGTCCCCCCTTAGCCTCGATGGCCCGTACAATGGGCATCACCAGGCTGGTGACCATATCATCCTTGGTGCCGTTGAAGGCCAGGCCCTCGGGGTTGCCAAAGAAGTAGAAATGGAAAAATTGTAGTAATTCCCCTGTGCTTAAAACGTCTGGGGCATTAAGACTGGATTTGGCGAAGGGAAGAAAGTAGAGGTCGTACAGGCCTTGGGGAAATCCCTGGGCGACCCAGTCCGCCACGGAGATATTATCGTATTGGTTATAGCTTTTGGGAATCTGGAAGCCGGTAATGGCTCGAAACACCTGGAGATGGGCTAGTTTGGTGAGATTAATACCCCAGCGTAGGCGGTTGGGGGAAGAAATACCCAGGTCAACGATATTCCAGGGAAAGGCGGAATGACTAGGACGGAAAACTTCTGGCGCGTAGCCCTCGCGAAAGACTAGGGAATAGAAGTCGAGGGAACGGAAATTCTCGCTAATGGACAGTTCCTGGACAATGCTCTTCAGGTTATAGTACTGAGGGAAAAAGCCGTGGAAACCATGTTCCATTTGAAAGGTTTCTTCACCCACCTGAATTGGCCAACCCGCAATTTTACCGCCAAGGTTGGGAGATTTTTCCAGTAGGGTTACTTGAAAGCCTCGTTGGCTTAGCTCGTAGGCACTGGCAAGACCCGCTAATCCGGCCCCTACCACCACCACGGATTTCGGCTGGCTGAGTTGAGTGGGCAGGGCCAAACGGTCGAGTTGATAACGGGCAGGTTGGGGCTTAGCCAAACGAGAGTAGCCCAGGGCTCCACCGACAGTTCCCACGCCCAGTAACTTAAGCGCAGTGCGACGGGAAACAGGATGAGTAGCGGAGGGGGGGGACGACTGATGCATGCGGGAACAGGGCGAGCTTAGGAAAAAATTACAAAAGTTAATGACTTATATTAATGGGTATTTGTTTAAAAAATCTGGAGGAAAAAAGGCCGCCATTTAGCCTATTGTTAGAAGAATTGCGAAAAACTAGACCCTTGCAACGGAATCCAAGGGAGAGCGGTATAATTTAGGCATATTCTTGCGTGCGTACCCATGTCAGCGATCACTCTGACCCTACTCCTCCCAGGCAAAGCGGTTCCTGTCCAAAACTGGACTTTTTCGACGGAATCTGTCATTCGCATCGGACGAGCGACTGATAATAACGTCATTCTCTACAGTGCCGTTGTTTCTCGCCACCACCTGGAACTACGCCACGGACAAGAGGGTTGGGAAGCCGTGAATATTGGGGCCAACGGGACTTATGTTGATGGGCAATCGATTAGCAGTGCTCCCGTCGTTGATGGCATGATTATCCGTTTAGCCAGCTCTGGCCCAAAAATTCAGATCCACCTAGATACCCACGCTAAGCCGCCCCTCCCGGAACAAATCCATACGCCCCACCACCATTCTCCAGATGAAAAACCAGCGCACCAAACCCTAATTAGCTCCAATTAAGATGGCTGGGTTGCTATGGGAGACTGAAAAGACGCGATAGCCTCCTCAGTATAGATTTCTAGGGTTTTGAGGGAAGGGACTTCCTGGGTTTCTGCTTCGGATAACCAAAGCAAATATTCGACGTTACCGGCCGGGCCAGTAATGGGGGAATGGGTCAGGCCCTGGTAGCCCCAGCCCTGGCCCTGGGCTGCTACCAGCACACTTTGGATCGCACCGGCCTGGTCAAGGCTACTCCGCACAACCCCCTTTTTCCCCACCTTGCTTTTTCCCACTTCAAACTGGGGCTTCACCAAAAGAATTACTTCTCGGGGCGACTGTAGCAGCGACCAGAGGGAGTCCATAACTTTAGTCAAGGAAATGAAAGATAAGTCCATCACCCCGAGGTCGGCAGGGGGTTGATCACCGTATAGTTGACTGGGGGTCAGATGTCGAAAGTTAGCCCGTTCCCACAGAATAACCCGGGGGTCTTGGCGGAGTTTCCAGGCCACCTGGCCGTAGCCCACATCCACACCATAGACAAGGGCTGCACCGGCCTGTAACAGACAATCCGTAAAGCCGCCGGTGGAAATACCCCCATCTAAGCAGACTCGACCTTCCACAGAAATGGAGAACTGGCGTAGGGCCTTAGCCAGCTTTTCACCGCCCCGTGAGACAAAGGGGGGCTTTTGCACCAGTTCCAGCCGGGCATTCCGAGCCACTTCAGTACCTGGCTTGTCGAGTACCCGCTGGTTGACCTTGACTTCTCCGGCACGAATGAGCCGTTGGGCCACTGCCCGAGACTCGCACAATTGACGTTCTACCAGTAGAAGGTCTAGGCGCTGTTTATCCATAGCAGGAAATTAGGCCTTAGCTATCCTCCTCAAAATCATCCTCATCGGTGTCGTACTCTTCGGCGAAGTCATCTTCGTCCTCGCTGTTAAACTCCCGGCCGGTGTAGGCCCGAGCAATATTATCGTCGAGAACCATGTGCTCATCACTATCGAGGTCTTCTACCCGGAGACGGGCCGAGCGGCTAGGCGGCGGTTCCACGGGCTCCGGCAAACTGTAAGTATTATTACGGCTATAGCTAGGTTCCTCCGTGGCTTCCACCAACGTCAGGGCCTCTTCTTGGGTACTAAAACCAGTGCCTGCGGGAATTAGGCGACCAATGATCACGTTTTCCTTCAGGCCCCGTAGCCAGTCCGATTTTCCTTCGATGGCCGCTTCCGTGAGGACGCGCGTTGTTTCTTGGAAGGAGGCCGCACTAATGAAGCTGTCCGTATTCAGAGAGGCCTTGGTAATCCCCATCAGGACAGGGGTATAGCGGGCAGGGGCGGCACCTGTAATGGCCATGGCCTCGTTGACCTGCTCAATTTGGCGCAGTTCCACAAATTCCCCCGGCAACATAGTGGTATCGCCCCCATCATCAACCCGGACTTTGGAGGTCATTTGACGCACAATCACTTCGATATGTTTGTCCGCAATGTCAATCCCCTGGGACTGATAAACCATTTGCACTTGATCCACCAGAAATTTCTGGGCCGCTTGTAGGCCCCGCAGGGAAGCTTCATAACAGCCCGAGTTATCCACGTAGTAGTTGAAGAAAACCTCCAAAATTTCGTGGGGGTTGGCCGGGCCATCGGTGAGGGGATCACCCACATTGACCCGCTGTTCATCAGCCACCATGGCATTTTGCCCCGGTAGGAGCGGATATTCACTAATGGTGCCGTCGTCCTCAATCACTTTAATATCGACGGTTTCCCCATCCTGGTACTCTACCTGACAGATGCCTGGCTTCCGGGCCAGAATACAGGCCTCTTTGGGTTTACGGGCTTCTAGCAGTTCCTCAATCCGGGGCAGACCCTGGATAATATCCCCGGTTTTGGCCCGTTCAAAGACCAGCAGAACGAGGTTATCACCCCGTTGTACCAGATCGCCATCGTCAATGTGGAGAACGGCGCCAGAGGAGACACGGTAGGGACGAGCAAGACGGAGGGTAACCTGATGTTGGTCGCCCTGGGACTGGATCGCAATCACTTGACCGGATTCGGGCAGTTGAACGCCGCTGGTGATTTCTTTTCCGGCCACCAGTAGCTGGCCCTCTTTCAGTGTGGGGGCTTCCGGGAGCGTTAGGGTCATCTGGTCAACGGCCCTTACCACCAGCACCCGACGGATCGATTCAATGCCACTACGAATACCGCGAATAATGCCCGCGTCTTTACATTGAATTTCCGTGCGAGCCACAACAGCACCAGCAGGAATTTCATCCCCATCCTTGACTAACAGGCGAGTCTGAGTAGAGCCACTGTGGGGGTCATTTTCCTGGTCGCGGCGCAACACCAACGATTCGAGAATCACCAACTGCAGACGTTTACATTCTTCGTCTTCGTCATCTTGAAGTTCAATGTCTGCCGCCAGGTGGGCAATTTCCAGGTCATCTCCAGAAATTTCCAAGACCAGCTGGGTGCTGAGCAGCTGAGAGCCTTCAACGGACTTGACTCGGTCGCCATCTTTGTAGAAAAGTCGTTGCACCGAGCGGAGTTCTATCTGGCGACCGCCATCGGAATTTTGGGAACCTTGGGATGGGGCTGCTGGCTCATCATAAACTTTATACTCTTCAACCGGACGCAAGAGCAGGCCCAGGCCCTCGGTGCTTTCCACCCACTCTACCTGACGCAATTCTGCTACCACAATGCCGGGTAGGATTTCTGTTCCTGGCTGAATTAACTGGCCCGACTCCAGTTTGACTTGGTCGGGGTCAACATCCAAATGGTATTCGCCAGGCTTGATGATAATTTCCCGCAGGATGTCATTTTTCTGGATGACTTCTACGATCCCGCTGGACTGGCAGAAGATATCCTTGACCACTTCCGTTCCAGCTTCGACGTACTGGCCATCTTCGACAATCAAGAGGGAAATATCCTTGTTGATTTCGTGGGTTTCTTCGGGAATCCAGAGTAGGGTACCGCCCTTGGTGACTTCGTAGCCTTGTTTCCGGCCCCCCTTGGCCACTTCGACACCGGCATAACGAATCAGTCCCCCAGTGGTCGTCCGGTAACGTTCGTCAATCAGTTCGGCGACAATGGCATGGTTTTGGACTTTTGTCCCCGGTGCAGCCTTCAGCAAGAAGCGCTGGCCATCGGCAGTGTAAATGACGTATTGTTCCCGCCCCCCGCTACTTTCCAGCTTGACCTGGGCCTGGTCTAACAGTACCGAGGCTGTAATAATTTCAATTTCTCGACTATCTTCTTGATGACGCACCACCCCACCACTGGTGGACACTAAACGGGTTTCCGCTAGCACACTGCCGGCCTTAACCTGGTCACCGTTTTTAACGACCGGCTCCGCCCCTGGCGGGAGGTTATAGACTTCTCCAGATAAAATCCAAACCAGGCCCCCCCGTTGAGCAATCCGGGTAGTATTGCCTTGGCGATCCGTTTTTTCTTCGGGAACGAGGCGGTCAAACAAGACTTCCCCGGCTAAGTCACTGGCCACATCCTTGGTGGCTCGTTCCGTAGAACGTTGGGCCTTGGATAGGGAAATTTCTGTCAATAGTTGCCCCGCTTTTACCTTTTCACCATCCTGCACAAAAATAAGGGAACCAGGGGTGAGGGAGTAGGTCTGGGTATTGGCCTTTTTCCCTTCGCCTTTCCAGATCAAATCTCCGGCGACTTCCACCTGTTCCGCATCTTCACCATGGCGAGTCCGAACCTTACGAGTGCTCAGGCCTTTACCCCACTTGACTGTGCCATCCTCCGGGGCCTTTTCCTGGCGAGCCACTTCTCCGGTGAAAACCCCGCCGGTGTGGAACGTCCGCATGGTGAGCTGGGTACCGGGCTCCCCAATGGATTGGGCCGCGATAATCCCCACGGCCTCCCCAAGATCCACTTTATGACCGTGGGCCAAACTCCAGCCATAGCAAGATTGACAAACCGAACGGGCCGCTTCACAGGTCAGGGGCGATCGCACGAAGACTTCTTCTACCGACTGGCTAATTTTTTTGGCTAGGTCTTCATCAATTTCTTGGTTGCGTTCCGCAATGACTTGACCATCTTTATCGACCACATCTTTAGCCAGTAGTCGACCCACCAAGCGGTCACCGAGGTGAATTTTGACCTGATCCCCATCAATCATGGCCGTGACGCGGACGCTCCGCTCCGTACCACAATCCACTTCCCGCACAATCACATCCTGGGAAACATCCACCAAACGACGGGTCAGATAGCCTGAGTCCGCTGTCCGCAGGGCCGTATCGACCAGGCCCTTCCGTGCTCCATAGGAAGAAATAATGTACTCAGTAACGGTGAGTCCTTCTCGGAAGTTGGTTTTAATGGGCAAGTCAATGATTTCCCCCTGGGGATCGGCCATCAGGCCCCGCATCCCCACCAACTGACGAACCTGGCTCATGTTTCCCCGTGCGCCGGAAAAGGCCATCATGTAGACGGAGTTGAGGGGGTCAGTGGCCCGGAAGTTGCGGATCACTTCGTCCTTCAGACCTTCAGAGGTACTGTTCCAGGTGTCAATCACTTTCTGGAAACGCTCTACCTCCGTGATTTCGCCCCGAGCATAGCGGGCTTCAGTGGTGCGAATTTCTTCTTCGGCGCTTTTGAGCATTTCCTTTTTCACCGGAGGAATACTCAAGTCCTCGACGCTAATGGAAACCCCCGCCTTGGTAGCAAACTTAAAGCCCAGGCCCTTGAGATCATCGGCCAGTTGAGAACAGCGGGCAGAGCCGTGACGACGAAATGCGGCGGCAATCAGTTTTTTGAGGCGGCCTTTGTCGATAGTGTAGTTATAAAAGGTCATGGCAATTGAGGGGGATAGGACTTGAGAGCGGCGGGGGCCTGAGCGGCCATTCAAAGGTAGGAGAATCGTTAAGATGTTTCTCCTCCTTTGGTGTTGGGGAGGGGAAGCCCTGGAGAACGGCTAGACCTCTTCTTCTTCTAAATCGTCGGTATTTAAGGATTCGTAGGTGGGACGACTGGGGGCCCGGCGTTGGGTGTCGATCATCAGGTCAACCTCCACATCGCGGCTACTGCCATCCTCGGACAGTTCTACTTTATGGACGGCAATATCCAGGCCCAGAGATTGAAGTTCTCGCATCAACACCTTGAAGGATTCTGGCGTTCCGGGCCGGGGAATCGGTTTGCCTTTGACGATGGCATTGAGGGCCTCATTCCGCCCTTGCATATCGTCGGACTTCACCGTTAGCAATTCCTGGAGAATGTAGGCCGCGCCGTAGGCCTCCAGGGCCCATACTTCCATTTCTCCAAAGCGCTGACCGCCTTGCTGGGCTTTTCCACCCAAGGGTTGCTGGGTAACCAAGGAGTAAGGGCCAGTGGAACGAGCATGGATCTTATCATCTACGAGGTGAACCAGTTTCAGCATGTAGGCCTGGCCGACAGTGACTGGACGGTCAAAGGGTTCTCCGGTGCGGCCATCGTAGACCGTAATTTTGCCAGCATTGTCGGGATCGAAGACCCAGTTTTTGCCAGGTTTTTGGGAGGCATCCCCCAGCAGACCATGGACGGTTTCTCGGGAAGCTTCAGCCCCGTACATTTCATCAAAGGGGGTAATTTTAAAACGAACGCCCAGGTTTTCGCCGGCCCAGCCCAGGAGGCATTCAAAGACCTGGCCCACGTTCATACGGGAGGGTACCCCCAGCGGGTTGAGGACAATATCCACCGGCCGGCCATCGGGCAGGTAGGGCATACTTTCGATGGGCAAAATGCGGGAAATAATCCCTTTGTTGCCGTGGCGACCAGCCATTTTGTCTCCTACCTGGATTTTGCGTTTCTGGGCCACATAAACCCGCACGACCATATTGGCACCGGGGGGCAGTTCATCACCTTTTTCTCGGGTAAAGACCCGTACATCCACGACCCGGCCCTTTTCACCGTTGGGAACCCGCAGAGAGTTATCCCGCACATCCCGAGCTTTTTCCCCAAAGATGGCCCGCAAAAGTTTTTCTTCGGGGGGCTGATCCGCTTCGCCTTTCGGCGTGACTTTCCCCACGAGAATATCCCCCGATTCCACCCAGGCCCCGGTGCGGATAATCCCCTGTTCATCTAAATTGCGCAGAGAATCTTCCCCAACGTTGGGAATTTCGCGGGTGATTTCCTCCGGGCCGAGTTTGGTTTGTCGGGCCTCGATTTCAAATTTTTCAACGTGGATACTGGTATAAATGTCGTCATAGACCAGACGTTCGCTAATCAGGATGGCATCTTCGTAGTTGTAGCCTTCCCAGGGCATATAGGCTACCAGAATATTCTGGCCCAGGGCCAATTCTCCTCCTTCAGTAGCGGAACCATCGGCCAAAATCTGACCCGGCACGACATCTTCACCGACGTAAACTAACGGACGCTGATTGAGACAGGTGTCCTGGTTTGAGCGCTGGTATTTTTGCAAATAGTAGGTTTGGAGCGACCCCACGACATCAGGGTTGTTGGGATCGCGGGATTGGACGCGGATTTCCGTCGCATCAACGTAGGTCACCACGCCATGGGTTCGGGAGACAATCACCATCCCCGAATCCCGAGCGGCCTGAGCTTCCAGTCCAGTCCCCACCAGAGGGCGCTCCGGTCGCAGGAGGGGAACCGCCTGCCGTTGCATGTTAGACCCCATCAGAGCCCGGTTCGCGTCGTCGTGTTCCAGGAAGGGAATCAGGGAGGTCGCTACCGAGACAATTTGGACAGGAGAGACGGCCACATAATCCACCTGCTCGGGGGTGGTGGTGGAAAATTCCTGGCGGTAACGAATGGGCACACTTTCCCCGAGAATCGTCCCCTCTAGATCCGTGGAAATATCCCCTGGAGCGACCCGCATATCGTCTTCTTCGTCGGCGGTGAGGTAAACCGGTGCGAGATCCCGGCGGACTCGGCCATTCTCTACGCGGTAGTAGGGGGTTTCAATAAAGCCGTAGGCATTGACCCGCGCACAGGTCGCCAAGGAACCAATCAGACCGGCATTGGGGCCCTCTGGCGTCTCCACCGGACAAATGCGACCGTGGTGGGAGGGGTGAATATCCCGCACCGCAAAACCCGCCCGTTCTCGGGTTAGTCCCCCAGGGCCGAGGGCCGAAATCCGTCGTTTGTGGGTCAACTCTGCCAGGGGGTTGGTCTGATCCATAAACTGGGAAAGCTGGGATGAACCAAAAAATTCCTTGATGGCTGCCACCAAGGGCTTGGGATTCACCAGAGCCGCCGGGGTGAGCATGTCGGACTCACTAACGGTCATCCGCTCCCGAATAATCCGTTCCAGACGATTGAGACCCACGCGAATCTGGTTCTGGAGTAGTTCTCCGACGGAACGCACCCGACGGTTGCCAAGGTGGTCAATGTCATCGGTACTCCCAATGTCGAATTCCAGGTTGATCAGATAGTCAATCGCCGCCAAAATATCTTTGGGAGTCAGCACCCGGGTCGTATCCGGTTCATTCAGTCGCAGTTTTTTATTGATTTTGTAGCGTCCGACCCGGCCCAAATCGTAGCGTTTCGGGTCGAAAAAGCGGGAATCGAGCAACTGTTGACCGCCACTCACCGTCGGTGGCTCCCCAGGACGGAGCTTTTTGTAGAGCTCAATCAAGGCTTCTTCTTCGGTTGGATTGCCCTCTTTGTCTAGGGTTTTTTGGTAAAACTCGGGATGACGCAGGGAGTCGAGAATTTCGTTATCCCCTAAGCCAATGGCCTTCAAAAGAACCTGGGCCGAAAGCTTGCGGGTCTTGTCGATACGAACCCAGACCAAACCATTTTTATCTGTCTCGAACTTGAGCCAGGCCCCGCGGTTAGGAATTAAGGAAGCGGAGTAGGTGCGGCGACCATTTTTATCTAACTCTTTTTTGTAGTAGACCCCCGGAGAGCGGACAATCTGGTTGACAATCACCCGCTCGGCACCGTTGATAATAAACGTCCCCCGTTCGGTCATCAGGGGCAAATCGCCAATAAAAACTTCCTGTTCCTTGATTTCCCCCGTTTCCTTGTTAACCAAGCGAGTGGGCACATACACCTGCACCGAATAGCTGGCATCCCGGCGTTTCGCTTCATCTACGTCGTACTTGGGTTGCTTGAGCTTGTAGTCTTTGCCAAGAAAATGCAGTTCTAGTTTGCCGGTATAGTCGGAGATCGGAGAAAAACTATTCAGTTCTTCAATCAGGCCCTCCTCTAAAAACCAACGAAAGCTAGCGTGTTGAATTTCGATGAGGTCGGGAAGCAGACTGCGGGCAGAATTAGTCATGATGGCGTTTAAATTCTCACGGAGTTAGGGGCAGCCGGGGGAACGGCAAGATCAGCGAGTGAGCACTGACGGAAAAAACACTTAGATTGGGAGGAGTCCAAACAGGCGACGAGCATTATCGGTGGTCGCTGTGGCAATCGTGTTGAGGGATTCCTGGCGGAGATCCGCAAGGGCTTGGGCAACATAGCGGACGTAGGCAGGCTCATTGCGCTTACCTCGCTGGGGAACAGGGGCTAAAAACGGACAATCGGTCTCGATTAAAAGACGGTCTAGGGGAACGCCTTTGGCACTGGCCTGAATCATTTCACTGCGCTTAAAAGTCACAATACCGCTGAAGCTAATGTAAAACCCCAGGTCTAAAAACCACTGAGTTTCTTCGGGGCTCCCACTCCAGCAATGCATAACCCCTTGTATCGGCCCTTGGTGCCGACAAAAATCCTGTAAAAGTTCCCGCAAAACCGGTGCCGCATCGCGACAATGGACAATAATAGGTTTCTGTAAGCGATGGGCAATTCGTAACTGGGCTAAAAAGACTTCCTTCTGCTGGGCTTGGTTATCAGCTTTATAAAAATCCAGGCCCATCTCCCCAATGGCAACAACCCGCTGGTCAGACTGGGCTAAAGCCAAAATCTGGTCAGCGGTACTAGGAAGCCATTTGTGAGCATCTAGGGGGTGTAATCCTACCGCAAAGGAGAGTTCTGGAAATTGATTCGCCAAGGACTGGATTTGCTGGAATTCCTGGGGCTCAACACAGGAATGGACTAGCTGGACAACCCCGGCTTCTTGCCAACGAGACCGCAGAGAGGGAAGTTCGGACTGGAAAACCTCGAAGTTGATGTGAACGTGCGTATCAATCAATTGCATCGACATCTCACAGGGGCGGGAATGGCATTAGCCCAAGGGGCGGCTGTATTCGCAGTAACCGTTTTAGCCTAGGCGGGAGTCGTGACCCGCTTCAGGGCCTTGGCAAGACGAGCTTTTTTACGCGCCCCGTTGTTGACGTGTAGAACACGACGCTTGACGGCTTTGTCAATTTTACTAAAGGCGGCGGATAGATTAGTTTGAACCGCTTCTAGGGCCTCGGGTGCTGGGCTAGCACCGTAGGCTTCCACGGACTGGAAGGTCTTTTTCATTAAGGTTTTAATTGCCGACTTATAGGACTTGTTCTGCAGTCGGTTACGTTCTGCGATTTCAATGCGCTTTAGCGCAGACTTGTTATTAGCCACGATTGCTCTCAGTACAGGTTACAGAGGGGATTATAAAGAGACAACTATATCTACAATCAGACTCGTTATTGTAACAGAGAATCAAGGGACTGACAAGATAAGCTCACATCGCCTTAGATGGGGGAATGGGTCAGGGGGCGGCAGGGATTAGTCGAGGATCTCTAAAGAAACGGGGGATATCGGCACTGGGGGGAGATGAATCTGCTCTACACTTGGGCAAAAACCAAGCCACTGCTGGGACAGTTCCGCAAAACTATGGGGACAGCCACTGACAGTGAAGTGGGTCGCAATGGACATCTGGTTGTTACTGAGACCGAGGACCTCCAGTTCCTTGCGGGCGGCCTTAACCACATAACTTGCTGGATCCACCAGGTGAATTGAGGCGGGCAGGATTTCTCGCAGAATGGGAGTTAAGTGTTGGTAGTGGGTACAACCAAAGACCAGAGTATCAATCTGGACTTCCAGTAAAGGTTGGAGATAATCCCGGGCTATCTGCTTGGTGTAGGGATCATAAATCCGATTTTGTTCAATGAGGGGCACAAATTCAGGACAGGCCACTTGCCATACCTGAGCCTGGGAATCAATTTCATGGATGGCATCCCGATAAGCATTACTGGCTACGGTGGCGGGGGTGGCAATCACCCCAATTTTTCGGCCTAGACGAACAGCGGCTCGAGCCCCCGGTAAAATCACCCCAAGGATGGGGAAATCAAATTCCTGGCGAACCACATCCAAGGCCAGGGCGGAACTGGTATTACAGGCCATGATCACCATCTTGACCTGCTCCTCTTGCATCCAGGTCAGGATTTCCCGCACGAATTGTACGATTTCCTGGGAGGTTCGATTGCCGTAAGGTAGCCGGGCTGTATCCCCAAAGTAGAGAATCGATTCCTTGGGGAGTTGTCGATACAACTCGCGCAAGACTGTTAAACCACCCACACCACTATCAAAAACGCCGATTCGGCTACGCTGAGACTCTCGCATATAAGGCTATATGAAAATAAGATGCTGATAATTCAAACACGAATATCGAGGGAAGTAAATATACTTAGCCAGGTCTAAGGTTAACTTTCTCAGATATTGGTTCTGGGATAAAGAGTCCTGGGGCGCTAGTTTTGTTGCAGGTATTCGATAATTCCCCGAGCGATAGCCTGGGCCATTTGTTGTTGGTAACTGGGATTGGTCAATTTGGCAACATCTTCGCTCCCCGTCACAAAACCCACTTCTACCAAGGTTGAAGGCATTCTACTATTTCGGAGCACATAAAAACGAGCCTTGCGAATTCCTCGGTCTTTGACATCTAGACTCCTCAAAATACTGCGATGGATAAAACGAGATAATTCCGGTGAGTCATAGTAATACACTTCAAGACCGCTGACATCAGGGCGACCCGCTCCCATGGAGTTGGCGTGGATACTGACAAACAGATCCGCTCCGGCACGGTTGGCCATGTCGGTGCGGCCCTGGAGACTAACAAAGTAGTCACTATTGCGGGCGAGCATTGTCCGAATTCCCTGTTGTTCCAAGTAGCGCACAACCTGGAGCGAGATGGACAAAATGATATCTTTTTCCTGGACTCCGTTCAGGCCAATGGCCCCTGGATCCGTGCCCCCATGGCCGGGATCAATAAACACCAGGCGACTGCCCTGGGGGATACGGGGCCAATTCCCTTGGGTCGGGAGGGGATTGGGTGGCAGAGCATTTCCTAGGGGCGGCAGGGAGCCCCGTGGGGCAGACGGCACGTTGATAGTAACTGGTGTACCATTGGAGCCAGGATTTGTGGGGGGTAAGGGACGGTTCCCCAACGAAGTGCCGCCATAACTTCGGGGGGCGATCTCTAGGGCGTAGAGGCCCCCTGACCGAAAAAGATTACCAAAGCGGGTTCCGGCAGCCGGTTGCACGAAAAAAACCAAGGTGTCACCGGCATCTTGGCGGATCTGAAGCTGGGTAATCGGGCTATTACCGCTCAAACTGGGTTGTTTGAAGCTACTGGCCAGGCGGGCATTCTCAATGCGAATTTCATAGTTCCCCGTTAGACGGTTGAGGGTGCCCTTGGCCTGCAGAGGCCGATCGGCCCGAATTAATAATTGGCGATTGTCCCGACTTAATTCTAGGCCGGTAATACTAACTCCTTCACTACTAAGGGAACTGACCCCTAGGTCAGCAGAAGGTGGTAGGGGAATGCCACTGCTCGGTGGCGGGGCCAACCCTTGGGTGGCCCGAATTCCCCCCTTTGGGAAGAGCACTATTCCACCTCCCAAGCGACTGTAGTAGGCCTGCCAACCGGGACTATTAGGGTCAACGGTTAAGCTGAGGCGGGGATCAGTACTGGAGTTGGCAAAAGATAGGTCACTGACACCGTACTGCTGAATAGCAAAGGTTTTTCCCGCTAAATAACTGGGAAGCATCGCCCCCGGTAAGCCGACCTGAATAGTTGTGCCGTCGTTACTGCGGTCTACTCGGATATTGTTGTTCTGGCCGTTCCGAACCAAGGGAATCAAGAGGCCACTGGCCGTCACTTGGACAGTTTCAGCTCCTTCAGCGGGGGCCAGAAGGGGCCGACTGGGGGCTGGAGCCTGAGATTGGGGAGATAAGGGGGGAGGGGTGGTGGTTCGTTGGGGAACGGGTAAATCCACTGTCCATTGGGTGGGGGTAATACCCCGTACCTTAACCTGCTGGGGATCCACGGTGTAACCAGGGGCCAATTCAATCACCAGACGAGTCGTAAAAGGGTCAAATTGAGCCACCCTCACATTACTAACAGTTCCTCCAATGGGTTGATTCACTGTCGGCCGCCCCAGGGTTGTGCCTGGCAGGTCAATCACAATGCGGGTGGGATTAGGAATTAACTGGGCGGTCGGTTGAACTCCCGTTTCAGTGTTAAAGGTCAGTCGGTTCTGGGACGCTTCAAAGCGCCAGTAAAGAAGTTTTCCTGCTTCAGCCGGTGCGGCTAAGCAGAGGAGGGATATAAAAGCAAGTACAAAACCATGGAATCGGTTCATAATCACTCCTCGACTAGAATGAATATCGACTGACCTATCTTAAACGACAAATCTGTCGGAGATTTGGATAGGGCACCGAATCCTCTAGCCAGGTTACTAGGGAACATCAAAAAAAGCTTGACAAAATATCGATAACCTTGGGATTGAGCGGAATAGCTCAGGTCAACGATAGGAAGGGACTGATTGCCTACGGTAAAGGCCCTCTAGAGATTAGAGGGCCATGGGTAATTTAGTCTCGATGTAGGTAGAGCGTCACTAGCTCAGGAGCGCTTTAGCTTTGGCCAAAACGTTATCAACGCTAAAACCAAATTTCTCCATACAGATGCCACCGGGGGCAGAGGCTCCAAAGCGGTCGATACTCACGGTATCCCCTTCCATGCCGACATATTTTTGCCAACCAAAGCTAACGCCGGCTTCTACAGCGAGGCGCTTGGTGACAGCCTTCGGTAGAACAGATTCTTTATAAGCACTATCTTGGGCTTCAAACAGCTCCCAGGAGGGCATGGAGACGACCCGGACATTTTTACCTTCGCTAGCGAGTTTGCTGGCAGCTTCCACACAGAGGCTCACTTCCGAACCGGTACCGATCAGGATTAGGTCAGGGGTTCCGGCACAATCGACGAGGGTATAGGCCCCCTTGAGGGTGTTCTCAATGCTGCTACCAGCAAGGTTAGGCACGTTTTGACGAGTAAAGGCCAAGAGTGTCGGTTTATGCTGTTTGGCATTGGTGATTGCCACGTGGTAGGCCCCGGAGCACTCGTTGCCGTCGGCGGGACGGATTACTGTCAGGTTGGGAATCGCCCGCAGGGAAGCCAGGGTTTCTACCGGCTGGTGAGTCGGGCCATCTTCCCCTTGGCCAATGGAATCGTGGGTCATCACCCAAATGGCACCGACGTTTGCCAGGGCTGAGAGACGAATGGCCGCCCGCATGTAGTCCGTAAAGATCAAGAAGGTGGCACCGTAGGGAATCAGGCCAGAACCATGGAGCGCAATACCATTACAGATGGCCCCCATGGCGTGTTCCCGTACCCCGAAGTGGACGTTCCGGTTTTGGTAGGCCCCTTTCTGGAAATCACCGGAAATTTTCAACTCAGTGAGGTTAGAGTGGGTCAGATCCGCCGACCCCCCGATCAGTTCCGACAAAACGGGAGCCAGTTTATTGAGACAGGTTTCGGAGTGTTTCCGGGTCGGAAGCGCCTTATCTTCGGCCGTGTAGCGGGGCAGGACATCAGCCCAGTTAGCCGGTAGTTCACCGCTGAGGAGACGCTCAAATTCGGCGGCTTCCTGGGGATATTTGGCTTTGTACTGAGCGAGAACGTTATTCCATTCGGCCTCCAGTTGGGTTCCCCGTTCAATAGCCTTATGGGTATGGTCTAAAACATCCTGGGGAATTTCAAAGGGAGGATAGTCCCAGCCCAGGTTTTTGCGGGTGGCGTCTACTTCTTCCGCCCCTAGAGCGGCCCCATGTACCCCCGCCGTGTTGGCTTTTTTGGGAGAACCATAACCAATGGTAGTGGTGACCTTGATCATGGTCGGTTTATCAGTCACGGCCTTAGCTTCTTCAATGGCCTTGGCAATGGCTGCGAGGTCGGTATTACCGTCTTTGACGTGGAGAACATGCCAACCGTAGGCTTCAAAGCGCTTGGAAACATCTTCGGTAAAGGCGACATCCGTCGAACCATCAATGGAAATGTGGTTATCGTCGTAGAGGGCGATCAGTTTACCCAAGCCCCAGTGACCCGCAATGGAACAGGCCTCCGCCGCTACCCCTTCCATATTGCAACCATCCCCTAGGATGACGTAGGTGTAGTGGTCAACTAATTTAGCATCGGGTTTATTAAACGTTGCGGCCAGATGAGCCTCTGCTAGAGCAAATCCCACGCCGTTGGCAATCCCCTGACCCAGAGGGCCCGTCGTCACTTCCACCCCTGCGGTTTCAAAGTTTTCCGGGTGACCGGGTGTTTTAGACCCCCACTGACGGAACTGTTTAATGTCTTCGATGGAAACGCTGTCATAGCCCATCAAATAGAGCAGTGCGTACTGCAACATAGAACCATGGCCCGCCGAGAGAATGAAGCGGTCGCGGTTAAACCATTGGGGATTTTTGGGATTGAACTTCATGAACTGATCCCACAGCACAAAGGCCATGGGAGCGGCCCCCATGGGTAGGCCGGGGTGTCCAGATTTTGCCTTTTCAACCGCATCAATGGCTAAAAAACGAATGGAATTAATACAGCGTTCTTGCAGGGATTGAGTAGCCATAATCTCTTGTGGAATGAACTAAAAATATAACGGTGGGGAAACCATCTCTAGCAGTGGCAAGGGGTAGCCCAAATTTTGCTACCATCTTCCCACGCTTCGGCTTCATTTCACCGGGTTAATGATATTTTTTAAAAGCTAGGGTCACGTTATGACCGCCAAAGCCAAAGGAATTGGATAGGGCCACCTCCACTGGCAGGGCCCGGCTAGTGCTGGGCACATAGTCGAGGTCACAATCCGGGTCGGGATTTTCTAGATTAATGGTCGGGGGAACCCGGTCTTCAGCAATGGCCATCACCGTTGCCACCGCTTCAATCCCCCCGGAACCGCCCAGAAGATGGCCTGTCATCGATTTGGTAGAACTGACCACCAGATTATGGGCATGGGCCCCCAGGGCCTGCTTAATGGCTCGCGTTTCGGTCACATCGTTAGCAGGAGTACTGGTACCGTGGGCGTTGATGTAGCTCACACTTTCCGGGGCCAGGCCCGCATCCTTCAGGGCTAGGGTCATGGCTTGGGTGGCGCCCCGGCCATCGGGGACAGGAGAAGTAATGTGGTAGGCATCGCAGGTCATCGCATAACCGACAATTTCGGCATAAATTTTGGCCCCTCGCTGGATTGCTTGCTCTAACTCTTCGAGGATGAGAATGCCGGCCCCTTCTCCCATGACAAAACCGTCTCGGTCTTTGTCAAAGGGACGGCTGGCATGGAGAGGGTCATCATTGCGGAAAGAGAGTGCCCGTGCGGCAGAAAAGCCAGCAAAGGACAGGGGGGTAATAGCAGCTTCTGTTCCGCCGCAGATCATGGCCTTGGCATAGCCGCTTTGTACCAAACGAAAAGCATCACCGACCGCATTAGAACCGGCCGCACAGGCCGTCACCGTACAGGTATTCGGGCCCTTAGCTCCAACGTGAATGGCCGTTAAGCCCGCCGCCATGTTGGCAATCATCATCGGGATCATAAAGGGACTACAGCGACCCGGCCCCTTGGTCAGCAATATTTCCTGCTGGTCTTCTAATACCTTTAGTCCACCAATGCCTGTGCCAATGAGAACGCCGATATCATCAGCATTCAGTTCATTAATCACTAGTTGGGCGTCTGCCAGGGCCTGCTGGCTGGCACACACTGCAAATTGGGCAAAACGATCCATCCGCTTGGCCTCTTTACGGTCTAGGTATTGCAAAGGATCAAAACCTTTGACCTCTCCCGCAAAACGGCAGGCATGATTGCTGGCATCAAAATGGGTAATTGGGCCGATGCCATTGGCACCCTGCAAAAGTCCTTGCCAGTAGTCAGCGAGGGTGTTACCGATGGGGGTAATGGCCCCCAATCCCGTCACAACGACCCTTTTTTTTTCTAAATTTGCCATGGTTATTGTCAATAAATAAAACCTGGTGCCTCAGACAGCAGATTTGTTACGCAAGGGACGGATAGCTGTTCGCGGGATTACCAAGGAGTTACCAAAACGCTGTTTAGTTCTCGCTTTTTTCGCTGATGTAATCCACCGCTTTGCCGACGGTATCGATGGTCTCGGCTACTTCGTCCGGAATTTCTACTCCAAATTCTTCTTCTAAGGCCATGACTAATTCCACCGTATCGAGGGAATCTGCACCGAGGTCATTGGCAAAACTGGCTTCCGGCGTGACTTTATCTGCATCGACTTCAAGTTGATCGACTACAATGGTTTTAACTTTTTCAAAAATAGCTTGGTTCATTAGACGTTCAAGGTATCCGCTAAAAAAAACCTTGAGCCACATCAGCCACAAGGCGGAAACAGGGCGGGAATTGCTGTTTCCTCAGTTTTTTGGGGTATTCCCTGGGCAATCGTTCCGCCGAGACCCCTTTACTCTGAATTTCAAGGAAGTTTCGTGGCATTTTGTCACGGGGTTAATAGCCAACGCCGATTTTACCATACAGCGGTGCTCTCCAAGTCTGACCCAGGGGCCGGCTTACCAGACCTAGTTTTGCCACAGGAGCCAGCCGACAAAAACAGCGGCTACTACTAATTGAACCGCCATGGTCGGCAGGCCATAACGGAGAAAGCGATGGAAAGAAATCGGACGGCCATGTTGTTCAGAAATACCCGCCGCAACAATATTAGAAGAGGCCCCCACTAGGGTGCCATTGCCCCCTAAGGTCGCCCCAAACATCATGGCGTAGAACAGGGGCAATACTGCTGGCGGAAATTGACCGGCAAAGTCGGGACTCAACACCTCAGACCCGGCCATACCGATATTGACAACGTACTGTTTTAGCAGGGGCACCATGGCCACAACCAGGGGAATATTGGGCACCACACTGGAAAGCAAGCCGACCGCAAACACTAAAACGATAGAACCGAAGGCAATATTTTTACCGACTAAAACTGCTAGCAATTGGGCCAGGTAGGCCGTTACGCCGGTTTTTTCTAAAGAACCAATAATCACAAAGGTGGACATGAAAAAGATCAAAGTACTCCAGTCCACATCTCGCAGAATATTGGGAACCGTATCAATTTTACTTTGGTGGGCCAGCAACAGGGCCAGACCGGCCCCCAGTAGGGCAACGGCGGCGGGAGTCACCGGAACTGGCAGGGTTTCACCGATCACAAAAAAGAGGAGTACCAGGGCGATAATCAGGCCCCCCAACATCAAAACCTGGGGATGATTAATCTGGGGATGGGGTAGGTCTTCCAGGTGGGTAAATTGGCGATTCCAGATACTACGGAAGAGAAAAGGCGCAATGGCCAAGATAGAAAGCACGGCCAACAGACCGCCAAAACTGAGTTTGAACAGATACTCATTGAAGGTGATATTGATGGAGCTACCAACAATAAAGGTAGCCGGATCTCCCACCAGGGTTAACAGTCCGGCACTATTGGCCACGAACACCATCAGAATTAGCAGGGGAACAAAATCCACCCCAATTTCCTCGGCGATGGGAGGAATCAAGGGGGCCAACAGCATGACCGTTGTGGCATTGGGCAGTACAGCGCAAATGGGCGTGGTAATACCAATGACGCCCAGGACGAGCAGTTTGCCACTTCCTTTGGCCAAGAGCACCATTTGGGTGGCCAAATACTCGAAGATTTTAGTCGGTTCAAAGGCCCGGACGAGTACCATCACCCCAAAAAAGAGGGCCAGAGTGGCGTAGCTTTGGCTGATGTAGTCAATGCCTTCTTTCAAGGTGATGACATGGCTAAACACTAGAACCAGGGCCCCCAGGAAGGCCGCCACCGTTAGGTGGATTTTCTCCGACATGATCAGGGCAATCACCCCAATAAAGACCGCTAAAGAGAGGAGAGCAGGGAAATTAGTCACCATAGAAGTCCGGGGTAGGGGGTTTTAAAATCGGTTGCTCAAGCAGGGGTTAGGATCGAGTTAACCCTTTAGGAAATATTGCTGCGGTATTTAAACCAAGCATTAATCACCAGCTTTTCGAGCTCGATCCAAACAAACATCAGCAGACTGAACCCGAAGCAGACGGCTAGTTCCTGGCCACTGAGCCAGTGGGTACCAAAAAAGTTGCGAAAAGGCGCCACGTAGATCAGGAGTAGTTGCAACAGGGAGGTGAAGCCCACCGCGGCCAGAATGTAAGGGTTAGAAAAGGGATTGAGGCGAACAATCAGTTGGGTATCGGAACGCACTGCTAAGGCGTGACCCATCTGAGCCAGACAGAGAGTCGTAAATACCATGGTTTTCCAGCGTTCTGGGTTGGGACTCCCTTGGGTGTATTGATAGGCCCAAACCATCAGCGCAATGGTCAAGACAGCAAAAATAATACCGATGCGGAGCATATAGGCCCCCAGGCCGCGAGAGAAAATACTTTCCCGAGGATTGTAGGGGGGCCGACTCATCACATTAGGCTCTGCTGGTTCCATCGCCAGGGCCAAGGCCGGTAAACCATCGGTGACTAGGTTCATCCAGAGAATTTGGAGGGGGGACAATGGCACGCCCCCCAGGCCCAGTAAGGGCGCAGCCGCAATCACTAAAACTTCGCCGATGTTACTGCCCAAAATGTACTTAATGAAGCGACGAATATTGTCGTAAACCACCCGGCCTTCTTCAGTGGCGGCGACAATGGTGGCAAAATTATCGTCCAAGAGGATCATGTCACTG
Source organism: Synechocystis sp. LKSZ1 (assembly GCF_040436315.1). NCBI lineage: Bacteria > Bacillati > Cyanobacteriota > Cyanophyceae > Synechococcales > Merismopediaceae > Synechocystis > Synechocystis sp. LKSZ1. The sequence continues at coordinate 2,139,594 of NZ_AP031572.1, read as the reverse complement.
GCCTCTTTACTAACATCGGTGCCGGTAATGCCCATAGCAATACCAATATCCGCTTGTTTGAGGGCCGGTGCATCATTCACCCCATCGCCGGTCATGGCCACGAACTGGCCTTGATTTTGCAAAGCGTGGACGATCCAAAGCTTATGTTCTGGTGCAACGCGGGCATAGACACTCACGTCTCCCACAATACGGTCAAGCTCTAGCTGGCCGATTTGTTCTAAGTCTTTCCCTGTCAGGATTTCGGTACCCGGCTGGGCAATGCCGAGGTCGTAGGCAATGGCTTGGGCTGTGAGTTGGTGGTCTCCCGTAATCATGATCGGCCGAATCCCAGCGGCTAAACACTGTTGCACCGCTAGCTTGACCTCTGGACGGGGCGCATCAATCATCCCGACGAGGCCGAGCCAGACTAAATCCTTTTCCGCCTCATCCAGGTTGCCATCGGGTAAGGTGCGATAGGCAAAACCCAGGACTCGCAGGCCCTGGGCCGCCCATTGATCGTTGATCTGGAGAATGGCTTGACGACCTTCTGGGGTTAGCTCTGTAGGGGTGGCGTCGCTTTGCTGATACCGACAGGCCTCCAGCAGAATTTCCGGGGAGCCTTTACTAAATACCAGGTGATGACCCGTGGCAGAGGCTTTCTCAACGATCACGGCCATGCGTTTACGCTCGGAGGAGAAGGGGATTTCCGCCCGTCTCGGCATGTTTTCCCCGAGGACTTCTCGGTACAAGCCGGCTTTAGCCGCCAGGGTCAGCAGGGCCCCTTCCGTGGGATCGCCCAGGATGATCCATTGGCCCTCTTTTTGTTGCAAAAGGGCATCGTTACAAAGGACGCAGGCCATGAGCAGGAGTTCAGCTTCTGCTTCTAGTTCATCGACGGTTTGGCCCTGCCGTTGGATGTCCCCCAGAGGACTATAACCTTCCCCCGTTACCTGATAGAGGGTACTGGGCGTAGTAAACTGCTGTACCACCATTTTATTTTGGGTGAGGGTGCCGGTCTTGTCGGAACAAATGGTCGTGACGGAGCCAAGGGTTTCCACTGCCGGTAACTTACGGATCAGGGCCTGGCGACGCACCATCCGCTGGGTGCCAATGGCCAAGGTGACAGTCACCACGGCTGGCAGGCCTTCAGGCACCACGGCAACAGCCATACTGAGGGACACTTCCAGTAGGCCCTCAAAGGTTTGCCATCCCATCCGCAGAACACCCACCGTCACTACCAGGGCCACCAAGGCCAAGGAACTGCTAACGAGAACATTGCCCAACTGGCTCATGCGCTGTTGTAGCGGCGTCGGCTCCGTTTCCACCGATTGAATTAGGGTGGCAATGCGGCCAATTTCCGTATCCATACCGGTTTTGGTCACGACCACCATGCCCCGGCCCTGCACCACTTCTGTGCCCTGAAAAACAAGGTTGCGGCGGTCTCCCAGGGCTGCATCATCGCTCAGGATGGCCTGGGGTTGCTTGAGCAGGGCCTCGGCTTCTCCCGTCAGGGTCGCTTCACGAATTTGCAGATTCTGAGCCTCTAGCAGACGACCATCGGCGGCCACTTGTACCCCCGCTTCGAGGAGCATGATGTCCCCAGGGACTAATTCCTTCGCTTCTACTTCCAGGGTTTGGCCCTGGCGAATAACCCGTACCTGGGGAGAAGACAGACGTTTAAGGGCGGCTAGGGCCTTTTCTGCCCGACTTTCCTGGAGATAACCCAGCAGGCCATTCAGAATCACAATCGCAAAAATGGCAATAGCATCCTTCGGAAACTTGCCCTGGCGTAGATCGATAATCCCTGATACCACCGCCACGGCAATCAGCATCACCAACATAATGTTAGTGAACTGCTCCCAAAGAATGGTCAGAGGATGGCGGCCCGCCATTTCCTGTAGTTCATTCCAGCCCAAAATTTGCCGACGCTCTGCAACTTGTTCGGTGGTTAAGCCCTTAGTGGGGTCGCTCTGCAAGGTTTGCAGGGCCGCTTCAGCAGACAGCGTATGCCAGGCATAGTCATTGGGATTAATGAAATCGGTTTTGGCAGTACTGGGGAAATTCATTAGTGGTTAGGGGAAGTCGGAGAAGTGTTGGTAAGGAATTGTCGAGCAATAGCGGCCGATGGCATCCAGTCCACAGGAAAGCCGAAGAAGCTGATTCGGTAATCCTGAGTGACGTGGCTCAGGGCCTTTGCCAGGGAGATTTTGATGCTAGAACCAAAAGCCTTGATACTGCACCACCTAGCAAAATGATTTAAAATAGCCAATTGTCAATTCTTTGCATTGAACGCCTCAACTTTAGTACAGGTTGGCGGTAACAGAGTCGTCGCTCGCTGAGTGCCTGAATAAAGCAAAAGCATTGCCGAACAATGCTCATCCATTTATTAGTTTTCCCTCACGGCTGACGGGGTTAGCTGACGGGCTAGAAATGAGAGTTTTTCTTCTCCAAACACGTGGAGATGCGCCCCGGATATGGTTCCCCCGCTTTCTGAACTGGGTAGGCTTCAGACCAGAAATTAAGCTGACTTAATACTGTTTACTTAGTGCCAAAGCATAACATTAAGTGTCCCAGGGCTTCAATGGCCCGGAGGAAAGGGTACCGCTATGGCAAAATGGAGAACATTGCCCACCTGCGGCTTTGAATATCCCGTTAATAGTCTTAATTTTCTCTAAACGATCCATGACCGCAACCCTCTCCGCTCCCCCGAAAACGCGCCGTGTTGTTTTTCCTTTTACGGCCATCGTGGGCCAAGATGAAATGAAATTGGCCCTGCTCCTCAATGTCATCGACCCTAAAATTGGTGGGGTGATGATCATGGGCGACCGGGGAACGGGGAAATCAACGACCATCCGGGCCTTGGCTGACCTCCTGCCCGAAATTGAAGTTGTGGCCAACGACCCCTTTAATTCCCATCCCAGCGACCCGGATTTAATGAGTGACCAAGTCCGGGAGCAGGTGGAACAACAAACGCCCCTGGCCATTGCCAAGAAAAAAGTGACCATGGTGGATCTGCCTCTGGGGGCGACGGAAGACCGCGTCTGCGGCACCATCGATATTGAAAAGGCCCTTTCGGAAGGGGTTAAGGCCTTTGAACCCGGCCTCTTAGCCAAAGCTAATCGCGGCATTCTCTACGTGGATGAGGTGAACTTACTCGACGACCACCTGGTGGATGTCCTGCTCGACTCCGCTGCCGGGGGGTGGAACACCGTTGAGCGGGAAGGCATCTCCATTCGCCATCCGGCCCGGTTTGTGTTAGTGGGTTCTGGCAACCCCGAGGAAGGAGAACTACGGCCCCAACTCCTCGACCGCTTTGGCATGCACGCCGAAATTCATACAGTACGGGAGCCGGCCCTGCGGGTCAAAATTGTGGAACAGCGCTCGGCCTTTGACCAAAATCCCCTGCCCTTCTGTGAACAGTACCAGGCCCAGCAGGATGAACTGCAAGCCAAACTCGTTCAAGCCCAAAATCTGTTGCCTAACGTCAGCATCGACTACGACCTGCGGGTGAAAATTTCTGAGGTGTGCTCGGAGTTGGATGTGGATGGTCTACGGGGGGATATCGTTACCAATCGAGCCGCTAAGGCCCTCACCGCCTTTGAGGGCCGCCAGGAAGTGACGATAGATGATATTCGTCGGGTGATCGTGCTCTGCCTACGCCACCGCCTACGCAAAGACCCCCTCGAGTCCATTGATTCGGGCTATAAAGTTGAAAAGGCCTTTAATCGTGTCTTTGGCCTAGAAAGCGAGGCTTAGACCTTAGGATTTTTCTCGGTTTTCGGCTCGCTTGAGTTGTAAAACCGAGCATTGGCCCATCCCGATCAGGCCCCCGGCAAGGGCCCCTAACCAAAGAAAACGTCGGCCGTAGAGTTCCTGATAGCCTTGGCTAACATAAGTTTGTACTTGACTAGACTGGCGGCGGAGGGCAACCTGGCCCATGCCCCAACCAATGGTGGCCCCGATCAGGCTTGTCATCACGCCGGCCGCTAAAATGAGACGATAATTCATTCCCTCACCTCTCTGGCTAATGGCCAAACCAGATAAAGCCCAGGCCCCCTAGGGTAAAGAGCATCAAGAGATGGTTCATCCAGTCGTCAATAGTCCAATCTTTAAACATGGTCTTGATCCTGACTCGGCCTAGTTTGCTTTGCCTGGGCGCATTTTACGCTGGAAGTGAGTATCAACGCTCAAGAGAGGCAATAGGAAAGAGTTGTTAACAATGTCACCACTATACCCACTTTGGATCGAGATAATGATGATATTCGTCATTAATGTTTGAAATCTTAAACTTACAAAACCCCTTTAGAACTGGGAATAGCGCCGGCCCGGCGGGGGTCAATCTCTACGGCCATGCGGGTGGCGCGGGCAAAGGCCTTGAAAGTAGCCTCAATAATATGATGGGAATTGATCCCATCCAGCTGGCGGATATGTAGAGTCATCTGGCTATGGTTCACCAAGGCCACAAAGAATTCCCGTACCAGTTGGGTGTCGTAGGTGCCCACCCGTTGGGTGGGAATTGTCAGGCCATACTGTAGATGGGGCCGGCCAGAAAAGTCGAGGGCCACTTGGATCAAGGCTTCATCGAGGGGAGCCACAAAATGCCCAAAACGAACGATGCCCCGACGGTCTCCCAGGGCCTGGGCCAGGGCCTGTCCCAGGGTAATACCCACGTCCTCATTGGTGTGGTGGTCATCAATTTCAATATCCCCCGTGGCGCGTACTTCCAGATCAATCAGACCATGGGAGGCTATTTGCTGGAGCATGTGATCCAAGAAGGGAACTCCCGTCCTCGCCTGACAATGGCCCTGGCCGTCTAGGTTCAAGCTGACAAAAACATCCGTTTCTTTGGTGGTGCGTTGGATACTTGCCGTCCGGTCGAGGTGGCTTGAACTCGTGGTAACCAGGCTTTGCATGGAAGTTTGGGAAGAATGGTAGAGGTAATCGTTTTTTATCATAGCGGTTGACCGCCTTCCCCAGGGTCAACAGAAACGTCCTGACCATAAGTACTAATTGCTTGCTCTAACGCGACAATCAAAGGGGGAAGACTTTGATGGATGGTATCCCAAACGACCTCTAGATCGATGTCATCATACTCGTGAACGAGTCGATTTCTCATCCCATTGATGGCTCTCCAGGGAATAGTCGTTAGCTGTTGCTGGGTTTCGTCTGAAATACGCTTACTGGCTTCTGCAATCACGAGCAATCGACGAATTGTTGCGTCTTGACACTGTAAATCGACGGCTATATCGTTCATTGATTTTCCGTTGATATAGTTTTGAATAATGCGCGCAGAGGTCAGCATGTCAAGCAAGTATTGAAGCTCTCTCTCCATAAATCACCTGGGCAGAACGCAGAATAGCCTGACGGCGAAGCGGGTTACGACTCGCTTCAATCCCTTTACGGGTCACGAGATCAACATCACGCTGAAACAGCGTTTTTAGCTCATCTTCCATCTCACTGAGATCAAAGAGCGTCGGATGGGCCTCTGGATGGAATTGCACCATGACATCAATGTCACTCTCAGAGCAAAAGTCATCCCTGAGAACAGAACCAAAGAGAGCAAACTCCAAGATCTGCCATTTGTGGCAAAAGTCGGCAATCTTATCCATGGGAAGAGGAATAGCGGTTATTACCATACTAGTCTTATCTTCAAGTCAAGGGGTTTAGGGAGTACAGGAGCTCATTACCAGTTTGGAAAAGATCAAACAATTTGGCGGCGAAGAAAAGTGATCAGGGCCTCACTCACTTCCTTCGGCCAGTGTTCCTGGGGATAATGCTTGGCTTCTGGTAAGGCTACAAAACTCAGCTTCGGGTTACTTTTGGCCAGATTTTGCACTGTTTCCTCGGCCAACCAGGGATCGGCACTACCCCAGATCAAAGCCGTGGGGAGTTCTGTTTTTTGTAGGCCTTGCTCAACGGCTATCAGTTCTTGGGCCAAGTTGAGATTTTGGGCCGTAGCCATCAGGGCCCGACCGGATGCTGAGGTTTTCAGGAAAGGACGACGGTACACATCTAATTTTTCATCGCTGATCACAAAACCACTCCCCCCCTCTAGGGTTCGGTCAATCAACAGGGGGTCTTGCGTTACCATATCGCCCACAAAGGGAATCGTCCATTGCTTCATGGCCCAGGGCAGTTTAGCAGTGGAAGTGAGCGGTGTATTTAAAATGACCAGTCTTTCAATGCGCTCAGGGTTCGCCAAGGCGTACTGAATCCCTACCGAAGCTAAAAAACCCTGCACCACTAAGGAGAATTTTTCTAGATTTAAGGCCTGGAGAAAATCCGTCAGGGCCTGGCGGTAAGCCGCGGGCGTATAGGCAAACTCTCGTTTTTCTGGCTTACTGGACAGGCCAGAACCAATCCAATCGGGGGCAATGGCAGAAAAGCCCTTTTCCCCTAACTGTTCCATCACCTCACACCAGGTAAAACTCTGGGAAGGCAAGCCGTGGAGTAACACCACAGGGGGATAGGCGGCCGGCGTTGTCGGCGTTACGGCCCGGTAGAACCAGGAGAGGGGGCCAATTTGAAGGGTGTTTTCGGTCAGGGACACAGGCACTAAAGAAGATTTTGTTAAAGCTTCCCTAATCTACCCTATGGCAGAGACCCGGCGGGAGTCTCTCCCTGAAATTCTAGGGTCAGGGCCTGGAGGTGGGTCTTGGCCCGCATGCAATCCAGGGCAATTTGTTCTTTGAGGGCCGTCAGGGAAGCAAATTTTTGTTCCGGGCGCAGAAAATGACGCAGGTAGACCGTTAAGGTTTGACCGTAGAGGTCGCCGTACCAGTCAAAAATATGGACTTCCACCGCCAGATTTTTACCATCCACCGTCGGGCGATCGCCAATATTCATCACACCGGCTAAGGGTTTTGGAAAGGTCGCTCCCTGAACCGCCACCGCATAGACCCCCCAGCGAGGTAAGAGTTTATCCGCTGGTAGTTGTAGGTTAGCTGTGGGGAAACCTAATTGTTGACCCAGTTTTTGCCCCGTCGTTACCGTTCCCGTGAGACTGTAGGGCCGGCCGAGCAATTGTTGCGCCGTTTCCACCAGGCCGGCTTCAAGGGCCTGACGGATCTGGGAACTACTAATGCGTTGGCCCTGTTCTTGCTGGAGTTGAGCGACGTAAACCTGAACGCCCCAACGGGTGGCCAGGGCCTGGAGGTCTTGCACCGTGCCTTGGCGTTGGTGGCCAAAGCGAAAATCGGCCCCGACACTAATGCGCTGGGCTTGGAGTTGTTGAATCAGAATGGTTTCAATGAATTCCTTGGGACTGAGTTGGGCCAGGGCCGGACTAAAGGGCAGAAGCACAAGCTGATCGATGCCTAATTGCTCCAAAAGCTGGGCTTTTTCCTGGCGGGGAGTCAGTAGGGGTTGGCCTTGGCCACTAAAAAAAGCGCGGGGGTGGGGGTCGAAGCTGACGACGGTGGGATGGCAGGGCCTGTCAGTAGAAGGAGCTGTGATTTGTTTTAAAACCTGTTGATGGCCCAGATGAACTCCATCAAAATTCCCAAGGGCAATGGCCGTTGGTACTAAAAGTTGATTACTAGAGGAAATAACCCACACCGGATTGGTCGCTGTTGTTTGTTAGTTATTGTGGCCGAAAATCTAAGTCGGAGCAAGCACCACGCGATTCCGTCCCTCCGCCTTAGCTTGATAGAGGGCCAGATCGGCGGACTGAATCACTGCATCGGCTTGGAGGCCATGCTGGGGAATACTAGCCACTCCCAAGGAAACCGTTAGGGGCGGGAGGGTTTGGCCATGGTAAGACAGACGCAATTGAGCAATAGCCAAGCGAATATCCTCGGCCTTCTGGGCGGCCTCGGTTGGAGATGTTTCCGGCAACACCAATAATAATTCCTCGCCGCCATAGCGACAGGCCGTGTCGGATTCTCGAATGATTTCCTTTAACAACTGTCCGACTGCAACCAAGACGATGTCGCCGGCTTCATGACCAAGAGTATCATTGAACTGTTTGAAGTGGTCTAGGTCTAGCAAAATAATACCGACGGGGTAGTGGTGACGCTGAGCCCGAGCAATTTCCTTAGCGAGCATCTCCTGTAAGTAACGACGATTAAACAAATTGGTAAGCGGATCACGGATACTTTGCTGTTGTAGGCGCTCTCGCAGGGTAATGTTGGCCACGGCGGAGCCGATTTGTTCCGCTAGCGTCCGGGCCAATTGCCGCCGATTTTCGTTGAGGCTACCCACCACGACACTACAGAGATAAAACAGGCCGATAATCTCTCCCTGGGCCACCAGGGGCAGACAGAGGGATTCCTCCGGCAGATGTTTTTGGTTGAGATGATGACAACACAGACCGTGATGGTCGTGGTCGATCCAATGGGCCTGGCCCCGCCGCAGGGCCCAGCAGTCGATGGGTTTAAAAATATCTTCTGAGCAGAGGGCCAGGCCCCAGCTTGCCACCACCGCAAGATAGCTGTGGGAGGTGTCCAGTAGAAAAATTCCCCCCGCACAGTCGGGAAATAGGGGAGAAGCCAGAGTGGCAATGGTATTGCAGGCCTCCTGGACAGTTAGACAGGATTGTAGGTAGTCGCTAATCCCCGCCAACAGGATCATTTCGTCATTACGTTCTTGTAATTCTTCGAGATTTTCTTTCAATTTTTGATTGGCCCGATATAGGGCTTCTTCCGTTTTTTTGCGTCGGGTAATGTCCACATCAACGCCAATTACACGGATGGGCTGGCCCTGGTCATCGCGAATGACCGTGGCCCGACTGGCCGCCCAACGCAGGGAACCATTGGGTTTAATAAAACGAAACTCTAGGTCGTAGGGGGCCTCTTCCTCCAGGCTCCTTTTCAGGGCCGATTGCACCAGCAGGCGGTCATCGGGGTAAATCATTGCCATGACGGTTTCCAGATCGCCCTTAAACCCCCCCGGCTCAAGGCCCATAATACGTTCCAGACTCTCTGACCACAAAATTTCGTTGGTGAGAATATTCCAGTCCCAATGGCCCATATTGGCCACCTCAAAGGCTAGGCGCAGACGTTCTTCACTCTGCTGTAGGGCCTGTGTTCGTTCTAGGACTCGCTGTTCTAGCGCTTGGTTCAGTTGGGCGAGCTCTAGCTCCATGGTTTTGCGCTCGGTAATATCCATGGCGACTCCCGAAAGCGACACCACTCGGCCCGCTTCATCCAAGGTAGGTTGATATTTCACCCACATCCAGCTCAGAGAACCATCGGCTCGATAGGCTCGGTACTCCTCTTCATCCGGCCCCTGTCCGGTTTCCAGCAGTTGTTGCACCACGGCACTGTGTTTTTCCCGATCAAGTTCATGGATCATTGATGCTATTTCGGGATAGGTGGGGGGCGGTTGTTGAGGATCTAGGCCAAAGATTCCATAGACTTCCTCAGACCAGACAACTTTTTCTGAAGCAACCTCAAATTTCCAGTGCCCCAACTTGGCAATATGCTGGGCCTCTTTTAATTCTTCTTCTCGCTGACGCAGGGCCTGTTCCATCTGTTTACGGTGACTCATATCCGTCCCCACCGACAGCATTTCTCTCCCACGACCGCCGGGCAGAATTAAGCATTGATTCGTCCAGGCGATCCAAACCCGCTGACCGTTTTTACAAATATTTTCGTTCTCGTGGAATTTGAAGGTCTCAGGGTGCTCATAGACGATGGTGGTTAGGTTACTAAGATCTTCTCCATCCTCACTAACCTGGGGAACGATGGTGTCCAGTAAATTTTTGCCAATAATCTCTGCCTCGCTGTAGCCGAAAAATTGCTGGCCGTATCGATTGATAAACAAAATTTTTCCTGTTTCATCCCAGCGAATAATAATGCTATTAACTAGTTCTACTAGCTCCTGGTATTTGGCCTCACTGCTTTCTATGGCTAGCTTGGCCTGGTAACGGTCGGTAATATCAACACAGGAGCCGATATAACCAAGGAACTCCCCCGCTAAATCAAAGTTAGGAATGCCATGGTCGAGAAGCCAGCGATAGTCTCCTTGGGCATTTTTCAGACGATATTCTATTCTGAAGGCTTGACGGGCATCAAAGGCCTGGCTGTAGGTCTGCCAACAGCGTTCGAGATCGTCGGGATGCACCCCCTCGGCCCAGCCGTTGCCCTGTTCCTGCTCCAGGGAGCGCCCTGTAAAGGTCAGCCAGGGTTGATTGAAGTAAAAACAGCCCTTATCCAGGCCCGCCATCCAAATTAAGACAGGGGCTTGGTCTGCCAAGTAGAGAAATTGTTGATCGTTCTTGAGGCCCTGGCCTGACAGGACAGCTCGTTCTTGGGCCTGCTGGTTTTTTAGGTTAGCCAGTTCTGCCCGTAGAGCAGTTATCTCCTCTAAGAGTTGGGCTTTGGTAGGGTAGCTATCGCCCATAGGGTTTCTCAACGGAGTCATTGCAAAAGGGGAACTAATATCATTATCTGCCGATTTGCTTGATTGGGTATGTGATATCTCCCACTGCTAACCAGTGATATAGCGCAGAAACAAGCGGAGAGTGGCACCATAGTTAGGGATATAGGCCAGAAGTCAAACAACTACCGTGGGACACCTCGAAACAAGAATTAGCGAATTGGAAGCGGAACTCGCCGCTCTGCGTCAAACGCTCCTCAACAATGAACAGCGCTGGGAACTTGTCCTGGCCGGCACCAATGAGGGCATTTGGGATTGGGACATGGTAACGGGGGAATTATTTATTTCGCCCCGTTGGAAGGCCCTGTTGGGCTACGGTGAAACGGAAATTCCCAACCACATTAACGCCTGGGATCTATTGATGCACCCGGAAGACCGGGCCCACGTTGAGGAAACCTTCCAGGCCTATCTCGCTGGCAAAATTCCCACCTACAGCGTGGAAATGCGACTGCGGCGCAAGGATGGCACCTATCAATGGATTTGTTCTCGGGGGCAGGTTCTCCGCAATGAGCAGGGCGAACCCGTCCGCATGGCCGGCTCCAATATGGACATTAGTCGTCGCAAAAAAACTGAGGCGGAGCTCAACCAAGAGCAACAACTGCTTCGTTCCTTGATGAATGCCATTCCTGATTTAATTTTTTTCAAGGATTGCTACGGCCTGTACCAACTTTGCAATGACGCTTTTCTGCGCTTTGTCGGCAAGGAACGGGAGGCAATTATTGGCAAAACCGACTATGAACTTTTTTCTCCCGATATAGCGGCTATTTTTCGTCAAAAAGACCGACAAATGTTTGAAAAAGGCACCTCCCAGCGCAACGAGGAATGGGTGCCCTTTGCCCAGGGCCAATGGTGTTGCTTAGAAACGGTTAAAACGCCGGTATTAAACGAGCGGGGGGAAATTCGCGGTCTGATCGGCATTAGTCGAGATGTCACCGACCGTCATAAAGAAGAAGAGGCCCTGCAAAAACAGGCCGAACGGGATAGTCTTCTGCAACAGATCGCCCGTTCTCTCCTCGAAGAAGACTGGCATCGGGCCGTGGGTATGACCCTGGCTAAAATCGGCCAATTTATTCCCTGCGACCGCAGTTACATCATTTATTACTCTGCCTGCCAGGAACAATTACAAATGGCCTACGAATGGTGTCACCCGGCCATTGAACCCCTACGCCCTGAATTTCAGTCGGTGCCGGTGGCCCAGTTTCCTTGGATTTCTGCCCAATTAGAGCTAGAACAAGCCCTGGTGATTCCTAGGGTGAGCGAAATGCTGGACGAGGCCCAGACCGACCGCCAGAGCCTAGAAAACAACGGGGTCAAGTCCTTGTTAATCGTGCCCATGCTCAATGCCTCCAAGGTGGTGGGTTACATTGGCCTAGACCGCATCCAGGCCGGTGGAGACTGGACTCAGGATGATATTAATTTATTGAACCTCGTGGGCCAGTTTTTGGCCATTGCCCAGGCCCGTCACTTGGCCGAGGAGGCCCTGAAGCAGGCCAAGGAGGCTGCTGATGCTGCCAACCGGGCCAAAAGTGAGTTTTTAGCGGGTATGAGCCACGAACTGCGGACTCCCCTCAACGCCATTATTGGTTTTAGCCAGATCCTGCACCGCGACCCGGCCCTGGCGGAACACCGCAAAACCCTCGATATTATCAACCGCAGTAGTGAACACCTACTGGCCCTGATCAACGACATTTTAGAAATGTCCAAGATCGAGGCGGGGCGGACGACCTTCCATCAAACCAGTTTTGACCTCTACCATCTGCTGGATAACCTTGAGGCCATGCTCCGGCTCAAGGCCCAGGCCAAATCCCTACAACTGATTTTTGAGCGAACCCCAGATGTTCCCCGCTATATTCAAACCGATGAGGGAAAACTCCGCCAAGTTCTGATTAATCTGCTCAGTAACGCCATCAAATTTACCGAAGAGGGAGGCGTGATTTTACGGGTTCGGGTACAGGCCCCAGACCCCCTGCAACTCCATTTTGAGGTGGAAGATACCGGGCCGGGCATTGCCCCCGAAGAAATTGAGCAACTCTTTGCCCCCTTTGGTCAAACGGAGGCAGGTCGCAACTCCCAGCAAGGAACGGGCCTCGGCCTACCCATTAGCCAAAAGTTTGTGCAGTTGATGGGGGGCGAGATTCACGTCCAGAGTCAAGTTAATCAAGGCAGTCTCTTTAGTTTTGAAATTACCGTGGCCCTGGCCGATGCCCGACGGATCACCCCGGAACATCCCACCGCGAAAGTCATTGGCCTGGAACCGGGCCAACCCACCTACCGGATTTTGGCCGTGGATGACCGGCCCGAGAGTCGCCTACTGCTGACCAAGTTGCTCCAGGATATGGGCTTTGAGGTACGCGAGGCTAGTAATGGCCAGGAAGCCATCGCCGTTTGGGAGGCCTGGCAACCCCACCTGATCTGGATGGATATGCGGATGCCGATTATGGATGGCTACGAAGCCACTCGTCAGATCAAAAAAACGCTCCAGGGCCAGGCCACGGTGATCATTGCCCTCACCGCCAGTGCCTTTGAAGAAGACCGAGCCGTTGTCCTGTCGGCGGGCTGTGATGACTTTTTACGCAAACCCTTCCGGGAGGATGTCCTCTGGCAAAAGATCGCTCATCACCTCGGCGTTCGTTACCGTTACGAAAGTCAAGGCCCTTATGCTCCCCGTCCAGTCGCCCCTGATACCAGCCAACTTCTGATCCAGCACCAATTCCAGACCACCAGTCCCGATTGGCGCAGAGAACTCGAACAAAGGGCGATAGAATGCAGTGATGACGGCATTTTGGCCCTGCTGGAATGTCTTTCCTCCCAACAGGCGGAACTGAAGCAAACCCTAAATGACTGGGCCCAGGCCTTTCAGTTTGACCAGATTCTGGCCTTGGTAGCCACGGAGCCTAGTAACCACCATGGGCAATCCTGACGCAACGCGCAAGCAACTTCTGATTGTTGATGACACCCCCGATAATCTGCGTCTCCTGGCGGCCCTATTAGCCGATAAGGGCTATCTAATTCGCAAGGCCCTGTCAGGAGCCATTGCCCTCAAAAGTATTGACCAGGCCCCACCGGATTTGATTTTGCTCGATATTAATATGCCGGACTTAAACGGCTATGAGCTTTGTGAGCAACTGAAGGCCAATCCTAAAACTCAGGAAATTCCGGTGATTTTTATTAGTGCCCTTGATGATGTCTTGGATAAAGTCCGGGCCTTTCGGGTGGGTGGGTCGGACTATATCGCTAAGCCCTTTCAGGGAGAAGAGGTGATTGCCCGTATTGAGCATCAACTGACTATTCAATCCCAAAAACAGCAACTCCAGGCTGAAATCCAAGAACGCCAACGGGCTGAGCAGTCCCTCCAGGTTTATCTCCACGTCGTTTCTCATGACCTCCGTAATCCCGTCCTAGGGATGTCGATGATTCTCAAGAATTTTTTGAAGTCGGCTCCTGGCCTAGAGGCTGCTGTGGCCATTCCTAGTTCTATCCTAGAGCGCATGGCCCAGAGTTGCGACCGCCAATTGGCCCTGATCAATTCCCTGGTGGAAACCCAGCAGTTTGAAGTCGGCGCCATGGTGCCCCAAAAACAACCCCTGATTCTGGCGGATTTCCTACACAATTTTCAGGCCGAATGGGAACCCCTGCTGGCCCAACACCAGGCCCAGTTAACAATAGACTTACCGCCCCATCTACCGGCCCTCTGGGCCGACCATAATCTCTTTTGGCGCGTAGTGGAAAATCTGGTGGCCAATGCCCTGAAGTACAATGCGGCCCCCTTGACTATTACCATCGGGGCCCAAGCTGAAGCGAATCACCAGGTTCGGTGCTGGATTCAGGATAATGGTATCGGCATTCCCCCTGGCCTAGCGGAGAAATTGTTTGAGCGCTATCAACGGGGAGAACCGGCCCAGGGAACCCTCGGTTTGGGCCTTGGCCTTTACCTCTGTCGGCAAATTATCGAGGCCCACGGTGGTCAAATTGGGGTTTTGGCCCAGACTGAACCCGGTGCCACCATCTGGTTTACTCTGCCCTGTAGCCAAGATGGCCCCCTAGTTGAAATGCCGGAAGCGGTCAATAGTCTGGGATAATCAAGGATATTATCGATCCCTATCGTGTCGGGCCAAAAAAGAGTGTATCTTAAACCCTAGCGATATTTCCCAAGCACTTTTAGGATGGGCATCTCCGTGCCCAAGACCCTGAAGACCTGGTGGGCATAGACAAATAAGATTTAAGATCAAGGAGCGCTAGCTGATGACTGTGGAAAAGCCTGAATCCAATCCCCCCGTAACCCCGGAAACCAGCGGAACCGCCGAGACGGCCAAAGCGGCAGCCGCCCGGAACCGCAAACCCAAAACGGAGACCGACAAAGAAAGTTTGGCCCTCTCTGTCAGTCGGTCAACGACGGGTCTGCAACTACTGGACAAACCCAGCGACCTTCCCAATAATCGCCCCATTGAGGCCAGTCACCTTAAGGTGATTAATACCTACAATGTGGTCGGCAGTGCTCGCCCCGTTACGGCCAGCACCATGGAAGTCAGTGGTAGCCTAAGCATTTCGGGCAATCGCCCCATCGCCCTCAGCCATCTCAAAATTAGCGAAACCTACTCAGTGATGGGGAACCGTCCCGTGGCCTCCAACAACATTGATGATTTCAGTACCTTGATGGGCTATCTCGACTAGGCCTCAGGGCCAGCGGTGCCGATGAGATACAGCAGGGCCATGCGAATGGCAACGCCGCTGGTGACTTGGTCTTGGATCAGACTCAGGTTGGCATCATCCATTAACTCCGAACTCATTTCCACACCTCGGTTCACAGGGCCGGGGTGTAGTAGTTTGACGCTGGGGTGACAGGCCTGGAGTCGGGCATGGGTCAAGCCAAACTGTTGGTGGTATTCCCGTAGACTGGGCAACAGATGGGCCGTCATGCGTTCCTTTTGCAGGCGTAGGGTCATGACAAAATCGGCCTCCACCAGGGCCGGTTCTAGATGCCAATGCAGAGTTAATTGCCCCGGACTATCGACGGGACGCAACTGGGCAAAAGCCAGGGGCAAGAGGGTCGGTGGGCCAGCCAGGTGTAGATCGGCTCCTGCGGCCAACAAACTCCAAATATTGGAACGGGCCACTCGAGAATGCAAAATATCCCCCACAATGGCAATTTTTTTACCCTGGAGCACCGCTAGCCGAGGATTATCCCGGTCGAGTTGGCGGGTAATGGTGTAGAGGTCGAGCAGGGCCTGGGAGGGATGTTCGTGCTGGCCATCGCCGGCATTCAACACTTTAACCCCGGCTCCCAATTGGTCTAGCTGATGGGCAATAAATTGGGGTACCCCGGCCTGTTGGTGGCGAATTACCATAATATCCGTGCCCATGGCCAGGTAGGTTTTGGCCGTATCTAGAATGGTTTCGCCCTTGGTCAGGGAAGAACTGCCAGGAGCAAAATTCATCACATCTGCCGACAGGCGTTTGGCCGCTAGCTCAAAACTGCTCCGTGTGCGGGTCGAGGGTTCAAAGAAGAGATTCGTGACCACTTGGCCCTGGAGGGCCGGTATTTTTTTCGTCCGTCCTGCCAGGACTTGTGCCATACTCGCTGCGGTTTGCAGGACAATGTCAAACTCCGCCGCGCTCCAATCCGCTAAATTCAGGATATGTGGTCTTGTCCAGCCAGTCACGATTATTCCCTCGGGGGGCAAAAACTCCTATGTTATTGTAGGATTCGGATGGCTTTTCCCGTATATTTCCGTTGCTCAGTCTTTTATTTATGATTCAGTCTTCGACGAAAAAAAACCTGGCGTTGGCGGTAGCCTTGGCATTAATGTGCCCTGGATGGGTGAGCTTGTCCTTGGCCCAACCCCCCACGGCCCCCAAGCTGGTAAGCGAATCGTCTCTCATTTCCCCGGAAACCAAAATTGACTATACTCCCCTCCAGGTGGCCCTCAACAATCAGCAGTTCCAGAAGGCAAATGAAATTACCCATCGTCTCTTGCTCACTGCTGCTGGTCGAATTGCCCAGGGCTGGTTCCGAGGCGAAGATATTGAAAAACTGCCCTGCTGGGATCTGAAAACCATTGATACTCTCTGGAAAACCGCCTCTAAGGGCCGCTTTGGCTTTTCCGTGCAATACGATATTTTTGTCAAAACTGGCAATCGTCCTGGACGACTGATGGCCCCAGAAGCCTACGATAAATTTGGCGAAGAAATTGGCTGGCGCCAGAATAATCAGTGGACAATCTTCAAGCAAAACCTAAACTATACGCTCCAGGCCCCGGTGGGTCATCTCCCCAATCCTCGGGATGAGTACCAAATCAACGGCGGTCGCCTAGAGTACACTGGCCTGATGGGCCGCCTCCAGTCCTGCAAGATTGTCTCCAGTCCCAATCCAACGCCGTCTCCCAAGCCCTCCCTCCGGCCCTCGCTTTAAACCGGGCCCGCTAAAATCTGTTGGATCATCCGCTGGGCCTGGCCCGCGTAACCGCCACCGAACAGATTAAAATGGTTCAAAATATGGTACAAGTTGTAGAGCGTTTTGCGGATTTGGTAGTCGGTGGAAATGGGCCGCGTTTCTTGATACCCCCGATAGAAGGCGGCGGGAAAGCCTCCAAACAACTCTGTCATGGCCAAATCCACTTCCGGGTCGCCGTAGTAGGTGGCGGGGTCAAGGATCACCGGCTCTCCTGTCGTCAAAACGGCCACGTTGCCTGACCAGAGGTCGCCATGAACGAGGGCCGGTTGGGGTTGATGGGCAGCCAAAAGCCGTCGGCTCTTTTCCAGAAGTTGTTGGGTCTGGGGAAATTGCCCGCCCTTGCGCTGGGCCCGTTGCAGTTGATAGGCCAGGCGATGTTCGGTAAAAAAGCTAGCCCAGTCGAGCGTCCAGGTGTTGATCTGGGGGGTGGAACCAATGGTATTATCTTGCTCCCAGCCGAATTTGAAGGGGCCAGGGGCCGCATGCAGGGTTGCTAGGCGTCGTCCCATTTCTGTCCAGGTCTCGGCGCTCTCGGGGCCAAAGTCTAACCACTCCAGTACCAGATAACTCTGGCCCCCACTCACGCCATGGCAAATCGGTCGTGGTACGCGGATGGTATGGGTGGCGGCCATTTGTTGAAGCCCCAAGGCCTCGGCGGCAAACATATCGACCTGGTGGGATTGGTTGATTTTGATAAAGTAGGCTTGGCCCTGGCCCTGGAGGCAGTAACCTTGATTGATACAGCCACCGCTCACGGGCCGCCGTTGTTCGAGGACAAAGGGACGGCCGGTATGGACAGCGATGGCATCGGTAATAACGTTCCACATAAATTCAGAGCTTGAGACTGGGCTCCCGCCAGTATTTGTGGCCAGGAGAGATTAGTGGTACAAAGTTGTGCGTTGACGGTAGGGCCGCCCCAGGGCTTGACAGGCCCCTTGTAATTGGGTCACGGTCAAGGCCGTTCCCCCTTTGGCCCCAGCCATGCTGGTGATATGTTCCTCCATCAGGGTTCCTCCCAGGTCATTACAACCCCAGCGCAGGGCCTCGGTAGCTCCCGCTAGGCCTAATTTAACCCAACTGGGTTGATGATTCACGATCCATTTGCCTAGGTAAAGACGGGCTACTGCGGTTAAATGTAGGGTTGCCGAGAGGGAGGGTTGGTCGCGGCCGACTCGATGGCGTAGGGGTTTCGGGGCCAGTTCTCCCACGAAGGGTAAAAGAATAAATTCCGTGATCCGGGCGGGGAGTTGTTCGGCAATAGCTCGCTGTTGCAACGCGCGCAGGTGTTCCAGGTGCTGGATCTGTTGAGCCGGCGTTTCAATATGGCCGCAGAGCATCGTGCTGGTGGTGGGCAGGCCTAAACGATGGGCTAGGTGGACAATGGTGAGCCAGGTTTGACTATCAATTTTCTCAGGACAAATGATGTGACGAACGGAATCGACTAAGACCTCCGCCGCAGTTCCCGGTAACGAATCGACCCCCGCTGTCTGGAGGGTCTGGAGAACAGTTTCAAAATCCAGACCGTCTTGCCGAGCAATAAATTGGATTTCCTGGGGAGAAAAGGCGTGGAGATGGAGGGCCGGAAAGGCCGATTTAATTGTGCTAATTAAATCTTCGTAGAAAGCTAACGCAGACCCCTGGAGCTGGGCCGCTGGGTTTAGGCCTCCCTGCATACAAATTTCCGTGGCCCCCTGGGTGATAGCATCTTCCACCTTGGCTAGGATTTGGGCCGGTGTCAGCCAAAAGGCCCCACTATCCTCTGCATCACGGCGAAAGGCGCAAAAACTACAGTGTTGCTCGCAGATATTCGTAAAATTCAGGTTGCGATTGACCACGTAGGTCACGGTTTCCCCCACCAGATTAGCCCGGAGCTGATCCGCTGCCTGCTGAATGGCCAACCAAGCCGAGTCATCCCGGCAGGTGAGTAGGAAACAACCTTCCTCCGGCGTCAAGTCTTCTTGGGCCAACGCTTTAGCTAGAATTGACTCAAGAATTGCCTCTGGGGACGCATCCGTTAGGTACTGGTGATAGGAAACAAAGGCCATTCCGATAGGATAAAAAGAAGCGCTCCATTTATCCTACTCCTCCCTGGGAATGCCGTGACCAAATTAGCCCCGACTCCTCTCCGCTCCTTGAATAGACCGCTACGCCAGCTTTATCATGCTCAGTTAACAGGACGCTGGCTGGTGGTGGGGATAGCCTGGTGTACCCTGGCCCCTTGGGCCCTCTGGCAATTTCGAGAGAATATTAGCTTGTTGTGGGAATACTTTACCTGGGCCGGGGTGCGCTATGCTCTGATGTTCCAGCTAGGCCCAGCTTTGGCCCTCTTTCTCTGTTTAGGACTAACCGCTGCTGTCCTGGTACGCCAAAGTATCCATATCCTTTGGGGGTTATCGCCTCGGGAAACGCTACGTCTTCGAAGACGAGTACAACACATCCAAGCCAAGGGCCCCAAGCATCCCCTTTGGCCCTGGATTTTTCCGAAAAGAGGTGTCCACACGCGAGGAACCAACCGAGAGCCATGAGCTACCCAGCTTTCCTCTTCCTCGCTAAAATTGGAGTGAATAGGTGATTAGAATCTTAGTATCACGATAATACTATTTAAATTTTTGGATTACGTAAAAGGGACTGACTTATGTTTATGGATTCCAATCTAGATCTGAGTGCAATGACGACTAATCCTGGCCAGTCGTATGCTAGCCCTTTGGCACCCGACCTAGGGGACCCTTTCGTCAATACCGCTGCCCCCGTCTCATCCTTGAGTAGTTCAGTCCTAACCCTGGCCTGGATTCAGGAAATGGCCCAAAGCCTAGAAAGCAGTCGCTTCAATTTCAAGGGAACTCGGGACAGTGGCCCTGCTGGCTCCGATTTTTATGCGCTAGACGACTCCCTCAGTTCTGCCACTCCTCTAACAGTAGGAACAACCCCCACCGCCGTCACGGGATACGTTGGTTGGTCAGATGCCAATGATTACTACCGCTTTACCCTCAATGCAACCCATAATTTTGCCCTGAGTTTGACGGGCCTGAGTAATGCTGCCGATGTAGCTCTGTTGAATAGTGCGGGAACCATCTTGGCTAGTTCTACACTATCAGGAACATCGGCAGAGGCAATTGCGAGTCAACTTACTGAAGGTACCTACTACGTCCGGGTTTATAATCGCAGTTCTTGGTTTCGTGGTACCAACTACGTCTTAACTGTTCAAGGAACTCCCCTTGTTCCGCCGCCGCCGCCGCCCAGTCCAGTTGATAATGCCGGCAATAGTTTAAATGAGGCTCGCAATATTACCCTCAGTCCGACAACAACAAATTTTAGTGATTACGTCGGAGTAGAGGATACCAACGATTACTACCAATTTAGCCTCAGCAAAACCAGTGATTTTAATCTGAGTTTGTCGGGCCTTGTCAGCGATGCCGATGTGCAACTCCTTGATAGCAATGGCAATTCTCTACAAACGGCCCAAGCACGGGGAACAGGGACGGAAAGTATTACCCAACAACTCAATACTGGAACCTATTACATCCGAGTCTATCCCTACAGCGGCAACACCACCTATACGCTGGGCCTGAGTGCCACTGAAGTTATTCTGCCGCCACCGCCTCCCCCCCCCCCAGCAGATAATGCCGGCAATACCCTCGCCACAGCCCGCAGTATTACCCTTAGTTCAACACCAACTAACTTTAGTGACTATGTCGGGGCCGAGGATACCAACGATTACTACCGATTTAGCCTCAGCAAAACCAGTGATTTTAATCTGAGTTTGTCGGGCCTTGTCAGCGATGCCGATGTGCAACTCCTCGATAGCAATGGCAATTCTCTACAAACGGCCCAAGCACGGGGAACAGGGACGGAAAGTATTACCCAACAACTGAGTGCAGGAACCTACTACATCCGGGTCTATCCTTACAGCAATAGCAATACAGACTATATCCTGGGCCTGAGTGCCACGGAAGTCGTTGTCTCTGCTCCTCCCCCGCCTCCTACCGTCGATACCACCGCCAACTATAGTTCTACCTCTGGTTATGGCCTGATCAATGCCGCAGCGGCGGTGGCCAGCGCCTTAGGTCAGTCCCCCTTTGCCGATGTCCCCACCTTTGGCGGTGCGAATGATTGGGGGGCCAATTTAATTAAGGCCCCAGAGGTCTGGGCCCAAAATTACACCGGCCAAGGCGTTATCGTCGCAGTTCTGGATACAGGGGTTGACCGAAACCATCCCGACCTCAACGACAATATCTGGGTAAATAGCGGCGAAATTCCCGGTAACGGGCGAGATGACGACGGCAATGGTTACGTGGATGATGTCTATGGCTGGAACTTTGCTAGTAACAATAGCAACACCCTGGATGGCAATGGCCATGGAACCCATGTCGCTGGCACCATTGCAGGGGAAAGAAATGATTTTGGTGTGACGGGCATCGCCTACGGGGCCAAAATCATGCCGGTGAAGGTACTCAATGACTCGGGTTCTGGCAGTTTGAGCAATATTGCCAAGGGCATTCGCTATGCCGTTGATAATGGAGCCAAGGTGCTAAATCTAAGCCTAGGTGGCTCTAGTAGTAGCAACGAACTACAATCTGCGGTGCAATACGCTAGCAGTAAAGGGGCGATTGTGGTGATGGCCGCTGGTAATTCCGGAACCTCCCAGCCGATTTTCCCAGCCCGCTATGCCACGAGTTGGGGCATTGCCGTGGGAGCCGTTGACCAAAACAATACGATGGCCTCTTTTTCTAATAAGGCCGGTAGTAATTCTGCTATGGTCTTTGTCGATGCACCAGGAGTCGACATTTACTCCACCCGGCCCAATAATAGCTACACAACCCTCAGTGGCACATCTATGGCGACGCCCCATGTTGCAGGCGTGGTGGCCCTAATGCTGAGTGCTAAGGCGAGTTTGACCGATGCCCAAGTCCGAAAAATTCTGATGCAAACCTCCGGCAATGTGTTGACGGCTAATAGCGCAGGAGTGGGCAGTCTGGGGACAGGCAGTCTATCCGTCCAATCCTTGGAAAGCTTAGCGGTGACTGACTCAAACAGCTCTGTTTTCTTAAGTTTGAGCAACGCCACTGGGCCGACTCAGAAAAATCCTATGGAGCCAGCCAATATTCCCGGTTCTCCGGCCTTGATTGCAGAGATGACTTCGTTCACCCCTACGGAGACTGATTCTCTCTTCCAGGTCGGGAATGAAGCTGATTCCCTGGCCCTTTGGCCAACGCGCTATCTCGACAGTCAAGATGCGGAACTTCTGGCCCCGAAACTATTAGCCTATGGATAATACCAATCCTCCAAATTAGGGCTACAGATCCTTACCCCTCCGCCTCCGGCACCTGCCCTTAGCAAGGGGACAGTGAGGTCTAGTGATGTAGTCGAGCTTTAGGGATTTAGTGTAATACCTACTCTTCTTCCTCCCAACCATAGCTGTCTCCGCCCTCGGCAGCTCGGAGCGGACGCACTTGCTGGCCAGGTAATAGCTCCAACTGCCGCACCGTCCCTTCTGGGCGGTAACTGGCCTGCTTACGCCGCTGGGCCGTTTTTTCTTCGCTGGTATCCTCCGCCACGACTTCATAGAGCAGGGCCAACTTGGCCCCTTCGGGATGCTTACGCAGAATTCGTCCTAACCGTTGCACGTACTCCCTGGTGGAACCTGTCCCCGAAAGGATCACCGCAATTTTGACACTGGGGACATCTACCCCTTCATTCAAAACATGGGACGTTACGAGGGCACAGTATTGACCGGCACGGAACGCGGACAAAATTTCGTGGCGTTCTTTGACTGACGTTTGGTGGGTGAGGGCCGGAATCAAAAACTGTTGGGAAATGCAATAGACCGTGGCGTTGTCGTTGGTAAAAATCAAGATCGGTTCTGGTTGATGTTCCGCCAAAATCTCCGCCAGTACCCGCAGTTTACCCTCGGTACCTAGGGAGATTTCCTTCGCCTCGCGGTGGGCCAGCATGGCCCGGCGGCCCTGGGCTGAACCAGCACTGACTATCACAAACTGTTGCCAACCGCTTAAACTACCCAAGCTAATTTTTGTCTGGTGTAGAAAGTCATTGCGGGTCTGGATCGCTTGGTCGTAGCGTTGTCGTTCTTCAGTCGACAGTTTCACCTTGATCTGCACCACTCGATGCTCAGCTAGGGTTCCTCCGGCCAAGTCTTCCACAACTTTGTGGTACACCACCGGGCCAATCAGATGGTCTAACTCCTGGTGACTGCCATCACTGCGTTCGGGAGTCGCGGTCAAGCCAAGACGGTAGGGGGCCAGGGAATATTCCGCAATCACCCGAAAAAAGTTACTGGGCAAATGGTGGCATTCGTCGAAAATGAGCAGAGCATAGCGATTCCCCAGGCTTTCGGCATGGATCGCTGCGCTGTGGTAGGTCGAGATCAAAATCGGACTGCGGTCGCTCGAGCCGCCCCCTAGCAGGCCCACCTCCGTCTGGGGAAACAATTTGGTCATTTGCTCGTACCATTGGTGCATCAAGTCCAGCGTTGGCACCAGCACCAGGGTTGTTCGGGGGGTCGATTGAAGGGCCAATTGGGCCACAAAGGTTTTGCCAGCCGCTGTGGGTAAAACGACGACGCCTTGACGATTAGCCTTTTTCCAGGCTTTGAGGGCCTCTGCTTGGTGAGGAAAGGGTTGTCGCTCAATACTGGGGATCAGTTCCAGGGGGCTAAAGGCCCTGGCCTGGTCGATGAATTCGATCTGTTCAGCTTGGAGACATTCCACCAAGGCCCGGTAGCGGTAGGCCGGCAGGCGAAATTTTTCAACACGGTCATCCCAGGTGACAAATTGAATCCAGGCCTGGCCCCTCGGCGGCGGATGAAGTAACAAGGTTCCACGGTCGTAGGTCAGTGTCGGAGAACGGGCCATGGGTTAGGGGCGCAGATTCGAGGAATCGGGGCGCAGAAAAATGCGGTAGAGCCCGTACAGCACCAGGGCCATGATAGCCACACTGATCAGGGAGGCGACCAAGTGTAGCACTTTGGTCAAGAGGGAAAGGGCCACAAAAATTAGGGCAATGACCACTGCGACCTTGGCCGGGTTGGGTAGGGTCGCAAACCACTGTTGGAATTGCCGTTGTAGTTGGCCGAGTTTTTCCGTCAGGGTGGGAACAGAAGCCGGGTCAAAATCCACTTCAACTTGAGGAATTTTCGTCTCGCTATCGGAAGGATTGGACATGTTTTTTAAGTCTAAGCAAGGGCCAAAGGTTAACTTTATATTATCAAGCTTGCTCTCTCCCTATGGTGATCCCCTCTCTGGCCGAGGCCCAGCAAATCCAGGCAGAACTGCGCCATCGTGTCATTCTCCATAATCAATTCACCCCGCCCCAGACCATTGCCGGGGTGGATGTGGCCTTTCCCCAAAAGGGCCGTCTGAGCCGGGCGGCCATCGTTGTCCTGAGCTATCCCGGCCTGGAGGTTCTAGAGACAGCCGTTGCGGAAATTCTCACGAGTTTTCCCTATATCCCTGGCTATCTCTCTTTTCGGGAATTACCGGCCCTGTTGGCAGCGTGGCATAAACTACACCAGCAAGCGGACATGATTTTGGTGGATGGCCAGGGCCTGGCCCATCCCCGTCGTTTTGGCCTGGCCTGTCACCTAGGCGTGGTTCTCGATAAACCCACCATTGCCGTGGCCAAATCCCGTTTGGTCGGCCTGCATGACCCGGTGCCTCTTGAAAAAGGCCAGTGGGTGCCCCTGATGGATCAGCAGGAAACCATCGGTGCGGTTCTGCGCTCTCGTGTTGGGGTCAGGCCCCTCTACATTTCCCAAGGCCATCGTCTTGACCTACCCACCGTCTTAGATTACGTGAAGGCCTGTTTAAGCCGCTATCGTTTACCAGAACCGACCCGCCTAGCGGATAAACTGAGTAAATCCTATTCTGCTTGAGTATCCTCCCCAATCCCCTGCCATGGCGATTTCCTCCCTGCCCCCGGATTCCGAACTCAAAACCTATCTGCTCAGCTTTGACCTGTTTGAGCAACTGGGCCGCTCCCAAGAAGGGGAAGAATACATTAATTCCCACCTACAGCGTTTCCGCAAAACCCTCGAACAGTTACCCGTGCTATCCGGTGAGGTGCAAGTACTGGAACTAGGGGCCTCTCCTTACTTTATGACCTTTTTGATTCAAAAATATTTTGGTTATAACGTTAGCACCGCCAATTTCTTTGCCGACTATCGCACCCCAGGAGGAGGGACTAAAACAGAGAGGATTCGTAGTCGAGCCTATCAGGAAGACCACGAATATACCTATCCCCTCTTTAACCTGGAGACCGACCCTTTTCCCTTTCCAGACCAGGCTTTTGATATTATTCTCTGTTGTGAAATTATCGAACATTTAATCATGGATCCCAGTTTTATGCTGGCGGAAATCCATCGTTTGCTTAAACCCGGCGGCTATCTATTGTTAACCACCCCCAATATTGCTAGCTTCAAAAATGTACTGGCACTCCTGCAAGGCCGGAATATCCAGCACAGCTATTCAGGTTACGGGGTCTATGGCCGCCACAACCGGGAGTTTACGGCCCACGAATTGACTGAATTGCTCAAGTGCCACAACTTTGAGGTGCAAGTGACGGTGGATGATGTCTATCCCAGTCCAGCCTGGATACAGTGGTTGACAGCCCTCCCACCCTGGCGCAGCTATCGAGATAATCTCTTTGCCCTCTGTCGGGCATTACCGGGAAGTCATTATCCCCAGTACCCCCAATGGCTCTACAGTCATCTCTGGGGCCATGCCAGCAACATTAATCGTTTTACGAAAACCCAGATCGTCATGGGCCAGGGCGAGGAGATCCAACTGGGAGAAGGTTGGTATCCCCTCGAAAATGAACCGCCCCATTTCCGTTGGACAGAAGCTCAGGCGGTGGTGCGTCTCCGGGTTCCCCCTGGGGCCAATGCCTTTTGTCTGGAGGCCAATAGTGGCGGCCGGGAAATAACCTTTCAACTCTGGCAGGAAAGCTATCTGGTAGGCAGTTTTACCCTGGTGGGACGGCGCTGGATTCAGTTTTTCCTGCCCGCGACCCTAACTCAACCCCGTCCTGGGGAAGAGCCGATTCTTTCCTTCCGGCTAGTGATCCTCAATCCCTTTCGGCCCTCGGAGGTTGATCCCCAGTCCACCGATCAGCGTCTCCTCGGCCTGGTGGTCTATCGCCTACAATTGACGGGGCCAAATCCCTGTACAGTAGGGGATTAGTCCACCCTCTTCACGGCATTATGGGTAGTAAACTTTCCACAGGAGACCGCCTTCGTCTGGGCCTGGCTGTTGGCCTAGCAAAAACGATTACGGCCCTTGTCCGATTCCTCCGCCTCGGGGCCGCTAGTGTGATGCCGGGGGCCATTGCCCGCCGCCTCCAGCCCCGTTTGCTGGCCCTGCTCTGCCAACAGGTTCGCCAGGGGGTCATCTTGGTGGTGGGAACCAACGGTAAAACGACGACCTCCCTGCTCCTGCGCACGATCCTAGAAGACCAGGGTCTGCGAGTAACTCATAATGCCACGGGGGCCAATTTAATCAATGGCTTGGCGACGGCCCTGCTGGCTGATACCAACCTGATTGGCCAATTACAGACGGACTTTGCCATCCTAGAGGTCGATGAAAATGTCTTGCCCCTGGTGCTCCAGGATTGTCAGTCTAGGGTGATCTTGGCCCTGAACCTGTTTCGTGACCAACTCGACCGCTACGGTGAAGTCGATAGCATTAGTCAGCGCTGGCAGGCTGCCATTACCCCCCTGCCCCCGGAAACGGTGGTGGTGCTCAATGCGGATGACCCGACCCTCTCCTACCTAGGCCAACAGTTACCCCAAACCGTTCGCTATTTCGGCCTGGCGGAACCGAAACTCTATCTCGAAGCCATTCCCCATGCTGTTGATTCTATTTACTGCCCCCGCTGTGGCCATCCCCTCGACTACCAAGGCGTGTATCTCTCCCATTTAGGAGATTTTTCTTGTCCAGGTTGCGGTTTTAGCAAAAGTCAGCCTGCTTTCCATAGTAGTGAATGGCCCCAAATCCTGATCGGGGTTTACAACAAGTACAACACCCTGGCAGCTGGTCTGGTGGCCCAGGAATTGGGCATTGCCACACCGCAGATTTTCAACAATATTAAAAACTTCAAAGCGGCCTTTGGCCGAGCGGAAGAATTGACCATTGAGGGGAAAGCCGTTCGCATTTTATTGTCCAAAAACCCCGTGGGCATGAATGAAACCATCCGTGCCGTCAATGACCTCAAGGCCCAGGGTGAAACCTCGACGGTTTTGCTGGTGCTCAATGACCGCATTCCTGATGGCACTGATGTCTCTTGGATCTGGGATGTGGATACCGAGGCTCTGGTGCAATCCGGTGGTACTTTTATTGTCAGCGGTGACCGCCTCTACGACATGGCCCTGCGATTGCAGTACAGTCGGGATAGCTTAGCTGCCGATGATTCATTCCAGCTTTTAGTGGAACCCGACCTGGCCCTGGCCATCCAACAGGCCCTCGACCATACTCCTGACCTGGAAACTCTGCATATTCTGCCGACCTATTCGGCAATGTTGAAAGTCCGAGAAATTCTGACGGGCCGCAAAATTCTCTAGGGCCTTGCCTGCCGATTCCCCCCTTGATAGTGATGCCCTCTCTACCTTGCCAACGCTGGAAAATTGCCGCGCCGCCGGCCGATGCCGTCCAGGCCATCAGCCAAGCCACAGGCCTAGCCCCCCTACTGGCCCAAGTGCTCGTCAATCGGGGTATTACCCACCCAGCCCAAGCGGCGGTGTTTCGTGACCCGGAGGCCCTGGCTCTGCCGAATCCCTTAACGGAGTTTCCCGACCTGGAAAAAAGTGTGGAACTCCTAAGTCAGGCCATTCAAGAAAAACTCCCCGTGGCAATCTGTGGGGATTACGATGCCGACGGCATGACCAGTACTGCCTTGCTTCTGCGGGCCCTGCGTTTCCTCGGGGGCCAGGTGGATTACGCCATTCCCAGTCGTATGACCGATGGTTACGGCATTAACGAGCGTATTGTGCGGGAATTTGCAGAGGCGGGCATTAAGCTGATTTTGACAGTGGATAACGGCATTTCTGCCTATGGGGCCATTGCCCTAGCGGTAGAACTGGGTCTAACGGTAATCATCACCGACCACCATGACTTACCGGAAATCCTGCCCCCAGCTCAAGCGATTCTTAACCCGAAGCTATTGCCAGCAACCTCCCTTTACCATGGTCTGGCTGGCGTGGGTGTGGCCTATATTTTGGCCGTTACCACCGCCCAACGCCTCGGTCAACTGACAGGCCTAACTTCTCAACTCCTAGAGCTATACACCCTGGGTACGATTGCAGACTTAGCCCCCCTGGTGGGCGTGAATCGGCGCTGGCTCAAACGCGGCCTACGTCTCCTGCCCCAGTCCCAAATCCTGGGTGTCCAGGCCTTGATCAAGGTGGCAAATATTCAAGTCGGCCAAAAAAGCTTGCAACCCGACGATATTGGTTTTCAGCTTGGCCCCCGCATCAATGCCGTCGGACGGATTGGCAATCCCCAGTGGGTAATTGAACTCCTGACTACAACTAATCCTGACCTGGCCCAAGAACAGGCCCAGCGGTGCGAAGAGACCAACCGCCAACGCCAGACCCTGTGCGAAACCATTGAACAGGAAGCCATTAAGCTGATTGAATCGACCCCCCTTCTCTGGCAAGAAGACCGAGTTTTACTAGTGGTGCATCCCCATTGGCACCATGGGGTGATCGGCATTGTGGCCTCGCGTCTGGTGGAACGCTACGGCGTACCAGTTTTTATCGCCACAGAGGAAGGTGAGGGCCAGATTCGTGGTTCGGCTCGGGGCACGGAGGAATTTCATATCTACGAGGCCCTGGATCGATGTAAAGACCTGTTGGGAAAATTTGGAGGCCATCGGGCCGCTGGGGGGTTTAGTCTAGCGGCGGCCAATTTAGAGGCCTTTCAGCAGCGGTTACGGACGTTTGCCCATGAGCATCTCCAGCCCGAACAGCTTAGGCCCCTGGTCAAGATCGATGCCGAGGCCCGATTTGCTGATTTGACCTTTGAATTACGTCAACAGATTGATCAATTACAACCCTGGGGCATTGGCAATGAGTTTCCTGTCTTTTGGACACCCCAGGTGCGCCTGCTGGAACAACGACGGGTTGGCAAGGAGCAAAAGCATCTGCAACTCACCCTAACCGATGGCCCTGGTCAAATAAAGCTAAAGGGCATTGCCTGGCGCTGGGGAGAATACGCCCCTTTGCCGGCCTGTCTCGACCTGGCCTATAAGCTTCAGGTCAATGACTATCGCGGCGAAAAGACATTGCAACTGGAAATTGTCGGTTGTCGTCTTCCCTAGGCCCTGGCCCCTATCCGAGAACGAACCGAAGCCAGTATCCTAGTATTTATAACGATTCAGAGCGACGTGACCATGGTGGATGCCACTATTTTTTATCACCAAGTTAAGCCCGGTATTGACTGCGCCGATGGCAGTGCGGCTAGTTGGGTTTGTCACCGCTACCTGAAACAACAATCGCCCCCACCGGCCATTGAAATTGTGGGTTGTGCCTATAACGAACCGATTCCCTCTGTCGATCCTCATTCACCGCGAGCGCTCTACATTGTAGACTTTTCCTTTCCCGCTGAGGTTCTTCAGGCCTGGTTAGCCGACGGCCATCAGGTGATCCTGCTCGACCACCACAAAACGGCCCAGGAAATGCTCGGGGGCCTACTCCAGCCCAGAAAGTTAGAACAAATGATCTTTCAAACACAAGGGAACCTGACCCTCGGCTTCGATATGCTGGAATGCGGAGCTACCATTACCTGGAAATATTTCTTTCCGGAGGAACCGGTTCCCCTTTTTTTGCAGTATGTGCGTGACCGCGACCTCTGGCTTCATCAACTGCCCCAGACAGAACTAGTCCACCTTTCCTATACCGCCACGGGCCGGAGTTTTGAGGTCTATGACCGTTACTATGCCCTCGGGGCCGACTTTGTCGCAGTTGCCGTCGAGTACGGCAAAAGTGTAAAGCAGGAAAAAGACCGGATTATTCAGCAGGTGATGCAACGCCATCAAATCGGTATTATTGCGGGCTATCCCCACATTCCCCATGTGTATCTCCAAACGGATCAGGAAAGCCGCTATACCTCCGATATTTGTGCAGAGTTACTGCGTCTCTATCCCCAGGCCTTTTTTACTGCGGCCTGTGGCACCAATCATGGCTGGAGTCTGCGGAGTTTATCCACCGGGGCCGATGTTAGTCGCATTGCCCAGGCCTGGGGGGGCGGAGGCCACCAGATGGCTGCTGGGTTACAGACGACCCATCCCAATTTTTTTAAGCTCAATGGCCAACCCACCTAGTCGTCGTCTCTTTTGCCCACTCTAACTACTGTACAAGAATTAAAATACTAAGTAATGGTCTAGCCGGAGAACATTATGAAACGGATCGTGATCATTACGGGCTTTGAGGCCTTTAATCGGGGTCTGTACCAACAAGCCGCCCAATTAGCCCAGCAGGGTTGTCCAGGCCTAGAAGTCCTGACCTTTAACGACCGAGATTTGCAAAGTCAAGCGAAACAGGTCGAAGCGGCCTTAGCTGAAGCCGACGTTTTTTTTGCCAGCCTGATCTTTGACTACGACCAGGTGCAATGGTTGAGGGTCAGAGTTCAAGAGATTCCCATTCGTTTGGTATTTGAGTCGGCCCTGGAGTTGATGGCTTTGACTCAATTAGGACAATTTTGCATCGGCGATAAGCCCCAGGGGATGCCGAAACCGATCCAGATGATCCTGAGCAAGTTCTCCAGTGGCCGAGAGGAGGATAAGTTAGCGGGTTATCTCAGTTTTCTCAAAACTGGCCCGAAATTGCTCAAATTTATTCCCGCCCGTAAGGTGCAGGATCTGCGGCAATGGCTGATTATCTATGGTTATTGGAACGCCGGGGGCCAGAAAAATGTGGCGGCGCTCTGTTGGGCCTTGGCCGAAAATTATTTAGGTCTATCTGTTCAAGAAATTCCCCCCGTCCAGGAAACCCCTAACAAGGGCCTGTTGCATCGTGACTATGAGGGCTACTTCACCAGTCCCAGGGATTATCTCCACTGGTATCAACAACGGGGCGGTGGGCAGAAACCCGTGGTGGCTTTATTGCTGTACCGTAAACACGTTATTACCCAGCAACGCTACATTCCCCAGTTAATTCAGGCCTTTGAGGAAGCAGGCTTATTGCCCCTACCGATTTTTATTAACGGGGTTGAAGCTCATATCATTGTGCGGGATTGGCTCACCAGCCGAGATGAACAAGCTTTACCAGGGGTCAAAATTAATAAGGAAGCGGTTCCGGTTGAAGCCATTATCTCCACCATTGGTTTTCCCCTCGTCGGTGGCCCTGCGGGTTCCATGGAGGCCGGACGACAGGTGGAAGTGGCCAAGCAAATCCTCAGCCGCAAGAATGTCCCCTACTTCATCGCTGCACCCCTGCTGATCCAAGATATTCACTCCTGGACAAGACGGGGCATTGGGGGCCTGCAAAGTGTGGTGCTCTACGCTCTGCCAGAATTGGACGGGGCCATTGATACCGTTCCCCTCGGGGGTCTAGTGGGAGATGAGATTTATCTAATTCCAGAACGGGTACAACGTCTGACCAGTCGGGTGAAAAATTGGCTCAAATTGCGACGCAAACCGAAGGCTGAGCGCCGGATTGCCATTATTCTCTACGGTTTTCCCCCCGGCTACGGGGCCACCGGAACAGCGGCTTTGCTCAATGTACCTCAAAGTTTACTCAAAGTCCTACAGGCCCTGCAAAAGGAAGGCTACAACATCGGGGAATTACCCGCTAGTGGAGAAGACTTGATTGCCCAGGTGAAGGCGGCGGATGAGAGTATTGCCAAGGCGGATATTGAGGCGAAAAGTGTCAGCGTCCAGGCCCTGGAAAAATGGCTCGGTTATCTGCTGACCCAACGCATCGAAAAACAATGGCAGTCCTTGACCGATACGGGGATTCGTACCTACGGTGAGCAGTTCTATTTGGGCGGGATTCAGCTAGGGAATGTCTGGTTAGGCGTACAACCCCCCTTGGGTGTGGCCGGCGATCCCATGCGTTTAATGTTTGAGAAGGATTTAACGCCCCATCCCCAGTACGCTGCTTTTTATCAGTGGCTGGAAAAGGAATGGCAGGCCGATGCAGTGGTTCACTTCGGTATGCACGGCACAGTGGAATGGTTGCCGGGTTCTTCTCTGGGCAATACCAGCTATTCCTGGCCCGATATTTTGCTCGGCAATCTGCCCAATCTTTACCTCTACGCTGCCAATAATCCCTCGGAATCAATGTTGGCCAAACGGCGGGGTTACGGAGTGTTGATTTCCCATAATGTGCCTCCCTATGGCCGGGCGGGCCTCTACAAAGAATTAATGACCCTGCGGGATTTAATCAGCGAATATCGGGAAGATCCGGATAAAAATCAGGTCTTGGCCCCGATCATTGTGCAAAAAGTTGTTGATGCGGGCTTAGAAAAAGATTGTGTTTTTGCGGAAGGCCAAAAATTAGGCATTGATTTCACCACAGAAAATGCCCGTCTCTTTAGTCGGCATGCCCTCCAGGCCTATTTTTACCAGGTCTATGACTATTTACAGGTGGTGGAACAGCGGCTTTTTTCTTCTGGGTTACATACTCTTGGCCAGGCCCCTAGTCCTGAACAATTGGATGGTTATCTGTCTGCCTATTTTGGTGATCGACTCCTGGAGCGGGAACGTACTGCCATTGCCTACGGCTATCAGAGCGATGGGGAATTACTGTCCTTGGCAAATGGTCGGGGGCAAACTCTCCAGGAAGCTTTGCAGATTCGAGACCTATTGCAACAAAACACCGACGAGATTACTAATTTACTGCGGGGCCTGAATGGGGAATATATTCCACCAGCTCCTGGCGGCGATCTGCTCCGAGATGGTGCGGGCGTTTTACCCACTGGCCGTAATATCCATGCCCTTGATCCCTACCGGATGCCTTCAACCGCGGCCTACGAACGGGGCCGGATCATGACCCAGAAAATTCTAGACCAACACTTGGCGGAAAATGGCAACTATCCTGAAACCGTGGCGGTGATGCTCTGGGGCCTGGATGCCATTAAAACCAAAGGAGAATCCCTGGGCATTTTATTGGAACTGGTGGGGGCTGAACCGATTAAGGAAGGAACCGGCCGCATTGTCCGCTACGAATTAATTCCCTTGGAACAGTTAACCCATCCCCGCATTGATGTTTTGGCCAATCTATCCGGGATTTTCCGCGATACCTTTACCAATATTTTGGAATTACTGGATGACCTCTTTCAACGGGCCGCCAAAGCCGATGAACCCAGGGAGCAAAACTTTATCCGCAAACATGCCCTTACTCTCCAGGCCCAGGGAGTGACCAATGCCAGTGCCCGACTTTTTTCCAATCCCGCCGGGGACTTTGGTTCCCTGGTGAATGACCAAGTGGTGGAAGGCAACTGGGAAACGGATAATGAACTGGCTCAGACTTGGCAGGGCCGCAATCAATTTAGCTATGGCCGTCAAGACCGAGGGCAAGCTCGGCCAGAAGTTTTGCAACATCTCCTGCAAACCAGTGGCCGCATTGTGCAACAGATCGACTCGGTGGAGTATGGCCTGACCGATATTCAGGAATACTACGGCAATACGGGAGGACTCAAACTAGCGGCGGAAAAACAGCAGGGCCGCAAAGTGACGGCTAATTTCATCGAGAGCTTTTCCCAGGACACGACCCCCCGCAAACTGGAGGAGGTGTTGCGGCTGGAATACCGCAGTAAATTGCTCAATCCTAAATGGGCCGAGGCAATGGTGGCCCAGGGGTCAGGGGGAGCCTATGAAGTCTCGCAACGGATGACGGCCCTATTGGGCTGGAGCGGAACAGTGAACTTTACCGATACCTGGGTTTATGACCAAGCGGCCCAGACCTATGCCCTTGACCCAGCCATGGCGGAGAAACTCCAACGGGCTAATCCCGAAGCCTTTCGCAATATTGTCGGGCGGATGCTAGAGGCCCACGGGCGGGGCTTTTGGCCAGCAGATGAAGAAAAAATTGCCAAATTACGGCAGTTGTATAACCTAACAGAGGAGGAATTGGAAGGAATCACGGTCTAACAAAGTTTGCTCGAGTTTAAGAAATACAGTGGACTAGAGCTTTTTCAAAGTACTCTGGGCCTGTTTGATTAATTCCTGGGCCTGGGGATAAGCTGTAGTGCCAGGATGAACCTTCTCCAGTTCGGTCAGGATGCCATTGAGACGGCTTTTGAACTGATTTCTCTGCTGGGGGATTGCGGTCACTGGGCCACTGGCAATCAGGGCCTGAATTTCCCGCTGGGCGTTGTCTAGAGCCTGGCTAGCTAACTGTTCTTGTTGGAGTTGATTTTGCACCTGGCCAAGACGCTGGGTATATTGGGCCAATAACGTTTGGGCCTCTAGGTAGAAAGGATCCTGAGGTTGAACCTGCTGGAGACGTTCCATGGCCTGTTGGAGCATGGTTTGGATGGTTTGCCATTCCAGGACACTGTGGGGGCCTTTGCCCATTTCCTGCTGGGCGAGGGTGGCGAATTGTTGGGCGGCGGCCACTAAGGTCTGAGTTTTCTGAGCGCCGGTAGTCTGGCCGGCAATCGGTTGCAAGGCCTGACTGTAGTTGCGGAACTTTCCTTCGGCCTGTTCTCCGGCCAGAGTCTGGCGAGGAATGAGAGACAATTGATCGAGGCCCGTTTGCCAATCGTTAATGGCCTGGCGTTGTTGTTGGGGATTCGTCGCCCTTTGATAGGTACTCTGGGCCGTTTGAATGGTGCTTTCTGCCGTCTGGAGTTGGCTGAGGGCGTTGGTTTCTTGGAAAATACGGGCCTCCATGCGTCCCACTTGGGCCCGGGCCCTACTGAATTCATCGAAGGTAAAATGCCACGAACAGCCCATAAAACTACAAATTTGGACGGGTTCATACCCCAGGAACCAGACCGGGAGTTGGTTCAAATTCTCTTGGGCCAACTTCACTTTTTCAGCCCCCAGGTTAATATCCGCTGCACTAGTGGCATTGTTAACTAACTGGTCGGCCTGTTCGACGTGGGCAATGGCCTCCCGGTAGTTACGATCCATATTCAGGTAACTGGGCAACAGGAGTAGGGGAGCCGTACTCGCAACAGGCCGTCGAATCATGGGATAGGGAAGATTCACTAACCATACCAGGCCCGATAATCCTAGAACTCCGAGCCCCAGACCGGCGGCAAGTTTTAAACCTAGACCCCAAGGCCGACGCTGATTGACCTTGGCTGCCTGGGCCAGGACTTGGGGATTAAACTGGGGAAATAGATCCACCAAGGTTTGTTCTAGCTCTGGTTTCGTCAAAGGTTGACCGGGCTCCTGGGCCAACTTATCCAACCGTTTCAGCACAATTTGTCGTTGAATATCTTGATTGAGGGATTGGGCCTGTTGGTCAATTTCACGTCGCAATAGGTTTTGGGCTTGGTGATTGAGGCGCATGGACTTGCTCCAGTTCAACATCTTTAGTTTAGGCGCTCTGTCCCAGGGACGGAGGAAACAAAAACTAAAATCTAGCGGCCCTATTGCCCAGAAACCCTTGCTTATTTCGAGAAATTTATGATAGTCTGTATAACTGTTGAGAAAACAACCAGGGCTTGTAGCTTAGTGGATTAGAGCGTGTGGCTACGGACCACAAGGTCGGGGGTTCGAGTCCCTCCAAGCCCGTCAGAAAAGAGAAAGCGCCTCCCATTCCTGGGAGGTTTGTTTTTAGCCCAACCCCCCTGTTGAGATCCAAAAGCCCATCAAAAAACCGATAATCGTGGCATAGGAGACGGAACTGCCTCCTAACTCGTAGGCCTCGGGCATCATGGTACTGGCTAGCATCGCTAACATCCCCCCCCCGGCCACCGCTTCCGTTAGAGATACCGTTGTATCAGATAAGCTGCCCTGTAGCCAATGGCCAGCAATCGCTATTAGGCCACTTGAAAAGACAACCCCTAACCACAAGTAAAGAATACGGTGGGAGGAAATCCCTGCTTGCTTCATGCCAAAGGCGCTAGATAGGGCCTCAGGAAAATTTGAGATAAAGACCGCAAATAAAAAGGCACTGCCAAAACTGTGCAGATTGGCATTCATTCCGATCACCATGGCCTCGGGAATATTATCTAGCAGTGTTCCAACCAAAATAGCCATAGGGGCCGAGTGCTGGGTCAATTTTTCCAGGGTCGAGTTTTCCTGTTGCCAATGGTTGCTGAGGCCGAGGGGTTCCCAGAGGGGGACTTGTTCAATCAGAGATTCGGGTTTTTGCTCGTGTTTGACTTCTTCCGTGCGCCGCAAACGACGGGCCAGGGTACGACTGATGGCTAAGGCTAAATGGGGCGACTGGGTGAGCACTTGGCTAAAATTCTGCGGGTCAAGCCGATACAATTCCATGGGGGTCGCCGCAATCACCGTAGCGGAGCGGGGTTCGTTGGTCAGCAGGGACATTTCCCCAAAAATCTCCCCAGCCCCCAGGCGACTAATCCAGGTTTGGCCTTTATAGACATCTGCGATGCCCACCGCAATGAAGTAGAAGTAGTCACCGGGGTCTCCTTCCTGGCAGAGGCAGTCCCCGGGTTTTGCGTAGTGGGGAGTTAGCAGTTGAGCCAGTTGGCTTTTTTCAGCTTCCGGTAGAGTTTGCAGGACTTCACTAC
This sequence comes from Synechocystis sp. LKSZ1, assembly GCF_040436315.1. Classification (NCBI taxonomy): domain Bacteria; kingdom Bacillati; phylum Cyanobacteriota; class Cyanophyceae; order Synechococcales; family Merismopediaceae; genus Synechocystis; species Synechocystis sp. LKSZ1. The sequence continues at coordinate 2,103,120 of NZ_AP031572.1, read as the reverse complement.
TGTCTAAACATTCCATGAGGCTGAGGGGCCGGGTCTGGTAATGTTCCACTACATAGCGACGACTAGCGGCCGGTTTGCGGAGAAATCCCCCCTTTTCATCAATGTAGCGACTCAGGTTGGTAAATAGCAGGCCCCCTACTAAAAAACCCGCCATTAATACCCAAAAATTAGACTTTTGATAGACTTTGCTCGCAATTTCAAAGGCTAGGGCCGCGATCAGGGTGCCACTTCCAAAGGCCATAATCGCTGCCGATACTTGACGACCAGGTTTCCAGACCATGGCCAACAAGGCCCCCAGGGCCATACTGGAAGCCCCGAGAATTCCCTGAAAAAACGCCGCACTGGCCACCGTGATCACAGCTTACTCTTGACTTTGTAGCGGAAACTATACTCTGATGGATCCAGCAATTATACTGACCCTCAGTTCAACAATAGCTCAATTTTTATGGCAGAGAATCATCCCATTCCCGTGGTTGTTAGTGGGGCGGTAGGCAAAATGGGCCGAGAAGTGATTAAAGCGGTGGCCCAGGCACCGGATATGACCCTCATTGGTGCCGTGGATGCCAATCCCAGCCTACGGGGCCAAGACATTGGCGACATTATTGGTATTGGTCCCCTGGAAGTCCCCGTGCTGGACGACCTCCAGAGTGTTTTGGTACTAGCCACCCAGGAAAAAGTCCAGGGGGTCGTGGTGGATTTCACCCACCCCGATGCTGTCTATGAAAATGTCCGCTCTGCCATTGCCTACGGGGTTCGTCCTGTCGTCGGTACCACCGGGCTCAGCGCTGAGCAAATCCAAGAATTAGCCGATTTTGCCGAAAAGGCCAGCACCGGTTGCTTAATCGCGCCCAATTTTGCCATTGGGGTTCTCCTGATGCAACAGGCCGCTATCCAGGCCAGCCGCTACTTTGATCATGTGGAAATTATTGAACTGCACCACAACCAAAAAGCCGATGCCCCCAGTGGTACGGCCATTAAAACCGCCGAGATGCTAGCGGAGTTGGGAAAAACCTATAATCCCCCTTCAGTTCCAGAAAAAGAAACGATTCAGGGGGCCCGGGGCGGCCTGGGGCCAGAAAATATTCCCATCCACAGTGTGCGTCTGCCCGGTCTTCTCGCTCACCAGGAGATTATCTTTGGGGCCCCGGGCCAAATTTACACCCTACGCCACGACACCACCGACCGAGCCTGCTACATGCCGGGGGTTTTGCTGGGTATCCGCAAAGTCACCCAGTTAAAGAGCCTTGTCTATGGTCTAGAAAAACTGCTCTAAGCGTTCACCAATTCCAGGCCCTGGACTGTCCGTAGAGCGAATTCTCTGTCCAAAAACGTCTCTAGGAGGTAATAACCGCAAGGATCGCTAAAAAGGCATTGACGAGATAGAACAAGCCGACAATTTGCGTTTCCGCCCATCCACTCAGTTCTAGATGGTGGTGGAGCGGGGCCATTTTAAACAAGCGCTTACCCTTCCCGTCCGGGCCTTTGGTGGCCTTGTAGTAACTCACTTGGGCAATTACCGATAGAGACTCGGCCAGAAAAATACCGCTGAGGAGGAGTAGGCCCCAGAGATGGCCACTCAGTACTGCCACCGCCGCTAGGCCGCCCCCCAGGGCCAGAGAACCGGTATCCCCCATAAACACCTTGGCCGGATTGCGGTTATGGAGGACAAAACCCAAACAACCGCCACTCAGGCAGGCACAAAAAACCGCAAGCTCTGGCGCATCGATCACCGTCAAGGCCCCAAGACCGAGAAAAGCCAGGGCCGAAGTGCCCGCCGCTAGGCCATCTACCCCATCGGTCAGGTTGGTGGCATTGCTTTCCGCTACCAAGGTAAAACCCGCCAATAACCAGAAGAGAAAACCTAGGGGAAGGATTAAACCAGGCAACTGCACATCCGTAATGCGGGGCAGGAGTTGGGGCGTTTGTTGCCAAAAGAGCCACAGACAGAAGAGCACCGCAATGCCAATCTGGAGATAAAGTTTTTGACGGGGGGTCAGGCCCTTGTTGGATTGTTGTCGTAGAATTTGCCAATCATCGATCCAACCAATGGCCATATAGCCGAGGGTAACTAGGGCAACCGCCAAAACATCCAGGTCAAATTGAGTCCATACCAGGGCTATGACCACGGCCACTGGCACAAAAAAAATTCCCCCCATGGTGGGCGTACCGGCTTTTTTGAGGTGGCTCTGGGGGCCATCTTCTTGGATCACTTGTCCGGCTTTGAGACGACGCAATACGGGAACAATCCAATACCCCAAAAGACCACTGGCCAGAGCGCTAAAGCCGAGGGGCAAAAGTAGGGCCAGGCTCTGCTCCGATGATGAGTCGGTCAGGGTGGGGAGGCCCCAGGCCAGTCCGGCCAAAAGGGCCGTTAGTAAAATTAATAAGCTGGTACCAGTTGGCTTTTTCAGCAGGCTTTCCGCTGGGGACTTAACCTCCACCATAATTTCTCCACGCAACCTTACAACGGAGTGTTATTAATCATCGTCACTGAGATCGAGATCATCATCGCCATCATCATCGTAGAGATGGTCATCGCCATCCATGAGTTCGGTAATGTCCACTTCTTCCTCTAGCAAGTCGAGGGAGGATTCTTCTAGGGGCTCCCGGGGAATGAGGCGGTTGGTGGCCTGGAGCCAGTCGAGCAGGGAAGTATCGCGGGTAATGGGTAAAACGGCGGCGGGTTCGTAGCGGGGTTCCTGGCGGACGGAGGGATTATATTTAGACATCGGGGCCAATCGTGACGTGCAAAAAGAGTTGTCATCATACACTATGCCTTCCGAGTTTACCACTATTCCCTGGGGCTACAACGGGGATTGGCCCGCGAGGGCAATGGCCAAAGGGAAAAGGTGATGTTCCTGGGCCTGGACACGGGCATGGAGACTGGCCGGGGTATCATCGGGCAAAATGGGAACCACCGCTTGGGCAATAATGGGGCCGCTATCCACTTCCAGGGCCGCGTAGTGAACGGTACAGCCTGTCACTTTAACGCCAGCGGCCAGGGCCTGTTCAATGGCTCTCACACCGCGAAAACTGGGCAATAAACTGGGATGGATATTCAGCACCCGCTGGGGATAGGCCTGGAGCAAGACAGGGGTAACAATACGCATCCAGCCGGCCATGATCACCCAATCCACATCGTAGTCCTGGAAGGTGGCCACAATGGCCTGGTCGAGGGTCTCACGGGAAGCGTAGTCACGGTGGTTAAGCAAGTGGGCGGCAACACCCCGTTCTTGGGCCCGCTCTTTGACCTTGGCCTGGGGATTGTTGTAGATCAAACAATGAATGTCAGCGTTTAAGGCCTGGGCTTCAATGGCGGTGGCGATGGCCCCAAAATTACTGCCACTACCGGAAGCGAGAACCCCTAATTTCAAGGAATGGGGTTGGGGAATGTCGGCTAGGGTCAGGGCCGGGGAAACAAGACTAGGGATGACAGGAGAAGGAGAAATCATGAAGGTTGCAGACAAAGTTTAGCAGTTGCCAAGGAGGCTTCAGACACCGTCACAGGAATAAAGGCCACGGCCTCTAGTCCGATTTGGCTGGAGGGGGCAGGGCCGCCACAATCGCCTCAAAAATTTTAGCCACGGGCGTTATTTTCAGCCCCAGTTTTTCGCTCGGTACCTGGCCCTTAGGAATCAGGGCCTGCTTAAAGCCCAGTTTAGCGGCCTCCTTAAGACGCAGATCGAGATGGGATACTGCTCGAATTTGACCCCCCAGGCCAATTTCCCCGAGGACAATCAGGGTGGGCTCGATCACTTTATCTCGAAAACTAGCCACTAGGGCCAGAGCTACCCCCAGATCTGCCGCTGGCTCATCCACCTCCAGGCCCCCCGCCGCAGAAACATAGGCATCCAGTTTAGATAGGGGAATACCAACCCGTTTTTCCAGGACAGCCAAAATTTGCTGGAGACGGTTGTAGTCCACCCCCGCCGTAGAACGTCGAGGCGAAGGGTAGCTGGTGGGACTAACCAGGGCCTGGAGTTCTACCACCAAGGGTCGGGTGCCTTCACAGGCTACGGTGATCACGGTTCCCGACGTTGGATCTTCTCGATTGCCCAGAAATAATTGGGAGGGATTACTCACCTCCTGTAGGCCCGCCTCCACCATTTCAAAAATCCCGATCTCATGGGTGGCCCCAAAACGATTTTTCACCGACCGCAGGAGTCGATGGGAGGCATAGCGGTCGCCTTGGAAATAGAGGACGGTATCTACCAAATGTTCTAGAACCTTGGGCCCAGCAATGGACCCTTCCTTGGTGACATGGCCCACAATAAACAGACTAATGTTATCGCGCTTGGCCACCTGCATCAGAATCCCCGTACATTCTCGAACCTGGGCCACGGAACCCGGGGCCGAACTGAGGGCCGGAAAGTAGAGATTTTGAATACTATCAATGACTGCTACTTGGGGACGCAGGGCCTCCAATTCCCGCAGAATTTCCTCCAGGTTGGTTTCTGCCAGCAGGTATAACCGTTCACTCAAGCCGGAAGCTCCCCGCTCAGCGGTCGGTGGTGTGACCCCCAAACGGGTCGCCCGTAATTTGATCTGCTGGGCCGATTCCTCCGCAGAAATGTAGAGAATGCGGGGTAGTCGCTGGGCCAACTGAAAGGCCACCTGCAGTAAGAGGGTTGATTTACCAATGCCGGGATCGCCACCAATGAGCATTAAGGCCCCAGGGACAATGCCGCCGCCGAGAACGCGATCTAGTTCTCCGTAACCCGAGGCAAAACGGCCCTGGTCTTCCTCGGGAATCTGAGAAAAGGTCAGGGCCTGGTGGGGACGGGGATCGGCCTTGGACTTCGTGGTGCGACTCGCAACGGGGCGCTGTCGGCCCACGGACTGACTGGCACTAGACGGAAGGGCCTGTTCCTGCAAACTGCTGTAGGTGCCACAGGCCGGACATTTACCGTGCCATTGAGGATAATCCGCCCCACAATGGCTACAGACATAGATACTCCGAGGCTTGGCCATGGCCTAAGAAGATTTACGGAAGGAGGGCAGAAAAGACAAGCCGACCGCTAAAACCGTGGCGGGTATGACCACTAACCAGAGGATGCGACTGAAAAAGTCTAAACTTTCATGGTGCATAGCATCCAGAACGAGGTAGCAGGTATAGGCCACGTAATAAACCATAAAGAGCAGGCCCTCCCAGCGGGAAATCAGGCGTCCGGTAATAAACACGGGTAAGCAGAACAGGGCCACTGCGAACATTACTGGCACATCAAAATGAAGAGCAGAAGGAGAAACTGCAATTCCTGAAGGAGACAATAACGCCGAAAAACCTAGTACTGCCAAAATATTAAAAATGTTACTGCCAATGACGTTACCCACGGCGATATCTCGTTCTCCCCGGTAACTAGCAATAACAGAAGTGGCTAATTCGGGTAGAGAGGTTCCGGCGGCCACCAAGGTTAAACCAATCACCAATTCATTTAGGCCTAAGCTCCGGGCAATGGCCACAGAACTTTCCACCAACCAGCGAGAACCCAACACCAGTAGGCCTAGGCCGACAACAATATAACCAATCTGAAACAGGGTTTGCGGGAGGGAACCTTGGATGGGCTTGCCATACTCTTGTTCGTACTCACTCTGAACCTCACGATTACTTTCCTTACGGCTTTGGATGATCAGAAAGGCGGTGTAGAGAATAGAGCCCAGGGCCAGAATCGCCCCATCGACATGGCTCAGCTTGCCATCGGCCCCAAACATCCAGACTAAACCCGAGACCCCGATCATAATTGGTACATCCAGGCGGATCAGTTGCTGGGCAACCACCAGGGGGGTCACGAGGGAAGAAACCCCGAGAATAAATAAAACATTAAAAATATTACTGCCAACGACGTTCCCTAGGGCAATATCTGCTTGATTGGCAAAGGCCGATTGAAGACTGACCACCAATTCCGGGGAGCTAGTGCCATAGGCCACAATGGTCAGGCCAATCACCAGCGGCGACAACCCTAGCATCAAGGCAATGCGCGAGGCCCCCCGGACTAAAATCTCGGCTCCTGCCACCAATAAAGCCAATCCTAGTACCAATACCCCAAAGGTGCTCAATGTCATCCCTATGCTCCCGATCACTAAAAAACAGGCCCATTGCTTGCAAGCTCCCAGGGCAGTATTTCCATTATTGGGGATCGGGCGCCTAGGTCAAAGGATTTCTAGGGGGATAGATTAATCGCTCGACGATAGAGGGCCTGAATATGACCCAGAATTTTATCGAAGGGATTTTTGCCAGACTCAGCATGGGGCTCCAGATCCTGGATCATGCTGAGTAGTTTGGCTTCTTGGGTTTGAATATCACCGTCACTGTAGAGAAGACCACTAAGGGCCTCCAGGAGTTCTTGATAGTCTTCGGCCTGGGGATGGCTCCCTAGATAGGCTTCTAACCACTGGTAGCATTCCGTCGCAGAAACAGGCTTCAGTTCCGATAATAAAAACTTAAGGTCGGGATCCTCGGCCAACTGTAATGCTTCTGCCCGTTGTTTAAGGTAAGTACGTTCTTCTGGTTGAATAACCCCATCAATCCAGGCCGCACCGATTAAAATCTTGAGCAATTGCTTTGTCTTTGGCTGACTACTCATGGGCTGAATCCCTCCCGCTGACTGTTGGGTATATTACTCATTATCTTCCCACAATCCCTAGAGTGAGAACCCATCAACCCTCAAGGCTGATGCGGGCAGGTAGTTGCCCTTGGATCGACTGCAACAGCTCTTGGGGCAAAAAAGGTTTCTGGAGAAACCCGGATGCACCCGCTAGCTTGGCCCTGAGACGTTCGATCAAATTATCGTTATCTGTGAGCATGATAATCGGTAAATCCTTCAGGCTGGGGGTTTTGCGGCAGAGGGAACAGAGTTCATAGCCACTCATGTCCTGCATCTGGGCATCCATAAAAACAAGACTGGGTTGTTGACTCAGCAAAATCGCCAGGGCCTTGAAGGGGTCTTCGAGGGCCATCGTCTTAAAGCCATTCGCTACCAGCGTGTATTGCACCATGCGTTGAATGGCCGGACGGTCATTAATACAAACCACCAAGGGCCGGTTATCCGTCTGGATCTCCTGGTAGGGGAGCATGGTAATTTCCCCAGTTTTAATCAGCGGCCGCAGAAGCATGGCCAGTTGCAAAGTACTCAGTTGGGTTTGACTGGCAATGCCGTAGAGACATTGGAGACTTTCTAGGGCATGGTGAAGTTTCTTGAGCCAACCATTACTCTGATGATGGGCCTTAGCCAGAGTGGTTTGTACACGATTCCAATCCTCCACTAGGGGACGTTGAAAGGGAGAGTTGACCTCCGAGCGGAGCTCCCACCAATAGCGGATCTTATGCTGAACAGGGGCAATCACCTGTTCTAGATTCAAGTTTAAAAAGAGTTGTTCTAGGCCGCCCTTGGGATCGAGGTAACAGGTTGTTTTAGGAAGAGAAAGAATCTGAACCAGGGCCTCCTGGGTAAACTGGGTCAGGATCGACCGCGTCTGCTGAAAAGAGAAAATTTCTTGTTTCCAGAGGTCGCAAAGATAACGATAGTCATCGGTCAATTGGGGAGGAAGCGTAATTTTGCGCTGATGGAGATGGCTCCCAAGGAGATAGTTGAGACGCTCAATGGAACCAGCGGCGCTGTTGGCGAAGTGTATCTTACCGTTACCTAAATAAATTTGCCAGTTTACAAACTCATCAAAAGGATTTTGAATGGTTAATTTCCCGGTTACTTTATCGGCAACTAGTTGGCGCAACAGTTGGTAAGGGATTTCTTGGATGGTTTGGATGGCGCTCGTACTGGGGAGGGGAGACATTACACTCATCGCACTATAGTTGGGGTGGAAAGGAACGAAAGAATGCCGGGGAAATTTTTTTGACTAGCGATAGCTAGGAATCAGCATTTCTTGATGAAAACTCTGGTCGGCTAAAAAACGGCCAAGGTAATGATTGATACCCTCTAGATTGAGCGGACGACTAATGAAATAGCCCTGCACATAGTCGCAATTCATGATTTTGAGGATACTCATTTGCTCGTGACTCTCGACCCCCTCGGCTACAATTTTCAACCTTAGGCGGTGTCCCAGATCGATAATACTATTTAAGATAACCCAATTTTTGTTGGTGACAGCCAGATCATCTAGGAATGATTTATCAATTTTTAGGGTGTGAACCGGTAAATTTTTAAGGGTTGCCAGGGAAGAATAGCCCGTGCCAAAGTCATCAATGGCCATTTTTAATCCCAATTCTTTGAGTTGTATTAGGGTATTGATGGCGCTATCGGTATCGGTCATCATAAAACTCTCAGTAATTTCGAGTTCAAGGTTCGCGGGATTCATAGCAGTTTCTGAGAGAATTAAGCGGATCTGCTCGACCAAATTAGGCTCTTGTAGCTGGCGAATTGATAAATTAACGGATAATTTAAAAGCGGGGATTCCCGATGCTTGCCAGCACTGGTACTGGCGACAGGCCTCTCGTAAAATCCAGTAACCGAGGGGGACAATTAGGCCCGTTTCTTCGGCAATGGGGATAAAATCTGCGGGGGAAACCCGACCGAGGTGGGGATGATGCCAACGGACGAGGGATTCTACGCCTAAAAATTGTCCTGTTTCCAGGTCAACCTGCGGTTGGTAGTCTAAGGTGAATTGCTCACTATCTAGGGCTCGGCTCAACTCCTTGGCAAAGTTGTAGGAGCGTGATGGCAACATGGCAGTTTTTAAACTCTCGGTTGTCGCATCGACGGCAATCGTCATCCCTAGTTTAATTTCGATCCACCGGGCCAACCGTAATAGCCGAGACCCCACCTGCTGTGCCACAAAAACTTTGAGGTGATGGCCAACAGAATTTTTATGCTGGCTTAACCAAGCTAGAAGGGCCTGGAGATAATTAAAAAAAATGTGGTGGAGCAAAGGGGGTTTAGGGGTCATGCCAGGGTTAGTGCTTTGAGCGATGAGCTTTTCCTTGAGAGTGCTAGGCTCAGCCAAGGAACGAACCATTGATAACTTCACAAAACGGGAGGAGGGGCGCATACATATAGTAGGGGGCTAAGCACCGGTAACAAGCAGGCGATACCATTACCGGGAGGATTCAAGAGGCGGTGGTGACGGGGGCCGCATCCAGATGAAGGGCAGGTTAATTGCTAGATTATATTAACCCGTTGCCGGGTTAACGGCAGTTGCTTAGGTGACCAAGGCCCACTTCACTTTTAAGAAGCTCGTTTTACCACGAGATGATGAAATGAGCAAGCTTGATAAACAAAAGTTAATATTATATTTATGACATTAATCCTAGCTTGGATTGAGCATGGGTCACAATCAGTATTTATACGCAATACAGTGGTTCGTCAATGGGGTCTAATCAATGGCTATACTAGGTTTTTTCAATAAAATCCTTGTCTCCAGGCGCTGTTTTTGGGAAAAAAGGCCGGCTTAGTCAGACTATTTCACTTTTTAATAAACAAGAGATAAAAGTCAACGGTGTTTCTACTGAAGAAATTTGCTCTCCCATGAAGGTTGTTTCCGGCCCCAAGGCCATAAAGACAAGTAGAAATGCCTATCTCCTGGGATGGATTTTTGAATTTGCCTCAGAGGATCAGCCGGCCAGAGATTAAGCATGGTGGCCCAGTAGGCGCTCGCGCAATTGCTTGATACGGTCTCGATATTTGGCCGCATTTTCAAATTCCAGATTTTTAGCCGCGTCTTTCATCTGTTCTTCCAGTTGTTGGATCAGCTCCGGCAGTTGCTCTAGGGACAGTTCCTCACTTTGCTCACAGGCTAGGTCGAGTTGTTGGGCATTGAGGCGACGGGAAATATCCAAAAAGTTAAGAATGGCGTTACTAGCCCGTTTCTGAATGGGTTGAGGCGTGATGCCGTGCTCTTCGTTGTGGGCCTGCTGGATTTTGCGTCGGCGTTCGGTTTCGGCAATGGCCTTCGCCATGCTGTCGGTGAGGTTATCGCCGTAGAGAATCGCCTGGCCCCGGATGTGACGGGCGGCCCGGCCAATGGTTTGGATCAAAGACCGCTCTGCCCGTAAAAAGCCTTCTTTGTCGGCATCGAGGATAGCCACGAGGGAAACTTCCGGTAAATCCAGGCCCTCCCGGAGGAGGTTGACCCCGATCAATACATCAAATTCCCCTTCCCGCAGGGCCTGTAGAATTTCGATGCGCTGAATAGATTGAATTTCTGAGTGGAGGTACTGCACCTTAACGTTGCGCTCGGTAAAAAATTCCGTCAGATCCTCGGCCATCCGTTTGGTCAAAGTGGTTATTAACACCCGTTCCTGGCGCTGAACCCGGTCTTGAATTTCGCCGTAGAGGTCATCGACTTGGCCCTGGGTCGGCCGTACAAAGATTTCGGGATCGAGAACGCCCGTCGGTCGAATAATTTGTTCGATAATCTGGCCCTGGGACTGCTCTACTTCCCAATCCCCGGGCGTGGCAGAAACAAAGACGCACTGTTTCACCTTTTGCCAAAATTCCTCGGCCTTGAGGGGACGGTTATCGGCGGCACTGGGGAGGCGAAAGCCATGGTCGATCAGGACTTTCTTGCGGGCCTGGTCGCCATTGTACATACCCCGCAGTTGGGGAATGGTGACGTGGGATTCATCGATCACCAAGAGCCAGCCCTCGGGGAAATAATCCACCAAACATTCCGGCGGTTCCCCCGCTTGTCGTCCAGCTAAATGGCGGGAATAATTTTCCACTCCGTTGCAATAGCCCACTTCCTGTAACATTTCTAGGTCATAGCGGGTGCGTTGGCTCAGCCGTTGGGCCTCCAGCACTTTATTTTGACCTTCAAGGGCCGCCACCTGGCTTTCTAATTCCTCCTTAATCTGACGGCAGGCCCGTTCCACTTCTTCCTCTGGCGTGACAAAGTGACGAGCGGGGTAAATATTTAATTGGGTTAAACTGTGCAAGATCTCTCCCGTCAGCGGGTCGAGGTAACGAATTGCTTCAATTTCATCCCCAAAAAACTCCACCCGTACCACCCGGTCTTCGTAGGCTGGCACAATTTCCAATACATCTCCCTTAAGACGAAAACGGCCCCGTTGCAATTCCACATCATTGCGGCTGTACTGCACATTCACCAAGTCGCGGATTAGTCGGCGCGGGTCGAGGTCTTTACCCACTTGCAGGGGGACGGCGGCCTTCAAATACTCGGTTGGCATTCCCAGACCATAAATACAGCTAATCGAGGCCACCACGATCACATCCCGGCGCTCAAACAGGGAACGGGTGGCCGAGTGGCGCAACATATCGATTTCTTCGTTGATGGAGGCGGTTTTCTCGATGTAGGTATCGGTAACAGGAATATAGGCCTCGGGCTGATAGTAGTCGTAGTAACTAATAAAGTATTCCACGGCATTCTCGGGGAAAAACTGCCGCAATTCGTTACAAAGCTGGGCCGCTAGGGTTTTGTTGTGGGCCAACACCAGGGTAGGACGACCAATTTTTTCGATCACCGCCGCCATGGTAAAGGTTTTGCCGGTTCCCGTGGCCCCCAGTAGGGTTTGAAAGCGATGGCCCTGTTCCAACGATTGTACTAGGGACTGGATCGCCGTGGGTTGGTCGCCGGTAGGCTGAAAGGGGGCATGGAGCCGAAAAGGAGAAGCCATCATCGTCAAGGGGCCAATAAGCAAACTTTACCTATTCTATTGATTTGGCTGGACGCCAGGGAGCGTTTATTAAAATGGTGCTGTACTGATTGATCTTCTCTAGGGCCGTTAAGCCCATTAATAACTGGTAATAGAGGCATCGATTTCAGGGCCAGGCTTCTGCTAGGGTAGGGAAAAAGATGCCTTGCCGAAAGTCTATGAGTCATGAATCCTGCGCCACCCGTATTGAAACCGATAGCATGGGGCCGATTGCCGTACCAGCAGATCGCTATTGGGGGGCCCAGACCCAGCGTTCCCTCAAACATTTTGCCATTGGCACCGAGCGCATATCCCCGATGTTAATTCGGGCCTTTGGCCTACTCAAACAAGCGGCGGCTAGGGTGAATCAGGACTTAGGCAAATTACCCCCGGAGAAAGCGGCCCTAATCGTTCAAGCGACGGAGGAAATCATCGCCGGCCAACTCCTAGAGCATTTTCCCCTACGGGTCTGGCAGACGGGCAGTGGCACCCAAACCAATATGAATGTCAATGAGGTGATTGCCAATCGGGCCATCGCCCTTGCGGGGGGAGAATTGGGTAGTAAAGATCCAATCCATCCCAACGATCACGTCAATATGTCCCAATCCTCCAACGACACCTTTCCGACAGCCATGCACATTGCCGCGGTGGAGGCCTTAACGCAACAGTTAATTCCCAGTCTCCAGGCCCTGCGGGAAGCCTTGACTGAAAAACAGGCGGAATTTGCCGATATTATCAAAATTGGCCGTACCCACCTGATGGATGCGGTCCCTCTGAGTCTGGGGCAAGAGTTTTCCGGGTACGGAGCCCATCTAGACCATCACCTCCACCAAATGAACCTAAGCCTGCCCCCCCTCTACGAATTGGCCCTGGGCGGAACGGCGGTAGGTACGGGCTTAAATAGTCATCCTGAATTTGCGGAGCGCGTGGCCCAGGAAATTGCCCACCTCACCGGCCTGCCGTTTATTTCTGCACCCAATAAGTTTGCGGCCCTGGCAGGCCATGAGGCCTTGGCCGGAGCCAGTGGGAATCTGAAAAACCTGGCTTGTTCCCTCATGAAAATTGCCAATGATCTACGTTGGTTGGGGTCTGGCCCTCGTTGCGGCCTAGGAGAATTGATCCTGCCGGCCAATGAACCTGGTTCCTCGATTATGCCGGGCAAGGTCAACCCGACCCAGTGTGAGGCCATGACCATGGTCTGTGTGCAGGTGATGGGCAACGATACGACCATTGCCATTGCGGCCAGCCAGGGAAACTTTGAACTCAATGTTTTTAAACCCGTGATCATCCATAACTTTTTGCAGTCGGTTCAGCTTTTAACCGATGCTTGCCATGGTTTCCGGGAACATCTCCTGCTCGGCCTCCAGGCCAATCGTCAACAAATTCAGCATTTTTTAGAAAACTCATTGATGCTGGTCACTGCCTTGAATCCTTATATTGGCTACGACCGGGCGGCCCTTGTAGCCAAAACGGCCTACGAACAACAAAAGACCCTTAAACAGGCCTGTGTCGAACTTGGTTTTCTGAGTGCAGAGGAGTTTGATCAATGGGTTAACCCCAAAACTATGCTGGCCCCTTAGAAAGGTTGTCTGCTACAGGGATAGCGGTTCCCTCTACACCGGAAAACGTCGGATCATACTGACCGCTTGCCGGGCCGTTTTTTTCAGGCGAGGGGAAATATGGGGGATCTGAGGAATTTGCCAGAGCAAATCGATAGTTCGCCGGAGCATCCGGACTAAATCCCCTTCGTCCATACTGGTTTGGTAGCAGAGTTGTTCCCAGGTCAGGCCTAGGGCCCATTGTTCCACCAGGCCCATTAATTCAATTTCTAGCCAGAGAGGAATGGTAATGCCATGGCGATTTTGGGTCTTGATCAGTTCTCGACGAATTTCCCAGAGATTGATGCGGCCGAGGTAGTAGGCCACCAGGGCCATTTCCCACAGGACAGGACTGTGCCAACATCGACACCGTAGAAGCAAGTTCAGCAGGCTCAAATCCTTACTAGGGCGAAAAACCGCAAGGACTTCCGGCGGGGCCACACAGCGACTCCAGGTATCTGGCCGCAGGGTTTCTGTCACCAGGCCACTGACGGCAGCGGCGAGGTGTTCCGGGGCCAGGTCATTGAGCTTCCCTGACATAAAGACTAGGCCCAGCCACAGTTCGTTTTCCCCCCGCAGGGTGGCCGCGGCTTCCCCCAGGATAGTTGGTTCGTACTCGTCTAGGGCATCCAGGTCTTGCAAGATGGTGATTAGATCCAGAAATTCTTGCCAGTAGTAGGATTGGCGCGACTGTAACCGCTGGTAGTCGTGCTGGCGTTTTTCCAAGGCCTCCCGTAGTTTCAGGCGCTCATAGTAACCCTCGATTAGGCGGCCGGGATGTTTATGGGATTGCAGAGGATGAACCGCCAGGAGTTGTTGGACATGATCCACTCGGGCCTGTTGTTCCAACACCTCTGGGGCCAGGGCCAACGGATAGGTGTTAGGGTTTAACTGATCAGCTAGGGCCTGGGTTGCTTCATCCCCTTTATGGGGTTTACCGGGGGCCAAAATATCCAAGGGTGGCAAATCTAGCACGGGTAACGGCAAGCTAGAGCCTTCTAAAATCTCGAAAACATCCGCGGCGGTGGCTAAATACCAACGATTATCCTGACCCAAGCAAACGAGGTCGGGCAATTTATGGGTGCGGGGAACCGCCAGGGCTACGACGGCTAAGCGGGGCTGATGGGTTTTGATAAAACGGCCCTTGAGGTAGAGCAATTGGCCGGGTTGGAGTTGGGGCAAGAGGGCCTTGAGGGTTTGTTTCCGATTCTTTTCCGCCTGTTGTTCCAATAATTTCAGCAGACGTTCCTCTTCCCGCAGGCGGCCCCGAAATTTTTCGTAACTGCGAATATCCCGCTCCTGGATGCCTGCCAGTTTTACATCCCACTGGGCCAACTGGGAAAGAATATCGGCGATGGCAGCCTTGGTCGGTTCAAGTTCAAACTGGGCCAGGTATTCCGCAAAACTGCGCTCCAATAAATCCTTGGCTTGCTCCAGACTATGTTTTTGCAGGAGGTTCAAGACCATACCGTAGGACGGCGTAAACCAACTGCGCAGGGGGTCTGGGCCAGCCAGGGCCAGAAAACCCGCTTCCTTGGCCCCTTCAAAGGGCGTTTGTACTGTTACCACATGGCCCACCTCATCCATGCCACGACGCCCGGCCCGGCCTGCGATCTGCAAAAATTCCGACGGGGCCAGCATGGCATGGCCATCATCGGTGCGTTTAGAGAGGGCCGAAATTACCGTGGTGCGGGCCGGCATATTAATCCCTGCCGAGAGGGTAGCCGTGGCAAAGACCACCTTGATCAGGCCCTGCTCAAAGAGTTGTTCCACTAGTTCCTTCCAACTGGGGAGAACGCCGGCATGGTGAACCGCAATGCCCCTGAGGAGGGGTTCAATTTGCTCAAAGCGGGTCATGGGGGAAACCTGAGCAATCCATTGCCAAAGCTGGTAGGTGCGTTCGGGATTAAGGGCCATCAAGGTCAGCAGTTCCTGAACGTGGGATTGGGGGTCTTGAAAAAAGGCCTCCAGGGCCGTGACGAAATCGGTCTGGGCCGGTAGCCAATCTGCCTGTAACTGTTGGCGGAGGCGGGGATTTTGGCCAAAGAAAAAGTTGAGCAGTTGGATTTGAATCGTCTCAAATTCCTCTGGATTGACCAAATTGAGGTGGCTGAGTTCCTGAACCGCCTGCTCACAGCCGCGCCGACTGAAGATCACATAGATGGCGGGTAAAAAATCCCGTTCCCGCAGTTGTTCGAGAATGGTCACAACGGAAGGACATTCCTCTCGACGCAGGCGGCGTTTTGGCCCTTTGGGTTGGGCCTTGAGTAACTGGGCATTCACCCCGGTATTTTGAGCATTGAGCAGGGGAAACAGGCCTTTGCGAGTACTGAAATGGAAGTGGAGGGGAACCGGGCGATAGTCGGAATTAACCAGGGCACAGGAGGCGATTATTTTCTTTTTTTCACTAAAGGACAGGGCCTTGAGGGATTTACCGGAGCGCACTTGGTTGATCCATTCCGTCAGTTGTTCGGGATTGCCGATAGTAGCCGACAGGGCCACTAATTGAATGCTGGCAGGACAATAGATAATCGATTCTTCCCACACCGTCCCCCGGCCCCGGTCACTGATGTAATGGCACTCATCAAAGACGACGGTCTCCACTTCCTCCAGGGAAGTCCCCACTTCACCAATGGGGGTTTCGTAGAGCATATTGCGGAAGATCTCAGTGGTCATCACCACCATGGGGGCATTGGCATTGATCACCACATCGCCGGTAATCAGGCCTACTGCGGATTCGGCATCTTCCAGGCCCAGCTTGGCCAATTTTTCTTGAAAATCTCGAACTTTTTGATTCGATAGGGCCTTGAGGGGGGTCGTGTAAAAAATGCGTTTTCCCCGCGCCATGGCCCGGTACATCGCGTATTCCCCGATTACCGTCTTGCCCGAACCCGTCGGGGCGCAGACCACCACCGAGCGCCCATCATCCAAAGCGGCAATGGCCTCTAATTGAAAGGCATCGAGGGGAAAGCTAAAATAATCAGCCGGGGCAAGAGAGGGGAAGGAATAAGTCTTCACAAAGTCTATTGTAGAGAAAAATAGAGAACAGTCTAACTTGCGACTGGTCTTAGCCTAATTCTAACCAGGGATGTCTCCAATGCCGCTCCGTCTTTCTGCCTAAAATTCATGTCTGTCTATACGCCCCACTACCAACCAAATCAATTAATTTGTGGCCAGGGCCTAGTGGCTGTGATCACGGGTTGGACACTGCGCCATAGTCTGGCCAAACGCCTAGACCCAGCGGATTATGCTGTGATTGGCAATCTCTACAGTGCCACGCGGGGCATTAGTCCCCTGATGCGTAACCTGTTGGCCAATCCCCAGGTTCGTTGTTTGGTGATGTTGGCGGCCACCCAGGAAGACCGTAATGCTGGTAGTTGCCAGTGTCTGGCGGATTTTTTTAGCCAGGGATTTCGGCCCGGCCAGAGCGATACAGGGCGGGATTGTTGGCTGATCAATTCCTCAGTCCGGGGCTATATCGACCGGGATATTCCAGCCGAGAGTTTGGAACAGTTACGCCATTCCATCCAGGCCTACTTGTGTCATCATCCAACAGCGGTGATTGCCCAGGTGCAACAACTGGCCCAGCAGGCCCCTCTTCCGCCCTGGGGAGAGCCCCAGGTTTTTCCAGAACCCCAAGCCATCCCGACCGTATTACCCGGCCCTCGTTACGGTCATCGTGTGGAAGGCCCGACCATTGCCCACACCTGGGTCAAAATTCTGCACCGCATTAAAACCACGGGGGCCATTCGGCCCACCCAGTACGGCCCATGGCAGGAATTAATTGATTTAACGGCCATTGTCACCGCTGAACCAGAGGACTTTTACTTCCCGGAGCCCAACTTTCTGCCGATCCAGCCGCAATTTATGGGGGACTACATTGCCCAAATGCTGGCGGATGCCCCCCGCCAAGAAGGGGTGAAATATACCTATGGCCAACGCCTCAGGTCTTGGTTTGGGCGGGATCAGATCCAACAGGCCATCAATAAGTTAAAGCAAGAACCGGATTCCTCGCGGGTGGTGATGTCCCTCTGGGACGTCCAAGACTACGAAAACAGTGATAGTCCCCCCTGCCTGAATCATCTTTGGCTGAGAATCCTGGATCGGGAATTGTCTCTTACGGCGACCTTCCGCAGTAACGATATGTTTTCGGCCTGGCCCGCCAACGCCATGGGCCTAAGGGCCCTGCAACGGCACATTCTCGAACAGGTCAACCAGCCCGACTTAAAAATGGGGCCGTTGATCATCATTAGCCAGAGTGCCCATATCTATAGTGATTGCTGGGACTACGCCGACCAAATCATTGACCAAGAATACCGCCGCCTGCACCAACAGCGGGCCTACCAAGACCCATCGGGCAGTTTTTTAATTAGTATCAACCGATCGCAAATTCAGATCGAACACCTCACACCGGGGTCTGGGGAAGTGGTGAATTGCTACAGTGGAACTTCGGCCCAGGGCCTCTATCGACAATTGGCCGCGGCCTGTCCGGCCCTAGAGGTGGAACATGCTTTGTATCTAGGAACGGAACTCCAGAAGGCAGAACTGGCCCTCCGGCTTGGCCAGGGCCATCGCTACCAACAGGATCAACCCCTCCAGTTGCAGGAAGATTAGCAACTCAGCGTTCTTGGTGTTGCAGGAGTTCCATGGCTGCCAGCAGAGGAGAAGGATACTTTTTGGCAAATTCTGTAAACCATAGGCCTTCGCTGGAAAGGGGGTCGAGTTTTTCCAACCAGGCCTGGGCCTGGGCCATGATCTGCTGTTGCTGGGCCTGTTGTTGTTGACGGAGTAAGCCTTGGATTTCGGGATTTGGCCCTGGGGCCGGTGCTACAGGAGAAGAGGAAACCGCTGGCCCGAAGGCTTCTAGGCTGGCTAGGAGTTGATCTAGCGAGGCTGGGGACGGGGCCTTGGTTTCAGGGGGAGTTACCCCCAAATCCTTGGCCGCTGGACTAGAGTATTGATGGCGGAGTTCCGCTAGCAGTGATTCAACAGAATCCATGGTCTAGTCGTGGATCGCATTCAGCAAGACTTCCGTTAGCGTCAGGTCTTCCATGTCACTGAGGGAGATAGTATCGACAATATCAAACTTGGCCCCGACCCCCTGGAGTTGGTCATCCAGGGCCTGGAGGAATTGACTGGCCCCCGGATCGGCCCCGACTTGAATAAAAGAAAAAGCCAGTTCTTCATCGGAATCCAAACGACGGCTGGCCTCAATGATCACCTCAAAAACCGAGCGTCGGTCATCGGGCGCACCATCGGTAACCACCAGAATCGTTTCTCCCGCTTTGGCTTGGCCGGCCTGCTTGCGCTGGAAAAATTGATTGACGGCATCCTGCAAAACTGCCGTGAGGTTGGTACCCCCCATGGGTTCATTTTCTTGGAAAATCTGCTCTACCTTCGTGGCGGAAACATTGTCGTAGCGACGAAAGCGCCCAGAAAAGAGGTACACCGTAATGCCATCAGGATCGAGTTGGTCACATTTACGGGCCAGGGCCAGGGTCGATTCCTGAACCACTTGCCAGCGACTTTTCTGGCTTTGGGGCTCTAGGCTAGACATACTCCCACTTTTATCAATGATCAGGGTATAGTCGCGTTTCTCTAGCATGGAGATAGAACAAGCTTTAACAGTGGCCCTATTATAACCAGGGCCAACACTGACGATCTATTTATTGTCGTTTTTAACGCAGTTCAACGTCCGAATAATAGCCGCTGCTGCATAGTCTCGGTTTGCAGGCTGGTTAGGGGCGAACTTATTTTCCTTTTCATTGACGGGAGAAGCGACGCGACAGTAGGCCGACATTTGTAGAGTTAATTGTTGATTAAAACCAGAAACATCGGAGAACTGTAGCGGCTTTTGAGTGGGAGTTAAGGCGGGAGAACGGCCCAGATTGATTTTGATCCGCTCAGCCGCTCGCCGCAGAAAACTCACCATCTCCGCTCGCGTAATATTATCGGTGGGGCGGAATTTTCCGGTTGGGGTTCCTGCTGGCCAAATATTCCATTGGGCCCAGCTAATTTTGGCGGCACTCCAACGACTACTATCAATATCGGTAAAGGGCCGCACTGGCGCCGTCGGCGTAGCTTTCAGATCAACCGGTGTGAGGGTATTAATCGCATCAACAATCATGGAAACGGCCTGCTCTCGGGTAACAGGTTGATTGGGACGAAAGGTGCCATCGGGAAAGCCTTGAACAATACCTAGTTGTGCGGCTTGTAAAATCTCACTTTTGTAAACATTCCTATCAATATCACTAAAGGTAATGGTCATCTGTTGGGCCATGAGAGATGGCAAAGACCTGTGAGATAAAACTGTTGACTGCTTTGGTGCAAAACCTAGACAAGCAAAACCGGCAACGCCGCTAAGCATAACGGTCAGTAGCTTAATGTTTTTTGAAGATTTCATGCTTTTATAGAGACCTATTGACAAAGTTATTTTACAGCAAGGACAAGACAAAAAATACTTTTCAAGAAAATCTTTTATGATGTAAATATTCCCCTCATGTTTTTCCAAAAATAGAAAACTCACGATGTGCTATCAGAGAGTTTTAAGCAAAGTAAAAAAGCAATGTATTTTTAGGATTCGCAATAAATCTTAACAATAAATAACATTTTCATTCAACAGGTGTCCCCATGAAAAAAGAGGTTAAACATCCCGCAGATTTGACAGAAAAGCTCTCTAAAAAGGATTACGAAGCTGAAATCGCCAAGCTCCAGGGAGAGTTGGTGAAATTGCAATACTGGGTCAAGGCCCAGGGGCTGAAGACAATTGTCGTCTTTGAAGGGCGCGATGCGGCAGGGAAAGGCGGAACCATTAAACGCATCACAGAAAGAGTCAGTCCTCGGGTTTTTCGAGTGGTGGCCCTCCCCACTCCCTCAGAGCGGGAGAAAACGCAAATGTATATCCAGCGCTACATCCAGCATTTTCCAGCGGCAGGGGAAGTGGTGATCTTTGACCGGAGCTGGTATAACCGGGTAGGCGTTGAACGGGTAATGAATTTTTGCACCGAAGAAGATTATGTCCGTACCTTGCAATACATTCCCATTGTGGAGCGGGCCATTACTGAATCGGGAATTTTACTCGTCAAGTATTGGCTGGATACCAGTATCGAAGAACAGGAAAAGCGCTTCAAGGATCGTATTGATGACCCCCGTAAAATATGGAAACTGAGTCCCATGGATATTGAATCCTACCAGCGTTGGTATGATTATTCCCGGGCCCGAGATGCCATGCTTGAGGCTACTGACAAAGATTATGCCCCCTGGTATATTGTGCCAGCCAATGATAAAAAACGGGCACGCCTCAATTGCATTAGTCATTTTCTGAGCTTAATTCCCTACGAAGAGATGCCCAAGGAAAAAGTCAATCTGGGGAAACGCCATCTCAAGGATTGCTACGATGACCAACTTTCCCCAGAGAAACGACACTTCATTCCTCAACGGTATTGATCCAGTTTTGTGTATTAGTCACTAGCCGATGGCTCCCTAATGCTGTCTGAATCCCTACTATGCTCCTTAACGCTCTAGTCTCCTTGCGCCTGAAGCAGATCCTTCCCATTACTCAATGGTTGCCGAACTATCACCCCGCCTGGCTGAAATCGGATTTGGTGGCCGGTTTGACCCTGGCAGCCTACGCGATTCCCGTGGCTTTGGCCTATGCTTCCCTGGCGGGCCTCCCCTCCCAAGTCGGCCTCTACTGCTATATGCTAGGGGCCTTCGGCTACGCTCTGTTGGGTACATCCCGTCAATTGGCCATCGGGCCAACCTCGGCCATTTCCATTCTGGTGGGGGTTAGCCTAGCTCCTCTCGTCAGCAATGACCCCAATCGTTACCAGGCCCTGGCCGCTCTAACGGCCCTCTTAGTCACGATCATCTGTGTGCTGGCCTGGCTGTTCAAGCTATCTCAGATTGTCAATTTTATTTCTGAACCCATTTTGACCGGCTTCAAAGCCGGTGCGGCCCTACAAATTGCCTCGACCCAACTGCCGAAGTTCCTAGGGGTACCGGCCGGAGGAGACAACTTTTTTTCCCGTCTCTGGGATCTATCCCAGCATTGGCAGGCCATTCATTTTCCTACTGTACTGGTGGGTGTAATGGCCCTCGGTTGTTTGCTTTTGGGAGAAATCTGGTTACCAGGCCAACCCGTTTCTTTGGCTGTTGTGATTTTAGCTATTGGGGCCATGGCGATCACTGGTTTACCGGCCCAAGGCGTCAATGTTGTGGGTCAAATTCCCCAGGGCCTACCAACTCTGGGCCTACCCGTTTGGAGTCTAGGGGATTTAAATACCCTACTGCCTTTGGCCCTAGCTTGTTTTTTACTGTCCTACGTGGAGGGCATTTCCACCGCTCGTAGTTTTGCGATTAAACACGGTTACAGTATCTCGGCAGAGCAGGAACTTTTGGCCATGGGGGCCGCCAATTTAGCCGCGGGTCTGGGGCAAGGTTATCCCATTGCGGGTGGTCTTTCCCAGTCGGCTGTCAATGAGAAAGCCGGTGCCAAAACGCCCCTAGCCATCGTCATTACCGCTTGTATTATTGCTTTAGTGCTTTTGTTTTTTACTGGGTTTTTCCGTAATTTACCGACGGCGGTGTTAGCCGCCATTGTGCTGGTTGCGGTCAAGGGATTAATTAATCTCCGTGAGTTACGCCACCTGCAACGAGTTAGCCGCTTAGAATTTCGGGTTGCCTTAATTGCCTTGGTGGGAGTCCTCTTGCTAGGGGTTCTCAAAGGCGTTCTCCTAGCCGCCATTGCCTCTCTGCTCTTGCTCATCCATAGCGCGGCTCATCCAACGACGGCTGTGCTGGGTCAAATTCCGGGGACAAATCAATTTAGTGACTACGAACGTCATCCCAATAATCACTTGATTCCAGGGGTTTTCATTTATCGAGTCAATGGTTCACTTTTATACTTCAATTTTGAAAATATTGAAAAAGATTTATGGCGGCGCCTTGACCAAGGGGACATACCGATTCAAGGGATGATTTTTGACCTAGGCTCATCGCCTAACATTGATACTCCCGCCGCACGTTGGTTAGCCGTCCTCTCTGAAAAACTGGCTAAGCAAGGCATCACCTTACAGCTTGTGAATGCCAATGGTTCTGTGAGAGACCGCTTACGGGCAGAGGGCCTTGAAGAAAAGATAGGGTCTTTAGACCGAATGATTACGATTGATACATTAATTGCTGAATTCAAAAGGCAGAATCCTTGATTTTTCTTTTGTAAATAATGGTTACATTTTTAGGGGATTTCCCTATGGATTTCTAGAGTAATGGTATTCTAGTATTTAGTTGCTAGTTTGCTGTCTTCCTATGCGTTACTTTCTTAGACTTTTGGCCCTGGCATCATTTTGGGTTTCCCTCGGTTTAGATCACCCGCAACTCTTAGCCCAGCCAAGCGCTCCCAGTCCCCCGGCAGAGACCCCAACGGCCCCTCGAACCGCAGATCAATTGTTAGATCAGGTCTGTGATTTTCTCAAGGGCCAAAAAAACTTTAGCGTCGAGATGGATATTACCTACGATGACAATTTAGAAGATGGAGGCAAAATTCAATATAGTGCCTACCAAACTCTTTTTGTGGAAAAACCTAATCATCTTCGTTCAGACTATGTTGGGGATGAACGCACCACTAATTTTTATTACAATGGCTTAACGTTTACTCTACAAGAGCCCAATCTGAAATATTACAGCTTTAAAACGGCGCCAAAAACCCTAGATGAAGTCCTTGATCATGTAGAAGCAAAATATGGGGTCACCATTCCAATGTCTAATCTAGTTGCGAGTGATCCTTGTGCTGACTTAAAAGCTAATGTAACAGATATTATTTTTGCAGGGATGGATATGGTAAACCGGGAAGAGATGTATCACTTACTCCTTCTTGGAAGCACTCGAGATTATCAAATGTGGCTGACTCAAGATGAACAGCCGTTACTTAGAAAAGCCATTATCACTTATAAAAATTTGCCCAATTCTCCTCAGTATACTGCTATCTTTTCTACCTGGAATTTTAATCCTGATATTCCAGTCAATACGTTTAATTTTTCACCCTCTCCTGATGACATCAAGATTGATTTTATTCCGACCGATAAATTGAAATTAACCCCTAATAATTAATAATTGAATGTTGCTTAAGGAGGTTGAGTAATGAAAAAGTCTCTACAACTTAGTTTAAGTTTTTTATGTATCTTGGTTTTGTGTTCAGTTTTATTTTCAACAAATGAAGTATTAGCCCGCGGCCGAGGTGGTGGTGGCGGTGGAAATCGAGGCGGAGGGGCTTCTCCACGGGTGAATCGTAGTGGTAACATGCAAAATCGAGGTAATTTCAGTAACCGATCTACTTCTTCGTTTGACCGTAGTAATCGGGGTCAGTTGCAAAACAATCGTCAATCTGTAGATCGTTCACAATTTCAAAATCGTTCTTCTTCGTCTTTTGACCGCAGTAATCGAGGTCAATTCCAAAACAACCGTCAATCTGTAGATCGTTCCCAATTTCAAAATGATCGGACGCAACGTCAAGACAATCGCCAAACAACTTGGCAAGACCGCTCAAGCGATCGGACTCAGCGTCAAGATAATCGCCAAGAGAACCGTACAGACCGCACGAATATCCGCCAAGATAATCGCACAAATCGCAGTACGAATCGTCAAGACCAAATCACCAATCGACAAAATAACCGCCAGAATTTTGTCAACGATAACTATGGTTACTGGCGGGGCGGTGGTTGGTATGGAGGTGGCTATTATGCGCCGCCTGGTTGGGGATGGGTTGGCCTAACTACCGGCCTGGTTATTGGATCGGCTATCGCCAGTCCGCCCCCCTACTACGACACTGTGTATATCGGTTCTACTTCTTATATGTATTCTGATGGGGTTTATCTACAACCCAGCGGTAACGAATACACGATTGTTGCGCCGCCACCGGGGGCCATCGTGACCTACCTACCTGACGGTTGTACAACCTTTAGCTCTAATGGTGTGCAATATTATGACTGTAGCGGCATTTATTATCAGCCCTTTTTCCAGAATGGCTCTATGGTCTATCAAGTTGTTCAACTTTAAGCAATTACAGTTCTTTAGTGTTATTTTGCCATTTTCTTTCTCAGTCTGATCCTCCACTAGAGCGTAAGTAATGGGCAAATCGCCCTGCATAATACCTCTTCATCTCATCATTGGCTGCAATGAAAAGTTTAATGATGAGGCAATAGAAGTGGCTACTACGCACCGACCTCTCCGATTAGAAGGATTAAGGGGGAAATTTCGTAATCTCTCTGATGATTATTTTTTCCATAGCTTTAGCTTTGTTCTCTTGGCCCAATTTCGGTAAGAAGGGATAGAGAATCCCTAAACCTCCTGATAAACTGTGAAAATAAAGACCGCCCACTGTAATGATAAAAAAGCCATAGGCAATCGCCTGAACAAAATAAAGGCGCTGACTATACCCCAATAAAGCATTGAAAATAATGCCAGGAAATTGATCCTCTGGGAGAATCTGACTAAAATTCCACACCATTGGCCCTAGCATACAATTTTGATCTAAGGGTTTAGCAAAGCGCTCATAGAAAAAACACAGAGATTCTGAGGAACGATTCATACTGGCCAGGGTATGTAATGCGACATCAAAATGGCCCAGAGCCGTGATCACTAACCCTGCCACAATAAACAGGAGAAAAATCCCCATGACCTGAAAGAATAATTTAATATTCAATTTCACGCCCCATTTAAACAGTAAAATACCAATGCCTGCGGAAGCCGCAATGCCCGCGATTGCTCCTAATGCGGGAAACAAACCCTGTTGAAATTTAGCGGCAATGAAAAGAACCGACTCAAACCCTTCTCGAACCACTGCCAGAAAAACGAGCGTAAAGATCCCCCATTCTTCTCCTAAATTTCCTTTAAAAACCACCCCTAATTTACCCTCCACCTGTTGGCGCATTTGCCGAGCGTGCCTAGTCATCCAAACTAACATCCAACTGAGCATCACAATCGCTAATAGGCTAAAACTACCTTCCAGTAACGGTTCAATGACAGGGGTATATTTTTGATTTGCTTCGGGTAAACGCAGAATTAACCAATTAAAAAACACCCCAATTAAGGCACTGGCCAAAATTCCAACACCGATCCCCCCATAGACCCAACGATTGGCACGGGTTTGTCGAGCTTTTTTGAGGTAGGCTAGGACAATACCGACCACTAAAGCGGCTTCTACCCCTTCGCGGAGGGTAATAATAAAAGTTGGCAAGGCGGCACTGAAGTTCATGAGGATTTTTGAGTAAGCGGAGTGGTTAATTTTTCAATATTTTTAATTAGAGCCGTAACTTCAGTAGGGCTTTTCACAGGTTTGGCAGGGGCTTCCACACTGGGCCAAACCGTTTTTAAGGTGGTTAAATTTTTTTTGATTTCAGCATTAACCTTAGGATCAGTTTTCGCTAGGGCAGGAGCAATCTCCTGATACAATTCTTCCGCATAGATCACAAAACCACGTGAATCTTGGTATTCAATCAGAGCAGAAATCTTATTGTTAGCAATAGCCGCCCCGTATTCCGAATTAGCGGTATCTAATAACCCATTAATCACCTTCAACACAAACACAGGATTTTGACGTTCCGTTTCGGGTAAAATGGCAATCGCCTGATCAACGGATTTTAAAGAAGATTGAAATTCCGTTTTCACCTTAGCTGGATCCTTCGCCCCCGCCTTCACCAAATCTTGCAGACGGATCAGCGTCGTTTTAAATTCAGGGACGTTTCTTTCCGTCAACTGATCTTCCACGTCTGCATAAATTTCCTCTACAGGATGACCGATATGGGGTTCCGCTTGAGCTGGTTTATTCAGAATTAATAATTCATGGGCCACAATTAAATGGCCTTTCATTAAGCCCAATTTAGTGATGTAATCTACATCCTTGGCCTCTCCCTCTAACACAACATCTTCAATGGTCACCATGTCCTTAATTTGGTCGAATTGTGCTTGGGTCAACACCTTTTTAGACACCAATTCCTCGGTGCTACCGTAGGGACGACTAGCCTGAATTTGGTTGGAGAGAGCGGGAATGCCCAATTTAGCCTCTAACTTGTCTAACTCCGACAAAATAGCATTGTTAATATTAATCGGCTTGCTGTGACCCATCGAGTGGGAATTATTGGCCATTGGACTAGCCGCAGGACTGGTACTAGAGGATAGAGGGGTATTAGAGGTGGGAGGAGTGGCTTCACCACAGGCCGCTAGCAAAGCAAGACTAGCTGTTACTGCCCACAAACGACGGGAAAAAATCATAACAGTCAAGTTGGATTGATAAAAACAAATAAAAGTGAGATCTTAAGGGGCGTTACCTAGGGCTAATTATCCCCAACTTTAGATACCTTACCAGATTATTGAGAAAAATTAGCAACATTCTGAGAAAAATTTTTGAGATAGCTAACTTTTTTCAATAACCTCGAATTGCCCCATGCAGCCTGCCTCGGCGATCGCGTCCTGGTGAGGATGGAACATATAGCGTCCTGGATGGCGGTAAGCAAACTCTAAAATATGTCTTTCTGCCGTCCCCATCGTGATCACATCAGTTTTGTAACTAGGGTTAAGGGTCATGCCCGTGGGGTAAACCTCAAAAAAATTGGCGTGGAGATGAAAAGTCGCCGCGAGGTCATACTCGATCATATTGAGCAAGTAGAGGCGAACCAATTGCTCCTGTTGAATGGGAATCGGATGGCTCATGTAATAACTGGGTAGCCCATTGAAGGCATAGAGTTCATTTTTGTGGTCTTCGTTGGTATCGTAACCGCCCATAATCAATACCATTTCATCGGCGGGGGGACGGGGATCGGGAGGATCAACAATGAACATTCCGTAGAGTCCTTTGCT
Organism: Synechocystis sp. LKSZ1; assembly: GCF_040436315.1. Lineage (NCBI taxonomy): Bacteria > Bacillati > Cyanobacteriota > Cyanophyceae > Synechococcales > Merismopediaceae > Synechocystis > Synechocystis sp. LKSZ1. The sequence goes on along the minus strand of NZ_AP031572.1, from coordinate 2,076,069 downwards.
GATATGTCGGGTGACAGGGGCAATATGGCAGTGATAAAGATGTACGCCGTAGGGTTGCGCGTTAAATTCATAGATAAACACGCTATTGTTACGAACGGGTTTAATCCCATCCATTTCTGCTTCGTGGATTCCGTGAAAGTGTAGAGAATGGGAATGACCCGCACGGTTATAGAAAATAACCCGAATGCGATCGCCTTCTTTGGCCCGTAAGGTAGGGCCGGGGACTTGTCCGTTTAGATTCCAGGTGACCTGGGAGACTGCTGTATTGAGCTGCAGGGTCGAGGTACGAGCTTCTGCCCGAAATTCTCGAATCCTTTGCCCGTTTTCTTCTTTAACCGTGCCGTAGTCAAAGTGTCGTAAAAAAATGAGGGGATTCGTCGCCTCCGGGGAAATCGGTTGGGGTAACGGTGGAATAGCCACTTCTGAACGGGAAGCATGAGACTGAACGCCTTGCCAGGCCAGCCAACTTCCTCCAATCCCTAAAGCGCCCCCCATAGACCATTGCAGAAATTGACGGCGATTGGGACGGAAAAGCGAGAATTTATCAAGAAACATAAAAACTGGAAAGAAAAGTAATATCAGTTTAGTAAACATCTTACTATAGCGAGTTTTTCTCAGTTAAATTCAGCTTCTGAATGGCTGTTAAATTTTCAAGCGTGCTCAAGCTGCAAGCATATCCACTGAGAACTTTATTACAATGACCTGGTTTGTACTCTGCTATTTCTTCTCGGGATTACTTGTAGTGAAAAGACACAACCAACTCGCTACAAAAAACATTCTGACAAAAAAGTTGTTGTTAATCATTAAAATTTGCCTAGCTATTCTCTGTATTTAGGCTGTATTTTAATTAAAATTAAAATCCTAAGAACCTATTTATAAATTTGATATAGTTCAAAATATATAAGTTATTTGGGCATTCCCGTCATTTTGACCGAAACACTTGTAGAATAAGAATTTCAGGACAATTTATAAATACCTTCCAAGACTGAGTTAGCACTTTTTACTTTTCCGTCTGATAAAAACAAAAAAGACATTATACCGATTAATAAATTAGATTCAATATCTAAAAAATAATAACTTGATACACGCCAGGAATCTGAGTCATAAAAATCTCTGCAAATTAGTTCAAGTTGTTTACTGACTTTAGTTTACTGTTCGAGTCTAGCCCTAGTGCGGTCAAAGGATAACCTTGAGATAGGCTATTTATGTATTCCTTGATACTGTTTCGTAAAAATAGAATTGATTCAATCGTAAGCACAGAGCTGCAAAATAGACATCTTAATAAGCCCTTTGCCTTTTAGCATATATCAAAAAAATGGCAAGCCTTCTTCTACCGAAGGAAGTCAACGCCCCTCATTTCTAGATGGCGCTGAAATGATTACCTGGTAAGCTCCCAAATAAAGAAGCAAAGGGTTTATTTTTTGACTCAATTTTCCTGGAGGTGATCAATTTTCGTTTAGGTATGAACTTCGCACTTTCTTTAAAAAGCCATCGCTCTTTTGCATGGCAAAGTAAATCATAAGTCACACAGCTTGTCTAGAGGAATAAAACCTTTACATGAATAAAATAAAGTACATCACTTCAGTGGGCGTCCTCAGCCTCATTCTTTGGGTAACCTTACCGATACTGGGGGTTGGAGCAGAACCCACTTTGGACGAAAAGCTGGCAACTGCGCAAGTGGCAGCCGACACAGCTTGGATGCTCGCTTCTTCTGCATTGGTTTTATTGATGACGCCAGGCCTGGCCTTTTTCTATGGAGGCTTTGTGGCCAAACGGAATGTTCTCAATACCCTGATGATGAGTTTTATTCTCATGGGAATTGTGGGCGTGACGTGGATCCTCTGGGGTTATTCCCTGGCCTTTGATCCCGGTAATCCCTTCATTGGGAGTTTTAAATGGATGTTTTTAAATGGTGTTGGCGTAGAAACCACAGATTACCTGAAGGGGAGTGCACCGGAAGAGTTACTCAGCTATGCACCAACGATCCCGCACCAAGCTTTCATGATCTTTCAGGGAATGTTTGCCATTATTACTCCGGCCTTGATTTCTGGGGCCATTGTAGAGCGCATTAGTTTTAAAGCTTATGTTCTCTTCGTTGTTTTATGGTCTACCTTTATTTACTCTCCTATGGCCCACATGGTTTGGGGGAAAGGTGGTTTTCTTGGCCTTCTAGGGGGAGTTAATGCACTAGACTTTGCAGGAGGAACCGTGGTGCATATTGCCTCCGGTGTTTCGGCAATTGTGGCAGCGGTCGTGATTGGTAAGCGGAAAAACTACCCTGATCGCTTGTCGGCTCCCCACAATGTTCCTTTCATTCTGTTAGGGGCAGGTTTATTGTGGTTTGGTTGGTTTGGTTTTAATGGCGGTAGCGCGTTGGCCTCTGGTGGACTGGCAACAATTAGTTTTGTCTGTACCAATACTGGGGCTGCGGCTGGAATGGTGATGTGGCTTATTTTAGAACAAGTTCTACGGGGCAAACCTACGGCAGTCGGCGCTGCAACGGGAGCTGTCGCTGGTTTGGTGGGAATTACGCCAGCGGCCGGTTTTGTGACTCCACTCTCTGCCATCTTAATCGGCGCCATTACAGCCACCTGTTGTTTCTTCGCCATTAGCTATAAGGTTAAGCTCGGCATTGATGATAGTCTGGATACCTACCCTGTTCACGGGGTTGGTGGTACAGTGGGGGCCATTCTCACTGGCGTGTTTGCCACAACGGCCGTCAATAGTGCTGGGAAAGATGGATTGTTATCGGGCAATCCACAACAAGTCTTAATTCAGATATTGGCAGTTGTTGTGACCTATCTTTTTGCTGGAATAGGTACTTTTATCATTCTCAAGGTAGTGGATCTGGTGGTAGGGCTACGCTTAAAACCAGAGGCCGAGTTGCAAGGCATGGATATTAATGACCACGGTGAAGAGGCCTACGGTGAAGAGTTTGGAGGTGGTCTTAGCGGTGGACATTAAGCGTTAGTCTATTGGTTATCGACAGACCCCGTTCTTTAGCGGGGTTTTTAAATGCTGGCTGATTAGAAGCTAGCCCTATCATTGAACAGTAACCCCATTTTTGCGACGATGGCCCTGATTATCAAGAACCTGGGGTGCGGCTAACCCTTGAACCCCTCACCCATCAAAAATCATGATTGCTCATTCTAGTTTTCCGGCCCCCATGTCCCCTGAAGCCTACCTCGCCTGGGAGGAACAGCAGGATACGCGCTACGAATATATCGACGGTGCAATTATTGCCATGGTCGGCGGGACGATTCCCCATAACGACATTGCTATTAATCTACTCCTGGCCCTGCGTTCTCACCTCCAAAAACGAGGGTGCCGTGTCAATATGTCGGATGTCAAAGTGCGATCTCCAAAACAGAATCGCTATTTTTATCCTGATCTGGTGGTGAGTTGTCACCCTGATGATCAGCAAGCAACGAAGTGGATTCAACACCCCAAGGTAATGATAGAAGTCCTCTCTCCCAGCACAGCTAGCTATGACCGCACCCACAAACTGAGATGTTATCGTCAGCTTCCCAGTTTGCAGGAATATCTTTTGATCAATACCGATCAAATACTAGTGGAAATGTATCAAAGGCAGTCCGCAGAGATGTGGGGCTACCGGGACTTTGAAAGCGATGACACCCTGCTGATTGCCAGTATTGATTTTGCCTGTCCTGTGACAGTAATTTATGAAAACGTCACTCTAGAAACGCTAGAGGAAGAGACGGCGCTCTAAGGTGTAGGCTGAGGGCCTGTTCCTGTGTAGCGCTGATAGACGGAAATTATAAAGCTGGCCAAATAGGCTATGCTCAACAAAATGCCACAGTTAATCACGATTAGCTTATTACTGTGTTTAGTAGGCTGTTCGTTTCTAACTATTAACTCAATCAACCCAATCGAATTCTTGGTTACTTAAAGTGTTGATGCCTGTAGATGTAAATGTCAATTCCTCAAGTTGTTGTTGATACTAACGTCATTGTTGCGGGTCTGAGATCTAGGCGTGGCAGTGCATTTAAAGTGCTTACCATGATAGGAACTGGACAGTTTGATATTCACCTGTCAGTCCCTCTTGTCTTGGAATATACAGATGTCTTGCTGCGCGAGTTGCCAAAACTTCGTCTGAATCGAGAAGAATTAGATGACCTAATTGATTTCTACTGCTCGGTTGGAATACCTCATGAAATTTTCTTCCTTTGGCGACCCTTCTTGCGTGATCCCAAAGACGATATGGTCTTGGAGCTTGCCGTTAAAGCAGGATGTCAAAGTATAATTACATATAACACCCGTGACTTTGCAGGCGTTGAGCAATTTGGACTAAGTCTGCTTGAGCCTTCCAGTTTCTTACGACGCATAGGAAAGTTGCCATGAGTACCATTCAAGTTCAAATTCCTGATTCATTACAGAAAAGCCTGTACGATCTAGCAAGCCGCGATGGAATTTCTATCGATCAATTTATATCTACAGCGATCGCGGAGAAGCTTTCAGCATTAATGACGGAAAATTATCTACTGGAAAGGGCCAAACGGGGAAATCGCGAAAAATATGAGGCAATCTTGGCTAAAGTACCTGACGTTGAGGCAGAGGCCTACGACCAGATGCCAACTATTTAACCAATCGCTCCCCTTGGCCGCCTGTTATGACAAATCTCTAAAGCGTGACAACCCAGCTAGGTTACCTCCAGCCGGCCCTTAGCTAGGGAACATGCCAGAGGCAGAGGCGGAAAAATCGGTAGCTTTAATTGGGAGGATTAGTACTATTGGTTCCAGTCTGTCCCGTTGGGGCTGTTCCCGTATAGCGCTGATAAGCCGAAGGGGGAGGGGAAGAGGATGGATTATTGGTGTTATTAGGATCAACAGGAGCAGTTCCTGAAAAGCGCTGATAGCCCGAAGGTGGTGGCGGCGCAGGGGCGACTGGTGGGGGTGGCGGCGCTGGCGTAATCTGATTTTGGCCGATTGGATTAGCCGGATTAGACGTCGTTGAATCAGGAGAACTGGATGGCGCGTTGGTAGGATTGGTCGGTACAGGTGCTTTATAGGTTGAGAAATCACAAACAGGGGGTATACCATAAACCCCAGGTCGTACTTTGGTCAAATTGTAGCTCTGTCGCTCGTTCGTAATGATGTAGCAAACCCCACGGCCAGGCGGATAGTACTCTGCGATGTTATTGGCTTCAGCCGGCCAAGGAACTAGAGAAACAAAACCTATTAAAGCTATGGTCTGAGGAATATACGACTTGAACATAGATATATTCGAGGATGGATTATTGCGGAGTTACGCCAGTCTTGGTCATGGTTTTTGACTCTTCGCCCACCTGTTTAAGGATAGTTTGTCCATTTTGTCCCAAGCTCACGGTATTACCCTGAATGGATTCTACTGCTACAACTTCTGAGGGTTTAAGAGGGTCTCGGAGGGTTGTTCTAGCAGTCACACTCTGGGCAACGGGTTCATTTCCGGTTTGAATAATCGCAACGGGATACTCAGGAAAATCAATAATGCCGTACACAACGACACTCTCGGCTTCTTTTGTATTGGGAAGTGCCGGAATAATGGGTTCAGTTCCTAACCCAGGACGATTGGTCATGGAACCGGCCTGACCTGGCTTTATTGCGACTTGGCTCGATGCGTTTGCAGGCTTGCTTCCTTGGGCTTGGGGCTGGTTGTTGTTAGCGGGAGTTACTGGCTTTTGAACCTTAATAACCGGAACCGGCATCAACTCGAAGGGATTATTTCTTGTTTTTTTAATATCTTTTAATCTCTCTTGGGGATTAGTGGAGGGAATCAATCCCGCAGATTGAATTTGCGCACTGGAGAGAATTGTTTGATCAGGCGTCTCAGTGCTTGGTGGGAGCGGAGCATTGGCCGATGGGACAGGAGGCGGACTAGCTTGCCCCGTCGTAGGCGCAGGGGAGGCTGGGGTATTTGCTTGTTCTTCTGGAGCCCCGCCACAACTTGCCAGTAAAAATAACGGTAAGATACCGATAGAAAATCGCCAAAACTTTTTCATTGTCGCTCCTCAACCAGAACATGATAACTCATGAACACTGCTCCCATATTAGCAGAAAAGTTCTGGCCTGGCAGTAGCAACATCACACTACTTTTCAATTCTTATGACACTGGAAACGACCCTCAAGACTCAAACAGAAACCCTCATTTATCCCCAACTGCCGCTGGCGGTGTACCGAGAAATTGCCGCTCATCTCCGTCAAGTCGAGGGGATAGCGACAGAACTTCTGCCTCAGACCGCAACCCAGTTTGACTACGCCCAGAGTCAGGTCGGTGGCCTGCGTTTGAGCTATCCGACGGATTTAGGCCCCCAGGGCCAGCAAATACTTGAAGATATTATCAATTACTACGGCCAACGCTACGGCCAGCCGGAACGCCACCGGGACTAAACAAGGCTGGTATCAGGCCTTAGGATTCTCGATAGAGCGCAGCTCAGCGAGTTCCTGTTCCTTGGCCTGCAATGCCTCGGCCATCTGTTGAATGGCACGGGCCAAGGCCCCCAACTCATCGGTGCGGGCACAAACTTCCTCTAGACCCAATTGATCGGCCCGAAAGGTGTTGTGCTCAATAGCTGCCACGAGGGCCGCCGTAACATAATAAATTTGTGCTAAATCTTCGACGCTTTGATGGTGCCGCGCCTCAAAGGCCTCTAGCACTTGGTTATAACGTAGGGCAATATGGCCAATTTCCGTAAAGGGTTCGACGGGAACCCGCAGGCTTAAATCATGGGTTCTAGCTTGACGATCCATCACTTGGAAAAGATCATAGGTTTCGGTGGTAGCCCGATGTTCTGAGACATTCAGGCCAATATCCTCTTCTTCTGGACTAATGCGAAGCCGATAAACGCGGCCTAAGCCCGCCAGCACCAGCCAAGTGATGCCAAAGGCCACCAGGCCGCAACTAACAATCCCCAAAAGTTGCACCAACAATTGACTGCCCCGACTCAGGCCGGTATCGATCAAATCCAACTGGCCAAACAGGGCCACGCAGAGCGTTCCCCAGATGCCACCGCCCCCATGTACCGCAATACCATCCACCGCATCATCCACTTGCCAGTGCTCGAGCAATTGAACAACTAAAACCATGACCGCGGCCCCAGTTGCGCCAATAATCACGGCCATCGGTGTGGAAACTACATTGGCCCCGGCGGTAATCGCCACTAATCCGGCCAAGGAACCATTCATTAAAGTCTCGACCATCACGGCCCGTTCCTTGAAGTGGCTCAAGGCAATAGCCATGATCATGCCCCCGGCCCCTGCCATGACCGTATTGACGATGACACTGGGTACTTGGTCATTCAGCGCAAAAGTGCTGCCGCCGTTAAAACCAATCCAACCAAACCAGAGTAGCAGGGTTCCCAGTACAGAAAAGGGCATATTTGAGCCTTGAATTTTGACGGCTTCCCCCGCTTGGGGAAATCGTCCTTGACGGGGGCCAATCTGTAAAATGGTTGCCAGGCCGACCCAGGCCCCCAGGCTATGCACCACCGTTGAGCCCGCAAAATCCACAAAGCCTAATTTCTGGAGCCAACCCCCGGCCGTCGTGGCCAGGCCCTCTAGGGCTACATTACTATTCCAGGCCCAATGGCCAAAGAGGGGATAGATTAGGCCGGAGACGAGAGCCGCAATCAGCAGATAGGCCATGAACTTCAAGCGTTCCGCTGCAATCCCAGAAATAATGGTGGTGGAGGTACCGCAAAACATGGCCTGGAACAGAAAAAAGACCGCTTGATTAGGGGATTCCGAAAAATTGGGAAAAAGGGCCCCTTCCCCCCACCAACCGCCCTGGGATAGACCAAACATCAGGGCAAAACCAAAGCTCCAGAACAAAATCACGGAGATGCCAAAATCTGCCAAATTTTTAATAGCAACATTGATACTATTCTTAGAGCGGGTCAGGCCAGATTCTAGACACATAAAGCCCGCCTGCATCAGAAAAACCAGTCCCGAACAGAGAAGCAACCAGAGGGTATCAATCATGGGGAAGAGGGCAGGGAAAGGGGACGAAGATTCGGGGTATGCAACTGCTTGCGCTGGAACTGGTAGCGTTCCGCAAAGCGGGGAATTTCCTGCCGATGGCCCAGGACAATGATGGTGTCGTGGTCGTTCAAGATTTGGGATGGATGGGGATGGAGAAGCGTCCGACCGTCGGCCTGGCGCAGGGCCACCACAATAAAGGCCCCCTTACTGCGGACTTCCATTTCCATAATGGTTCGGCCCAGGGCCGGAGAATCCGCCAAAACCGTTAATTCATCCAACTGCACATCAATATTGGCCAAGAGGTCATTGAGATAGCCCCGCTCATCGGGCCGATTAAGGAAGTCCCGGAGGTTGGATTGGGTAATCAGGTTGGCCATCTGGATGGCCCCCACCGTCAACGGTAAAATAACGCGATTAGCCCCGGCCAGACGTAATTTGCGCTCGGTTTCAGGCACCTCTCCCCGAGCCAGAATCATCAAATTAGGATTCAGTTCCCGTGCCGTCAGGGTAATAAACACATTGGTAGCATCCTCGGGAAGCACCGTGGCTAAACACTTGGCTGTCATAATGTTGACGCTATGCAACTGTTCCTCGCGGGTGGCATCACCACAGTGGGCCAAGTAGCCCAGTTTTTCCGCCAGACTAATCTGCTGGGGTTGGTTATCGATCACCACAAAGGCAATGCCGGCCTCGTCCAGTTGCTTGGCTAAGACCTGGCCCATACGCCCAAAACCGCAAATAATAGTGTGGTGGGCCAGATGGGCGATCTGTCGCTGACGTTGCTGATTATCTAAGGCCCGATGGATCTCTCCTTCTGTGACCATTTGCACAAATCCCCCCACAATGTAAACCGCCGAAGTGGTACCGGCCAAAATCACCAACATGGTAAAAATTCGTTCGGTGGGCGTCACCAGGGGACGAACTTCTCCGTAGCCGACCCCAAAAATAGTAATCACCACCATGTAAATGGCCTCTAGGGTTGTCCAGCCAAACAGTTTGTAGCCGAGGGTCGAAAAAACGAGGGTGATGATAAAAAATAGCACCCCCATTTGGATTCGTTTACTGGAATTTTGCATACCCGGCTGGTGTTGAGAGCGGCCTTTCCCCGACACATCCCTCTGTTTGTACCTTGGCCCACCGGCTAGAGATTGTAGGCAAAACAACAATTGCTGAAATTCTTGATAACGGATGGGCAACCATCCAAGCTAGGAATTGGATGCAACCTCGATAGTCGTAGTCCTTTTGACGCTCTCGTCAATTCAGTCTCAGGATCGAACCGGGATTCCCTGGCCCTCTTGCTATTTGAGGGAAGATTTGGCATAACTCACTAGCCCGGCACTGACGTAGTAACCATAGCCGTCCAGTTTTTGTTGCTGGGCAAGGCGGGAAGGGCTATTGACGAGTTCACTAATCCCTGTACTGAGTAGGACAACAGTGATGGCGGCGGCAAGGTAGTTGCGGAAGAGAGTGGGAGCAGAGGAGGTAGTAGTCATCGGAGGGACTCTTTTTTTAGGCTGTCTTCAGCATAGGGGGAGCCTGAGGGTGATGTCAGTCCCACCAAAACGGTAATTAGCAAGGATTTGAGCCAAAGGTTAGACCCATCACATGGAAAGAAAGGGAGTTAAGGCCCCTTCAAAAAACCGAAATCGCCCTGGGTCGGCCCCAGAGCGTTAACAATTAGTCGCTAGTGGACAGAATCCCTGATATTAGCTGTGTTCTAGCAAGGTCTCTCCCCGGCGATAGAGTTCTCGAGCATAGTCTGTCCAGGTGCCTTGGCCCCAGTAGCGGAAGCAACTGGTTTCCACCAACATCGTGTACAACAAGGATTCTTGGTAGTCGGCTCGCTGGGTAACGCTAGGGTCTTGGGCCACTAAGGCATCGAACTTCTGGTGGAACAGAGCGCTGAGTTTATTCATCGGTTCTAAGACGTTTTCATAGCCCTGCACCCAGCTCAAATTATTCGTCCAGGAGGCTCCATCCATGTGGAATTGATGATCTATTTGGTTCAGTTCCGTAATGGCCGCTTCAATGGCCTCGGGGCTGGGATTTTGACGATCCACCCGTTGCCAAATTTTGTGCTGTTGACTGGCCTGAATTTCGGGATAATCCTCGTCGCTAATGCCAGCTGCTGCCAGTAATTCCAGGTATTCTGTGCCATTAATCGGAACCGTTCCCACAGTCCCCCCACCTTCCTGGGCAATTTGGTGATGGGCCTGGGTAAAGCCCGGGGGAAATTCGTTCATCATCACCCCACCATTTTCACCATCCGCAATCTGGGTGACCAGGGCTGGAATAGAACGGCCGCCCAGGGATTCCCGTCCAAGGCTCTTAGCTTCGTAGTAGGGTTGCATCTGGGCTACTAATTTGGTGTCTGACCCCTGGGTTTTGATCAGCGCAATAATACTGATGGTTTCCCCATGGGAGTTGGTGGCCACCAGTCGGTTGGGCGTATATTTTTGACCGTGGTGCAGGCCGGAGCCATCCAGACGCTCTACGGTATGTTCTTGCACCATCAGCCAACGATAACCGCATTCCTTCAGGGCCTTGATGTATTCATACAGAGTGTCGGGATGGTTGGGCAGGTGCATTTCCGGCGGCGAAAAACCCTTGACGCGCTTCAGGGCCTCGTAGCCAAAGATGGAGGCAAAATGTTGTTGCCAGGCCAGGATCTGTAATTTCAGGTCAGGAATGGGGGTCGAAGGGGCCACGGCATGACTCCACATGGTTCCCAGCCATTCGACGTAGGGTTGGTAACGGGGGTCACAGGTGAGCCGAGTCAAATTGTCAAAAATATCTTGACGTTGCATCTGTTGAAAGGCCCAGAGCAAATTTCCTGAGTAGTCCAACATAATGCGCGGATTACCGCCGGCTTCGATTAACTGCGGGATGATTTCCCCCATGCGCTGATAACACCAGGCAAAGGGATCGGCGTTGTGGTTATCTCCCTCACCGGGGTGTTCGTACATGTACTGTAAGTTGGAAATCAATTCTCCCCGTTGGCCCGCTGGAATGGTGGGCTGGTGCATGTGGAGCGCACAGGCAAAGGCCGAAGTAATATTCTCCAAGCGGAGGTTGGTCGTCGGCAGAAAAACCGGGTCATTATGATTTACGACTTCTAGAATCTTTGCTTCTGCTCCAGCAATGGGGGGCAATCCCGTCGCGGCTTGGACTGGAGTGGGCATCGTTGCAACCATAGAAATCTTCCTTTGTATAAGCTTTGCTAATCTTATCATTTAGGCGAACTAATCTTATTGGGGGTCAAGGAGTCTTGACAAATGCCGACTTTTTCTGCAGTCAAAGCCCTGATTTTTATTCCAATATCCCCCAGCGACAACCACTAGCCGATTTGCTGGCCCTGCTCCAGAAATACTAATGTACGCTTTAATCTGTCGAATTAGCCGCATCAATCTCCATAGATTTTTTTATGCTATAGTGTTCAGGCGACTCTATACCGCCGCAATTTTTGGATATATAATCCAACCCAAAGCTAATTTTTCTCTGTCTGCCTAAATAGCAAACCCATTATTAAGTGCCCGATTGACTGTTGCTTTGCGACGAACCAGTCAAAGATAACTGTGGGACTTGCTGTAGGGCCTTTTTTCATCGTCTGTTAGGACTGGTTTGTTGAAATGGTTGTTCTCTCCCTTGTTTCATTGGTCGTTGCCTTTCTCTCTGCCGCCTTCTGTCTGAATATTCGGGAAGAAGTTGTCCGGGCGGCTTTGGGATGCGTGGCCATTCTCTCTCTCTTGTTGACCTTGGTCTGTGCGCCCTGGGCCTTAAAGTTGACCCTGATTGCAATTCCGATTGGTTTGGAGCGTTTTTACCATTGGTCTTCCCCCCATCCCCTCGACTAGGGCCAATGCTTGGGCGATTCGATGTGCTTGATTTTTTTGATGTGCTTGATTGTTTTAACGATGTGTTGCGCTTGATCTACCATGGATTATCCTAGTCTTTTCCATCTGGCCATCCCGGTTACAGATATTTCCCAAACCAAGGCATTTTACTGTGAGCGCTTGGGGTGTCAGGCCGGACGAGAAACCCCCCAGGCCCTGATCCTGAATTTCTATGGTCATCAGGTGGTGGCCCATAAAACAGCAGAACCCTTGTCGCCCCAACAGGGCATTTATCCCCGTCACTTTGGCCTCGTCTTTTTGCAAGCAGAACACTGGCAACAGTTCTGCGACCGGGTTCAGGCCCAGGCCATTCCTTTTGTGATTGCCCCGAAATTACGGTTTGCAGGGGAAATGACGGAGCATTCTACCTTTTTCATCGCCGATCCTTTCCACAATCTGCTGGAGTTCAAGTTTTATCGCTATCCTGAAGCGATTTTTGGCCAGCGGGAATTTGCCGCTGTAGGAGACCGCTAGGCCTTATTTCTAGGCCCTTTCGGCGAGTTCTAGCCAGCGTTCCATGGCCTGGTCGAGGGTGTTAGTGATTTCACTTAGGCGGGCGGTGAGTTGTTGGAGTTGGCTGAAGTCTGCATTCGCGCCTTGGTAGAGTTGTTGTTCGATTTGTTCCTTTTCTGCTTCTAAAGCGGGAATTTGTTGTTCCAATTGTTCGTATTCTCGCTTTTCCTTGAAGGATAGTTTCTGGGCTTTGCTGGTTTTCGGGGCCGGGGTTTCCGTCTTCGGGGATTTAACCGTAACGTCTTTCTCCTGACTTTCCTCGGCTTTTTGGGCCGCTACCTGGTCTAGATAGAGGGAATAGTTACCAGGATATTGCCGTAATTTTCCTTCCCCTTCAAAGGCAAAGATCGTATCAACGGTACGATCCAGGAAGTAGCGGTCGTGGGAAACGACAATCACGCAACCATTAAAGTCTTCCAGATAGTCTTCGAGAACTCCCAATGTCTGCACATCTAGATCATTGGTTGGCTCATCTAAAATCAACACGTTGGGGGCCTGCATCAAAACCCGCAACAGGAATAAACGCCGTTTTTCGCCGCCGGATAATTTTTCAATGGGGGCATACTGCTGGTTGGGAGGAAAGAGAAAGCGTTCCAGCATTTGCGAGGCGGTAATCACCTGGCCATCAGCGGTTTTTACCAGTTCCGCCACGCTTTTAAGGTAGTCAATCACTCGCTGTTCCGGTTTCAGGGCCAGATCATCGGAGTGCTGGTCAAAGTAACCAAAATGAATGGTAGAACCAATTTCAACTCGGCCACTATCCGGTGCTAAGCGGCCCGTAATCATATTCATCAAGGTCGATTTGCCGACCCCATTTTTGCCGACAATGCCGATCCGGTCTTCCGGGGTAAAGATATAGGAAAAGTCTTGGATTAGGGTGCGTTCCCCAAAGGCCTTGCTGATATTCTCTAGGTCAACTACTTTCTTACCGATGCGTCGTCCGGCGGTGGAGAGATCTACCTTGCTCTGGGCCGTTTTAAAGGTTTGTTCCTGCATATCTCGAATCCGGTCAATGCGGGCCTTTTGCTTGGTACTGCGGGCTTTTGGGCCCCGTTTAAGCCATTCCAATTCCCGTCGTAGAACGCCCCGATGCTTGCGTTGACTGCTTTGGATCGACTCCTCTGCTTCGGCTTTTTTTTCTAGATAGTAGGCATAATTGCCGTCGTAGCTGTAGAGATCGCCCTGGTCAATTTCCAGAATACGATTGGTGACTTGATCTAAAAAATAGCGGTCGTGGGTAATCAGTAACAAGGCCCCGCGAAATCGTTGCAAATAGCCCTGGAGCCATTCCACCGTCAGGGCATCCAGATGGTTGGTTGGTTCGTCCATCAGCAACACATCCGGTTCTGCCAAGAGGGCCGCGGCAATGGCTACCCGTTTGCGATAACCGCCCGATAGTTCCCCCACCTTGCGATCCAGATGCTCAATCCCCAGTTGACTGAGAACAATTTTGGCTTGGGTTTCCAGTTCCCAGGCCCCAGTTATCGTCATCTGCTCCGATAGCTGGGCCAGGCGGCTGAGTAATTTTTCGCTATCCCCATGGCCCTCCGCCAGTTGATCCGAAACGCCTTCGTACTGTTTAACTAACTCAAACTTTTCACCACAATCGGCAAAGACCTGCTCTAGAACAGTGTTACTTTCTGTCAAATCCGGTTGTTGGGGCAGATAGATCACCTTGGCACTACTATTGAACCAGCATTCGCCGCTGTCGTAGGTTTCCAGGCCGGCCAGGATCTTTAACAGGGTTGACTTGCCCGAACCATTGGTACCGATCAGGCCCAAGCGGTCACCGGCTTCAAGACTGAAACTCGCATCCTTCAGCACTTCCTTGATACCAAAATCTTTTTTGAGGGAACGAACAACAATTAAGGCCATAGAAAGCAGGAAATAGAGTCGGTAATCGGGATAGGGCAGAACCCAGGGGAGTTCCCTCTCTGAATCAAACTCAAATTCAGGTTTGGGGAGGGATCCCTATCGTAACAGCCCAGGAAAGACCTAGATTAACCTTCTGAACTAAGACGACAGTGACTTTCTTGGATACTCGATGGGTATTATTGAACGAAAGAGGCTGTCATTAATTAACGGATTGTGAAACTTAGGATTAGCCAGCCCAGGCCTTGAGAAGCCAACCGAGAACCAGACCCAGGCCACCGAAGCGAAGAATTTGCCAAAAAGCATCTCCCAAAATCCCCTGGCGCAGGCCCTGCCAAAACAAGGTTTGTAATTGGGTATTGGTTAGTAATTCGCTTTCAAGTTCCAACTCCAGGGCCTGTTGTTGTTCCTGGAGGGCTTGTAAGTCTTTTTCTAAGTCTGGTAACTGTTCTAACTGCCACTGGGCCTCTAAGTCATGGCGGTGTTGTTCGAGATCAAGGCGTCTTTGCTGATGGGCCTTGACCTTGCTGTAGCGGGCCTTGAGAGTGAGGAGAGATTGCTCTAGAAAATGGAGAGATTGCTCGAACTGTTGTTGTCGAGGGTCGGAGGAAGGAGAGGTTTCCACGCAGGCCATGAGTGCAGAACGGCCCTTTAGTATAGCAAGGGAGAGAGGGGCAGATAACAGAGGAGCGTATCCCATTGACCTAATCTCCCTGGGGCCATTGTTCCCACAGTCCGGTATTTTGGCGCAGACTATAGTGGTTGCCGTTGCCTAGGATTAAATGATCCAGCACTGGCACCTGGAGAAATTGACCGGCTTGGAGGAGGAGTTGGGTCAGGTTCAGATCTTCAGGGCTCGGTTCCAAACTACCGGAAGGATGATTATGGGCCACAATTAGACGATTGGCCCCCTGTTTAATGGCCTCTCGAAAAATTTCGCGGGGATGGATCAGGGTTTCAGTGGCGGTGCCAATGGTGATAATTTTGGTCGCTAAGAGCCGATTTTTGACATCTAGCATCACCAAGGCAAAGTGCTCCTGGGCCTGCCACATCAGGTCTTGGCTTAGGGCTTGGGCGGCACTGGCGGGACTATCGATCAGCATCCGTTCCAGGGGACGGCCTTGAAAAACCCGCCGCCCCAATTCTACCGCTGCGAGGATTGTTGTTGCTTTAGCAGGGCCAATACCGGGAAAGGCCATCAATTCCTGGGGATGAATTTCCCGTAGCACATCCAAGGGGTCGCGCCGATGTTCTCCCAGTTGTTGAAGAATATGTTGGCCGAGGCCTACAGCGGAGAGTTTGCCCTTGCCTTGACCCGTGGCCAGGAGGATCGCCAATAATTCAGCGCTGGTCAGGCCCTTGGCCCCTACTTGCAATAGGCGTTCGCGGGGCCGTTCGGTACTGGGGAGGTCAGCAATGCGTAAACGATAGGCCATGGAAAGGTTAACAACTCTGGTTGACTCCCCTCGCCGAACCTTGACAGAGGGGTTGGGAACAAAACATAAAAAAAGACCCGTGGGGACGAGTCTTAAACGAGGAAAGTAGGGAAGGGCCTTAGACGCGGCTGGTCACCGGTTTAAAGCTGGGCACCACCACTTCACTGTCTTGCTTGGTGAGTTTGTTGTAGAGCCGTTCGGTATTGGGGAAGTTGGCCGCCGGCAGGGTGGGGAAACGACGGTAGGGCACCGTATCTTCTCCGAACAGTTGCAGGTACTCCATGCTAGTAACCATGGCGCTAATAAAGGCCCGAATCCCTTGGTTGGCCAGAATTTGGTTATATTTCTGGATTTCCTTCTGATTGAGGGGGGCCCGACCCAAGAAGTGCTTGGTGCCCATCTCAATCACCTTAGTGTTGGGATAGGGGGCATAGAACTCTTTAATGTAGAGATCCGAACATCCCAGGCCCTCGATAAACTCTTTAACGGTAATTTCCGCATTGCTGAGTTTGCTTTCCAGGGCCGTGAATTCCGCTTGAATAATATAGGGGTCGAGGTCCCGCTCGAAGATCTGCCGATAGGCCGCCCGCACCGTGGTTTGTACGGCCACTTTGTCGGTGTGGGTGAGCAGTTTGAAGACCTTGCTTTGTTGACGCTGGGTCGAAACCCCTTGGTTGATGCGGAACTCAATGTCTGGCTCGGTGCGAACCTGGGACACTTGGCCCAATTCCACAAAGCGGGGCGTTTCCACTTTATCCACCCGTTGGCCAATATCTTCCCGGAGATTTCCAGGACGGGCAGAACGGAGTTGCAAACCGGCGGGGGTGAGGTAACGCTCGTAGGGAACGGTATCTTCTCCAAAGGCCTGTTCATATTCTTTGCTGTCGATCATGGCATCGACAACGGCGTAGAACCCTTTCTTTGAGGCCAGATCAAAGTAGGCGTTCATTTCTTGACGGCCGTAGGTGGGACGGCCCAAGAGGCGGCGGTGAATATACTCGATAGCCTTACAGACGTAGTGGGGGGTCCAGTAGAGCTTGAGGAAGACCTCGGATTTAGCCAGGCGTTTGATAAATTCCCGTACCGTAATGTCGCCGTTTTCCAGTTGAATTTCGGCAACGGAGAGGCGTTGGCCCTCGTAGACATCCCGGCCAAAAACCTGGCGATAGGCGGCGCGAATCACGGCCTGGGTGGATTTTTCCCCAAATTTAATGCTAATCCCTTTGGTACTGTTACCGGGTAACTCATTATTGAGACGGAACACCGGTGCACCCAGAGACCCAGGAAACTCACCCCGAGCACCGGGATTACTGAGTTGGTTGTTGATACCCGGGCCACGATGGATCAGAATCCGGCGGGTATCTTTACTAAAGGGGGCCGGGCTACTGCTGGGATTACGGGTTTCTTTCGGGAAAATGGCCCCAAATTGAATTTCGAGGGGGTCATTGCCCGCACCGTAAACATGCTGATCCGGTAAGGGCCGGTCGTACTTGGCAAAGGTGGTGATGAACTGGGGCACCTTGCGGAAGGGAGCGCTGTAGTTAAACAGGTCTTGTTGCATCCCCCAGTTGCGGCATTCCTGAGCTTCGACGCCTAAACCACGGAGATAGGGAACGGTTTCTTCGCCAAAGTAGTCAGCGTATTCCTGGGAGTCCACCAGAGCATCCACCAGGGCCGACAGGCCACCACCGGAGACAATCGCAAAATACTTCTGGACTTCCTCGCGGGAACTAGGCCCCCGACCTAAAATATGGCGGAAGGCTAATTCTAGAGCCCGACTATTGATAAAGGGTTCAAAGAATTGTTTGCGGTAGAGGGGAGACTTGGCCAAACGGCGGACAAATTCCTTCATGGAAATATCCCCATTTCTGACCTGGGATTCCAAGTAGGAAATAGATTGGCTGTAGGCCCGAGTAATATCCCGCTCAAACACCTGGCGATAGGCCGCTTTAACTACTGCGGATTTTTCCGATTCTGAGAGGCCGGGCTTCATGACAAATTTTTGTCGCTTGGCGGCCGCATTGAAATAGCTCTGGGGTAGGCTCAGACCTTGAATATCGCCAGAGGGCCCTTGGCGGAGTTTGTTGGCCGGGGTCGGGGCCTTAAATTCACTGAGCAGAACGTCGAAGTAATCAAGGACGATAGCCTTAGCCGTGTCGTTACCGCGGAAATAATCTGCGGAGGCGGCCCGCATTTCCTGAATGGCAACGATGGTGGCATCAATGGAACAGGCATTCTCAATGACTTCCTTCAGGCCCCGAGTATTGACCACAATAATATTGGGGTCGCCGGCCACAATGGCATAGGTCACATAGCGCAGGAACCAAGAAATATCCCGCAAGGACTTTTGCATATTGCTAGGGCCATAGCGGGAGATGTTGATGGGGCGAAAACCTGGAGGCGTTGGGCCCGTACTGCTAAAGACCGTCCGTAGGCCACCTAAGAAGCCACCACCACCAGCGCCACCCTCAACGTAGGTAACGGTGCCCAGGGTCATCCCTTCCTGCACCGTTTTCCCTGCACCAATAGCGGTTGCGGCCATGGCCGACAATTCGACCGGTGGTTTTTCGAGGTAAGCCATGGGAGACCCACCGGTAAAAATCCGATTGGCGGCCCGCGAAACAATTAAATCAGCGTTATTCGTTAACGTTTGGGCAATCTCTAAACGAAGGGCCCCCGATTGAAAATACGTTGTTAACTCATTTAGCTCGGCCCGCTCCAGAAACCGATCCTGTTGCTCCGCTTGGCTAATGGCCGAGACGGGAACGGTTTGATATAGCTGGGGTTGGGCTAATGAGCTTCCACCACTTGCCTTAACACTCATTGGATTTCAACTATCTCCCATTAACAAAATTGCAATTGCCTTAAAACTAGGGATACAAGATAGCCCCGGCAAGGCTAAATAAAATTAGGATCTTTAAAATGAATCAGCATCTAGATTAGAACGTTTCGGGTTGCCTGAGGGCCTTTATTAAGAATTGTTTAGATTTTCGAGAGACTGAAAATGTTGAAATCCTTGGGTTAGGGAAAGTTCAAGAGGCGGTTGGTCGGGCCGGTTTAGCAATACTTGTGACCCCACCGTGATGCGACCAATAACAGAACAATTAGTCTGCTCCTGCAAACGAGGGAGGCAAGCCGGCGGCAGACACAAAATTAATTCAAAATCCTCGCCGCCGTACAGGGCCCAATCCAGGGCCGTTTCCAGGCCAACCCAATCCACTAATCCTGGGGGTAACGGCAATTGGGCCTGCTCTAATTGGGCCCCGACCCCACTGGCCCGACAGATTTGCAGAACTGCATCGGCTAGACCATCACTACTGTCCATACCAGCCAGGGGAATATCCGCTGGTAATGCTCTCAAAATAGGGAGCCAATCTAAACGAGGACAGGGCCGTTGATGGGCTTGGATAAAGCGTTGGTATTGCGTTTTGGTTAAACACGATGACTCTATGGGTTGAGTATTGAGGAGGAGTTCCAAACCCGCACGGGAGGCCCCATGCACTCCCGAGGCAATGATTAAATCTCCCGGCCGGGCCGCTGAGCGTTTAATGGCCTGTTGCGGAGAAACCTGGCCCAGGGCTGTGATTGCCACGGTGATCTGGGCCGACCGGCAAATATCACCCCCCAGGATCGGGGTCTGCCAGGGGGCCAAACAAGCTTGCAGACCCTGGTATAGACTGAGAACCCAGTCCACCGACAAGTGGCCAGGCAGCCCCAAACCCACCGTAATTCCGACCGGCGAGGCCCCCATGGCCGCCAGATCCGACAAGTTGGCCGCCGCCGCCCGCCAACCGACATCTTCGGCCGAAGTGGTTTGGTCGCTGAAATGGACATTCTCCACCAGTAAATCCGTTGTGACCACCAAGGATTGTTCAGCAGGAAGGGCCAACACTGCCGCATCATCCCCGATCACCTCCGCCGGACAAAAGGCCTGGAGTTGAGTCAACAGGCCCTGTTC
Organism: Synechocystis sp. LKSZ1; assembly: GCF_040436315.1. Classification (NCBI taxonomy): domain Bacteria; kingdom Bacillati; phylum Cyanobacteriota; class Cyanophyceae; order Synechococcales; family Merismopediaceae; genus Synechocystis; species Synechocystis sp. LKSZ1. Next base: position 2,056,421 of record NZ_AP031572.1, on the reverse strand, counting down.
ACCAATGGCTTGAACCGTGAGTTCTGTCTTCATGTTGGGGGCATTATACCGAATCTCTCAATCCCGGCGACATAACTGACCCCACTGTCCCCTTCGCAAGGGGAGGTGCCGGAGACGGAGGGGTAAGGTTCTGTGAGATCCCATTCAAAACAATGATCTGATTTCTCAGCCTCCGTTACTGTGATCCTTAAACCGAGGGAGAGATCCCCTACACCGCTTGGGGTTGAGGTTGGGGCTGGAACTGGAAGAGGGAATAGACGACATTGCGGCGAATATCGATCATCATTTCCAAGAACATCTCGTAGCCTTCCTGCTTGTATTCAATCAGGGGGTCTTTTTGACCATAGCCGCGCAGGCCAATGGATTCCCGCAGGGCCTCCATGGATTGCAGGTGTTCTCGCCAGAGGGTATCAATCTGTTGCAGGATGAAAAAGCGCTCGGCTTCCCGCATTAGGCCAGGGCGAATATTATCGACTTGTTTCTCCTTGAGGTCGTAGGCCTTGCGGACTTCTTCGTGGAAGAAAATTTTCATCTCAGAAACGGTCATATCCCCCATGTCTTCGGGACTGATGTCCTCCAATAGGTAGATAAATTCCTTCACTTTACTGACCATGCCCTCCACATCCCATTCCTCGGGGGGAAGTTCGGGGTTGACGTAGGCATCGACGATCTCGTCCATGGTTTTTTCCGCATAGACCAAAACCTGTTCCTTGAGATCAAGACCTTCCAGCACACGGCGGCGTTCGGCATAGATGGCCTTACGCTGGTTGTTCATTACTTCGTCGTACTCAAAGACCTGCTTCCGGATGTCGTAGTAGTAGGTTTCCACTTTTTTCTGGGCGCCTTCCAGGGATCCCGTCAGCATCCGCGATTCAATGGGCATATCTTCTTCGACCCGGAAGGCCTCCATCAGGCCTGCCACCCGGTCTCCGCCAAAGATTCGCAGGAGGTTGTCTTCCAGGCTTAGGAAAAAGCGCGTCGAGCCAGGGTCGCCTTGACGACCGGCCCGGCCCCGTAACTGGTTATCAATCCGCCGCGATTCGTGACGTTCTGTGCCGATCACATGCAGGCCACCTAGAGCAACGACTTCCTGGTGTTCCGCTTTGGTAAAGGCTTCGTATTCCGCCTTGACTTGGTTGTAGACTTGCCGCAGTTTCTGGATGACCGGGTCATCGGTGGGGGCCTTTTCTGAGGCAACGGCCAGTTTATCTTCAGCCTCTAATTCACTCAGACTTTGCAGGCCATATTCGGCGACGGCAAAATTAACCACCTCCTTGAGCAGGGCCTCGGTTTCGGCGGAAATTTCCGTGGGGTAGATTTCGGGGGAGACACGCCAGCTTTTTGTTTTTTTGCTGTTACCCTGGCCAAATCCCTGGGGTTTGTCCCGCCCGGTGGTCAGGGCCGGACTGGCCATCAGTTCGTCGTCACTGGGGCGGACAATTTTGGGCATAAAGTACTCGCGCACCTTGAGACGGGCCATGTAATCGGCATTTCCCCCAAGGATAATGTCGGTACCCCGACCAGCCATGTTAGTGGCAATGGTGACGGCCCCCTTGCGACCGGCCTGGGCCACAATTTCCGATTCTCGCTCAACGTTTTCCGGTCGGGCATTGAGGAGGTTATGGGGAATGCCGCTTTGCTGGAGTAGGCGGGAGATGACTTCCGATTTTTCGACGCTGGTTGTGCCCACTAGGATTGGGCGGCCCTGTTGGTGCAGTTCCTCGCATTCCTTGGCAATGGCCGTCCATTTGGCCATTTCATTTTTGTAAACCACATCGGGCCAATCCCGGCGGCCCGAGGGCCGATTGGTAGGGGTGATGGTGACCTGGAGATTATAGACCTTTTCTAGTTCCGTTTCTTCGGTTTTTGCCGTTCCCGTCATGCCCGAAAGTTTGGGATAGAGGAGGAAAAAGTTTTGGTAGGTGATGGTGGCCAGGGTTTGACTTTCCCGCTGAATTTCCACCCGTTCCTTAGCCTCAATAGCCTGGTGCAGGCCGTCACTCCAACGGCGGCCCACCATAATCCGGCCGGTAAATTCATCGACAATCACCACTTCGCCATTGCGGACGATGTAGTTCACATCCTTGATAAAGAGTTCCTTGGCCTTGATGGCGTTAAAGATGTAGTGGGCCCAGGGGTCGTCCTTATCAAATAAATCCTGGGTTTCCAACAGTGTCTCGGCCTTTTCAAAGCCCTCATCGGTCATGAGCACGTTGCGCTGTTTCTCATCAACTTCGTAGTCCCGGTCTTTTTCCAGTTGGGCCGCAATGGCCGCCGCTTCCATGTATTTTTCCGTTGGGCGTTCGACTTGGCCGGAGATAATTAATGGTGTCCGGGCCTCGTCGATCAGAATCGAATCAACTTCGTCAATAATGCAAAAATTAAAGGGCCTTTGAACCACTTCCAGCATGGAGGTGGCCATGTTATCCCGCAGGTAATCAAAGCCCAGTTCACTGTTGGTGGTGTAGGTGACATCACAGGCGTAGTTTTTCTTGCGTTCCTCCGGAGTCATGCTGGATTGCACCAGGCCGACAGACAGCCCTAAAAAGCGGTGAATTTGCCCCATCCATTCCGCGTCCCGCCGGGCCAGATAGTCGTTGACGGTGACCACATGCACCCCTTTGCCCGTCAAGCCGTTGAGGTAGGCCGGCAGGGTCGCCACTAGGGTTTTACCTTCCCCGGTTTTCATCTCGGCAATTTGGCCCTTGTGGAGAATAATGCCCCCCAGTAATTGCACATCAAAGTGGCGCATCCCCAGGACTCGTTGCCCCGCTTCCCTCACCACGGCAAAGGCCTCGGGCAAAATTTCGTCTAAAATTTCCTCGGTTTCCGCCTCTGTTCTCGCTTTTTCTAAGGCCTCGCGGAAGGCAACTGTTTTTTGTTTCAACGCTTCATCGGAAAGGGTCGCAATGTCTTCTTCGAGCACATTGATTTCTGCGACGTAGGGTTGAAATTTTTTCAGTTTGCGGGCGTTAGGGTCACCAAACAGGGCTTTTAACATGGGACTTTTAAACGTTCACTCAGATTAGGGGTCGTAGTCGTCTATTTTACACCGCTTACCTCGGGGAAAGCCCAGGAGCATCGGTTGGCCCTGGAGCGGATTCGTAAGCAGTTCTCCCCGGCGATCCCCCCTTGCGCTATGGTAATAACCAGCCTTAACAAAAATTCACACCGCCTGCTGGGTCAGTCACCATGCAATGTACTATTGACCGTCGCGCCCTCTTTTCTGCTAGTCATCGCTACTGGTTGCCGGAACTGGATGATGCGGAAAATCAGCGGCGTTTTGGGGCCTGTAGCCGTTTTCCCGGCCATGGGCACAATTACGTCCTCTACGTTTCCCTTTGGGGAGAGCTAGACCGTTTTGGCATGGTCGAAAATCTCTCCACGGTTAAGCGCGTGATCAAGCAAGAGGTCACGAATCAACTGGATTATAGTTATCTGAACCAGGTCTGGCCAGAATTTGAGCAGACCTTGCCCACCACGGAATTTATCGCTAAAACCATCTGGGCCCGCTTGGCCCCCCACCTGCCCCTGGTCAAAGTCCGTCTATTTGAACACCCCGAACTCTGGGTTGATTACCGAGGAAATGCTATGGAAGCTACGTTAAACATCAAAACCCATTTCAGTGCCGCTCATCGTCTGGCCCTGCCGGCGTTGAGTCTAGAGGAAAATACGGAAATTTACGGTAAATGCGCTCGGGTCAATGGCCATGGCCACAACTACCATCTGGAAATTGCCGTGACCGGGGAAATGGACTCCCGCACCGGCATGATTGTTGACCTGGGAGACCTCCAGGCCCTGGTGCAGAATCTGGTGGTAGAACCCTTCGACCATACCTTTCTTAACAAAGATATTCCCTACTTCGCCGAAGTTGTTCCCACGGCGGAAAATATCGCCCTCTACATTGCCCAACTACTCCAGGAACCCGTGCGTCGCCTGGGGGTTGAACTGGAAAAAGTAACCTTGATCGAAAGTCCGAATAATTCCTGCGAAATTCATTGTCGTCAGCAAGTCTTCCCCTCTATCAGCCATACTTCAGCCCAACCGGAATTAGTCAACTGCTAGGACAATTCCTTGCTTGGATGGAATGGGCTGGGATAGATAACACAATGACAACGCAATTCGGTAAGAAAATCTATATTGGAATATAGCCGAATAGCCCTGCCCTCAAGCCAAGATTACCCAAAATTTGTGGTGTTGATGCTGAGCTTCTACGGGCCGCTATCCTCCTTTGCTTCCCATGGCCACCACCTGCGCCGGATCTGAACACCTAGTCCTCCTTTATGAGGGTATCCAATCCCGGATTTATCGGGGTCAACGGATAGCCGACGGCACTCCCGTGATTTTGAAAGTCCTGAAGGCCGACACCGAACAAAAGCAGGAGTATCAGCAAGAGTATGAACTGATCCGTTCTCTCCCCTTGGCCTACGTTATTGAGGCCTACAGCCTAGAAACCTGGGACAAAACCCTGGTGATGACTCTAGAGGATATTGGCGGACTGGATCTCAAGCAGTGGCTAAGCCAATATCCCGAGGGCCTTGGGCTAGAGCAGTTTTTACCCCTAGCCATTGAAATCGCGAAGGGGTTAGGACAACTCCATAGCCACGAGGTTATTCATCAAAACCTCAACCCTCGTCATCTCATTTTCAATCCCAGCACCCTTGTCCTCAAGATCATTGACTTTAGCCAAGCTAGTCAACGCCAACTGGAACCATCCCGTTTCCCCTTAAGGCCGGAGACTTGGGTAAAAAATCTTCCCTACCTAGCCCCGGAACAAACGGGTCGCACCCATCAGGGCCTGGATTACCGCACGGATTTTTATTCCCTAGGGGTCATTTTCTACGAACTGTTAACGGGCCGTTTACCCTTTCCCCAGACGGATCCCCTGGCCCTGGTGTATGCTCATTTGGCCCAGGTGCCGCCCCCCTTGACCCAGGTGACGGCAAAAGCGATCCCGCCGGAGTTGGTCGATATTGTGGCCAAGCTGATGGCTAAAAACCCCGAGGAGCGCTACCAGAGTGCCTGGGGCCTCCAGACTGACTTAGAGGAATGCTGGTGGCGACAATGGCAACAGCAGGCCAGTCGCGCTCAATTTGTTTTGGGGGCCCAGGATCATCCGGCCGGCTTTCAATTATCGGGCCGATTGTACGGTCGGGAATGGGTCATGGACAAGATATTCCAGACCTTGGCCGTCCTCGAACAGAAGGCGGAGGACAGCAGTGCCGTGGTGTTGGTATCCGGCCCTTCGGGCATTGGTAAATCGGCCCTTGTTCATTCCCTTAAATCGACCCTTCCCCAGCGGGGCATGGCTTTTGTTAGCGGCAAGTTTGATCAGTTTCAGCGTAATATTCCCTACGCGGCCCTCATCGCCGCTTTAACCCAACTAGTACATCAAGTCTTGGCGGAATCAGAGACTCGACTCCAGCAGTGGCGGGAACGGTTGCAAAGTCTGCTGGGGGTCAACGGCAAAGTGGTGATTAATGTCCTGCCGGAAATAGAGCTGATTATCGGGCCCCAACCGCCCCTGGTGGCCCTCAACCTCGCCGAGGCCCAGCATCGATTCCAGACCGTCTTCCAGCAATTGATTCAAGCTTTTTGCCGGCCGGATCAGCCTTTGATCCTCTTTTTGGATGACTTGCAATGGGCGGATACCGCTACGCTGACCTTGATTCAGCATCTATTGGAGCCCCCCACGGTTACTTCGTTGCTCCTCATCTTGGCCTATCGTGATGATCCCCTACCGTCAGACCATCCCCTATCCCTATTGTTAAGTCAGTTTGCCCGTCAGCCCCTTGTCCAAGAACGGCTCACCCTAGAGCCTCTGACAGTAAACCAGATAGAGCAACTGATTACCGATAGTCTGGCCCTGACCCCGCCGATGGTAGCCGACCTGGCTGAATTGGTCGTTCGCAAAACCGGGGGCAATCCTTTCTTTGTGAATCAGTTTCTGACGAACCTCCACCGAGAAGGCTTGCTGGCCTTTGATCCCCAAGCAGGCCAATGGCAATGGCAACGGCAGGCCATTGAAGGTCTGGACTTTACCGAGAATGTGGCAGAACTGATGGTTCGACAACTCCAGCAACTCCCCACCTCTGTTCAGGCCCTATTGTCCCTGGCGGCCCATCTGGGCACCCATTTTGAGTTGGCCCTATTGGCCCAGTTACAGGCCAGACCGCAGGCAGAGATTGCGGCAGACCTCCGACAGGCCCTGGTGGCTGGCTTTTTGAGTCAGGGGCCGGCTACCTCAGAGCATCCGGCCAGTTATCACTTTAGCCATGACCGTCTCCAGCAGGCAGCCTATCATTTACAGCCTGTGGCAGACCATGGTGAGATTCATTACCGTATCGGCACCCTACTCTTGGATTACTGGCCCGCAGAAGTATTACAGGATAATATCTTTGTGGTTGTTAATCACTTGAACCAAAGCCCTCCCCAGAGGCTAACTCAAGGGAATGGAGAATTGAGATATCGTCTAGCCCAACTCAACTTCCAAGCGGGCCAACAGGCCAAATTAACCGCGGCCCATGTCCTCGCCCAGGATTATGCCCTCACGGGCCTCAAACTCTTGGGAGATCGGGCCTGGCAAGACCATTACGCCCTGACCCTGGCCTTGGAGACCTTCCTGGCGGAAGTGGCGGTTTTAGCGGGCCAGTTTGATGAGGCAGAAACTCGGGTTCAGATCATCCTGGCGCACTGTCACCAACCCTTGGATGCTCTAGCGGCCTATCTGATCCAAATTCAGGCCTTGACCCTACAGCACCAGTTTACCCAAGCCATCCAGTGGGGCCAGACCGCCCTTGCTCGGTTCGGCCGGTCACTGCCTGAGCGTTTTGATGAAGAGGATAGTCAACAAGGTGTCGCGACCATCACGGCCCTGATGGGATCCCAGCAGACGAACGACCTTGTCCACCTGCCGGCGATGGTAGACCCCCAGGCCCTGGCGATTATGAAAATTGCTAATCGCCTGATTCCAGCCTGTTATTTAGCGGGTTCCCCTATCTTCTATCATCTCTGTATTCTCCAGGTACAGCTATCCCTCCAGTACGGTAATGCCCCCAGTTCTGCTACCGGGTACGCCGACTACGGCATTTTTCTGCTCAACCACCAACGGCAGATTGAGCAAGGGGTACAGTTTGGGCAATTGGCCTATGCCCTAGCCTCCCTGACCGAGGATAAGTGCATTTATGCTGTTACAACCCTCCCCGTGGGGTTTTATCTTCTCCACCATCGCTATCCCCTGCGGGACACCCTGCCACTTTTCCGTTCTGGGCATCAAGTTGCTCTGGATATTGGCAAGTGGGAATACGTTGGTCATAACGGCCAGGGATTTTGTGTGAATGCTTTTTGGTCTGGCCAACCCCTAAGAGAACTGGAAAAGCAAATTGGAGAGTATTGCCAACTTCTGGAGCGGTTTAATCTCTCCATGTCCTACAATTATTGCCGCATCCTCTGGGAGACCGTGGTTTACTTGCAGGGGAATCCCGATCACCAGGAACTGGCCTGGGAATCAACGTCGGTGGACAATGACCTTCTCCGGCCCGCTCTGGCAACAGCGGATGTGACTCGACTGTTTTACTTTTACCTCCACCGGGCCCTGCTGTTCTTTCTCCTGGGGCGCCTTCCCCTTGCCCAACAGGATATCGACCGGGCCCGAAATTATCTCAAGGGGGGATTGGCCACGGTCTGTGAAGCCGGTTTTTATTTCTACGATTCCTTAATTGTCCTGGCGGGCCTGGATCCTAAATCCCCTGATCAGGGCCAATTATTACCCCGAGTGGCCCAAAACCAGTGCCAGCTCCAACGCTGGGCCGAACAGGCTCCGATGAATTACCAACACAAGTGGCAGTTGGTGGAAGCCGAAAAGTGTCGTATTCTGGGCCAGCCTTTGGAGGCCATGGAATACTATGACCAAGCAATTGCCGGCGCCCAAGCCCAGGGATTTTTGCAGGAAGAGGCCCTGGCCTATGAACTGGCCGCCCGTTTCTACGAAGCCTGGGGCCACCAACGCATTGCCCAGGTTTACCTAACGGAGGCCGACTATACCTACCGTCTTTGGGGGGCAACGGCCAAGGTTGAGCAATTAGCGCCCGAATTGGCCCCCCGACGGAGGGCCATGGAGACGTCTCTTTCCGCTTGGACTGAGGGCCAAGCCAGCAACTTATCCTTGGATACGATGACGGTAATGAAGGCCTCCCAGGCCATTAGTCGGGAAATTGAATTAGACACCTTGCTCCAGACCCTCCTGAGTATCCTGCTGGAAAATGCGGGGGCCCAGAAGGGGTGTATCCTGTTACCTTCGGCTCAGCCTAGTGAAGAAACGACCCCCCTAGAAATTGCCGCTTGTAGCCATGGGGAAGAGACGGGCTGTTGTCCAAACTTACCCATAGGGGAGATTGTTCCCCTGTCCATCATTCGCTACGTCACACGAACTCAAGAAGCGGTGGTTTTGGATGATGCTTGCCAACAAGACCAGTTTCGTCCGGATCCCTACCTACAATCCTTGCCGTTACTCTCTGTACTTTGCTTTCCTATGGTGAATCAGGGACAGTTAGTCGGCTTGATTTATCTGGAAAATCAAGCGAGTCGTGGGGTCTTTACCGCAAACCATTTGGAATTTTTACAATTACTGGCGGGCTCCGTAGCCATTGCCGTCAGCCACGCCCAGTTGTATGCCCAGGTAAAGCGTCAGGAGGGCACCCTCCGGCAATTTTTGGAGGCGGTTCCCATTGGCATCGGGATTCTCGATAAAGATGGCTATCCCTACTACACTAACAAAAAGGCCCAGACGATTCTAGGTCAGGGCGTGGTGCCAGAAACCGAATGCTCTCAGATCGCACAAGTTTATCATAACTATCAGGCCGGGACTCAACAGCTCTACCCCAACGAGCAGTTACCAATTGTTCGGGCTCTGCGGGGGGAAACCTGTCATGTCGATGATCTTGAGATCCATCAAGGACAACAATGTATTCCTCTAGAGGCTTGGGGAACCCCCATCTTCGATGAAGCGGGCAATGTCCAGTATGCGATGACTGCCTTTCAAGATATTACGGAGCGCCGTCAGGCAGAACAAGTTTTGGCGGACTATCGCAATCACCTAGAACACCAGGTGGCCCAGCGGACTCAGGAACTGCAACGTCTCAATGAAGAGTTAACGCGCTTAGCGACCTTAGATGGCCTGACCCAGATCGCTAACCGTCGGCGGTTTGATGAGTATCTAGACCAAGAGTGGCAACGTCATCGCCGCGAGCAAAGTCCCTTAGCCCTGTTACTCATTGATATTGACTACTTCAAAAACTATAACGACTGCTATGGCCACCAACGGGGCGATGATTGCCTGATCCAAGTGGCCCAATGCTTAACCCAGCAAATCAAACGCCCTGCGGACTTAGTGGCCCGTTACGGCGGAGAGGAATTTACTGTCATCCTTCCCAATACTCACCAGACCGGTGCCGTCATGGTGGCAGAGGCCATCCGAGCCTCCATTCTGGAACAGAATATTCCCCACCTGGCCTCGGAGACGGGATACTTAACGCTTAGTATTGGGGTCGCTCAACTGACTCCCGGCCCGGATAGTCATCCCCAGCAATTACTGGCCCAAGCAGACCAGGCCCTCTACCGGGCGAAACAACAGGGCCGCAATCGAACAGTGGCCTACGACCCGCTCAGTCAGGCTAACCCAGAGGAGGCCTAGCCCTCTGCTATAATGCGGCCAAAATTTATTCTAATGGCCTAATCAATCCATGTTAGCGAGGGTTTGGAGTGCGTCCCTGTTGGGAGTCGATGCGGTTAAGGTCGGCGTTGAAGTGGATGTGTCGGGGGGCCTGCCAGCCATTGCCTTGGTGGGTCTTCCTGATGCGGCGGTGCAGGAATCGAGGGAACGGGTTAAGGCTGCCATTAAAAATGCCGGTTTTGCCTTTCCAGTTCGTCGGATTGTGATCAATCTCACCCCAGCCGACCTCCGCAAAGAGGGGCCGAGTTTTGATCTGCCTATTAGTATCGGTATTCTGGCAGCATCGGAACAGGTGGAGGCCAGTCTCCTCAATGATTTTCTCTTTCTGGGTGAAATGTCTCTGGATGGCAGTCTGCGGGCCGTGACTGGTGTGCTCCCGATTGCCGCCGTTGCTCATAAGTTAGGTTTCAAGGGCCTGGTAGTGCCGGGAGATAATGCGCCGGAGGCCGCCATTGTTCAAGGCCTAGCCGTCTATGGGTTTACGCATCTGCGGGAAGTGGTGCAATTTTTGGCCCGGCCCCAGGATTATCAGCCCTTTCGCTACAAGGGCCAGGGCCAGAACATCAAGCCAGCCTCTAGCTTGGATCTTAAAGATGTCAAGGGCCAAAGCCATGCCCGTCGGGCCCTAGAAATTGCGGCGGCCGGGGGTCATAACTTAATTTTTGTTGGGCCACCGGGGAGTGGCAAAACGATGCTGGCCCGGCGTTTGTCTGGGATTTTGCCCCCCTTAACCTTTGATGAGGCCCTGGAGGTTTCTCAAATTCATTCCGTAGCCGGTTTACTCAAAGAACGGGGTAGTTTGATTCAAGAACGGCCCTTCCGCAGTCCCCACCATTCCGCCTCGGGCCCTGCTTTAGTGGGAGGCGGTAGTTTTCCGCGACCGGGGGAAATTTCCTTGGCTCACCGGGGGGTGTTGTTTTTAAATGAAAGCATAAAACAATGCAAATTATTGGATACGCGAGGGTAAGTAATCGAGAGCAGTCCTATGGCTCGGCGCTGGAGCAACAGAAAGAAAGGTTAGTCCAGCATGGAGTTGACAAGATTTTGTCAGACGTAGAGAGCGGTAGAAAAGACCAGCGATTACAGTTTAACGAGTTGATAGAATTGATAGCAGCCGGTGGGGTAAAGAAGGTTGTCGCCACCCGATGTGACCGGATTAGTCGAAGCATTATTACCCTGAAGAAGTTTTTTGAGCATTGCGAGAAGCACCAGGTACAGGTTTTGGTTCTGGATGACGCTATCGATACCACGACAGCGGCGGGTAAATTCCACCTCAATATGTTGGGCGCATTGGCAGAGATGGAAAGTGATCGCTTGTCGGAACGGGTCAAGCATGGTCACGAGTACCACCAAAAACAGCAGAAGCCGTACTTTGCACCCTTTGGCTATCGGAAAGTAGAGAACCGCCTGGAGTTGGATAGAACCCCTATCCTCTGCTGTGATGGTCGAGAATGGAGCCCCGCTGAGTTAGCAAGATACCGAATCGATTTAATACTTGAATTGGGAAGCCTGCGAAAGGCCCTGAGAAAATATAACGAAACCTTCGGCATCCAAATATATTCACGAGGAAAGGGTCAGAGGAAGAAAGATGCGAGTGTAGGAGCGTCGGGGCTATCCATTTGGCTATCCAATCCAATTCTGCGCGGTCATATAGCCTATGGAAGGACGAGAAAAGCGAGGGTTAAATACGAAGACCACTGGACAATCATCCGCGATACTCACGAGGCCCTGATAACCGAGGCAGAATGGCAGATCCTTAGAGATATTCTGATCCGCAATTCCAAGCGCATGGGGAACCGTGGTGGTGGGAGTAAACACCATTTCTTGGGCATTGTGAGATGTGAGGTCTGTAATCGCCACTGCTTGATAAGCTCCAGTCGGAGACGGACTGGGGTCTATACTTACCGCTATCAATGTAGTACCTACGCCGAGTTAAGGGCCTGCGAGCAGGTCCAAGGAGTCCGGGCAGAGCGAGTGAAAGAGGCGGTTATCGCTGAATTGATCAAGAGGGCCGGCGATATTGTAAAGCTAGAGTCAGGACAAAAGGCTAAGGAAGAAAACCCAGAGATTCCCATACTCAGGAAACAGGTAGAAGACCTATTGCAAATTCAACCCCAATCCAGAGTGATCAGAGAGGCCATTGAAGAAACCAAGCGGGAAATTACCAGATTAGAGATTAACCAGATCATCAAGCACGAAGAAACCCTATCGAGACAAGGTGAGGTGTTAGAGATATTCTCAGACCCTAGTTTCTGGGCTTGGCTAGAGGAACGACTAAGCTCTGGAGAAATTAGGGCCCTTTATCGCAAATGGGTCAAGACCATCTTGATTCGGGATGGAGCTGTCGTTAAGGTCGAGTTGACCATGTAATGCAGTGAGTCCATCTTCAGCGCTGAGGCGTCCAGACAGTCGGCTCTTTCTGGGAAGGGCCAGGACATGGCCTGGGTAGGTTATGAACTTGTTAAACACATAGAACTCTAATCCCCAGTCATGTTTCACTAAACAGCAGTATAGCGGGCTGTTGATGAAGAATAGCCAGAGCTACCTCTCACAGTTTTTTTGGCATACTATACGGAAAACTGCTTACGATTTCTATATTTGAAGTAACATGCGGAAAGATTTAAAAAAGTATTTGATATGCAGTCTGTATAGTTTCTAGTCAGCTAAAAAAGGAAAGATGTAATGAGAGTAACGAACAACGATGTGCCGGATTCCATCCGCCCCTACTTAAACGAAATTGCGGAACGTGTATGGGCTGAGCGAGCCGCTGTAATGGTTGGTGCAGGCTTCAGCAAAAATGCGGGGAATGGGTTTCCTGATTGGAACCAGTTGGGCGATCTTTTTTATCAGAAAGCACATGGGGTTAAGCCTGATCTAGCTAGACAAAAGTATCTGAATATTTTGCGGCTAGCTGAAGAAGTGCAGGCGGCTATTGGTCGACCCGCGCTGGAGAACTTGCTCCGCGCCAACATCCCGGATCTGAACGTCGAACCTTCTGGTCTCCATGTCGAGCTACTTGAGTTGCCATGGGTAGATGTATTCACCACTAATTACGACACCTTGATTGAACGGGCTAGCGCCAAGGTTGTAACCCGGCGATACGAGCCGGTTGTTAACAGAGAGGATATCCCCTACGCCATCAAGCCCAGAATTGTGAAGCTCCACGGCAGCTTCCCCTCGGAGCGGCCCTTTATCATCACCGAAGAGGATTACCGGCGCTATCCTCATGACTATGCCCCTTTCGTCAATACCGTTCAGCAGGCCCTTCTTGAGAACACCTTCTGCCTGATCGGATTTTCCGGAGACGATCCCAATTTTCTTCAGTGGATCGGCTGGATTCGCGATAACCTTGGTAAAGACAAGACCCAGAAAATTTATCTGATCGGGGTATTCAACTTTTCGTCCGCCAGGCTACAACTTCTGATGCAACGTGGGATTATTGTCGTTGACCTTTCGTGTTGCCACGGCATCGAGAAACATGATCACAAAAAGGCGTTAAGTTGGTTTTTCGAATACATAAGGTCGAAAAAACCGGATGCTCTTGATTGGCCTCATGACCCCCAAATGATGCATCCTGCTAACGTAAAGGATTGTATCGAAGAGTTTCAGAAGATCACGGAAGAATGGCGGCGGCAAAGGCAGTCCTATCCCGGCTGGCTGATTCTACCACATGATAAAAGAGAGAATTTGTGGGTATTTACAGAGAACTGGGTTAGATATCTTCCGGACATGGAGAAATCCCCCCCGGGGTTGGATATTAAATATGTTTTTGAGTTGATTTGGCGGCTTGAAAGGTGTTTGCTACCGGTTTTCAACAACATAGCAGAGTTTTGCGAAAAAATCCTCAACAAGTACTGGCCATTTCAAAACGAAGATCTACCTGCAAACTGCAAAATCCACCCCAGGGAAGATAAATTTCAAGATTTATCATGGAATGACCTTCGGCAGGCATGGCTGGCCATTAAGCTTGCTATGCTACGCTTCTATCGTGAGGAGGGATATCTCGAAAAATGGAAGGAAGCGGAAATCCTGCTTAATGATCTTTCCGACTATCTTTCGGCAGAGCAAAAGGAGTTTCTGAATTACGAAGGCTTTCTCTTCAGCCTTTTTACCCTGGATCTGCCCAACGCTAAACAACGTATTGAAAACTGGCGACCAAATGAAACGCAATCCTACTGGATGGCCAAGCGTGCTGCCGGACTAGCTGAAATTGGTTTACTCAATGAAGCCGAAATAATTGCAAGGGATGCACTGGAAAACATCAGGAAAAAACTAAATCAGAAGGCGAGTCTAACAGATCTCACCTTGGTTTCTCTCGAAAGTAATGCGATGCTATTGGGGAAATACATTCAAGATGCTGCTACTCTCGAAAAGGGGAAATGGGAAACACTGCAAGAAAACAATAAGCAATTCCATGAGCGATTGGATGAATTTAAAAGGTTAAAATATGACCCATATAACGAAATCAAGCTCTTCGAGTTAACTCTGAGAAATTCGCCGGTTCAAATAAGAACCATCACTGAGAAACGAGAATTTGATATTGGCTTGGTCACTAAAACTCACCACTTTAGCAGTATTGACCAGGAAGGATTGAGTGCCTATTCCTTCCTTCGATTCTGTGAGGAGGTAGGCTTACCATATCGTATCGGTATCTATACAATGGCAGCGAAAACCGCGTTGGCAAGTCTGCAATGTATATCTCGTTATTCTTCATTTTGGGCGATGGCAACGCTTGTCAGGCTGGGGGATGCGAAAGCTGTTGATAGCCTGTTCAGCCGCGAGTCCGTTTACAGATTTACTGCCAATGAGGCAGATCAGTTAATTCATAGCTATCTGGATGCGCTCAATAAATGCCGGAATGATATCTACGCAGGCGATACTTTTCGACAGGACAGTTACAGTGTGCGTCTCTCACAGCTACTGCCTGAGATCATATCGAGGCTCTGTTGCAAATGTTCAGGTAAGATGAAGCACCGCGTCTTTGAGTTTGTTCATGGAATCTATACTTCACCCAACAAAACGAATTACCGGAATATCAAAAGCCTAACCATTCGGCTCATAAGTTCTATGTCTGAAGTAGAGCAATACATGCTGGTTCCGGACTTACTAAAAATTCCTTTCCCCGAAGATTTGAGCCCACTCGTCAAAAACGAATTTCCGAATCCTTTCCTACTACTCAAGTTAAATCAGAAGCCTGAATGTGCCCCTGTCTTGGAAATTCAGCCTGGATTGGTAGACTACTTGTTGAAACAGGCAACGTCGGATAATTTAGGTCGGCGTTGGGCAATAACATCTCTGGTAACACTGTACAACTTACAGCTACTTGACGACGGCCAAAGCAGGAAATTAGCAGGAGTTATCTGGTGTGTAACGGATCAGTACGGACTGCCGGATGGTACCGATTTCTACAAATTTATGTTTTTGCGACTTCCCCATCCTGAGGGTGTTAATCCTGTCCAGCTTTTCAAAAATTATGTCATGTCCACGCCTTTTCCGATTCAAAAAAAACAGCAAGACAAGGGCATCAGCATAATGAATGGAAATATCCTCATCGTGGACGAAATTATTAATGCAAATAATAATAATGGCGCAAGTATCTGGACGGCGGAAGATGCCGCCGAGATTCTACAACACCTGATTGAGTGGTGGGATGCCGACAAGGATAGACTGAGTGAAAAGGGAAATGTGTTTTTCTCAATATCGGAAGAATTTCAGGCAAGATTTGCCCGTATGGTCGAACTGCTTGCCGAAGTTGTAGGCCCGAAACTCAGCGCAGATTCACCTGACGAAATTAAAACATCCCTCAATCGACTTCTTAAGGAAGTTCGGGAGTACGGATTGCCGGGTCTTGCAGCTGAAGCGGCTTGTCTTCCCATATGCCTGGATCAGAAGGCTGATGTTTATAACCGGATCAGTGAAGCATTGATTTCGAATCAGGATAACATCCAAAAAGATGGGCTTATGGCAATCGCCAAAATCATTGCTATTGGGAATGATGCTGATCCAGACTCATTTAAACCGGATCCAGACTCATTACTCAGCCAATATCTTACATGGTGTCCAACACATTCCATAAACTTAGCACTGCGAATCATCGTTCGTATTCTGGAAAATTCGCTAGATAGTTTTTCAACTAGTCTGGAAATAGCTGTCCAAAGGCGACTTGGTAGGTTACTTGCTGATACGGCATACGATAATGACAATCCAGATTTGAATTTTGACGAAAAACTGACAGTCCGGCTCATCTCATCCACTTTGGCAGCAGTACTCTGGAAATATTACAAATCTCGGAGCTTAACCGTCCCTGCGGTTATTGAAAAATGGCGTGAGACAAGTCTATCTCCTGATGAGTTTGCTGAAATTAGAAACGTATGGAGAGATTGCGAAACAGAAAAAACCTAAGTGAATCTCGGCTCATAAGGCGCTCCACTCAGATGGAAACTCAACCACGCTCTATTGTCACTAGTTATCTTTTTGTAGTGAGGATATAAATCGTTCTAGAGGATATTTTCTACAAATATTTTGATCAACAAATAGCATGAAAAATAGTGTAAACTGGCAGAATGTTGGTATTGGAATAATTGCAATTACTATTGTTGGCTTAGTAACTTGGGCTTTGTTTCATGAAATTAGCAAAGCTCCTTGGCAATTCATCACAATTCTGATTGCTTTATTAGGTACATTGATTACATTTGCTGGTAATTTTCAAATCCAAATTCGTAATGAGCAAAAGCCTAAAAAAACCGAGATATACGACAAAGTAATTAACTTCTTCTTCGATTCAATTCTAGCTACAAGATTAGGGCAGCAACCTAAGAAGGAAGAAGAAATAGTTATAGTTAAGGAATTAGCAGAAATGACACCTGACTTGATTTTATGGGCATCTGATGATGTCTTGAATCTGTATATTAAGTTTCGACAAATGGCAAGTAGTAATATACAAAATGCCTCGAGCAGTCCCATTTCGATATTTGGTCAATTGCTACTAGCGATGCGAAAAGATCTAGGTCATCAAAACCAGCAAATAGATGAAGTATCGATTCTAGGAATTTTTGTGAATGATATTGAAAATCTCTCTAAATAAATATATCAGCTTGAATTGAATCGGTTTAACAATTCCGTTATGCAACGAATGTACAAAGTCTGCTAACGCTTTTGACGGTAGATGCGCCCCATTGAACCGTGGCCGATACTACTCGTCACCTCACTGGATGCAATACTAATCTTCCAAATTAGGGTAACAAATTTATGCTTCTTCCCCTTCCGTTGTAGGAAAGGCTGCTCAGGGCCAGAGCATTGATGTTAGCCTTGCTTGAAGGTATAGCACTTCATCCCAATACCAAAGGTGGCCTTGAGACAATAGACCGGTCCATAGACGCAACGGTAACAATAGGTTTTGGTGAAGATGCTACTGATGGTTTCTACGGGCTTACTAGGCGTTCGCTCGTCAAAGAGTGTTAGTTGTCGATAAGTGACCATTTTCCCGTATTCCAGTTTTTGCGGACAAGGCCCTGTAATCGGCGTAGGGTGGTTTGGGCCTGCCAACGAGATAGGCCTGTTGCCTGCTTGATCTGGTGAATGGTGCGAGGTCCGTTAACCAAGGCGTCCAACACTAGGATTTCCTGCTGGGCATTGGCATAGACTCGCTTGCTTTCTCGCGTTGGCTTGGGGTGAGTGAACAGGTCTTTTCGGTATCGGATTTGTTTTTCTGATTGCATAGGTCTCGATACTCCAGCGCTAAATTTATCAGATTCATGGCGATAACTTATGTCGTCAAAAAAGCTAAAACTCTAATTCAGGCTGAATGCCAACGATTTCACTGACATGGAATAACTCGTCATCTGCCCAAAAACTGGTGTTGCCATAGAACCACTCGCCATTCTCGGACTTCAAACGAGTGACGGTAATCTCAACGCCTGGATATTGCTCTACGAAGAAAATTAAGCCGGGGTAGGCCTGGGGAATAATGAGGGGGGGTAAATCAAGTGTAGTATATACTGCCATTTGTGAGTTGGGCATAGCTTCAAAGGAGACACACACACCCTGTCGCTGTGTGTTAGTTGTGCGTTTGTGCATTTCCGTCTGGGCAAGAGTTTCAGAAGATATAGAGGGGGGTGTACATCCGTTGTTATGCGTAAATTGTGCGTTAGTTGTGCCTAACGTTGTGCGTAAGCTGTAATCTTTACTGTGAATAGGTTGCATAGCTTTCGGGGGGTCGGGTTCATGTGTGTGTGAGGGGGGATATATGGGGGGTGAGTTTTCCACAGGTTTCTCAACAGGTACATTTTCTGGAAGTACTATGCCATAGACCTTGCGGCGAGGATTGGATTCGGAGGGACGTTTGATGAAGGGCTGGCCGTGGATCGGAGTGCCAAGGAGTCGGTTTAGGGCATTGCGGAGTTGCTTAGAGTCAAGGCCAGGGAGATAGTAGTTGATTTCCTCTATTTCGTAGAGTCCGGGGTGTTGCTCGTAGAACTCCTTGAGTCGTTGGGCCAGGGATTTGGTTGCAGGGTCGGCCACGTTGCCGGAGATGAGTTTGAAGCGACCCTCTTCGACGTTCATTTCGATGACTACATTGAGGGGCTCTGATCCACGCACTTTGTCTTGTCGAAGGGTTTTGGTTGTGCCTTCACCGTCGAGGATGAGGGTCGAGGACACTGAAGCGGCGATGGCGGTAGAGCCTCTGAGCTTGTTGACTCCCTTGTTGTCCTTGGATTTATTGAGGTGGTGAGTGATAGCAACGGGGGTACAGTGCTTGGCGGATAACTGCTCCAGTTTTTTAATGGTCTGACTGGCCTGGGCACAATTCTCGTCAAAGTTGGGGTCGTTGTGAATGGAGTTGAAGGAATCGACAATGACCAAGGCGGGGCGTAGGTCTTCCACCGCTTGTTCTAGGATGGCCCATTGGCTAACATCCCAGTCAAGCAGGACTTTGTAGCTGTGGGTAATGCCTCGGTTGATGAGCTTGTCTTGGCTGAAGTTATGGCGTTCGTCGCAATTGATAAAGAGGACAGGCCCTTGGCGCGTTGGAACTTCCCCTAGGAACTCCTCGCCATTGATGACACAACCAGCCAGGTCATAGAGTAGGGTGGTTTTGCCCCCGCCTGGGTTGCCGGCAAGTAAAGTGACTCCCATCGCTACAAAGCCAGGGGCCAGGAGGTTGGCTCCCGTGGTTGGCAGGGCCATAAATTCAGTGGGGTCATAGAGCTTCGCTTTGGGCTTGCTGGAATTATTGTCCAAGGATTCGGCAATGACCTCAAAGGTTTTCTTGTCCAGGCCAAATGAGCGACAGATTTGGGTCTTGAGTAGAGTTCTAGCGATCAGGTCGTGTTCTGCTAGGTAAGCAGCAATCTCCAGCCGGAGCTTGGTGGGGTCGTTACCTTCTTTGGGGGTTTTATCATGCCATAGCCGCCGCTCTAGTCGCTTGCTGATGATCCGCAGGAGGGACGGGAATCCTTGCCAGTCGTGAACCACTTTTCGCAATACTTGGGCGATGGTAGTCAGTTCGGCTTCGTCGGCGCAGTGAGGCTCGGTTTGCTCGAGTATCGCCAATACTTCCTCGTCTCGGAATTTATCGGTATCGACCAGGCTTAGACAATCTGCCAGGTCTTCGGCAATAATCGGCCAGTTGTAGCCGGTGAGCCTTGCCCCTTGATTGATTTGGTATTTGACAGGATAGACTACGGTATCTAGTAGGCCCAGGTAGTCCTTTAGGCGATAGTGGTTACTGAGCCAGTCTTTTGCTTTCTGGCCTTGGCCTGCATAACTGAGTAGCTCTGCTATCTCCAGGGGATTTGCCGGCGCTAACGGGCTGTCCATCGGATTACCGTTTGTTTCGGTGATGCGGTCACCCAGGGCATTGAATAGAGGCAGATAGCGATCTGGGATGGTGAGATTTTGTATCGTCATTGAGGGTACCTATTTCTCGAATGGGGAGACTTTGTAAGTGTGGTTATCGAGTTCAGCCCGGCCCTGGGGCATGGCAGAATGATTCGGTGAGATTCGATTAAGTTCTCGGTATTTTTCCTCTACTAACCAATCTAAAGCCTGTCCAGGGGTTCGATGGGTATGCTTGGCAATCTCTTTGAGCCATTGCTTGGTCTGTAATAAGACCCTGATTTTGATGTCTGTTTTACCTTGCATAGTGGTGATGAATAGTATCGTCAGTGATGGTATTATAACGCTACAGGTCTTGTCACGTCCTTGTTTATGGTTACAATGGGGGTGTTTAATGTTACTTTGTTTCACCATGTCACGTGAAGAAATGGCGAGATTGGCTAGTTTGCTCCGCGAGATTAGGGGAGATAAGTCAATTCGTTCATTTTGTGCTGACTTAGATCTACACTGGTCGGCCTGGCGGAATTGGGAAGCTGGTCAGTCATTGCCCAGGCTCGAGCATTTACAGACGATTAGCGAACTCAAAGGTTGGACGTTGGATCAGTTGTCGTCGTATCTGAGGACAGGTGATCCTAATTTGCCTCCATTTAGCATTGAGGAAATCTTGGAGTATGCTCGTAAACTCCCCTTGGAACAGCGAGCTGAGATGGCTAGACAGCTACTAGCTGGGTAGCATGATATTTTTCTAGCCTGCTAAGCCATTGCTCCCGGTAGTCGTTGGGGTTGAGGGTGAACAACTGGGCTTTATCGGGACTGAAGATGTAAATTCGACACTCCTCTATGGGGTCAAGTTGGCCTTCTTCATCCACGGCTAGCGCGTAGGCGGTGGCTTGTAGAAAGTAATCTGTGAGCCAGCTTTTCTGTTTAACTCGCTTGCTGGTCTTCCAGTCGCAGATAATCGGTCTTCCATTGTTCCAGGCTAAGCAGTCCAGGTGCCCCAGGTATTGGTGCTTGTGACTGATGACCTCCTTTTCCAGGGCTAGGTATTCGTTAGCGATGATGCGGAGGTGGGGTTCAGCGTTGTCCCATCGGCGTTGTTCTAGGTAATCGTTGGGGTCGCTGTAGTTTGGCCGCTTGCCCTCGGTGAAGAACTTCTCAATGGCCAGGTGGAACCGGGTTCCGTTATTCCTGGCCTCCTCGCTGATTTGTTCTGCGTGGTTGGCTCCATGGATTCGATCCATCTTGTTTTGCCACTTGCGGAGACGATTGCGGCTTTTCTCGTCTTCGGTGGCGCTGAGAATGTGGGTTACTCGCGGATAGTTGGGAGTCATGATAGGTCTAGTTCTAGCTGAATGTTGGTTTTTGCTGTGAGTTGTCTTTTCTTCATCAGGTCACTAAGGGCCTTGAGAACTTCGTGCCCTCTGATGTTCAGGTAGTCGTTTTTGACTTCCCCACTCATTTCATGGGCGAGTATTTCGGGGTCTATCGCTGCAACTGCCTCTGGGCCGCATTTGATTTGTAGCCACCATTTAACGAAGGTGCGTAAGGGAATGTCTTTGGCATGGTAGGCCTCTCGTATCTCTTCCAGTCCAAGGATGAGCGGTTCTGGCTTGAGGCGTAGGGATGCGACTAGCTTGAGTCGCTCGGTGGCGATGGGTTCGCTCTGGTTTTCTTCGAGTAGTTCTCGATTTTCGTCAATGATTTCTTGCATTACCTGTTTTGCGCTTCGTTTGGTGTTCATCGTGGTTCCTGGGGTAATAAAAAACCCTGGACAATAGCAGAAGCCCAGGCTAGGCTACTTTGAAGTTTCGTTCGTGTCCTAAGCCCTTTTTGGGCCGCTCGTTTTACGTTCTCCTGGTGGGTGACGTATTCCAGGTTGGTGATGTGGTTGTTTAGCTTATTTGCGTCAATGTGGTCGAGTTCGTATCCGTCCGGTCTTGACCCTATGAACGTTAGGGCGATTAGGTTATGAACGCGCCAGTTTTTTCGGTCTCCGTCTTTGACTAAGACAACTTTGGGGTATCCTCTCCAGATTTTTTGGCTTAGTTCTCCCTTTTTTGAGCGGATTTGTCCGGTGTCGCTGGCTTCGTATAGGCCCTCATAGCCTGGGATTGGTTTCCAATTTGGTTGGGTCATCGGTTTGCTGGGTATTGGATAAGAAAAAGACCTGAGAAAGTAGCAGAAACTAACTCAGGCCGTCAAGTTGAGGAGAAAACGCTGTTAGGATTTCCCGGCTAGGGTGCGGCGCAGGTCTAGTTCTTCGTCTAACTGAGACTGGTCTAGGCCATTGCTGGGAAATAGGGTGATCGGAATGTTGGTGTCCGTGAGTTGGGGATAACTCCCAATCAGCAGGGCAATTTTTTCCTGCATGGGGTCATCTTCGGCCCGGTCGGCCATTTCAAAGCCGAGGGTGTAATAAGTCCCATACTCGTTGGACTTCTGGATGAAGCTGGAATGAATGATGATGTTTTGGGGCTGTTTGCCTTCCAGGGTTGCTTCTAAAATCATGTTGCCAAAACTGCTTTGGTTCTGACCCTTGATGTAAGTCACAAAGACGGACTTGCCGCTTAAGACTTGCTCGGAGACTCCCCAGACTTGGAGCCAGTGGGTTGCCTTGGTCTTGCCCAAATCACCATAGAAGGGGACGACATGAATAGGGCTAAAGCTGAGTTTGTTGCCGATTGGGGTTACGCCATCGCCGCGCATCCATTGCCCAATTTGGCAGTTGTTGCGGACGGAGTAGGCCGTGGCAGGAACCATAATCCCGCTAGACCGGGTGATGCCAAAGCCGATGGGGTTTACTTCCTGAATTGCTGTCTCTTTCGTTTTCGTAGCCATTTTCTTTTCTCTACTTTTACTTTGTGAGTGGATACCAGGGGGCTGTTGCTTGACCATTGGTGAATGGTTAACCCCCAGCACTGACGAAATAAATTATCGTCATGCTCCTATAATACCGTGATACGCGGAAAAACGCTACAATAAAAGGGTTAAATTAGGTTAAGAAATATGGCAATTACTCAGCCAAGGAATGGGGGGAAATTTGCATCCCCTTACAAAGAAAGGCGGGGCAATCCTATCAGTTTGCGGTTGCCTCAATCTCTGGATCAACATATCCGGGTGGTTGCTGGGCCTGACCTAAAAGATTGGGTTGAACAGGCAATTAGGGAGAAGTTGGCCCGGTCTTGATTGCGATGCGTGGTGACAAGTAGCGATGCGCCTGCAAAGAGCAACGAGGAACAACAAAAAGCCCCCATTCCTGAGGGCCTTACTCCTACATCTGGTTTCGCTTCTGTCTTGGCTTGTGGGCTTTGTCCCAGGTGTGCTTAGATATTCGCCTTGTGGACTCTTCAATTATGGCGTTTCCCCATTGGATTAGGTAGGCCCTGCGGGCGAGGGTGGCCAATAAGGGTGCGGCTATTTCGTCAGGGGTTAAGGGTTGTTGGGTGAATTGGGGGAGATTGATTGGGGTCATTGTTTTTGCCTCTTGGCGTAAACACAAACAGGCCCGTGTAAATCGTGGAATAGTCTTTTTGGCCAGCAGTAGGAATTTAGGTTTTCTAACACTCGTGAGCGTTGATCGCCTTCACGGGTGATCCATCGGGTTCCACATAGGAAAACAAGGTCGCCTTCGCGTAAGTCTTTAACTTGTTTGATCATCGCTTTTCCTCTCTGAATCGTTTCAGCATTTCTTCTCGGCGTTTTAGGGCTTGCTCTAGGTCGCGTTGGAATCGTTCTTCTTTGCTGTTGAACCCTTCGCCGTGAAAGGGGTGGTCTTTGGGTGGTTTGGGAATGTGTCTGCTCATGAGAGTTTTCCTTCGTCAATGGGTTGCTCTAGGTCTTCGGCTAGTTGCCGGAGTTGGAGTTTTAGTACAGTTAACTTGTCCATAATGCAGGCTATTTCTAGGGCTATGTACTGAAGCTTTTTGGCTTCCTGTTTTCTGACTTCTTTGGCGTAGTTGCTGGTCATGGTGGTGAATGGCCCCCAGTGCTGAGGGCCGGTATCGGTTAGTCGTAGTCTTCTTCTATGAAAATCTCTGGTTGAGATTGTCCGAAGAATAGTTTTATTGCTAGCTGGCTTAACGGGGCTACCCCTTCTTTACGTCCGTAAGCTTCCTGAAGGGTCGGGGTTATTTCTAGCCCTCGTAGAGCCGCTTCGAGACAGTATGGCAATAGCTTTTTGTGGCTTGTTTCGATTAAGTCCGTGGCGCGATCCATGGTGCTTTCCAAGGAATAGCTTTTGTTAATTGCCTGTAGCACTACGTTTTGCTGGATTTTGTTTGGGTTTTCCAGTATTTCCCGACTTACTTTAATTTTTTGACACCATGTTTTAATCGTGTTTAGTAGGTGGTCATTGTTCATTTCAGCAATTAGCATTTGTGTTCCGTCTTTGGTAGTGTGCATTTCCATGGTTAGATCCTTTGGGTTTTGGTACATGGCCCCCAGTGCTGAGGGCCGGTGAGGGTTTACAGTATTCCTGCTTGGGCTTCTTCAAGGTAGTGATCGAGTGCGCTGTAATTGTCTAGCCCCCAGCGGTCAGCGTGTGCTTCTAGTCGATTGATTTCCTTGGTTATTTCCCAGCGGTCTTCTGCCGTCTTTGCTAGATTTAGGCGGGCTTCAAGGTGAGACATTTTTTGGTTGTATTCTTTTTCGGTCATGACTTTAGGCCCCCAGTGCTGAGGGCCAGAGAGGGTGGTTAAAACTCAGTGGGAAAGTCGCCGCGATAGATGGCGGGGGCTAGGTAGCGTTGGCAGAGCCGGTTGTACACTTCCATTGCTTGATTGCTGATCGGAGCTTCTGGGGCTGGTAGAAATCCGTTCATTAGCTCGGCTAGGATTCGTTGCGCTTGGGTGTAGCGTTCCTCCTCCCAGGTTCCCGCCCCTTCCCAGGCAGACCAGAAGGAATGATGGCCTAGGGCTACATCAAGACGGCTAATGGGTAATTCGTCAGGGTGTACTTGGGGTCTTTCAAAGACTGCAAACATTGGTAAAATTTCCTTACTTTGTGAGTGGCCCTCGAAGAGTTCTCAAGCCCTAAGGCGGAATGAGCGACCCTTCGGCGGGGCTTTTTTGGGGCTAACTGGTGATACAAAGTATCGTCACCAAGGACAAACTAAAAGGGGCAGCAGAAGCGATACAGAAATTCGTCGAGCTGATTTCGGTAGATGCCCCGGATTTTGAGCTCATAATCAAATTCTTTGAGGTGTTTGGGCTTGCGGATGGTGACTTCGCTGGCTCCATAGGTACTGACAATTTCCTCGACTGTATCCTTGGGAAGTTTGAATCCGCTATACTCAACCCCTAGGTACAGGATGAAGGCGGGTTCTTCATCGGTTGAATTGCCCCAGTTGTAAATATCTCCGCCCATGGCTTCACAAATTACACAATTGTAGGTGAGACGACGGGTGATAAAACTGTCGTGGGGCGAGCGAATTAGTACGGAACCAATTGTCATAATTTTGTCTCCTGGGCGATTGCCCTTAACTTGACTTGATACGTCTATTATACCGTGTAACACGGCGTTTGTGTTATAATAAGCGAAAGAAAATTGATAAAAAATGACACTAAATAATTACTTGAAAAGCTCTGGATTACAGTACACTTGGGACGGTGAGAAGGTGATAATCCGGCTACCGGATGGACGGGGCCAAGACCGCTACGCCGACGAACTGTATAAGCTGCTCTGGCAAGAACTGAAGCTCCCTTACTACTGGTATCCCCGCCCTGGCTGTATGTTTTGCGTGGTAGTGCCATTCTGGGGTGGTGGGCGGACATAACGCCAGCCGGAGAGCCACAGGCCAACGACCAACGAGGAACGGAGGCCGAAGGCAAGAAATGCCCTAGGGTGGAACGAGAAACCCCAAGGGAGAACACCCGAATGCCTCACCTCTCTCCGTTCGTAACTCCCCAATGCGCGTGCCGACACCCAGTGACAAACTGAAGCACACCACAAAACGGAGCAACAGGGACGAGCCGCAGGCTAAACTTGCCCTAGGGCGGGAAGGAAGACCCGTAGGCGAGAGCCCCAACGTAATCAAAGCCCAACCGCCAAAGAGCCTGCCGAACTGAGCCACGCCGCTTAATGTGAAATGCCCAACCACCCAAGAGCGAGCGAAGGCGAGCCAGCAAGAGATGGGCAACCTTGACTGAGACAAGCAGCACGGGGAAGGGATGGCAGTGCCAGCAAAAGAGGGGCAGCAATAGGCAAAGTGACTGGTGTGCCAAAATATCCCTAGGTGGAGGCTAACGCGCCAAAGCCTGGCAACGCCGGGCGAAACTTGAACGCGGCCGGCCGAAGGCGGGACGCAACCATAGATTCAAGGCCCTGAGATACAAAACTGGCGAAATGGACGACCATCAAAATCCTCGTCTCCGCCTACGGATTTTTCAGGTTTAGAGATCAGGCCCTGACATAGAAAAAAATAGAAAATTTCATTGTTTGATGTGCCTGGTTGAGCTATTTTTACGCCCTTTCTTCAAGGCCCTGGGATGCAATTACTGCTACTCATTACTATTCTCCATCGAATCATCCTGAGACGCTTATGGCTTGCCGCACGAGGGACTAGCGCCTTTGGCAGAGACAGTAAAGGAAAAAGTCCCTTGCCTCGTCTTTGCTGGCTCTGGGCTAATCGCCCGCAGGCCCGGCCCCCTTGTCCATGTATGATTTGTTTTCCTTTTTTTAACAAGGGGCGTGTCCATCTGTGGCCCATTGGCAATCACTAAGAAGAAAAATTATACTGATTAATAATGGGAACTATGTATCGTCTGGCCCCGGTCTGCCGGGGTTTTAATTTAACCGACGCCCAAAAAAAGGGCCCGAAGGCCCAAAAGCAAAACCGAGCTAGGGAGCCGGAGCGACGGGAACCGAAACCGCCCAACCCTCAGGAACCCGACGAGCCGCAACGAAGGACAGACCCGGAACACGGCCGGCCCAGCGCGAAGCAAAAGCCCCAGCGGAAGCAGGAGAGGCAAAGACCGCAACCAGGACAAGGCCGGAGGCAGAGCGAGCCGAATCCCGCAGGAACCAACGCAAGGCCCCGGAGCTGAGAGCAGAACCAGAAACGAAGCGACGGGCCGGTAAGGCAACCCACAAATCAGAAGAAACAGACACGACAAAAACCGCCAGAAACAACAGCACAACACATAGCGGCGGCGATCAAGGCAAGTCCGAAGGGGAACCAATTTGCAATGGCCCCAACGCCGTTCGATACCGTTGGATTTGGTGATTACCTTTATGCGGCGGCTAGGGGCAACGACTGAGATGTTTCCCCTGAGCAGGGTTAAGGCTTGCCCGTTGGGTTTAAGACGGTGAGCATGAATCATGCCGCTAGACTGAGAAAGCTGTGTGGCGGCCAACCAATCAAGAAATCAATCACCAACGCCGTAGGCAACCGCTTATATTCCAGTCATCTGAGATACCCATCAATTTCGACTGGCCCTGCAATCTCACTTCATAGGCCCTGTCAACCTATTCATCTTTCTCTGGCCCTGGGGACACGCATAAAAAAACGAGGCCCGCAGGCCCCGCAAGGAGAACTAGACCAAAACCGAAAGCCGACGCAGGCGAGCGACCCGAGAAGACAAAGCCCCACCAGAGAGCGAACGCCCCGACGCAGAACGAAGCAGGCAACACCCAGCAACAACCGAGGGCGGAAGCGGGAACCCACCAGGCGGCACAACCCCAGGAACAAGACGGCGCACAGGACGACGAAGCAAGCAAGAAACGAAGCAGAACCAAACAGCAAACAAAAGCAAAGCGAACATGGCCAAAACCGCCAGAAACAACGCAGCTAGGGAGACCGGAGGGAGACAAGGGCGAGCAGTCTGATAATTAAGGCCCCCACCATAGCCCCGCAGGGCCGAGAACAACGGGGGCAACGAAAGGTGAGTTGATGCCGGAGGCACCCTTGACCCTGTAGGTAGAATGGCCAAACCTGGCATAGCGGTGCTTTTACAGGTAGCCCCCCGATGAGCGGAGGGATGGGGGGTTAGACTTCGTTATTTCAAAGCCGGGCAGGGCCGGGCGAAACTTGAACGCGGCCGGCCGCCGGCGGGACGCAACGACTACCACCGAGCCGAACAGGCAGAACCCGACCAAACCCCAGGCCGGAGCAGGCCCAACGGTTCAGAAAGGGCCAGGCAATACTCCTGGGAAGTTTGGGAGTGGTGGAAAAGGATGAGATTATCCCCGCCGCCAATGTGGAAGGTGCCACGATAACTGACCTGGAGGCCAGGGCCTGGGAAATTGACCAGTTCTAAATGGGTGTTGTCATCCAAGTCCACGGCGGAAGGGAGACAACCAGCCGGGGAGGCCTGGATATCGTGGCTGGTGATAGTGACTTGGCAGGCCATCCCTTTCTTGATGGCCACCCGTTGAATCTCCTGTAAGGCCCCCTTAACAGCAATTAAATCTGACTTGAGATTTTGGTTGGCAAAGAAGCCAATCATACTAGGTAGGCCAATAGCAGCAAGGATACTGACAATCGCCATGATTGTTGCAATTTCGATTAAAGTCCAGCCGTGAGGGCCAGACCTTAAGCAACGACGTAAGCACCGAGGTCTAAGGATACACATCAGGGACGAGGACTATAAAGATTGCCTTTGAGACAAACAGAGGCCATGGTGTCCCACAAATTAGCGGGGTTGAAGTAATACAAGACGGAGCCAGTGGAGCGGCGTAACTGGTAGCCATCAACATATTGGAAAGCCTCTCCCATGCTGGTCTTCAGGTCGCCATCCCAATACTCCAGGATGTTGAAGGAAACCGTTCCACACTTGCTGGCCTTGAGAGACTTAGTTTTGGTACGCCCAGAATAGGTTCCCTCATGGTTGCCAGCTAAGACGACCGCATATTCTTTGTTAGCCATTTGAGGCCCGAGAGGAG
Source organism: Synechocystis sp. LKSZ1 (assembly GCF_040436315.1). NCBI lineage: Bacteria > Bacillati > Cyanobacteriota > Cyanophyceae > Synechococcales > Merismopediaceae > Synechocystis > Synechocystis sp. LKSZ1. Next base: position 2,027,974 of record NZ_AP031572.1, on the reverse strand, counting down.
GGTCATAGAATTTGACCAGACCTCCCCCGACCCATAGCGTCCATTCCCCAGCCGGCCAAGGAGTACCGTATCCTCCCTTCGTGACCTGGCCATTGACACAAAAAGGCTCATTAGCGGGGCTATCATCGACAGCAGCATCGCCCCAATAGAAAAGCCATTTGCCAAGGTCAGCAATTTCGACCCGTTGCCAACCGCTACCAGCCCCACGCAGAGGATAACTGCCAGCTTTGACGGTCAGGATACCGCAGGAATCGGCCTTAGCCTTAGTGCGATAACGATAGGAAGGAATGAAAAGCTCGTATGTTTCATAGGGGTTAAGGCCCTGAAGCGTGACCGTCGTTTTGCGGGTCTTGGCATTGAAGTAATTGCCCCCCGTTATCTGTTGAGCAGAGGCAGGCAACAGGGGCAAGAGGGCCGATAGGAGGAGAGCGAAGGAAAGAAGGCGTTTCATTTGCGATTGGGGTTAACGTTTTCGCTGGTGTGGCCATCCTCTTGTCTGGGTTGAGGGGTATTCCCTGGGGTCTGGGCCAGGGTAGGGAGAGAGACGACAGCAATGAGGAGAAGCGAGAGCAGAGTTTTAAGGGCCATACGAAAAAAGGGGAAGATTCCCCTAGACGATGAGTGAGAAGCAAACGAGACAACAATTAGGGCCAATCCGCCGTGAACAGGGCCACCCCATTGCGACAAATTGGCCCTCCACTGACCGAAGCGATGGTGGCGGTATCAATGCCGATAACCGTGGCCTGAGTCTCTTTATCCTTGAGAGTCAGGACACCGGTGGGATTCGCATAGGCCCCCGTGCTAGAGAGCTTGGCGATGCCACAGGTATTGGCCTTAATACTGCGGGTCTGGGACAAGTCCAGATACCGGACATCGTGCTGGGAGTAGTCCACCAGGCCCGTGAAATAAACATCCCCCTCAGCGGTTTTCAGAACAGCGGCCGGGGTTAGGTTGGTACCAGCGAGTTGACCATCAGTACATTTAGGAGCGGCCTGAGTGGGGAGACTGCCGACCGTAAAGGCCGTATTACTGCCCAACTGGAGATTGCTGGCATCGGTGATCGGGGAAGACTCAGTGCTGGCGAGTTTGAAGAAGCCGCATTCATTAGCGGTCTTTTTGACAATCTTGGGCAGGCCAGGGTAGGCGGCCTCGAGGGTTTGATAGCTATTAAGACCACTGACGTAGATATCACCAGTGCGGGTCTCCTTGCCAGCGGTGGGGACAGCCGAGGCCACATCAGCAACAGCCGTTAGACTGAGAAGGAGGAAAAGGGAGGCAGGGAAAGCCTTGGGAAGACGCATGGGGAGTCGAATCCTGACGAAAAGTTGATGGATTCTATATGTCCTCCCCCAAATGTCAAGGCCCTTCATCCCTCCAAGATTGACAGAAACAGCAATGGAAAAGAAGTCATGTTATTTAACCCCGTGTGCAACTATTTTTTAGGCCTTGATTTACAAGGCTTTCAGAAATAAGGAAGGTTAGATTATCGCCTGGAACCCTGATTCTGCTGTTTTTAGTTGCACATCGCGTTATTTATGTAATCAAGGCTAAATCAAAGACAATGATTATATAAACTGTTTTTGGTCGCTTGGTTTGACTTGCGTGAACTGTGAATCAGAGTTGGGTATTTAGTGGGAACTAGATGCCATAATGTAACTAGATTCAGTTGCAGTTTATTGGATAAGGGGTGTGAGTCGTAAAGAAAAGCTGATTAAAAGGCTATTGGCTCGTCCTAAAGATTTTAGCTGGGATGAGTTGGTGTCTTTATTGGTGGCTCTAGGTTTTGAGGAGATAGCCACGGGGAAAACAGGGGGGTCACGGCGACGATTTATTCATTCGAATGGGGTCACTCTCGCTTTACACAAGCCCCATCCTCAAAACATCTTAAAACGATATCAAATAGAACAAGTGATTGAGTTACTCCAGGGAGAAGAATTGCTATGAACAATATGATGCAGTATAAGAAATATTTTGGTTCAATTCACTATAGTGATGAAGATCAAATCTTTTATGGCAAGGTGGAGTATATTCGGAGTCTGATTAGTTTTGAAGGGGAAGATGTCCCTAGTCTCCGAGCGAATTTTGAGGCAGCAATCGATGATTATCTAGCTCTTTGTGAGGACGAAGATATTATTCCTGAACAGCCGTTTAAGGGCAGTTTCAATGTGCGAGTTAGTAGCAAGCTCCATCGACAGGCGGCTCTCTTTGCCCAGGAACAAGGAATTAATCTTAATAAGTTAGTGACGGATGCCTTGGAGTCCTACCTCCGCTCTGTGACTTTGATATAGTTCATAATTTCGAGGAGTTGGACTACGGGATTGACGATAAAAGGGCGATGGCCAGGGCTATACTGAGTTGCGAGACTGCTCTGGAGAGGTACAGCGGGAAGAAACCTGCTCTTTTTGCAATGGTACTGGGCAATCTAAGAGCCTGAGCTGGGAGACAGACAGTCATGAGTATTTCTGAAGCCATTACCCTTACCCAACAGTTTGGAGATTGTTTAGCCCAAGGCAATTACAACACTGCCCACTCCCTACTGACCCCAGAACTCCAGCATCAATACTCACCTCAGGCCCTACAGCAGACCGTCGAAGCCATGATTGCCTATGGTTCTGGCCCTATACAAACAGCCCTGGTAATGACGGACTGCCTCCTGACGGAATGGCAATATCCCCCCATGGAAACTGGGGATGTGGTGTGGCTGTATACCTCCCTTGAGGGTGAGGATTATCTCGAAGCAGTCTCTGTCATCGTGACTGAGCAGGCTGGAAAACTGGTCATTCGCTGGTTGGAATGGGGACGACCATAACGAGTATAGGATTACCCTTTTAAAAGCGATTTGAGGTATTGCTTTATAAGCTTGCTCCATTTCATAGTGATTTCATTTTGCTTTGTCACACTGGAAGCAGGATAGAAAAGCAAGAATGGAGTGCTCTTATGCGTCATCAACTTTGGCTTTATGGATTAGCGGGACTGCTCCTCAGTGGTTCGGCTGTTGGTGTAACGAGGGCTTATCAAAATCAAACGCCGACTATGCTAACCCAAACACCGATGCAAATGGGCTGGACAGACCAGGGGTTTATCGCAATGATGATTCCCCACCACCAAGATGCCATAGACATGGCCGAGATGGCCTTAAAAAAGGCCCAGCACCCTGAACTGAAAAAGCTAGCTCAGAGCATTATTAAAGACCAAAACCGAGAAATTAAAGAAATGCAGACTTGGTACAAACAGTGGTTTGGCCAGGCTGTTCCCCCCCTATCAAGTCAGGGAGTGATGGGGATGCACCAGGGCCATGACATGATGGCAATGGATTTAGAGGCATTGGCAACGGCCCAGAACTTCGACCGGGAATTTATTCGTCAGATGATTCCCCACCACCAAATGGCGGTCATGATGGCCAGTAACCTGAAAACCAACACCAATCGCCCGGAAATGAATAAACTAGCGGATGATATTATTCGCTCCCAAAGTGCGGAGATTAAGCAAATGAAGCAATGGTATCAAAGCTGGTATGGTCGCTAAAGGGTAATGAGACTCCTGCTAGTGGAAGATGAACCCGACTTGGGAATGGCCCTAGAAAAAGCGCTCCAACGGGAAAATTACATTGTCGATTGGGTACAAGAGGGAGGCCTGGCCTGGAGCTATTTGGATCAAGGGTGGGTGAACTATACCCTAGCCATTTTTGATTGGATGGTACCCGGCCTATCAGGACTGGAACTATGCCAACGGTTGCGGGCCCGAGGGAGTTCTTTACCGATCCTGATGCTGACGGCTAAAGACCAAATTTCAGACCGAGTTCAAGGTTTGGATGCAGGAGCTGATGATTATTTGATCAAACCCTTTGGTATGGCCGAGCTATTGGCCCGTTTACGCTCTCTACAACGCAGGTCACCGCAATTGCAACCTCAGCAGTTACAGGCTGGGGACTGGCGCTTAGATTATGGAACCTTTACTGTGATCACACCAGAGCACCAGGCCATTTCCCTAACGGCAAAGGAGTTTCAGTTGTTAGAGTATTTTATGAAGCATCCCCAGCATATTCTCAGTAGTGAACAGATTAAAAATCAACTCTGGGCCGTGTCGGCGGACTCTACCAGTAATGTGGTTGCGGCCCAGGTGCGGTTGCTACGGCGGAAATTAGGGGAATACGGCCATAGTGATCTGATTGAAACGGTCTATGGCCTGGGGTATCGCCTCCAACCCCATCCAACCCATGCGGAACAATAGACTATTTAACCTCTCCCGTTGGCGCTTAGCCAGTTACTATGCGGGGGTGATGGGTCTGATTTTGGGCCTGTGTGGCCTAGCGGTCTATGAAATGACGGCCCAGGATCATTGGCGTTCCCTAGACCAGGAGCTAACCTCTTTAGCCGGAACCCTCCATGATGGCCTTGAACCCCTTCTCCAACAACCCGGCCAGTTAGAGCCGTCTGTTCGACATATTTTGCCAAATCTCTGCATTGGCCCTCAGGCCTGTCCTAGGCCACCCCAACGAATCCATATCCTTAATGCCACTCAGCAACCGGGGTATTATGTTCGTTTTTTAAATTTAAATGGTCAATTATTGGCAACGGCGGGAGAAAACCCACCGGGCCTGGCTTTTGAGCGAGAAACGACCCGTCAACAACCGCTAACGGATCAACGGGGCAATCGTTACCATCAAGTCTCCTTGCAGTTAAAAACGGCCACTGGTCAACCCTGGGGTTATTTAAAAGTAGGGCGTTCTTTGGTGGAATACGACCATCATTTGCACAGTATCCAGGCGTTTTTGGTCTGGGGTTTACCCACTATGATGCTTGTCGTCGGGGGAGCCAGTTGGTGGTTAGCGGGTTTGGCCATGGAGCCGGTCTATCGTTCCTACCAGCAAATTCAGCAGTTCACCGCAGATATTGCCCACGAATTACGCACACCGATTACGGCGATTCAGGCCACCCTGGAAACGACTTTAAGCGCAGAACCAAGTCCAGAGGAAGCCTATAGTACTTTGCAAATCCTCAAACGACAGAATTATCGCCTCACTCATTTGATTCAGGATTTATTGCTACTTTCTCGTATGGATTTACAGAAGGTGAATCGGAGTCAATTTCAAGCCTGTTGTCTTAATGATTTGGTCAGTGATTTAGTGGAGGAATTTTCAGGGTCGGCCCTTGCCGCTGGGGTAGCGTTATCGTCAAAGCTGGACAGTCAAGAACCCATCTGGGTCAGGGGAGAAGAAGAACAGCTTTATCGCTTAGTGGCTAACCTCATCAATAATGCCCTGCACTACACCCCGGCTGGGGGAAGGGTACAAGTTATGCTGGGGAGTGATAAATATCAGGCCCTAATACAGGTTCAAGATACAGGAATTGGCATCGCCCCTGCTGAACAAGCGCGAATTTTTGACCGTTTTTATCGGGTGGATACAGCCCGGTCTCGACAACAGGGAGGAGCCGGATTAGGTTTGGCCATTGCTCAGGCAATCGCCGTTAAGCATCAAGGGTCTTTAACAGTGGAGAGTGAGTTAGGCCAAGGTAGCTTATTCATCGTTAAATTCCCCCTTTTTTCCATAGCATAATCAAATGTCATCTTGAACTGGGTTGATTGACTATGCACTTCCAATCCCTAGAGTCTTAGCAACATTTCTATCATTTTTGGTGCAACAACAACTGGGCCACTAACGCCATAATGGGTAATTTCAGCAAAGGCCCAATCACACTCTTGTATAGCAATGGAGAAATTTTGGTCGCCAAGGTTAGAAAGCTTACAGATTAAAGATTACAGCGATTAACCGGACTGAGAACCCATCCTAAGCATCATAAATCCAATAGGAAGTCAACTCCATCGACAAGCGGCCCTTTTTGCCCAGGAACAGGGGGTTAATTTCAATAAGTTGGTAACGGATGCTTTGGAAGCCTATCTCCGGTCTATGCCTTTGAATAATCAGTAATACCAATCCTCCAAATTAAGGCTACAGATGTTTACCCCTCCGCCTACGGCACCTCCCCTTCGCAAGGGTAGGACGGGTGGGGTCTAGTTATGTAGTCGGGCTTTAGAGATTTGGTATAATTTCTATGAGTTGAGAAGAGGGCAGTGGAGTTTATCAATCGTCCATGATTACTATCGCTTAGATTTTTCCAATTCTTCTGCTAATAGTTTTTGATATACTTATTGTGTTTCAAAACTCGCTGAATTGCGACTCCTAAATCGGGTTCATCTTCGACCAACAAAATCCGCGTATCTTTTACTACATTTGATGCATGGGTGTCCCACCGGACAGTAGAGCTGGACTGAGCATGCCGAAAATCATTGCGATATGAGCGACGACCAGAAATATGGCAACGAACGTTGCGTGTGCGCCTAACTTCCATTCTTCACTCTTTTTCTTCCAAATGGCACCAATTTCCAGCAATGTAATGCCAAACAAAGGAATAACACCGAGCAAGTAAAAGCTAACCGCAATCACATCAATAACTGTACGCCATTGACCTGAGGCAGTGATGGGGATAACAGCTTTTGAGAGCAAATGTAAAAACACAATCAGAAAATAGAAACCCGCAATAATCCCTGCAATTTTATTGACTGTTCTAATCATTCCCTTGATGTTGCGAGTATAGAGAATGTAGAGTTCAGTTACGGCAATTGTTTCTGCCAAAATAACAGGAATTGCCATGAAAATGATGAGATTCCAGGGCTGATTTGTTGCTAGCAATTCCATGTAATGAGTCATATCCATTTTTGTTACTCCTTTTGATAAAGATCGTTATGGAAATCAGTGGCTGAAAATTTATCTATTTATTAGTTTTTCAGATTCGGATGAAGCCAGGATGAAATGAGTTTAAGGGAAAGGCAGAACTGAGCATAACGAAGATAGTTTTGCAACAAGAACAGATTTGGTAAAGACTTATGCTTGCATTTCTACAATCCCCATCATTCCAAGATCTTCATGATCTAGAACATGACAGTGATACACTGCTTTTCCAGCAAAATTGCGAAATGGAATCCGAATCCGAACTGTTTCATTTGCCCGCACCCGAAGGGTATCTTCCCAAGCTTGATAGGGGTCAGGTTTACCGTTGCGACTGATTACCTGGAAAGGATTAGTATGAAGGTGAAATGAGTGTTCCATTCCATCTGGATCAACATTCACTAATTCCCAATCTTCAACGCTGCCCAATTTCACCGCTGCATCAATGCGGTTCATATCAAATGTTTTACCATTAAAGAGAAATGCAATTTGCATTCCCATCCCTGGTTGCATGCCCATTGCCATTGACATCTCAATTCGACGGATTTTACTAGGTTGAGGTAATGTTTCAACCGGAATTAGTTTTTCTGGTAAAGGCAATTGTTGAGGGATATAGTCTTGATAACTTAAGGTCGCAATTACCTGCGAAGCATTAGATGTAGATGACGAGCTATTCATCATTCCACCACCCATCATTCCATCGCGCATCATCCCCATTCCATTGCCGCGATCGTAGGGTAGACTGAGTAGCTGATAATTGCCCGGTGAACGATTCCCCTGAATGAGCACTTCTGCTCGTTCGCCGGGGGATAAGAGCAATTCTTGCAATTCGACAGGTTTAGTGATCGCACCACCATCTGTTGCAATTAAATACAACGGGTGATTCTCCAAGCTCAGACGGTAAAACCGAGAAGTGGAAGCATTCACGATCCGCAACCGCAACAAACCTTTAGCGGGAATGGTAACAGTAGGATTAACCTGACCATTAGCAGTCAAAATCAAACCTTCACGCCCGCGCATTAAGTCCATATGATTAGGCCGTGGAACTTCTCCGTTGGCATTCAGCGCAAAGTCTTTCAAAAATAAAAACTCTTCTTTCGCTGCCTGGATTTCAGGAATTTCATCTAATTCTCCGCGTACAACAAAAATTCCACCCAAGCCACCAAACACTTGTTCTGCAACGAATTCATGCAAATGAGGATGGTAGTAGAAAGTTCCGGCAGGATGATTTTTAGGGAGTGTGAATTCATAAGTTTGAGTTTCCCCAGGCGAGACGCTCAAAAAGATATTGTCAGCATTTCCAGTCGGAGGAATATGCAAACCATGAAAGTGGAGATTTGTTGCCTGGGGGAGTCTATTTGTGAAGCGGATTCGCACCGTATCTCCCGGCTTTGCTTCCAGTCTAGGGCCAGGAATCTGCCCATTGTAAGTGATTAAGTTACCCCATTGTTGCCCCAGTTGAATGGCAGTAGGACGAGCTTCCAGGACGGTTTCTAGCAAGCTGCTGTTACTGGTTGTAGATGGAGCCGCACTTGCTTGCTGAAGTTGGGGACTTAAGACGGAATTGCGACTAAGCTGGGTGAGTAATACTGCTCCGGCAGTCCACACACTGAGAAAAAGAAACCTGCGACGATTGATTGAATGCATACTCAACAAAGTATTCACATGAGTGAAACCAAGTAATAACTCGCCTGGACAGTGAACTCACTGAAAAGAGAAATGACCTTTACTTCTCATGTTGTTCATTTCTAGTTTGACTGGACAAAATGAAATCCGGATGAAATCTCTGGATTTGTTACAAATTCGGGTAGATAGCTGTATGTGTATGAAAAAAATCAGTTCTTCTGCTTTAGCTCTTAAAGGGGAACAAAATTGTCAAAACCTTATTTTATAAAGGAAAGAGCGAACAAACCGCGCTGAAAAAAGCGTGATTTATGGGACTTGAGGCGAATTAGCTCGAAGGCCCGCTCAGTATCTTTATCGTGCAATTGCTCCTGATCCCTGCACTGCTCCCTCAGGCGTAACCCCATTTCATCTTGGTTTCATATTTCTGTGAAAGACTACAAGTATTGCGCTGTCAGAGTCCTATGCCAAATCAGATGCTTACTCGAAGTTGGGCTTTTCCCCTCATTTTGGGACTATTGGTATTGTCTCCCAAGGCAACCTTCGCTCATGCTGGCCATGGGGATGAATTTCACCAAAGTGAATCGGCTCAATCGGCCCAAGGGATTACTCTCGATGCTGACACTATCCGTCGTCTAGGCATTCAAGTGGACTCTTTACAGCCTCGTTCCCTGATGACTGGTCTGAGAGCAACCGGCCAAATTGAAACCCTACCTCAACAACGAGTCGAAGTCACGATGCCTGTAGGGGGAAAATTACTCAAATTGCTGGTAAATCCAGGGGAAAGGGTAAAGGCAGGCCAACCAATAGCTGTTATGACTAGCGCTGAATTAGCCGAACTCCGCACCACTGCCCTAGACCGACGTAACTCGGCGATGGCCGCCGTTGAACAGGCCCAGGCAGACCTGAGATTGGCCCAGGAAAACTACCGTCAACAGCAACGGCTTGCCCAGAGTGAAATCGCAGAAGCCCGCATTGCCAAAGAATTTGCCCAAGAACGTTACGACCGAGACCGGGAACTGGAAGTCAATGGCGCCTTGCCCCGTCGTCAATTTCTAGAATCGGAAGTAGCTCTAGCCAAGGCCAAGGCAGATTTAACCAGGGCTCAAAGTCGTTTGCCCGTGACCGAAGCCCAAGCCCAATTGCAACGGGCCCAATCGGCCCTCAAGACGGCCCAAAAACAAGTCACCTTAAGCGAACAAACCTATCAAACTCGCCTACAACAACTGGGAACCAATGCCAGGGCCGACAGCACGATTCTAGTCAAGGCCCCCATGGCCGGGGTTATTCTCGATCCCGCTAGTACCCCAGAACATGAAGTGAAAGTGGGAGAATCCCGACAAGATGCTGGCGAATCCATTGTTAGCATTGTTAATAGTCAACAAGTCCAGGTAGCCATCAATATCTACGAAAAAGACCTACCTAAAATTCGCCAAGGACAGCGACTTCGAGGCTGGGTCAGTAGCTCACCTCAACAAACCTTTACGGGACAAATTAACCAAATAGGATCAGTGGTGGAAGGAGAGAGTCGTGTTATTCCAGTTAAGGCGACCCTAGATAATTCTGACGGTCAGCTAAAGCCCGGTCTTTTCGTAGAATTAGACGTCTTAACTGACCGCACACCAACTCCTGTGCTAGCGGTTCCGCAATCGGCTATCGTCAAAACCAACGATCAGCAAACTCTTGTTTTTGTCCAAAATGGCAATGTCTTTGAACCCATTACCGTCACCCTCGGACAAGTTTCCGGGGATTGGGTGGAAATCAAAGATGGTTTGTTTGCCGGAGATTTAGTGGTTACCCAACGGGCTAGTCAACTCTATGCCCAATCATTGCGAGGTAAGAAACCAGAGCAGACAGAGGTCGCTGACAACCCCTCACCCAAACTGGAATCTAGTCAGTCAGTCTCAATGGTGACGGGGTGGCCTCTACTCCTGGGAGGTGTGGTAAGCGCCGCTGGACTATTTTGGGCCGGTAGCTTCTGGGGAAAACGCCAACAAAACCAATCCTTGCAGGAGCAATCCTTAACACCAAACCCGGATGGGCAATGCCTGCAAGCCCAAGAAGTGCTGATTGAGACCTCTTCCCACCAGGACTTTTCCTAAATCCCCCGGCAGATACAGGAAATATATTAACCCTTACTATTACTTAAGAAGTGAATGCTCAATACCATCCTCAAGTGGTCCATCGCCCAACGCTGGCTAGTGGTTATCGGGGCCATTATGGTCACTCTCTTAGGGAGCTATAACCTCACCCGGATGCCCCTAGATGTTTTTCCGCCCTTTGCCCCACCTCAGGTAGAGATTCAAACCGAAGCTCCAGGCTTAGCGCCGGAAGAAGTAGAAACCTTAATTACTCTCCCCATTGAAAGTGCTGTTAATGGCACCCCTGGTGTGGAAATGGTGCGGTCTTCCTCAGCAGTGGGTATTTCCGTCGTGAAAGCCATTTTTACGGATAATACAGACATTTATCGTGCCAGACAATTAGTCACAGAACGACTACAATCTGCTCGAAATAAATTGCCCGCAGGGGCGGAGGAGCCCAAAATTTCTCCGGTATCTTCTCCCATTAGCACCATTTTGATGTATGCCTTAACAGTCGATAGGTCGGCAAACAACCCTCAAGCTAACCTGATGGAAGTACGGCGGCGGGTGGATCGGGAAATTACCAATCAAATTTTGGCTGTCCCCGGAGTCTCTCAAGTAGTGGCCTACGGGGGAGAGGTGAAGCAGTATCAAGTTTTGGTCGATCCCATTCGTTTAAAAGCGTTTAATGTTTCTCTGCAACAGGTAACAGACGCGGTGGAGCAGGCCAATGTCAATGCACCTGGCGGTTTTTTATTAACTTCTGATCAAGAACAGGTGATTCGGGGGCTGGGACGAGTCGAAAATCTCTCCCAATTAGCTGATTCTGTGGTGACAGCCCAAGATGGTAAACCGATTCTGCTCAGGGATGTGGCAGAAGTGACCATTGGCCCAGCTTTAGCGAGGGGAGATGGCAGTGTCGATGGACAACGGGCCGTGGTTCTCGTCATTGATAAACAACCCCAAGCTGATACCCCCACGGTGACGAAGGCGGTAGAAAAGGCGATGGCGGAGGTAAAAGCGGCCCTGCCCCCAGGCGTTAATCTCCAGGTTACGTTTCGGCAGGAAAGTTTTATTGAAGCCGCGATCGCCAATGTCCGAGATTCCCTGCGGGACGGCATTATTATTGTGGCGGTGGTTATGCTGATGTTTTTAATGAATTGGCGCACCGCCGTTATTACCCTTAGTGCCATTCCCCTATCGATTCTGATTGGCATGATGATTTTGGGCTGGTTTGGCCAAGGTATTAATACCATGACTCTAGGAGGGTTAGCCGTGGCAATTGGCTCTGTGGTAGATGACTCCATTGTAGATATGGAAAATTGCTATCGAGGTCTGCGCCACAACCAGGCCCAGGGGAATCCCAAGCATCCCTTTCAAGTGGTTTATGATACCTCCGTCGAAGTCCGCACCAGTGTCATTTTTTCTACCGTCATTATTGCCGTTGTGTTTGCCCCCATTTTTAGTCTAACGGGGGTAGAAGGACGGATTTTTGCCCCCATGGGATTGGCTTATTTAGTCTCTATTTTGGCTTCTACCCTGGTGGCGCTGACCCTTTCCCCGGCCCTCTGTGCCTTGCTTTTGGCCCCTTGCCGTTTACCCAGCGATGAAACTTGGTTAGCTCGCATTTGCCAACGGATTTATCAACCGTTACTGCAACTGAGTATTCGCCGTCCCCGTTGGATTATCTGTGCGGCGATCGCCTTATTTGTTTTTTCCCTGAGTCTAGTCCCCAGTATGGGGCGTGTTTTTCTACCTGAATTTCAGGAACGCTCTTTGGTGAATGCTCTGTTGCTCTATCCGGGCAGTTCCCTCGAAGCGACGAATCGAGTTGGTTTTGCCTTACAAGATGCTCTTAAAGATGATCCTCGTTTCAGTACTGTACAATTGCGCTCCGGCCGTGCTCCAGGGGATGGAGATGCGGGTGGCGTTAATTTAGGCCATCTAGATGTAGAACTCAGTGATGCAGGAATCGCAGATAGGGAAGGCAGTGTCGAAACCCTACGCAACGAATTTAACAAAATTCCTGGTGTTGCTCCCAACATTGGCGGCTTTATTTCCCATCGTATGGATGAGGTGCTATCAGGGGTCAGGAGTGCGATTGCGGTTAAGATCTTTGGCCCCGACTTAGCCCAACTGCGAACCCTAGGAAAATCCGTAGAAACGGTTATGGCGGAGATTCCCGGTCTCGTTGACCTACAACTTGAACCCCAAGTCCCCGTCCGTCAGGTGCAAATTCAGTTTGACCGGCAGGCAGCAGGACGTTATGGGCTGAGCGTGGGACAATTGGCTCGTCTTGTCGAAACGGCCCTCAATGGCAAAGTCGTCTCTCAAGTCCTCCAAGACCAACAATTATTTGATTTACTGGTATGGCTTAAAGCAGATGCCCGCAATAATCTAGAAACGATTAGTAATTTGTTAGTCGATACCCCCAGCGGTATAAAAATTCCCCTCGCCCAAGTGGCTCAGATTCGCTCTGGCACAGGGCCCAACACCATTAACCGAGAAAATGTCTCCCGACTGATTGTCGTTTCTGCTAACGTCAAGGGTCGAGATTTACGGTCTGTGATCAATGACATCCAAACTCAGGTTAAAGCTCAAGTATCTCTACCTGCGGGTTACTTTCTTCAGTATGGCGGCCAGTTTGAATCGGAAGAAAGGGCTAGTCAAAATCTCTTCGTTTTTGGATTGCTAGCAGTTATTATCATCACCATTTTGATGTATTTTGCCGTCAAATCTTTACCGGCAACCCTAATGATCATGGTCAACTTACCCCTGGCTATAGCAGGAGGTATTTTGGCAATCGCTATGACTGGAGGCGTCATTTCCGTAGCGTCTCTTGTCGGCTTTATTACCCTTTTTGGTGTAGCAGTTCGTAATGGCCTCTTACTGGTAGATAACTACAATCAAAAATTTGCCCTGGCGTTGCCTCTGGCTCAAGTAATTACTGAAGGCTCTCAGGAAAGATTAGTTGCAATTTTAATGACGGCCCTCACCTCTGCCTTAGGAATGCTACCCCTGACCTTAGGAATGGGGGCCGGTAAAGAAATTCTTCAACCCCTGGCCGTAGTAGTTTTAGGAGGACTTTTTACTTCTACTGCTTTGACCTTAATGATATTGCCTGCTCTGTATGCCTACTTTGGACGCTTTTTGCGTCCTACTCTCCCCTCCTCTACAGTAGAAACTTCTCATCTACACCACCTAACTAAAACCAGTTTATGAATATTTCTTTTCAAGTAAAAACTAAATTTCACTCCAGTCATACTTTTACTTTTATTCAAGATTATTTTCTTAGTAAAATACTCGATAGATAGGAGGCTGATATGGAAAGTATAACCTTAAAATTAAAAGGGATGAATTGTGCCTCCTGTGCCCGTCACATTGAAGAGGCCATTCGTTCTGTCCCTGGAGTAGAAACGTGCAGTGTCAACTTTGGAGCCGAGCAAGCCTCTGTCAGTTACGATCCGACTAAAACGGATGTTACCACTCTTCAGACAGCCGTCAATACCGCAGGTTATTCAGCTCAACCAATGCAAGAAGATGTTCTAGCGACTGAAGATGATGCCGAACGACGTGAACACCAGCTTGAACAGCAACTATTAACTCGTAAAATTTGGATGAGTGGTATCATCAGTACTATTCTGGTTATTGGCTCATTACCAGCGATGATAGGGGTATCAATTCCCTTTATCCCCTTCTGGTTACATCATCCTTGGTTCCAACTGGTTCTCACCACTCCCGTCTTACTTTGGGCGGGGAATGGATTTTTTATTAACGCCTGGAAAGCCCTAAAGCGCCATACCGCTACGATGGATACCCTGGTCGCTGTCGGAACGGGAGCCGCCTATTTATACTCTTTATTTCCTACTTTCTTTTCCCAGTGGTTTATCGCTCAGGGCCTTTTACCAGAGGTGTATTTTGAAGCTGCCGCTGTGATCATTACGCTGATTCTGGTCGGGCGCTTACTAGAAAACCGAGCTAAAGGCCAAACTTCAGAGGCGATTCGTAAGCTGATGGGATTACAGGCCAAGACCGCGCGGGTCATGCGTAACGGACAAGCCGTTGATATTCCCATTGCTAACGTTATTGTTGGTGATATTCTGCTGGTTCGTCCCGGTGAAAAGATTCCAGTCGATGGTGAAATTATAGAGGGTTCCTCGACCATCGATGAAGCAATGGTGACCGGTGAAAGTGTACCAGTTAAGAAATATCCTGGGGATGAAGTGATTGGCGCTACGATCAATAAAACCGGTAGCTTTCAGTTTCGGGCAACGCGGATTGGCAAAGATACCTTCCTGGCTCAAATCGTCAAATTAGTACAGCAAGCCCAAGGCTCAAAAGCGCCTATTCAACGTCTGGCGGATCAAGTGACAGGATGGTTTGTGCCAGCGGTGATTGCGATCGCTATTTTCACCTTTATCGTCTGGTTCAATCTCATGGGTAATGTGACCATAGCATTGATTACGACGGTTGGTGTCCTGATTATTGCCTGTCCCTGTGCGCTGGGTTTGGCAACGCCGACTTCTATTATGGTAGGCACTGGAAAAGGTGCAGAGCATGGCATTTTAATTAAAGGAGCTGAAAGCCTGGAATTAGCGCATAAACTACAAACGATTGTTCTCGATAAAACAGGCACTATTACCCAAGGAAAACCGACGGTTACTGATTACATCACTGCCAAAGGTACCGGTCATCAGAATGAACTCAAGCTGCTCGGTCTAGCGGCATCAGTAGAACGAAATTCAGAACATCCCCTGGCAGAAGCTGTGGTGCAATACGCTCAAGCTCAAGGTGCGGAGTTAGCTGCTGTCCAGGCGTTTGAAGCCATTGCTGGCAGTGGCATTCAAGGCTATGTGGCTAAGCACTTAGTCCAAATGGGTACACACCGTTGGATGAAAGAGTTGGGAATTGATACCAGCGCACTGCAACAACCGTGGGACGAACTGGAATATTTGGGCAAAACTGTTGTCTGGATAGCCGTAGATCAAAAAGTAGAGGGCCTGATGGGAATTACCGATGCCGTCAAACCGTCTTCTATCGCCGTCATTCGTACCTTGCAAAAAATGGGACTGGAAGTTGTGATGCTGACGGGCGATAATCAGCGTACTGCCAATGTCATTGCCCGTGAAGTTGGCATTGAGCGAGTCCTTGCAGAAGTCCGCCCTGAACAAAAGTCTGCCACCATCGAACATCTCCAGTTGGAAGGTAAAGTTGTGGCTATGGTTGGCGATGGGATTAACGATGCACCGGCCCTGGCCCAAGCAGATGTCGGCATGGCTATCGGAACAGGCACTGATGTGGCTATGGCGGCTAGTGACATTACCCTCATCTCTGGTGATTTACAAGGTATTGTGACAGCGATTCAATTAAGTCATGCGACGATTCGTAACATTCAACAAAACCTGTTCTTCGCTTTCATTTACAATGTAGCTGGAATTCCAATTGCCGCAGGCATTCTCTACCCGATTTCAGGTTGGCTACTGAGTCCTATTATTGCGGGAGCTGCCATGGCATTTAGCTCGGTTTCTGTTGTCACTAATGCTCTGCGATTAAGGCAGTTCAAGTCTGCCACAGGTCATTATCTAAAATAAATAATTTAACCCAAAGCTTAGGAAATAATCATGATTAAATATATTGTCTTCTTTAGCAGCCTAGTCGGATTTGGATTTTTATTAGGGGTTATTTCAGGCATTCTTGTAGAAGTACTCTAGGAGATTTTTGTATGAATAAGTCAGTGATTTTAGGTAAAATTATCAGCTTGAGCTTATTACTGGTAGGAACGTCTGGAGTCGCTATTGCACAAATGGCCCATGAGAAGAGTCCGTCCCCAGAGCAGACTCAAAAGTTTCAACGAATTGAACAACCGTTATGGGCCAAAGGGTTTGTCACTGCTGGGGGTATCGGCTTAATTGGGTTAGAACTTTGGTGGTTCCTGCTGAGTAAACCGAAATCTCGCCATGCTATTGCCCAGGGGAGTATTCAAGAAATCACTGTGATAGTGGATGGAGGATATGAACCCAGCCAAATTATAGTAAATTCAGGACAAATTGTACGATTAAAATTTAATCGTAAAGATCCCAGTAATTGCTTGGAAACTGTCAGATTTACTGATTTCCACATTGCTCAAGAACTGCCACTCAATCAAGTTACGTCGATTGAATTGCTCCCTGAAAAACCGGGTCGATATGAGTTCACTTGTGGTATGAATATGTTCCGAGGAGTGCTAGAAGTTCAGCCCACTAAAGTTTATAATCAGAACGTTACCTGACAAAAAAGATTGCTTAATTCTATTCTTTATCGGTATTTGAGATAATTATGTCTAAAATTTTTACTGTCTAATTTCTATGCTTGATTCATGTTTTTTTCCACGACCTAATCTTTTTTCATTTACGGCAAAAACTTTGTCTTCATACCCTAACTAAAGCCACTTTTATGAAACACATTTTTTTTACTAAATCAAGCCTTATTGCTACCATTATTCTCCTGTTAAGTGCCTGTAATACGACAACTCCCATTGCTAATAATTCTCCAAATCCGACCGTAACACCAAGTATTATCACTACGGAAAAGATTCAAACAGATCAGACAGCCCCCCATGGCGGACAAGGAGGCCAAGTGGTAGAAACTGGTGCTTACCATTTGGAACTGCTTACCCTCAAAGAAACTAGCGGTTTTCATCTCGATTTTTACTTGCAAAAGGGAAATGACCATACGTCTATCTCTAATGCTGTTGTGACAGGGAAAGTTCAAATGCCTGACGGAACTCAAAAAAACCTGAATTTTAAATATAGTAAAAAAGATAAACATTATACGACTCTTCTCTCTACGCAAGTAGCAGGAGATTATAAAATTGCTATCTTGAGTGATATTAATGGAGAAAAAGTAAATGGAAGATTTAGTTTTAAATATTGACATTGACGCCAAAAACTTATTCGTAGAGCATTTCCTGCGTTATCAAAAAAGTAGGAAGCTTTAGTAAGCTACTCGTCTTTATTGCCCAAGACCAGGATCTTCACCAGGGTTAACTGCGACCGCAACTTGGCCCATTGCTTCCAGGTCGCGGCCTTCTGCCGGTCATAGGCCGATAACTCCGCCAGGTACTGCTTGCTATCCCCTTCCCCGAACTGATAGGAGACCCGACTAATCTCCAATCGTTGCTTCTCCCGCTTGGCAATCTCCTTCTCTATCTGGAAGTCTCGGGCAATTTCCTCCAACTTCAGGGCCTCTAGGGTGACTCGTTCCCGTAACTTGTCAGCAATCTCGGCCTTATTGCGTTGCAGTTCCGCCACTTTTACCTGGAGGTCACTGATGGCAATAGAACGACTCAGTTGGGCATCGTTGGCATTCAGGCTCGACCAGTTGAACAGGGCCCCCAGGCCTTTCCCCAACAGGGCCGCTCCCAAGTTACCGAAGATAATGCGGAAGGGATTGGCCACCGGGCCTTCAACGCCGTTGTTTACTGGCCCTAGGGTGGAATAGAGGAAGCTTTGCAGGAAGGGTGAGAAGGTGGAAAGGGAAATGGAGTCTAGGTTTCGGGTCTTAGCCTCATCAATGCGATTGTTGGCCTCGGCGATGCGCTCATCGAGTTCCCGTAGGAGTTTAGAGCTATTCAGGGCCGCATTCTGGAGTTGATTGACGCATTCGGTGGTGGCCTGGACACAGGGCAATTCTCCCTTCAGGCTCTCCCAAACGTCTTCACTAATCTGTTTCTCCACCAGGTCTTCTAGGTCAGGCGGCAGGAAGGGATTGGCCTGGCCCTTGGGTTCTTCCTGCAATTCGGAGGGTTCACTATCGGCATTGTCCTGGAGGTCTGGGGTCTGGATCTCCCGCTTCTCCTTACCTGGGGTGTAGGTGGGCTGTGTTGGCTTGGGGGCCTGGGCCGGTGGAACTGGCAGTTTATCTTGAGACAGAGAGACTGGGGACAAGGTAGAGAACAGCAGTGAGCTTACCGTCAGTCTGCTTATCCATCTTGATACGTTTGATGGTGCCGCTGTAGGGACTGCGAATTTGGGCGATGGCATTGAGCTTTTCCTCCGTTGCCGACAGGTCTTCCTTGAGTTGGGCCAGCTTGAATTCCCGCTCTAGCTTCTGATTGCTGAGGGCGATGGCGGCCTGGTTTTCTTCTTCTGCTCGGCGGGCCAGGGTGATGCGATGTTCATATTCGGCCTTGTCCCGCACTTCCTTGGCAGAGCGCAACTGGGCCTGGGCAATCTCGAGTTCAGCTCGGGCTAACTGGACTTTATTTTGCAGGTCGGCAATGGTGGCATTTCTCTCTGCTTCCACCTGCTTATATTCGGCAGTGTAGAAGTCATACTCCGCCTGGGCCTTCTCCTGCTCTGACTGCTTTTGCCGGAGCTTCTCCGTCTCATGGGCCAACATTTCCGGTGGCAGGCCCTTCAGGCCATTGACCGCATCCAGTTTGCGTTGTTGTAACTCAAAAGCTCGATAGGCCGCCTCAATCCCAGCTTTGGCCTTATCGACCCTGGCCCTAGCAGTGATGAAGGGGTCATTGGCCAGGGCCGTTTGCAGATTGCGTTGGGCCTGACTGAACTTCAATTCGGCCTGTTGGATCTGGGCCTCCTCAATGGCAAAGGAGACGGGGCTGAGTTCTCGGATTTCTGGGGGTTCCTTCATCGGTGGCACTATCTGGCCCTCAATAGCAGCAATGGCCCTGACCACACTCAGTCGTTCTCGGTTGAGTCGGGCCCGTTCCTGTTCCCGGTCAGCAATCACCTGGTCTTTGCCCACTGGGTCGCCCTCCCGCACCTTGAGGTCAGCAGGGTTGGTGATGGTAATAGTAATCTTTAACCGTTTAGGTTCATTACTAGGGGTTACGGGGAAATTACTAGGGGTGTCACCATTGGGACTAGAACCGGCGGCGATAGCGGCAATGGAAATCGTACTGAGGAGGAGGAAGATGGCGAGCAGTCGATACATGGTTAACCACAGCGTTGGTAGTAGGGGGTGATGCTGATTTTGCTGGCCGCCTTGCCGAACCTGACCAGTGACTCTAACGGATTCAGGGCCGCAATAGCCTCCTGGGAAAAGCGAAAGGTGCGGGCCGTCAGGGGTAGTTCTGAGGCATCAACGGGTAAGACCAGCTTGGTGAAGGTGTTGCTCAGGACATCCTTGGAAATATGCCGGGAGCTTTGGGAGGCCACCCACAGGCCCAGGCCATACTTCCGACCGTCGGCGGCAATCCGGTCTAGGGCCCTGGAATGACCCAACTCCTTAGCTTCGTCAATAAACAACAGGGTGCGCAGGCCGGTCGTATCCCCTAGTAAACGGTGGGCATTCATCACCTGGGAGGCCAGGGCATCCCCAGCAATGGCCTGGAGTTCAGGCGGGAGTTTGCTCAAGTCCCAACGGGTATGGTGGCCCAGGGGAGGTTGAGGTTTGCAGAAGATGCCGTACTCAAACATCGCGGACATTTTCAATCGGAGCTTGACGGCTTCCTTGTCCTCCACCCTGGTATCGAGTTTGAACTTTAGGTCAGCAAAGTTGGGCGGTTCCAACAACCAAGACATGGGCTTCTCCTGAAAGATGCGACGCTCTGAGTAGCAGTCTTTGATGACCTCAATCAGCAGGCCCTCTTGGTTCGGCCCCATGGTCAAGGTTTTCCTGAGCAGCATGGCCAACTCAATCGCCTTCAGATTAGGCCCACCGCCCTGTCGGTCGAGATTAATCACCAGGGGATTAATGCCGTGGGGGCTTTCCATGTGGATGGGGTGGCAGGTCTCTCCCTCGATGGCCTGGTCACCGTGGAAGTCAATCACGACAATCTGCACTGCTAGGTCAGTACGACTGGCATGGGCAATGGCTTTGAGGGTCTGGGTCTTACCGGCCCCGGAACCCCCGATGATACAGCCGTGGGGATTGGCTACTTGGTCGGGATGCCAGTAGCAGGAATCCCCTAGTAAAATTCCTGCGACGGGCTCGTCCTTTGCCATAGTCGTCGGGGTAGCGGTCGTTTTGATGCGTCGTGGCGGAGGGGCCTGATGGGTGAACATTAATGCTCCTGGCTCAGAATTTGCTTGATGGTGAGTGACCCCGTAATGAACTGGTCTTTCAGTAATGCCAGGGCCACTTGGATGGGGGCATGGTCAAGGGTCAAGTTTCTTCCCCCCTGCACAATCGGCTTAAAGCCAAAGGCATCCTGTTCCAATCGCAGTAGGTCGGGGCTATCAATGGCGATTTGACCGGAGAGGTAGGTCATCGGTCTATCGAAGGGGAGGAGTGGGTCAATGCTGTCTTCTTCCAGGTAGAGGGTCTGGGTCTTGACCACGATGGGCGGGCCCTTCTCTGCTCGAATCTTGCTGACGATGACACTGCTGTCCGTTTCTGTCCCCACCTTGATTACCTGGCCCTTGCGGTCAACCAGAAAACCTTGGTTATGGGTGCCGATGATGGGGTTGCTTTCCTTCACCGGTCGGCGGTCGGCATTCCAGGCCCCTTCGTAGTGGGCCGTGATGAGGAACTGGCCCCCCTCTTTGTTGTAGAGTTCGTAGACTCCACTGGGGGCAGCAATCCAGGCGTTAAACTGCTCGACAAAGCCACCACTGGCATTCACCTGGAAGGTCCACAGGGCCAGGGCCACAATGAAGACCATCAACCAATACTCGGCGGGGCTTCCCGTGGAAATCCTGAGATTGCGATTGCCGGGGCAAACACAGCGCACCCCCAGCGGGTAGAACATCTCCACCCCGGATTTGGTAAAGCAGTCCAGGAACCAACCGGAGAAGTAGCCAATGTTGAGAGCATGAATGATTTCTAGGGGCAGGGCCAGACCGGCGTAGAGTTTCAGTAATAACCAAGCCCCGTAGCTGACCAGGGCCAACAAGCAGGAGGCCAGGAGGCTATGGGTTGCTGACCGATGAGAGAACCGCTTTTCCAAGGGCCGAGAGATAAACGGCAGTATCCTCCCCGCCGGCGAGGTGGAGATGTCGATGTCCGGCAGGAGGGCCGCCATGGCCCCCACCAACAGGGCCACGGGACTGGTGGTTTGTAGAATAATTCCCGCTGAGACTGACCCCACCAGGAGATGCGTTATCGTCAACATCAACCAATCCTCCTTGATTCCCTCGGTAGGTAGTAGGAAAGACGGGCCAGGCCCAGGAACACGGCCCCGCCAATGCCCGCCAGGATATACAGGCTTTCGTTACCCGTCCCCAGGCCAATGAAACGATAGGCCACGAACACGATTCCCACCAACAAAATCAAGGGCGTGATGTCGAAGTAGCGGCTATGGTCTCCGGCTTCGTTCTGAATCCCCAGGAAGCCTTCTTCAATGGCCCGTTTTGCTAATAATGGATTACCGCCGGCGCTGGCCTGGAGTTGGGCCAATTGGTAGGGCCGGAGGTCGGCCCCCAGGCTGATGGCAGTACGTTCCATCAGGTCTCGGATTTGATAGTCCGCCAGGGGTTGCAGTTCTACCCTCGGCAGGTAGATGAAGATGTCCGTCCTCGGGGGATTGGTCGCCGCCAATAGTAGGGGCACTCCAATGGCTTTCAACTGTTTGAGCCAGAGCCTGAACTTGGCTTCCAACAGGTGGGCATCATCGAAAATCAGCACGGCTTGCTGGGGGGCCACACTGAGTAACTGGGTCAGAGTCTGCTTCAAAGCCTCGGCCGTCAGGGCCCGGCCCTCCACATTCTTGCTCGAAACCCCTAGTAATTCCGCCACACTCACCAGTAAGACCTTGGGCGATGCCGGTTCAAAGTAGCCCACCAAGGCCCCTTCCCCCATCAGTTCCTGGTACACCGCCTGCAAGAGGAAGGTCTTGCCCATGCCTTCTCGACTGCTAATCAGAAGTTGGCCCCCGGCCCGCAAACTGTTGAGAATACCGCTCACTTCCCGTTCCCGGTAGCACGGTTGCTCGTAATCAGGACTACTCACCAGCACTGGCCCTAGGCCGCTAATTTCGTCTTCCTCATCCATTCCCCAGCTATCTCCAGCGGGTTCCTCGACTTTGGGGCCATGGCCCCCTGAGAGCGCTCTACCTGTTCCCGTAAGTCCTCCGGTAGTTGGCTCGGATTCTTCAGAAACTCCGCCGTCAGTAGATTCTTGGCGATGGTGATGCCGGCGGCCTGTTCCTGGGCTGTTCTGAGCAGTTGGGCTAGGGCCGTATCGGTATTTCCTTCTACTGGCTCTAGGTCAATACTGGGTATGGCCAGCTCACTGGACTCTTGTTTGACCAGTTGGCCCTGCTTCGGGAAATCCACCAGTTTTTGGCCTGACTGAATCCACTCATTGAGTTGGTCTAGTTCCCCTAGTTGGTCAATGTCCAGGAAGAATTGTCCATCCTCACTCTGGACTTTCATCTCCAGATATTTAAGCCGGTTCAGGATGGTTGACCGTCCCAGGCCATACCTGTCCATCAAGAATTGGGTCACTTCTTCTTTCGTGTTGAATTTATCCATGGGTTTGTCCAGTGGTAAGGTGTCCAATATCCAACGCTGTCCAGCCCCAAAATATTTTTCTGTTACTGGGCGTTTGGGGGATTCTATATGACTTTTTTTCTCTGTCAAGACTGGATTTGTCCAACGGACTATCCAACACTGGGGCAAATTTATCCAATGCTCTGCCCTGGACTTCTCTGCTACTTGTCCAACGTGCCCGTTGGATTTATTCACCGTAAAGACTGGACTTGTTTAGTGGATAGACTAGATGTGTTCAATGCGAGGCCATCGACTGTCCAGCCCACAGCAATCAACAAGGCCAAGGCCACCTTGAGACAGACCCGCCCATCCGGTAGCCGCATCGTCTTCCCTTCTATCGACAACATCTGGATATGCCGCTTGATCTGCCGGACTGATTTATTCGTCTGCGCCGCGATGGTTTCTAAACTCTTGGGACTGTCCAATACCGACAGAATCTGATGGCGAACGATTTCACCGCGACGATGAGAGGCCCAACGTTCTGGATTAAAGTCCATACATCCCTACCACAAGCTCTTTAATGGCATCTACGCCAATCCTGCATTGGATTAAAAACTTATTTCTAAATGAGTGAACAAAGCAATGCAGGCATTGAAACAGTGACTTATTTTTGGATGAACTGACGGAATTTAAGCGCAATGTTCTGGAATTTTTGCGCCAACCCCTAGAGGATGGGTTTGTGACCATCTCCCGGACTCGACAATCCGTCCTCTTCCCGGCCCAATTTACCCTGGTGGCCAGTACCAATCCCTGTCCCTGCGGTTACTTTGGGGATTCTCTCCAGGCTTGTTCCTGTTCTCCTCGTCTACGGGAAATGTACTGGGCCAAACTCTCGGGCCCGTTGATGGACCGGATTGATTTACAAGTAGCGGTGCATCGCCTCAAGCCCGAAGAAATGACCCAATCCCTGGAGGGCGAGGCTTCTCAGACTGTCCGAGAACGGGTTGACCAAGCCAGAACCCGAGCCAGGGAACGCTTTGCCCAGGAACCCCAACTAAACTGCAATGCGGCCATGCAATCGAAACATCTGCGCCAGTTTTGCCAACTAGAGTCGAGCAGTCGTCAACTCCTCGAAGGCGCTATTCGGAAACTCGGCCTCTCGGCTCGGGCCATGGACCGCGTCCTCAAGGTAGCTCGCACTATTGCTGACCTAGACCAGTCGCCCTCCATTCGTGCCAACCATTTGGCCGAAGCGATTCAGTACCGGACTCTCGACCGCTTTGCCTAGTCGGCCCAAATGATGTCATCATCATCACCACTATGATAGGTACGAAGATGAAGGCCTGAATTTCCCTCCTCCATCTGGAGAGCTAAGCTTAGGTCAAAGTCTTCGCTATCGGGATGATTGGTAATAAAAGGATTTGTGCCCGTCGTCAGATGGGGCTTGGCATCATTGTAGATTCTTGGGCCACCTGAATGGGTAGTACTACCAGAATGGGTAATCCGCGAGCTTGTCGTTTTAGCAGAACGGTAGTAGGGGGAAGTTGGGGACGGTTGAGTCTGCTTAGAGCGATGGTGGGGGGCCTGCGGCGATTGGGCCTGGGTGGTACGGGTCTGCCGGAGCGTCTGGGTATGGGTCGGCATATCTCGACGAATATCAAAGGCCGATTCTTTACAGGCCATGGGCACCAGATTTTCCAGAAAATAGTCGATGGTTTGTTGCTTCAGCCAGCCCTTGAGTACCGCCGTGGCCCCAAAGCGAATGCCTAATTTTTTCTGTTCTTGCAGAATCTGCCGGATCTGTTGTTCATCTAGAAGGGAAGCCAGACGGAGGTAATGGCCCAGGGGGTGCTGGTAGGAGTAGTCCACAATACGGGGCCATTGTTCGACAAAAAAGTCCGCCGTTTCCTTATTAATCCAACCGTGGTGGGCCAGAATTTCCCCCAGCGGTAACTCAAAATATTGTTGTTCGTGGAGAGCGACCTCGAGCTGAGCCGGTGTGACCAGGGCCGCTTCTTGGAGAATCAGTCCAATCGGTTTAGGTTGAAAACGTTTAGCCATAGGAACAAGACTCTCTTCCGGCAGCCGGCCGTGATTTGGTGAGCGTTTTATATTGAGGCTTTTAAAATATCGGGCTATTATAACTCAATTTTAGTCCATGGGCCAGATTGACGACAGGCCTGTTTTACGCAAGTTAATCCCGCTTAACCAAGCCTTTAAACCCAGAAGTGTTGAATGTTAGAAGAAAATCAAAAAGGTAAAGCCCCTAAACTTGTATAATTAGGGGCACAAAATCAAAATAACTGAATATGATTATATCAAACTTTCCTCAAGTTGTGCAAAAGCATCTGGGTCACTTGCCCAAAAAGGATTATCCAGAACTGGACACCTTTAAGTTTGTCTCAATTTGGCTAAGTTTCGTGCTAGACCAAAGCCAAACAAGCATGAGAAGTCAATTCAAGAGATTAAACGCGAGAGGAGAGTCAGTAGATATATCGACCTTCTCAAAAGCAAGTAAAAAGCGAAACCCAAAGGTTTTTAAAGAAATATTAAAAAAGCTAAAAAAAGAAGTAGAAGTCTCTCGAGAACCAGAAAAAAGGGAACTGGTTTTGTTTCCACTGGACTCAACAGTGATATCGTTAACGAGCAAATTATTATGGAGACAAGGACATCATCAGGTAAAACTATTTAGTGGGATTAATTTAGACACAGGAGCCCCAGGAGGAATAGTAATTAATTTTGGTCAAGGGCATGATAGTAAATATGGGAATGAAACGATAGAAGCAACGCCAGAGAATGGAGTTGGGATAATGGATAGAGGATTTTGTAGTCTAGCAAGAATAGCAAAACTGCAAGAAGAGAAAGAGCGTTACTTTGTGTTAAGAACAAAGAACAATATAAGCAGAAGTGTTGAATGTTAGAAGAAAATCAAAAAGGTAAAGCCCCTAAACTTGTATAATTAGGGGCACAAAATCAAAATAACTGAATATGATTATATCAAACTTTCCTCAAGTTGTGCAAAAGCATCTGGGTCACTTGCCCAAAAAGGATTATCCAGAACTGGACACCTTTAAGTTTGTCTCAATTTGGCTAAGTTTCGTGCTAGACCAAAGCCAAACAAGCATGAGAAGTCAATTCAAGAGATTAAACGCGAGAGGAGAGTCAGTAGATATATCGACCTTCTCAAAAGCAAGTAAAAAGCGAAACCCAAAGGTTTTTAAAGAAATATTAAAAAAGCTAAAAAAAGAAGTAGAAGTCTCTCGAGAACCAGAAAAAAGGGAACTGGTTTTGTTTCCACTGGACTCAACAGTGATATCGTTAACGAGCAAATTATTATGGAGACAAGGACATCATCAGGTAAAACTATTTAGTGGGATTAATTTAGACACAGGAGCCCCAGGAGGAATAGTAATTAATTTTGGTCAAGGGCATGATAGTAAATATGGGAATGAAACGATAGAAGCAACGCCAGAGAATGGAGTTGGGATAATGGATAGAGGATTTTGTAGTCTAGCAAGAATAGCAAAACTGCAAGAAGAGAAAGAGCGTTACTTTGTGTTAAGAACAAAGAACAATATAAGCTTAAATATGCTGAGCAATGGAAAGTATGAAATAGGAAGTGGGAAGGAAAAGCTAGAAGGAAGAGTAGTAGTATTTAGTGATAGAGAAGAAAGAACAGAGTTTAGGTTGGCAACAAATTTACCAGAAGAGGGAGAGGGAGGAATAAGTAATGAAGAGATAGCTGAGTTTTATCGATTGCGTTGGCAAATAGAACTATTATGGAAGTTCTTAAAAATGCACTTAAAGTTGGACAGGCTAATCACTAAAAATACAAACGGAATAGAGATTCAGATTTATAGTTGCCTGATTGGATATTTAATGTTGAGATTGGTAAGAATTCCGAAAGAGTTTGGGGAATCTTTATTAGATAAGCTACGGTATTTACAGGCATTTATGTGTGAAAAAATAAGTTATGTACACTGGCTAAGAGAGTTAGTGGTAAATTGTTGAATCTGGGCTTTTACAGAATCGTTGTGTCTATTCCTTGGTGGTTCAAATAAACCATTCAATATTTCTGCAATATAAGCTTAAATATGCTGGAAAATGGAAAGTATGAAATAGGAAGTGGGAAGGAAAAGCTAGAAGGAAGAGTAGTAGTATTTAGTGATAGAGAAGAAAGAACAGAGTTTAGGTTGGCAACAAATTTACCAGAAGAGGGAGAGGGAGGAATAAGTAATGAAGAGATAGCTGAGTTTTATCGATTGCGTTGGCAAATAGAACTATTATGGAAGTTCTTAAAAATGCACTTAAAGTTGGACAGGCTAATCACTAAAAATACAAACGGAATAGAGATTCAGATTTATAGTTGCCTGATTGGATATTTAATGTTGAGATTGGTAAGAATTCCGAAAGAGTTTGGGGAATCTTTATTAGATAAGCTACGGTATTTACAGGCATTTATGTGTGAAAAAATAAGTTATGTACACTGGCTAAGAGAGTTAGTGGTAAATTGTTGAATCTGGGCTTTTACAGAATCGTTGTGTCTATTCCTTGGTGGTTCAAATAAACCATTCAATATTTCTGCTTTAAACCTGCTCCTTTTGGCCCACTATCCGCTAGCTTTAAAGTGTTCCTATGAATGATTTTCTACTTGAGTTTTTGATTGTATGACTTTAAAAAAGAACTTGCTTGGCCGTTGGCTTTCGGGTGCGGTGCTGGGTATCCTTTCAGCCCTTTGTCTTCCCGAGGCGACGAAAGCGGCAGATAATATTTTTCTCACCTATGGCCCAGTGAAATTAACGGTGAGAGTGGATTCCCTCCAACGGTTTGCCGAAGAAGGAATTGTTGATGCGAATTTGCGTTTTTATTTCAATCTGGCCGGGGCCACCCCGGAACAACTCCAGGAACTACGTAGAATTTTGACGACCCGAGCAGAGCTAAACCCAGTGGTAGTTTCTCGCTTCCTGAATACGGATATTGGCGAAGATATTTTGACGCGCTCGGGCCGTATTCTGGGGATTCCCTGGCAAATTAATGGTAAATATGCCCTGCGGGGGGCCATTGTCTCAGCAGGCTTAGACTCCCAGGGCCTGACGTTGATCAATTTCCTGCGTAAGTTACCAACGGACGGCCATGTTTCGGGAGAAGTCTTACTGCAGCAAGGTCGTATTGTCGAAATGGTTGTCCGAGCCTCGGAGTACGGCATTCAAGTGATGTCCCAACTCTCCGCTGAGGAGGCGAAACAGGGGCCTGTGGTAAATTTTACGACGTTACCTGACCCCCGCCAACCCGGAAACTACGGGCCCGCGATTCAGCAACGTTGGCAATTGACCGATGTGAGTCGCAACCGCAGTTTCTATGTGGATGTTTATAAACCCCAGCGCTGGCGGAACGGTAAAACACCGGTGATTGTCTTTTCCCATGGCCTAGCCTCCCGGCCAGAAGACTTTGACCAGATCGCTAAACATTTGGCCTCCTATGGCTTTGTGGTGGCCCTGCCCCAACATCCCGGCAGTGATTTTTTACAGGCTCAGGCCTTGATCGAAGGAACGTCACGACAGATCTTTCAGTTAAATGAGTTTATTGACCGACCCAAGGATATTAGCTACGTCATTGATGAGCTAGAACGTCGCAATGCTCGGGAATTTGAGGGCCGACTGAACTTGACCCAAGTGGGAGTGGGGGGCCATTCCTTTGGGGGATATACGGCCCTCGCAGTAGCCGGGGCCACGATCGATTGGAATTTTCTCAAGGCTGAATGTAATCTGGATACCAGCTTTCCTAATACCTCGCTACTGCTCCAATGCCAGGCCCTGCGTCTTCCCCAAAAGGACTACCAATTCCGAGACCCTCGGGTAACAGCCGTCGCCGTTGCCAATCCAGTCAATAGTGCCATTTTTGGGATCACGGGACTCCAGAAGGTGACTGCCCCTGTGATGATTATTGGCGGCACCTATGACCCCGCCACCCCCTTTGTTTTTGAGCAGATACGCTCTTTCCCCCGTCTAGGAAGTACTGAAAAATATCTCTTACTCGCCGAGGGCCAGGCCCACGTTGATTTTTCCAAGCTTGACCCCGGAGCAAAGGAATTGATCAGTTCCTTTACCAATTTGACCCTGCCACCACCGGATCTGCTCCATGCCTACACCCGAGCCTACGCGACGCCTTTTTTTGAAGTCTATACCGCTGGCAACGAAACCTATCGTCCGTTTCTACAAGCAGGAGCCGCCTATTCGGAATATCTAAGCCGGGATCAACAGTTCAAGGTCTTCTTCATTTCCCAAAAATCCCAGGCTGGCCTGCTGACGGCCATTAAGGGCTTTCGGGATCGTTGGGGTCTACCGGAAGTCGCAGGGGATAACGCCCTTTTTACCCGTTAGAGGCGTGACAACATCAGTGATCGTGCCTCATCCCTGGGCCGACTTGGCCTAGGGCCAACATTACGGAGAGAAAATCGATAAAATAGAGCTTCATATTTCTTCACAATCGAGCCATTATGACCTCTACCCTAAATGCCAGCCCCCGCAGTTACTCCCCCGCCGACTGGTTACAGGGCTATCAATCCCTGCCTGAAGAATGGGATTACTGGATTGAGGACATTGAAGGGGAGGTACCGTCGGGATTAACCGGAACTCTGTTTCGTAATGGGCCAGGCCTGTTAGAGATCGGGGGCCAGCCGATTCGACATCCCTTTGATGGTGATGGCATGATTACGGCTTTTCGTTTCCCTGGAGACGGTCGGGTACATTTCCGCAATCGTTTTGTCCGCACCAAGGGCTACGTTGAAGAACAAGCCGCAGGTCGTATGCTCTACCGGGGGGTCTTTGGGACTCAACCCGCTGGAGGATGGCTCCGTAATGCCTTTGATCTGCGCTTAAAAAATATTGCTAATACTAATGTTGTTTATTGGGGCAAAAAATTACTGGCCCTGTGGGAAGCGGCTGAACCCCACCGCCTAGACCCGGCTAGTCTGGAAACCCTTGGCCTCGATAACTTGAATGGTCTCTTGAATCCTGGCATGGCTTTTTCGGCCCACCCCCGTATTGATCCCCACAGTGAATTAGATGGCGGTGCACCGTGCTTGGTAAATTTCTCCCTCAAAACCGGCCTTTCTAGTACCCTAACCCTGCTGGAATTTGGGCCCCAAGGCCAATTATTGCGTCGCCACAGCCATAGCATTCCAGGGTTTGCCTTTATCCACGACTTTGCCATCACACCGAACTACGCCATCTTTCTGCAAAATAAAGTCCGCTTTAACCCGATGCCCTACCTCCTGGGTCTACGGGGCGCTGGAGAATGCGTTCATTTTCAACCCCAAGCACCAGCCCAGTTAGTGGTGATTCCCCGCAAACCGCCCTACGGGCCCGTTCAGCTTCTGCCAGTAAAGGCGGGGTTTGTCTTCCACCATGCCAACGCCCATGAACAAGATGGTCAGATTATTCTAGATTCCGTCTGTTACAATTCCCTGCCCCAGATCCAACCCGACGGCGATTACCGCACTGTTGATTTTGCCAGTCTTGACCCAGGTCAACTGTGGCGTTTTACCATCGATCTGGCCCAGCAACATGTCGAAGGACACCGGCTACTATCGCGTTGTTGTGAGTTTCCTGTTCTTCATCCAGACTATGTCGGCCGTCCCGCCCGTTACTACTACCTGGGAGCGGCCCACGACCCCACGGGCAATGCGCCCCTGCAAGCCGTCGTTAAGCTCGATGTGACCACGGGCCAGGAGGATATCTATTCCTGTGCACCACGGGGCTTTACCGGAGAACCCATTTTTGTGCCCCAACCCGGCGGTAAGGCCGAGGATGAGGGGTGGTTGCTTGTCCTAAGCTACAATGCGGCCCAGCACCGCTCCCGGTTACTAATTTTCGATGCCCAACAGTTGAGCCAAGGCCCCCTGGCGACTCTCAATCTGAAGCATCACATTCCCTACGGTCTGCACGGTTCCTGGATAGATCAGTGCTTTTAAGCCGGGGAGAAGCTTTTCTTGGCCAAACTCTGACTTAGTTTCCTGGAAGGTTGCGAAATTTTAAGAAGCTGTTAGCATTACTCAACAAAGGGCCATAATTCGCAATCTGTCAGCGGATTCATGTTTATAATTAGTCCGAGATTCCTGACACTTTTTGGATCATCCTTTACAAATTATTAAGATAAGTTCCTTTCTTTAACGTCTACTGATGCCTCGAATCCTTGTTATCGATGATGATCCGGCGATTGCCGAACTGGTTTCCATTAACTTGGAAATGGCGGGCTACGATGTCAATCAAGCTGACGACGGCATTAAGGGCCAGGCCCTAGCGGTGCAAATTCAGCCGGATCTGATTATGCTAGACCTGATGCTCCCCAAGGTGGATGGTTTTACGGTGTGCCAGCGGTTACGGCGCGATCATCGCACGGCGGATATTCCCGTCCTGATGCTGACGGCCCTCGGACAAATTCAAGACAAAATCGACGGCTTCAATGCCGGGGCCGATGACTACTTGACTAAGCCCTTTGATGTGGAAGAGATGCTGGCCCGAGTCCGAGCCCTTCTACGGCGTACCGACCGTATTCCTCAGGCCGCCAAACATTCCGAGATTTTAAGCCATGGCCCGTTAACCTTAATTCCCGAACGCTTCGAGGCCATTTGGTTCGGTAAAAGCATCAAACTGACGCATTTGGAATTTGAGTTACTCCATTGTCTGCTGCAACGCCACGGCCAGACCGTTTCTCCCAGCGACATTTTGCGGGAAGTCTGGGGTTACGAACCCGACGATGATATTGAGACAATCCGGGTGCATATCCGCCATCTCCGCACCAAGTTGGAACCCGATCCCCGTCGTCCCCGCTACATTAAAACCGTTTATGGGGCCGGTTACTGTCTAGAGTTGGCCAGTGAGGAAGCCGAGGCCCTGGAAGGAACCCCGGCCGGGGCCAAGACCTCTTAGCCAGTCTTCTCCCGGCCGTTGAGGGTTGAGATAGTCGAGAGACTAGCCCTGGGGAAGCACCAGGTTATCGGCCCCTTCTACCACCGTCGCGGAAATAATTTTGTCCTTATCGGTCAGTTTTTCCAGGGTCTCTTTCCCTTGCACCACATAGCCGAAAACCGAGTAGCGGCCATCCATCAAATTAAAGCCCGGTGGCGTTAATTCACTGTCAAACTTGAAGAAGAAAAACTGGGAAGAACCGCCGTTGGGATCCGTATCTGGCCTGGCTAGAGCTATGGCCCCGTAGGCGTTGAAGGGCAGGGCCAATTCCGGCAGATAGAGCCCCGCATCCTCTAGGGTCATGCCATAAATAGGGCCCTCTTCTCCCTTAACTAAAACCTCTAGGGGAATGGCGCGGTAGGCCTGGGTTTGGGGATCAATAAAACCCGTTTCCGGCCCATCGGGATCGCCGGCCTGCACTACAAAATTATCCTCCGAGCGAATAAAGGGCAGACCATCATAGAAATGGCGTTGCACCAGATCAATAAAATTGCCAGCATTAACCGGGGCACTATAGCCGTCCACCACAATGGTCAGGGGGCCTTGGGTTGTTTCCATGGCCACGGTGGCCCGTCCCTTCAGTTGGGGTAAAGTACCGTAATCAGCCGGGACATCGTAGGGGAAGCCCACCACCATTAATTGTTCGAGTTGCCCAATTTTGGCCAGGGCCGATTGACGCAGAGTCGTTACCTGCTCCCGATCCTTGGCCTCAACCGCCGTTTGCAGGTCACTGAGCTCGCTTCTAAGATCCGCCAGTAGCGCCTCGGCAGTAGTTTGGCCGGTGGTGGGAATAGACGCTAGGATTTTGTCACTGCGGAGGGAGAGAACGACATTAGCCTCTCGGACATCCTTGGCAATCGGTGGCCAACGTTTTGCCCGGATATGGTTAGAAATATCTTCGAGGGCCCCTTGCAGTTTCCGCACCGTGTCATTATCGATGGGCAGAGCATACCGCAGAATAGCATTGGGATCGGTAATGGCATTCCCCTGAGCCAGGGCCCCCAGGAGGATCGGAGGGGATAATTCAGCGGCCTGGCTGGGAGCCGCCCAAGTCAAGGACAGGACACTAAAGACCAGGGCAATGAGGCTCGCTAAAAGTTTAGGCAGAATTGGCATAAAGTCACCGGATTGAGATGAGCGATAAACAGCACTAGGAAAATTTTCCCATCTCTGCGCCCCCCATCCCCTGTAAAATATGGGGTGAACTTTTCAGCCTCCATCATAGTACATGATTTCCAGTAACGATTTCCGGAGTGGTGTTACCATCGAACTCGATGGCTCTGTTTGGCGAGTTGTCGAATTTTTACACGTCAAACCCGGTAAAGGCTCTGCTTTTGTCCGTACCAAGCTCAAAAACGTACAAACTGGGAATGTCGTCGAGCGTACCTTCCGTGCCGGGGAAACTGTACCCCAGGCCAATATTGAGAAGTTGGCCATGCAACATACCTATAAAGAGGGCGATCAATTCGTCTTTATGGATATGGAAACCTTTGAAGAAGCTCGTTTAAACGCCAGCGAATTAAAAGATAAGGTCAAATTTCTCAAGGAAGAGATGGAAGTGAGTATTCTCTTCTGGAATGGCAATGTGCTAGATGTGGAACTCCCCACGTCGGTAATTTTAGAAATTACGGAAACCGATCCGGGAGTTAAAGGCGATACAGCAACGGGTGGTACGAAGCCAGCCATCGTTGAGACAGGTGCTCAGGTGATGGTGCCCCTGTTTATCTCCATTGGGGAAAGAATTAAAGTGGATACTCGGGACGGCTCTTACCTGGGTCGAGAATAGTCCTTAGTCAGGGGGGCAGAATTCTGACCCCATCGGAAATTTTGATTAGTACTCAGGGGAGAAGATTGGTGTCTATTAACTTTGCTGAACTACGGGAATTGCTAGGAGCGATTTCCCAAACCGATATTACGGAAGTCACCTTAGAAACGGACGAGTTTAAGCTGTCCGTCCGCAAGGCCAATTCGTCCATTCTGCTGGAAACACCGACGGTGGTGACGACACCGCTCCCTGCTCCCCCACCGATGGTTTCCTCAACACCGGCCCCAGAATCGGCCCCCGTCCTAGAAGTAGCTTCCCCGTCTCCCCTAGAGCAAAAATGGACGGCCATCACCTCGCCAATGGTCGGCACCTTCTACCGGGCCCCGGCCCCCGATGAACCCCCCTTTGTGGAAGTGGGGGATAGCATCCGCAAGGAACAGACGGTCTGTATTATCGAGGCCATGAAACTGATGAATGAGATCGAAGCAGAGATTTCGGGCCAAGTGATGGAAATTGTGGTGGCCAATGGGGAACCGGTAGAGTACGGACAGACCCTGATGTGGATTAAACCGGCTTAGGTCATACCCAGAAAAGAAACACCGTTCATGGGTACGAGTTTTTGAACGGTGGATGTAGCGCTGGAACGCATACCAAACGAGGATTTGAACCCCCGATTTTCTTTGATTAAAAACCTGCTTCTAATCAGGGATGCAGACGGCCCTCCTGCTTTTAGAGACCCGTACCTAAATTTCAAGCCGTCTGATAATCTTATCTTTTGGCTCAATAGAGGGGAGCTAAATGGCGATTGCCCCCTAATCTCTAGATGCAAGTAACATAGAAACTGTCGCATTGGTGCAATCTCAGCAGAGGGCCATCCCCATGACCGTTGCCACTTCTCCGCCCCCCCTGTCCGCAAATCAACATTTCGTCCTCCCCGGTCGCCACAGTTGGCAAGCATTTAAAGCGATTCAAGGGGTGATGGCACCAGGGCCAGGGCTACGCATCACCTATCTAGATGGAGTCATTGAGTTCATGACCTTAGGGGAGTACCACGAATCAATTAAAACCATTATTGGATTCTTGGTTGAATATTATTTATTCACTCAAGGTATTGAATTTATTCCGGTAGGGAGTGCTACCCGTGAATCCAAGGAGAAGTCGGTCTCTTTTGAGCCGGATGAATCTTATTATCTCGGGGAAAAAAAGGAGCATCCTGATCTGGCAATTGAGGTCAATGTTACCAGTGGTAGTCCCCAAAAACTCGAAAAATATCAGCGGCTTGGCATTCGAGAGGTTTGGATGTGGCAAAAGAATAAATTTTTGATTTACTCCCTAGCGGGCGAGTCCTACCAAGAAACGCCAACAAGCCAATTACTCCCCGATTTGGATTTTGCACTTTTGGAAGAGTGCATACTAATGCCCTCTCGACTGGAGGCCATCCAACGGTTTACGGCTAGTTGAGGTGGTGTGCTGAGTGATAAACACACTTATTGGTCTTTTTGTATTAAGTCCCTGAAGTCTGACAACACAACCGGCTCTCCAGGCTGGGGGCCTAATCCCAGGTTTCAAAATCCGTTAACCAATTGCGAACCCAGAGGCTAAATTGCTCCCGTCGGGTTTCAAAGGTGGCGGCTACCCAGATAAAACTCAGTCCTAGCAGTAGGCCGACAATCCATTTGATCACAGGGGCCTCTAGGATCAAGACCACGAATTGATAGAAGATCGCGCCCAGAAAAGTTAAGGTGCCGCCGTAGAGAAAGGCCCGAATTTTCAGCCCTAGACCCGCAAAGATCAGTACTAAGCCCAAGGCCCCAGGAATCAGGCCCAGGGGCTGGATGTTAAAGACCAAACTGGTTGTACCGATTAGCATCGTTCCCAGGAACCGCAACCAGTGCCGTAACTCCCGTCCTTCCTCTCCTTGGAGTTCAGGATCGAGGGCCGCCACATAAAACACATCCAAGGCCAAAATCAAGGCATAGGCCAAGGGCTCTTGCCAAAACCAGTGGTTCAGCATGGAGAAGAGCCCCGCCGTTCCCAGAAATAGACTGAGGTAGCTCCAGCGGATATTCCGTTGCCAGACGGCCAAAATGCTGTAAAAACCCGCACCGGCCCAGAAATTCAAGGGATAAAAACCCGTGCGGTTAGGAATCAAACCAACGAAGGGTAGAACTAGAGCCACACTTTGCCAGGGCCGCGGCGACCATCCCCAGGCCCGCCAGGGACTGCGGTAGAGAACGAGACCGAGCCAAGCCATGATCAGGCCTAGGTAGGGATGGAGATAACCATCCAGACGGAGGGGCAAGGGAGATTGATAAAAGGCATAACTCGTAATGGCTACTCCTTCTAGGAGGCCTGCGTAGACCCATATTTCCCCGATTTCTAGGTTGGGATGAAAACGGCCCTGCCAAAGAGCATAGCGAGTTAAAAAAATGCCGGCCCCAATGCCAACCAGTTGATGAATCTCTACAGGATAGAACACCGCCAAACCCAGCAGGAGACTGCCCAGACCCCAGTGTAGATGGGCCATTTGTTGGAATTCTGCCGGGGCCAGACCCAAATAGTCCGTTAGCCAGGGGGCCAGCAAACGATAGCCGTAGAGAATAGTAGTGGCCAGGGCCGCCATGGCTAGGAGTTGATCGCCCCAGGGCAGGCCGACAAGCTGATATTGCAACAACTCATAGGCCGACAGAGAAATCCCCACCAACGCGAGGTACAGTAAGGGCTTAAATTCTTCCCGTCGCCGTCCTACGCCCATCGCAATGAAAACTAGACATAAAGTCGTTAACCCCGTCCAACGCTCAAACAGGCCCCAGCGCAAACTGGCCCCCAGGGCCCCGTAGAGCAGGGGTAAGCTGTGGAGACTGCTGAGGTATTGTTCCTGGCCTGAGCGACGGTGCCACCAGTCCCCCAGCAATTGAGTCAACAGGCCCAGGGCCAGGTTGACAAGGGTCAAGGCCAGCAAGGATTGACTCGTCAGGGCCAAGCCTTGAATCGCCAGTAATTCCAGGGCCAGACCCAGACTATAAAGACTGCGATTATTTAAGCGGGGCCAAGTGCGCAGGCCAATAGCCCCCAGGGTGATCGCGGCCCCTAGTGTAGCCGGTAGGGAGGGCGGCACCAAGTCGTTATAAACCAACAGGCCATGGAGGGTCAGGCCGATTAACTCCAGTCCACAGAGGGCCACACCCCAACGGTCTAAGGCCCAACGATACAAACTGGCTAAAGCATTACGACGCAGAAGCAGGGCCCGACGAGCTAACCAGAGGGCCATCAGGGTAATGGCCCCGAGCAACAGCCATTCCCCGAAGCGGTTTGGCGTCCATTGGGGCAGTAGCTCCCAAAAGCTTAAGGCCAGGAACAGCAAGGCAGAGCCCACGGTCAGGGCCGCACTCAGACGTTTCCGCAGAAACTGAGTTTGGCAGACCAGCACAATGGTTGCGATGCCAACCCCCCAAACCCGTCCGCCTCCTAACGGCCCTAGGGGGAGAACGGTGAAAGGCAACAGACCAATACTGATCCAGGCCAGGTTGGCCGAACGGGGCCGTTGCCAACTCCGGTAAAAGACAGCCCCCATCAGTAGGCTTAGAGCGAGGGTAATCACTAGAGGATCTTGCCGGGTTAGGACTGGACTCCAAACCCAAGCAGGGGACAGGAGCAGGCCATAAAGGCCCCAGCCCCAGATATCACAGGCCTGACTGTAGAGAAAATTTAAACGAGAGGGAGAGGGGGCCAAGACCTGACGCATTCCCCACAGGAGCCAAAGGGCCAGACTGCCGAGGAGTAACCAGCCGGATAAGGACAGGGGCGGCCCGTAGGTCTCGAAGACTCCAACGGCGGTTCCCAGGCCAAAGCCGACGGTGAGGAGGGTGGCAGCCAACCGGGGCCAGTAGGTCGTATTGACGGCGAGGATGACCGTGGCCATGGCCCAGGCCCCTAGACGAAGGGGAGGAACACTCAGGGTCAGGGCCTGCCAGAGAATGGCCCAGGTGATGCTAAGCTGAGCCGTCGTCTCCCGGTCTCGTCGCCTCAGCCAGAGAGTACTGGTAAAGAGGAGGGGAATCAGGCCGGCCAGGCCATTCCAGAGCGGCGAAACCACGCCATGGCCTCTCCAGCTAGTTAGGCCCGCTTCTCCTAGCATCTGATTAAAGATCAATAAACTGTAGGCCAGGGCCGCTAGGGCCAGATTAAAGCCATAGCGTGTGGGCCAGAGGAGAATCGCCAAGGGCTGACGGGGTGGGGGAACCAGGCTGAGATAGGTTTCCGCGGTGGTCAGAACGAAAAGAATGCCAAATCCCTGGGCAAAATTGAGATCTGGCCAAATCCAATCAAGCCAGGCCAGAAGCGTCGCCAGGCCAACGCCATGGGCCCAATGAGCCAGGGTTTTCGTGACGGCAATCTCTGCGGAGGGAAACAAGTGGGCCTCTGCATGGGTGCAAACCGCCAGAATTAGGGTCGTTCCCAAGAGGTAAACACTACGGACTAGGGGACTCGGCAGACTCAGTACGAGCAAGACGAGACCCAACGCAACGGCTAATCCCAGGCAGGTGCGGGCCAGTATCCACCGTTGTCGTTGCCGAAACCAGCGCCATAGAACGGTAGTGACCACAAGGTAGGGAAAGAAAACAAGACTGAGCAGGGGCCAGGCATTCGTTTCCAGACCAGCCAAGGTCATCCCCAGGGAAATTAAACTATTTTGGATGATAGTGGGCAATAAGCGCCAAGCCAGCCAATGCATCTGGAGCCCAATCAACCAGATCAGCATGAGATCACCCGCCGACTCGCGGCGACCAAGACGCTGGCCTAGACACCACAGGCCTAATACACTAGCCACCAGGGCCTGACTGGGTTCAGACATCACCGAGACGAACCAACCCAGGAAAATTAAGGCCTCGCCACCGTGATGGAGCGGAAATTTTGTTGTTTTCCCGGACTCCGTTGGCCCTTCCGCCCGTTGGCCCTGCCATACCCAGAGGGCCCCGCACAGGGCCAGGGCCGCCCCCAATTGCGCGACGGGAACGCCGGCAATAAAAATAGCCCGAATCAGTAAAATGAAAAGGCCATAAATAAGCAGGCCCCCATTCAGGCCAAAGGGCGCATAAGTCCTGGCTTGAAACCGTTCTCCCTGGTGATAACGATAGAGAGTCAGCAGGGCCGTGCTACTAACTCCCAAATTCGCGGCCAGTAATGGCCAACCCGCCAACCCCCAGCCCCAATGCACTGCACTCAGGCCCAGATGATTCAGCGCGGCCCAGGGCCTAGAACCTCGACTGGGGGGTAACAAACTAAAACTCAGGCCTGCTAGAAGTACCACCGCTAACCCGGCCCCAAGCCAGCCCCCCAGGCTATGCCAGAGGGGAATGCTATCCATGGCAATAAAATTAATCGGCACCAACAGCAGACTAATCAGGCGCAGGGCCTGGGTAGTTAACCGTAAATTGGCCTGGCGGCCACACCAAAAACTAGCCAAACCGAAGGCGAGGGTGTAGAGCAAAAGAATGCTGTATTGACCGATGGGGGGAAACCGCTGCCACTGACTGGCGGCCAACACCCCCGAAGAGACCACCACCATCAACACGCCCAACAGCAATAACCAGAAAACGCTCAATTCTTCCATCAGGGCCTGGGTCACTTGTTGGAGGCGACTGGGGGGCCGGGGAATCGTGACGGGTTGAGGCCCTCTCTCAGTTTTGAGTGACGGCCTTAGAATCTTGGGCGTTGGCTCGACGGGTCTCCTAGGGACTTCGGCCATCGGTAGTTCACAACTGAGGTAAAGTGAGCAAAGCCGTCTAATTTGTGAGGCCTGGAGAATACCGAGGATTTGCCATTGGGCCAGGCCCTCGAGCAGTTGCGGATTTTGAGCATGCACCACGACCAGCCCGTCAATTTTGGCAGTATTTAATAGGCCAAGCTGGTGCCAATATTCCAGGCCAGTAAGCGTTTCAGCAATTTGGTCTTGACTGGCCAGAGTTAAACGCAATCGAGGCGAGGCCGATTGTTGAATTTCTAGCTCTAGATAACTCCCATCGTCATCGAATAGGCCCAGGGCCTGCCAGTCGCTTAATCCCGTCCAGAGCGTTGTCTCAGACCCATGGCTCACAAAGGGAAGGCGAATCAAGGGGGAGAAATCGGCCATAGCAACCTGCCAAAAATAGAGCTAGTGCAAGTTTAGCGCCAGCCTCCTAATCCGATCGCTGAAATTAAATCAACCTAAGTTGAAAAAGAATTCCTTCGGGCTATCAGAGCCCTAGGCCATTTCTTCGAGGGGAAGGTCAGGGGCTTCTTCTGCATCGGTTGCTTCCTCGTCTCGATGTAGGTCATTGAGCAAGTGGAGAATACGGTCGCCCCGCTCTAGGGAATGGTCTTCTAGGAAAACCACCTCAGGGGTTCGCCGTAGGCGCATCCGTTGACCCAATTCTCGACGGACAAAGGGAGCACAGGAATGGAGCCCCGCCATCGTTTCGGCTTTGGCTTCGGGCGTTCCATAGATGCTGACAAAGACCTTGGCATGTTGCAGGTCACCGGAGACTTCTACCTCGATAATGCTCACCATGCCCGCTCCGACTCGGTCATCCTTGATTTCGTAGAGCACCATTTGACTAATTTCCCGTTTAATCAGTGAAGCGACGCGGGAAACCCGACGACTGGTAGCCATAGCTGTTTGCTCCCTTTACACAATATGGGCGTTGCCATCCCGACCGAAGCAGGCCTGAAAAGCCTACGCTGTCGTCAATCCTAGCATGGCCCGCAGGGTAAAGAAGAGAAAGAGAAAGCCGCCCACCAAGAGGCCAATCAGCGCCACGGCGGTGACAGGATTTTTGAGGAGGGGTTTCAGCCAACCAAATAGCGCA
The DNA here is from genome assembly GCF_040436315.1 of Synechocystis sp. LKSZ1. Taxonomy (NCBI): domain Bacteria; kingdom Bacillati; phylum Cyanobacteriota; class Cyanophyceae; order Synechococcales; family Merismopediaceae; genus Synechocystis; species Synechocystis sp. LKSZ1. The sequence goes on along the minus strand of NZ_AP031572.1, from coordinate 1,987,584 downwards.
AAGAAAATCCCGAGACTGAAGCTAATTAAATAGCGAGGATAGCGTAGTACGTTGTCAAAAAAATCGCCCATGGCTCTGGTAAACGATGACACAACATTCCTAGTGGTACCATTATTGGCAACTTCTGTCATCTTTTGAGTTGGCCCTATGACGCTTGCACAAATTGGTCTTTTGCTGTTGACAGGCCTGGGCTCTGGACTCTTTGCAGGTATCTTGGGCATTGGAGGAGGAACTATTTTGGTTCCGGCCATGGTGTCGTTACAGTACACGCCGGTGCAAGCCGTCGCTACCAGTAGCTTGGCTATTGTTATCACTTCTCTGTCAGGCAGTATTCAGAACTGGCGCATGGGTTATCTGGATTGGCGACAGGTTCTCAGCTTGGGCTTTCCCTCCCTGATAACGGCTCAGCTGGGAGTAGAGTTGGCCACAAGCTTTTCGGCCGAGGCCCTGCTTAATGCCTTTGCGGTGATGCTGTTAGCTAATATTGTCCTGGTCAATATCCGCCAGAAAATCGTCCCCAGGGAGGGCCCGCCTGCGACGTCTCCTTGGTTGGCTCGATTATTAACCGGGGGCCTGGCCGGCCTATTGGCCGGATTGTTTGGTATTGGGGGAGGCGTGGTGATGGTGCCTCTGCAAATGTTGTTGTTGGGGGAACCGATTAAGCGGGCCATTCAAACCAGTCTGGGAGTAATCGTGCTAACGGCCCTGGCCGCGTCCTTGGGCCATGCCGGCAAGGGAAATTTATTGCCCCTGGTGGGGGGAATTCTAGGAACTGGGGGCCTGCTGGGCGCTCAAATCAGTACCCGCTTCTTACCCAAACTCCCCGTGCGTGTCGTCAACTGGACGTTTAATCTGTTCCTACTTGGCTTGGCCATCTATACTTTTTGGCAGGCCTGGCATCGCTAGCAGTCCGACCAGAGGCCTGCCTAGATATTCCTAAGGAACGAAGCGAATAAACTTCTTCTTACCAACCTGGAGAACTTTCCCCACCAAGCTGTCTGGGGTTTCAAAGCAATGGTTAACATCCTCCAGGCGTTCTCCCTCTAGACGTACCGCTCCACCTTGGATCTGGCGGCGGCCCTCGCCACTACTACTACAGAGGCCACTGGCACTAAGCAGAAAAAAGAGCTTTGCTGGAAATTGCACCTGCTCTAGGGAAAATTCCGCCACATTGTCGGCATTCGCCGTATTGCCTTCCGTCACAATGGCCTGAGCTGTGGCCTGGGCGGCCTGGGCGGCGGCGGCTCCGTGGAATTGGGTCACAATCTCTAGGGCAATTAACTTCTGGCCCTCGCGGGGATTTTCCGGTAATTGCTCCAGGGCCGTTAAGAGTTCTGCGTAACTGGCCAGGAGGGCGTCCGGCGTTTTTTCCAGCTTGGAGTACATCGACAGGGCATCTTCCCGCAGGCCGACGTAATTGTTGAGGGATTTCGACATTTTTTGATGGCCATCGGTGCCAATCAAGATGGGCAGGAGCAGGCCAAACTGGGGTTTTTGGCCAAAATGTCTTTGGAGATCCCGGCCCACAGCAATATTAAACTTCTGGTCAGTGCCCCCCAGTTCTACATCCGCTTGCACCATCACAGAATCGTAGCCCTGCATCAGAGGATAGAGAAACTCGTGCAGAAAAATCGGGGTTTCCTTGGCAAAGCGTTCAGCAAAGCCTTCCTTTGCCAACATTTGGCTCACGGTCATCGTGGCCAGCAGTTCCTGGATTTTAGCGAGGTTCAGGCTATCGAGCCATTCGGAATTGTAGCGAATTTCTAAACGTCCCGGTGTTTCAAAATCCAGGATCGGCCGCAATTGCTCTAGATAATTTTCCGCATTGGCCCGTACCTGTTCCGCCGTCAACTGTTTGCGGACTTCCGACTTGCCCGTAGGGTCACCGATCTGGGCCGTAAAATCGCCAATGATTACCACCGCCGTATGGCCCGCATCCTGAAAGGCCCGGAGCTTGCGAAAAGGAATACTATGGCCCAGGTGAATATCCGTGCCAGTGGGGTCAATGCCGAGTTTGATCCGCAGGGGGCGCCCACTCTGCTCTAACAGGGCCGTGAGATTTTCCTGGGGATGGCTGGAATCCGGCTGATGGGGAAAAATTTCCTGGGTTCCCCGTAGTAACCAAGCAGGCGCAGTGTTAGACATGGTAAAAATGTGGGCGACAGAGATAGCGGCTTTTCAATGTAGGGCAAACCGTCCACAGAATACAAGCTTGATCGCGAGAAGCCCTTCGATAGGGAGTCTTCTCTTTATTGCGCCACATTGCTGATATCACTTCGTGAAAATGTTGGTTTTGCTCGAAGATAATTTTACTGCGATACTAATGCCACGGTCAATAATTATAGCCTCTTTCTTTTGGCTTTCTTTTAAAATACAGTCAGTCTTAAATTATTGCGATAACTTCTCTAAATGGTCAAGAAATTCTTGACATTCCTCTTCAGTCAATTGATAACGAGATTGTTTATCAAATTTTTGCTGTAAATATCTTCTTCCATCGTTTTCTTGCCAGCCCAGTCGCTCCATTTCTACTAAAATGCTATCTAGTTTAGGAGGCAGTTCAATGATCCCTGCGATTAAGCGATAACATTTCCAATCTTCATCTTCACTGGCCCTCCAAGGTTGACCAAAGCTCAAGGTCAACAAACAATGACTACTTACTGTTTCATCATTGTTTAATTTTTCCAAAATAAAAGGATCGGTAATGCTGAACTCAATGTTTTCCAGCCCGTATCTTTGATCATGAATAAGCCCTCGCCATTTGTAGTAACTATTCTGTCGGCATTCAAATTCTTTGACTTTAATGAGTTGCAATGATTTAATAGGGGCATTCTCTTGAAAATAACTAAAGGGAATTGCTTTCTTAAAGCTAGAATGCAGTAATCTATTTTCACGATAACGTAGTACTTCGGTAATGCTTGCCTGACGCACAATACACCATGGATGATGATGGTAACGATAGTTTTCACACTCATGTCCGTGCTGGCACTCTTGATCGAGAGGAACTTCAATCACATCAAGTAAGTTAATACTTGATACTGGAATGTGACTATGATTCAGAGGGATGCGACCATCATCGAGGTCAGAGATGGGTCTAATCCATTGTCCCGTTCTTAGCGAGATTCCGGCAATACAGCGACCCTGATTTTTGTATGAATTAGCAAGACAAATAATTTCTGCCATATTCTGTTACAAAGGGAATTTCAATTTTCTACAATATCGCTATCGTCCTTGGAGATTGATAATAAGCAAGGCAGGATCAAATATGATCACATATTTTATATAGACTGGGGACTGCTGTCATAAAAAAGTCCAAATCTACAAATGCAAAATCTCAATGCTTTCAAATTTTTGCCGTAAATACTCTGCCGCCAAGCGTCGGTGACAATAATGGGGTTTATCTTCACTGCATAATAGGCAGGCATTTGCCAACTTATCTGAGTCGAAGATTGATTCTACTGATCGCTTTTTGAGTAGTTCTAAATAGCTTTTTTCATAATCTTGCCAACTTATTTTCTTTTGTTTGTAGGCATCTAAAATATCCTTATTAGGCGCTAAAGATAGTTGATGTTCATAGTCAACCTGAGTGATTTGACGCAGAAAATATTGGAGGTCAGCTTGTTTAGCGAACCCTGATAGTTGAGATGTATTGTTTAGTCGGGTATCAATAAGTCGTGCAACGCCTGCGGCTCGGAGTTTCTCAAAAAAAACCTCTGCTGACTTTCGGGTAAAACCAATGGTAAAAAGCTTGATGGTATTATTTTTCAACATAGGCTATGCGCTCACCTTGGAGGTGATAGGCTTGGTGGAGCCGTTCCGCCCGCTCTGATAGAGGAGGAGTATCACCGGAGAAGAGAGAAAGTTGCATCGTAGTGTCTAGATCTTGCAGACCATGCAATTTAAGCATTCTTTCTTCTAGATTTTCATGGTATTCCAGCTCACCATTACTATGAATATGGCCAATTTCTAGATTAAAGGGTAGAAGCTGTTGACAGACTAAGATTGCCCGATGACAAGTCAAGGGATCTTTTTCGGCGCACATCAGCGCAATACGATAATTTTGGGAGCCTTTTAACAGCCGCTGTAGTCCCTGTTGAAAAGCCGTCGTTTGGGCAATTCTCTCGTATAGGGCCTTGCCGTCAACATAACAATTAGGATTGTTGGGACGAGCACCTAACTGATCCCCGAGAAAAACATAGCGAATGTCGGCTTGCGGCAGGAGAGTTTCTAGAGATTTCCGGTTAAAGTGGGGCAAGTAGCGACTATACGGGGAAGAACGAACATCCGCCAGGGCCGTAATTCCATGTCGCTCTAGAAGCTCAATAAATTTTTCAGGGCTATGGTTAGAGTGACCAATCGTAAAGAGAGGTTTCATAACATTGACTGGGTTTTGACCTGACGAGAGATCATGGAGAATAGTACATTTTTAGGAAAAGGTCGGTCATTCTCCCCAGAGGAGCCTTGTCCTGAAAAGGAGAGCATTAATCCCTATCGTGCTAGCTCGGCAAGGGAATCGGTCTTAGGTCGTCGTGAATAGTTTTGTCTCGGGGTCATAGATCCAGGCCAGACCATCCGGATCTTTCGTTTGGCTCCATTCCGTAAAGTCGGGGGCATCCTTGCGACGAGCGATAGTACTGGAGGTAGTGTCGAGACGCTTTGCTAACTCCGATTGAATCAGCGTTAAACCTTCTGGGCCTGGGGACGACGGGGCAAGGGTTTCTGGTTCTGGCGTAAGGGCCGTGGCTTGTTTCCGTTCTTCTTTGATATCCACCAGACTGGCAAAGGGAGTAGCCGGGGGATTATTGACTTCTGCTTCTAAAGAAAGAGCCGGGGTTTCTGGTACGGACAAGGTTACGGCCGGCGCACTGGCAATGGGGAGTTGGGGCGCAACGGGGGTTTCTGGGGGAGCGGCAACCTCGGTTTCCTCCGGTTCGCTGTCATCAAAAATAGTTCCCAGGGTGGAAGAGGTAATGAAGTAGTAAACAGAAATGCCCTTAACCTCTCGTCGGTAGGCCCCGTATTCCTTCACTTTATCGTCGAGATAGCGCTGGGCAGCCCGGCCCTTGGCAATATCCAAATTGAGGAGATCATTTTTGGTGACAATGCCCTGGTTGTCCCGAATCAGTTGGTTAAAGACAGGGTCGATCTGAGCACATTTTTGTCGCCATTGGTAGGTATCCCAGGCGGCCCAGGCCAGAAGGAGGGCCACTAGCACTAAAATAATTCGCCAAGCTTTGTAGAGGAGAACCATGACTGTGGCGACGGGGAGAATCAGAACTAACAGACCCTTCGGATTACTCTCTAAAACTTTTCCGGTCATAGTAGGCTAGGGGATGAATGGGCAATTAATCATAATGCCAGTTAGCGACGAGCAAATGATACAAACTAATCGTGTTTTGGTCGAAAATGCTCATCCTCAAGTATAGGCTTTCCCTGGGCCAGACTTTCAAGATTTCTAGCAAACTACCAACGACGGCTTAATCTAAGTAAGTACAAGCCGCTCCCGACCAGACTCAGACCCCACAGGCCTGCGATGATTCCCCCGGGTAAAAAGGTGACCAAGCCCAGGCCCCGTAGTAGGTACAGCGTCAGGGTGACGCCCCAGACCAAGGCGAGGTAGCGGCCGGTAGTCCAGGTTTTTTGAATGCGTATTTTAGCCATAGTGATTGTCCCTCAAACTCCTAGGCTGGCCAGCCTGCACTAAACTGCTCGACACACCGTACAAACATTTCGACTCCGATGGGCAGGGCCGCTTCATCAAAATTAAAGCGGGGATGGTGGTGAGGATAATCAAGACCCTGGCGCGGGTTGGCTGAACCCAGAAAGAAGTAACAGCCTGGTACCTCTTGCAAAAAGAAGGCCATGTCTTCTCCCCCCATGGTGCGACAATCCGGCACTAAGCCGGCGGGGGTTTCGAGTACTGCCAAGGCCACGGAGCGGATGAGGTCAGCCATCCCCGGATCGTTAATCACGGGAGGGTATAAATGGTGGTAGTGGAATTCGTAACTGGCCCCCTGGGCCTCACAAATGCCCTTGATCATCGTTTCCAGACGGGGAGCAAAATAGTGCTGGAATTTGGGGTCAAAGTAGCGGACGGTTCCCCGCATCCGGGCCGTATCAGCAATCACATTGAGAGCACTCCCGGCTTGGAGTTCTCCCACCGTCACCACCGCCGCCTCTAGGGGGTTAATATTGCGGGCCACAATGGTTTGCAGGGCCGTTACTACCTGGGCCGCCACCACAATGGAATCCACGGTTTGATGGGGCATGGCCCCGTGGCCGCCCCGGCCCAAAATCGTGCAACTAAAGGTTTCCACTGCTGCCATCAAGGGCCCAGCGCAGACCCCCACAGTTCCCAAGGGTAGATTATTCCAAAGATGCAGGCCCACAATCCCATCCACTCTGGGGTTGTCCAAGGCCCCTTGCTCAATCATTGGCTTGGCTCCCCCCGGCCCTTCCTCTGCGGGTTGAAAGATAATTTTGACCTGCCCCCGAAAACTATCACGATGCTGGGCCAGGTACTGGGCTGTTCCCAGGGCAATGGCCGTATGACCATCGTGACCACAGGCATGCATAATGCCCAAATGCTGGGAGCGGTAGGAAACCTCGCTTTCCTCCGTTACGGGCAGGGCATCCATATCGGCCCGAATCGCCAGCACAGGGCCAGGCCTGCCGCTATCAATCAAAGCCACAATGCCGGTTTTAGCAACCTCTGTTTGATGCTCAATGCCGAGGTCTTGCAGAGTGCGATGAATCAAGTCCGCCGTTAACCTTTCCTGAAAACCCAATTCAGGAAACTGATGCAGTTGTCGTCGCCAGTGAATTAGCTGGGGATGGAGGCCCCGGATGGCGAGGCGAATTTGCGTGGTGTCAAGGTCAGTTCCTTGGGGAAGGGTAGATAGCATCGGAACGTTCTCGGGTAGAGCGGATAGTAGTGTTGATTGTACCAAACCCATCCTTGGCTATTTTGCTTCACGGCTCAGGTTACCGGACACTCAAGGCATTCTACAAGGGCAAAGTCTTGGCCAATTACCGGTAAGCTTTTCCTAATTTGGTCAGCTGTGAATGGTTCGTAGATTGGAGGATTTGTAAACTCAACTACTAGCTAGGCCGTTTGGGTTTCGGCTAATAAATCACTCAAGAGGGGCGGTAGGTCTTGATTGAGACGACCGGCCCGGATCAGTTCGGCGTAGGTGTCGGCTTCTAGATTCAGCAGGGTTTCTTGGAGTTGCTCTCGCATGATGGTTTCCAATTGGGGATTTGCAGCCTTGAGGGCCTGTACCTCCTGTTCGACCTGTTGGAGTCGAGCTTCGATGGCATCCCGTTGGGATTGGTACAACTCAACGTTATCTTCGCTGGAGAGGGTCAACTGGTCGAGGTAATTGAGAATTCGCTTCAGGGCCACCTGACGGGCCAAGAGTTCAGAATAACTACGACTGAGTTGTTGGTCGCCAATGAGATTAAAGCGCTCTAACAGGCCCTGCATGGTCAGGCCCTGCACCAATAGGGTAAATAACACCACCCCAAAGACCACATTAATAATCTCTTGGCGTTGGCTGAGGGCCCCTGGCACACTCAGGGCCAGGGCCACGGAGACCGAGCCCCGGAGGCCGCCCCACCAGAGCACCGTCTGCTCTTTGTAGCCAATGTTGGATTGCACCAGCCAATTACTAAGGGCGCTAAAACCAAAAATGGTTAAAAAGCGGGATCCGACGACGGCCAAGATGCAAACACAGGTCACCCCAAAACTGTCTACCAGATTAACCAACCGGACTTGGTCACCAATCAGCAAAAATACAATAGAATTGACAAAAAAGGCGAGAAACTCCCAAAATTCCGATACTAGCTGGCGAGTCCGGGGATTCATGCCATTAAGGGAGCCATAGTTGCCCAGAATGATGCCTACCGTCACTACACCGATAACCCCCGAGCCCCCCAATTCTTCTGTAATCAGATAGGTGGCATAGGCCGCGACCAAGGTCAGGGATTGCTCTACGAGAGGCAGGTCAAAGCGTTGGGTGAGGTAGGAAATTCCAAAGCCAATCAGACAACCAATGCCTAGGCCAATGCCAACAAAGCTTAAAAAAAGCGGCAGAACAATGGGCACCGAAATTAACTCGGAGCCGAAGGGCAAGCTCACCAACAGGACAAAGGCCACGACGGCCACCCCGTCATTAAACAGGCTTTCCCCCTCCATTAGAATGCTCAGTTTTTTGCTGGCCCCCAACTGCCGAAACAGCCCTACTACGGAGACAGGATCGGTGGTCGATAGGCTCGCCGCCACCAATAGGGCCGTCGGCAGGGTGAGGCTGGTAAATTGACTCAGGCTAAAGCCAATGGCCACAATCGAAATAATTACCCCAAAAATAGTGAAGAGCGTGACGGGGAACCAGTTAGCCTTGAGGTCGGGCCAACGGACATTCCAAGCGGCCTCAAACAGTAGGGGCGGTAAAAAGATTTCCAGAATCAGTTGGGGCGAAAGATTCACCAGGCGGACATCGACAAAGGAGAGGCCCAGGCCCACAATAACGAGCAGGAGAGTATAAGGAATTTGACGGAGCCACGGAACAATACGGGATAGGGTAGCGACAGAAAGAGAGACAGAGAGGACAATAACAAACTGTTCTAGGTTTTGTTGAATAGCCGCGTCAGCCGCTGAGCCGAGACTCATGGATAGGGAACTCCCGATTGTGAATAAGCCAGACTAGAATATTTTAGGCGTGGAGTGTAGTTTCGTGGGAGTAAAGCCTGTCGGTGAAAGCAAGTATGGTTAACAGCAACAATGGGCTTGAACTTCCTCTGGTGATTACGGCCGATGCCCATCAATTACCGCTGATTCAAGGCTATCTTCAAGGCCTTTTACTTTCTCTCTGGGCCTTAACGGAATTGGAAGAAAGCAGTTGGAATCAGGCCAGTCAAGCTCTTGCCCTAGACGGCCTACCGCCCCTCAGTCGTTACCTTGGCCCGGCCGAGCCAGGAGCAACATCCGCCTTTAGTTTTGAAGAAGCCCGTTCCTTAGTTCTCATCGTGGCCAAGCTGGCCCAGCAACACCAGGAGATTTTACGGCGGGCCGTCACCCTTTTGGAGCAAATGCAAGAGCAAGGCAAAGACCCGAGTAAAACGGCTTTACTGGGAACTTACCTAGAGAAGTTCGAGGTTCGCTATCAAGATCAATGCCAACGCCTTGGCCTACCGTCTCCCGCGCGTCCCCAGGCCTTTAAATTTCTGGTGGATCTTTTATTCTGCAGTAATCCCTACGGCCCCCGTTGGCTATGGTCAGCCCTGATTACAAAGACTTAAAATCAGGGGGACTTCCATCCTAAAAACCGCAATGATTCCTATTTCTCTATTATCCACTGCTTCCTACGACTTGGAGAGCTTAAGTTTGGCACTGGAACGACTGTTGGCTCCCTGGGGTGGCATCACCACCTGGGTTAAACCCGGCTCCCGCGTCCTGCTAAAACCCAATTTGCTGACGGCCGGCCGACCGGGCCAGGAATGTATTACCCGACCGGAACTGGTTTATTGTGTAGCCAAGCTGGTACAGGCCGCTGGGGGCCGACCCTTTCTGGGCGACAGTCCGGCCTTTGGTACGGCACGGGGCGTGGTGGAATCCAATGGTTATCTGCCGTTGATCCAGGAACTAAATTTGCCTGTGGTGGAATTCCATGGCCATCGCTATGGAACGGAAAGCCAGGCCTTTCATCATCTGCGTCTTTCTAAGGAAGCCATGGAGGCCGATGTGGTGATTAATTTGCCGAAGATCAAATCCCATGTCCAACTCACCATGACCCTCGGGGTGAAAAATCTCTTTGGCTGTGTGCCGGGCAAAATGAAAGCCTGGTGGCATATGGAAGCCGGTAAAGATGCAACCCGCTTTGGTGAAATGCTAGTGGAAACCGCCCGCGCTATCCAACCCGACCTCACCATTGTGGATGGCATTATTGCCCACGAAGGCAATGGCCCGATGAATGGCTCTCCCCGGCCCCTCGGCCTGCTGGCCGCCGCGACGAATGTTTTTGCCCTTGATGCCGTTCTGGCCGATATTCTTCAGGTTGACCCAGCCCTTATCCCAACTTTGGTGGCCCAGGAGCGTCTCGGTCTCACGCCAGCCTGGAAGGACTTAACCTTCCCCCTAGCCCATCCCAGCAGTTTGCAAGTGCAGGACTGGAAACTTCCCGAGGCCTTACTCCCCATCGATTTTGGTCTGCCTCGAGTGTTGCGCTCCACCTTTAAACATCTTTACATTCGTTTTATCAAAGAACCCTTTCATGCCTACGCCCAGCGCCCGGTTTCCTAGGGCCATTTGGTTAAATACAATACATAAATCCTGAGAGATTTAAACTATTTTGGAAGTTAAGACATAAAGTCAATATCACCCTCCGATTGCTAGACGGCCGCTTTACCCCTTAAAGCCTCAGAATCAAGCACTGTAAGGCTTTTGCTGATTAGGGTTAGCGGCTTTTCCATAAGCCCTTTTTTTCCTACCGTATGGAAAAGTCTCTGGACAATCATCTAGGGAACTGGAATCAAGCTAAAAATGTGATAACCCCAGGCTGGTAAATCAAGATAGAGTCCGGGCCCGTGTAGATCGGAGCTACTCCGATGATAATCCGCTGTCCCCATGAGGTCTTGGAGGTGATAACTCGACGTCTCTAGCGCTATCCAGGGGAGGGGGACATAGCCTTGGCTCTGGTGCGGTGCATAGTTAACCGTTACTAGGATAGAGTCCACCCCCTGGCCCTGCCAAGCAAAAGCCAGTAAAGCTGACGCTGTCCAGTTGCTTTCCCAGGCCGGATTAACCCCAAGGATTTGCCAGGCCCCTTTTTGGAGTATCTCCCGACGTAAGACGGATAGGAGTTTTTGATAGAAATCTTCCAGGCAGAGATCCGTTGGTTGCTCAGGCCCTCGTCCCAAGTGGACGGAAATCTTTTGAGTCCAGCCCTGTAACTGGCCCTGGTGGAAAAAGCGGAGGCCCGGGCAACAAAAAGTCAGAATAGCGGCCGCTCGGTGAATCTCCGGGGGAAAGGTACTGGCGGCTCGGGCTTCGTCGTGATTTTCTAGAAAGCGAGCTGATCGTTGTTGGTAGGACAAATCCGCCCAGAAATGTTCTCGCACGGCTTGTACCGATTGTTCCTTGAGGCGGTCGTAGAGGCGCTTATCGTAGGTATAGTCAAAACCCTGTTGTTGTAGCGTCCATTCCATATCCCAATAGACCTCGGCCATAAAAACAAAATCGGAGTGTTGCTGGCGAACGGCAGTGATCGCCTGGGGCCAAAAGGGGTCGGTGGCAATGCCCCAGGTTCGTTGAAAGATTTCCGGTAATACCAGCATGGCCATGTCACAGCGTAAACCATCACACCAATGGGAGATCTTCAAGAGTTCTGCCACCAGAGCTGCCTGTAAAGCCGAATTGCCATAATTAAGCTGTAGGGTGTCTGGCCAACCGTCAAAGTAGGGATCGCGGCCATAGGCCAAAATTGTTGGCCCTTGGGGAAGGTCGAGCTTGATGTAATTTTGGGGCTGTTGGGCCAATTGGTCTTCTGTACCAAAGACATAGTATCCTGGGTGTTCCTGAACCCAGGCGTGGTCCGGGGCAGTATGGTTAGGGACAAAATCCAACATTAACTTCAGGCCCCGTTGATGCAGACGATCGCGCAGGCGAACCAAAGAATCGGTTTCTCCCAGGCTGGTATTGAGGGTATAGCTGGTGATGGCAAACCCAGAGCCACAGATGTCTTCCGCTTGCAAGTCCGGTAGCAGTTCTCGATATTCAGCTAACCATTGGGGATTAGAACGGGAGACTTGACGCGCCATCAGGCCAGTCTGCCAAACACTGAGGCAATAAATCCAGTGGAATCCTAAATCGGCAAATTCATCGAGTGCGGCATCGGGAATGTCATTGAGGGTAGCCGGGCGACCGATCTGGCGGGATAGCCGATTGAGCCAGACGCGGGTATTGATCTGGTAAAGAGAAGGATAGCTGTTCATCTGGTTGATTGATTAAATTTTCTAGAGTCCCTTAACGATTTCCTTTTTCTTTTTGGGGAAGACAGAAGCTAAAAACTAGCCAGAAACAACGGCTACCCCCACTTTTCCAGACCAGCCGTTACTTGCCCATTTTCTTCATGACAGCTATCTCTCCCTCTGCCGTCGTAAACATATCTGTGGTGATCTCCCCCATGATCTGAATAATGCGGGCAATGCAACCCGTCCAGCCGGTTTGGTGACTTGCACCGATGCCTGCCCCATTGTCGCCATGGAAGTATTCGTAGAAAAGGATATAGTCCTTCCAGTACGGATCCGTTTGGAATTTTTCCGAACTGCCATAGACGGGACGACGACCATTTTCATCGGGCAGAAAGATGTGAGTTAGGCGATCGCCGAGTTCATCGGCCACCTCAAACAGGGTCATATACTGTCCCGAACCGGTAGGACATTCCACCTTGAAGTCGTCTCCGTAGAAAGCATAGAGCCGATAGAGTGCTGTTATCAGTACAAAATTGACGGGCATCCAGACGGGGCCCCGCCAGTTAGAATTGCCGCCAAACATCCCCGAATTAGAATCCCCAGGCAAGTAGTCCACTCGGAATTCCTGACCATTGTGAACAAAGACAAAGGGATGCTCCTGATGGTAACGGGAAAGGGAACGAATACCATAGGGACTAAGAAATTCATTTTCGTCCAACATGCGAGCCAAAACACGGCGCAATTTCTCTTCAGTAAACACAGACAACATCCGCCGCCCCCCTGTCCCCGGTTGACTCGGTAAATGCATATTGGCTAGTAATTCGGGATGACGGCGATAAAATTGTTGAGCACGTTTGACAAAGTTGGGTACCTTGGTCAAGTCCGCCGCTTCAAAAATAGCCACGGCCGCTAGGGGGAGTAGTCCCACCATGGACCGTACCTTGAGGCGAAAAGCTGTACCATCGGGCAAACGCAGGACATCATAGAAGAAACCATCTTCTTCGTCCCACATTTCATCCTGATGTTCTCCAAGGCGATCCATGGCCCCCGCAATCCACATGGTATGCTCAAAAAACTTGCTTACAAATTCTTCATAAAGCGGGTCATGCATGGCTAACTCTACAGCAATCCGTAGCATCTGCTGACTGAAAAAAACCATCCAGGCCGTGCCGTCTGCTTGCTCTAGATAACCGCCTGTGGGGAGTGGGGAACTACGATCAAACACACCAATGTTATCCAACCCTAAAAAACCCCCTTCAAACACATTGTTGCCGCCCCGGTCCTTGCGGTTGACCCACCAGGTAAAGTTGACCAGCAGTTTAGAAAAGGCATACTTGAGGAAGTCAATATCTCCCTGACCGTCATTGCGAGCCTTATCCATGAGGTAAATCTGCATGGTGGCGTAGGCATGCACTGGAGGGTTGACATCGCCAAAATTCCACTCGTAGGCTGGGATTTGACCATTAGGATGCAGGTAGTCGTTGCGGAGCATCAAATCCAACTGTGCCTTAGCAAAATCCGAGTCTACATTCGACAAGGGCAACATGTGAAAGGCCAGATCCCAGGCGGCAAACCAAGGATACTCCCACTTATCCGGCATCGAGATGATGTCATCACAATAGGCATGAAACCATTCGCCATTACGAACTCGGTGTCGTTGCTCCGGGCCTGACCAAGGGGTCACATTGTGTTCCTCTAGCCACTTATCGACGTCGTAGTAGAAATACTGCTTTGTCCAGAGCATCCCGGCCAGGGCCTGCCGCATCAGAATAGCTCGCTCGGGGAATGTTTCTGTCATCTGGGTCGGTGTAATCGAGTCGTAAAAGACGTCGGCTTCTTGCAAACGAGCTTGGACTAGGGCCTCAAATCTGCTAAAGGGCTGACTGAGTTGCGTTGGTGTTGAGCGAGACAACCGCAAACGAACAACCTCCGTTCCGCCGGCAGGCACGATCAGTTGATAGTGGGGACAGACTTTTGTCCCATTTTGAGCCGGATTGACCGCTTCCTCTTGTCTATGGACGACATAATTGTTGATGCCATCCTTGACGTAGGGACTGGCATTGAGTTCGCCAAAAAGACGGGCCTGGTTGGTTTCATTTTCTGTAAATAGGAGGGGAACAGGGCCCTCACAGTAGAGATAGTAATCCGATAGAAATTCCTGGAATAGGGGATCCGTATGGTGGGCGTGGATAATGCTTTGTTCTGCATGACCAATTTTTTGCAGGAGCGGCTTAGAACTAGCATCAGCCCAAGACCAGGTATTGCGAAACCACAGGGTTGGTAGGAGGTGTAGAGGCGCTGCTTCTGGCCCTCGATTACAAACACTAATCTTGATTAAAATGTCCTCTACATCGGCTTTGGCATACTCCACAAAAATATCGAAATAACGATCATCGTCAAAAATACCTGTATCCAGTAGTTCGTATTCCAACTCCTCTCGACTACGTTGTTGATTCGTCCTCACCAGGTCTTCGTAGGGAAAAGCGGCCTGGGGATACTTGTAGAGATATTTCATGTAGGAATGGGTAGGCGTACTATCCAAATAAAAATAGTATTCCTTGACATCTTCCCCATGGTTTCCTTCGCTATTATTGAGACCAAACAACCGTTCTTTCAGGATAGGATCATTACCATTCCATAGGGCCAGTGCAAAACAAAGGACTTGATGATCATCACTAATTCCCCCTAGGCCATCCTCCCCCCAACGATAGGCTCGGGAGCGGGCTTGGTCATGGGTAAAGTAGTTCCAGGCATCTCCATTCTCACTGTAATCTTCCCGCACCGTTCCCCACTGCCGTTCACTGAGGTAAGGGCCCCACTTTTTCCAAGGGGTTTGGGGGTCACGGGCCTCGAGGAGACGTTGGCGTTCGGGGTTGTTCGTCATCGCTAAACCTGCTACTGAAAACTGGAGAATTAATTAATCTACCTCAAGGGTAAGGAAGAAAATATGCCCTGACACAACCGATGAAAAAACTTAAGGTATCGTTAATACTCCCCAAATAAGAACAGAATGGATCGATTTCCCTTGGTCTCACGGGGCCCCACTAGAATTAACGATCAACAGCAGGGCCATAGTTAGTTGGGTCGGCTTCGTAACTCGGGGCAAAGATACGAATGCCGGCCTCTGCACAACAGTCTCGGATATTTTCATTCAACTGGGAACGACTCAATTCAACCTCTTTTAACTCTTTATCTTTAAAATAATTAACATCAATATAGGCATTTAGAAAATAGGTGACATATACTTCATTTAATTCCCCTTGTAAAACAAATGGAGAAGGAGACGCTGAAATCCCATTGGTTTTCAGGGCCGCCTGGATCAGGGCCTGATAGACATCACGCCAAGCGACCTCGTAGCCTAGATAAACTGGAACTCGCAAGATAAGGGGTTTCTGAAACTCTCGATAGCCAAAACTAAAGTTTTCAATTGAACTAGTACTAATTTGAGCATTGGGAATGCTAACAATAATATTGGTGGGCGTTTGAATACGAGTTACCAGTAATGTTGTTTCTAGAACAATGCCTGTAATGTCACCAATTCTAATGCGATCACCAACCCGGAAAGCCCGAGTATAGATTAAAACACTGCCAGAAATTAGGTTGGCAATAACAGACGTTGAACCTAAGGAAATCAATAATCCTAAAAAGACAGAAATTCCTTGAAAAGCTGGAGACTGAAAACCGGGTAATAATGGAAAAACAATAACGGCTGCTAAAGCAATACCCAAAAAAATAACAATGCGATAGGTCGGTTGGGCCCATTCTGGGTAAAAGCCTGGTAAGGAAAAGGTACCAACTCCTAACTCATGGAAAAATGGCTTGGCTAAACGTAGAAAGAAATAGGTAACTAAACAAACAAAAAGAATAGTTAATAAGCTGGGTAAATAATTCGTAAAAGCCTTTCCACTGGCTTGTAGGCTTTCGAGAAAATAGCCTTCAAAAAGCTGAATAATACGTCTTGTCCAGGGAAACTGATGTAGGACAAAAGAAAAATAGCCTAGTAATAAGCTGAGAATCAAAATCGCCCGCAATAACCAGGCTAATCCCCTGAAAATATCATCTAATTGATTAGCGCGGATGAGTTCCCAGTTGCCCAAACGAACAGGGTGAATATAAGACTGTTCCCAGACCTGGAAACGCCGATAAAGCCCAGCAAAAAAATGATTGATGATCAATAAAAACAGTATTAGAAGAACTGTTGCTAGGAGGCTCCAGACCGCTGCTTGCAGAAGATAGCGAACATTCCGCTCCTGTCGATAACGCTCCACCGCTTGCCGGAGCTTCTGGGCGTAGGCCGTGGCCAGGGCCCTCCGCGACTGACCCGCTTTTTCGGCATCACGATTAGAAATGGTTAAGATGTTGATACTACCAGCACTGATGCTACTGAGGGGAATTCCGTCATTATCCCCGGTGTAAATTTCAAGGGAATCCAGGGAGAGAGACTGATCATCAGCAAATTCCTGTAAATATCGACTCCCTCGTTCGGCTCTTTTTACTGCATCTAAACTACCGAGAGGCCCTTGAATGGTTATGAGCGGTTGCCCATCGAGAACAATTGCCGACAACGTCGGAGGAGATGCAACGGGAGAAGGGGAGACTTGGGCCAGTACCAAACCCTGAAGATTAGCCGTTAGTAAGATACAGACAGTAGCCATGATGAGGATGATGCTGAACCATAATCCACGCAATTTTCTCGGCATAGATCCTCCACTGAACTAGTCGCTTCTGGCCCTACCTACCATCCTAGCTCTCTGGATCGACAACAAAGCCCAGAAAATAAACGCTAATAGCGTCATCGGTAGATTGACACTCGGGGTATTGCATTTTGATTTCCTCTATTCATCTGCCTATATATGCAATACCCAGGGCACTCACCCCCAGACTCATCAGTAGGACGGCCCCGCACCATTGGGCCAATTGCCGGCCGCCAATCAACCAAGCCAGCGCAATTTTGATCAAAGTGTTCATCACCACCGCTAAGAAAATGGCCTGCTGGGCGGTCTGTAGGGCCAAATCCTGATTAACGGAACGCGCTAGGGCAATGCTTACCGTATCTACATCAGCTAGGCCGGAAAGAGCCGCCAGGCCATAGACACCCGCTGTTCCGAGGGCTGAACGGACTCCCTGAATGAGGATAGAAAGAACCACCAACAAACCAGCATACTGGCTAGCACTGAGTAGATCGACCGGGTTGGTGACGGGCCAAGGGGATGGCGTTGCGGGGGAGGGATAGCGATAGAGAATTCCCAGGCCACCGATCAAGGGGACAATCACCAGAGCGGCCAGGGGGAGCAGTAGGGATTGGGCCAAGGCCGGCTGAAGGAATGTAATCTCCAAAAACAAGCGGGGGGCCATGGTTCCGGTGGCCAAGACAATACCCGCCGCTAAGCTAGGAATCTGGTCACAGTTTTGTCGCGCCAGTCGTGCCAGGGCCAGGGTGGTAGCCGTGGAGGAAGCCAGGCCTCCCAGTAAACCGGCTAGCAACAGGCCCACTTGATTGCGCCAGAGTCGCAGGGCAAAATAGCCTCCGTAGGAAATGCCCATAATCAGTAAAACCAGCCAGCCTACAGCCCTGGGATTGATGGCTTGCCAAGGCCCCAGGTCACGGTTCGGCAAGAGGGGCAGGGCCACCGTGGCAATCAGGAGCACCTGCAAGGTGGCGATTAATTCCTCTGACTGGAGAAAGACGAGGGTTTTTTGGATATTTTGTTTGGCCCGTAATAACCAGGTGACAACAACGGCGGCCGCCACGGCCTCCAGGGCCAAATTCCTGACGACTAAAGCGCCCAAAACAAAGGTGATTAATAACGCCAGTTCCGTAGTTGTGCCGTAATCCTGGGAATGACGGGCAGTCAAAGCGTAGGCCGTTGTGGCCAAAAGGGCCAAGCCAAGGAAGGCTAGCCCGAGAATGCCCCAACCCCATTGGTTGGCCAAGAGGGCCGTGATCGCGCCTAATAAGCCGACTAAGCCAAAACTCCGAACTCCCCCACTTCCCTGCTGGTCTGGGTCTGTACGGGTAGACCATCCCCGTTCTAGACCGATAATCATCCCCAAGGCTAGGGCTGTTGCTAATTGGATCGCAATGGTTAGATCCATCAAAGTTTTGCTCCGTGGGATGCCGCCATCGTTGATAATTCTGAGTGAATGATTTGCTAAATTAGCTATGCCTCAGAAACCCGACGAGTACGCAATCCATCTTTTCCTGTCCAATGGCCATCGGGAGGAAGTTCGTTTTTTGAATATTCAAGAATTTCAACAATGGTACAGTAAAGAGGTTGTCCCTAAGTACGATTCCCAGGAATTTGTCACGGTTCCGATCAAAAATATTCAAGGGGAGTACATGGTAGTTCGGCCAGCGGCCATCGTGGCCATTCGGGTAGAGCCGATTTTCTTCGGCAGTGTTGAAAGACTGTGAACAGTTTCCCTGGTGGGTTAGGATATATTCCCAGATTAGTCAGAATTCCTAAATTCGTCGTCAATCTTTCGGCTTGTCTGCTCCTGGCCGGTTACTATAGCGGCCTCGGGTGGCTTGGCGGGAGTATGGCACCGGCCTTTGCCCAAGTGAACCTTTGTCGTATTGAAGGGCCCCACACCCTTTGCCTGGAGACCGTCAAACGCAGTGCCAAATATCCCTGGGAGTATCGAGTGGTGGTAACGATGGATGGGATCCCCCAGGCCCCCCAGCGCTACAATTGTCGAGACCGAGTCAAGGTCAACACCGACGGATATCTTGAGCCGCTCAAGTCTGGGGGCCTGGCCCAGCGTCTTTGCCAAAAGTTATCGTCTTTTTCTAACCCTGGGACATCCCATGCCAGAGGTTAAAACTCCCGCACCGAGGGTTTGCCGTCGATCACTTCACCGACTAAAACCACATCAGCAACCCCGACAAAGAGGCCATTCTCTAGAACTCCCGGTAGGTTGTTAATCGTTTTTTCGAGTTCCGCTGGATTGTCGATGCGGTCGAACTTAACATCAATCACTAAATTGCCTTGGTCGGTCACCACGGGGCCAGCTTTTTTGACCCCCATACGCAATTCGGGTTGGCCCCCCAATTTTTCCAAGGCCCGCATCACCGGAGTCAGGGCCATGGGAATCACCTCCACAGGCAGTAAAAAGGTAGATCCCAAGTTTTCTACCAGCTTGCCGCTATCGACGACGACGAGAAAGACATCGGCAAGCGCATCGACGATTTTTTCGCGGGTGTGGGCGGCTCCGCCCCCCTTAATTAAGTTTTTTTGAGGATCTACTTCATCGGCCCCATCAATGGCAATATCAATGCGGTCTACCACATCTAAAGTCGTCAAGGGAATCCCATACTTGCGGGCCAATACCTCAGCTTGGAAGGAGGTAGGAATCCCCACCACATTACTGAGTTCCCCATTTTGAAGCCGTTCCCCAATGAACTGTAGGGCGTAGGCGGTAGTGGAACCTGTCCCTAACCCCACAATGGAATTGGATTGCACTCGGGCCGCAGCGGCTCGGCCCACGGCTTCCTTCATAAGCTTAGTTAGGTCTATTGCTGTTTCTGGCATTGTGATCTCAACGTTACTTCAGAATATTGCCTGGGTTGTTAGTTATTAGTGGCCGCGAGTTGCTCCTTGAGGAGGGCCAGTTGGCTAGCCCAGCGAGGATCGGGCTGAAATCCTTCCAGACCGCTAGACACCACGTTAGCTTGGCCTTGATTCCGAGTCCGTCCCCCCCGCTTTTTATCTGACTTCTTCGCCTTGCTGGTGGGAGCGGCAGTTTCATCGCTATTGGCTTCGAGGCTAGGGCCTTCTGCTCCCTCTTCCTCGTCTTCTTTTTTGCCTTTTTCCCGGGGCAGGGCCTTTTCAATTTTTAGCTCGCTATCCATAAAGGATTGGCCGTTATACTTTTCGATAAATTCATCAGCGGCTTCGTCAGTGGAAACTGTCACGAAGGCAAAGCCTCGGCATTTTCCCGTTTTACGATCCTTGATCACCTTGGTCGAAACCACGGCGTTGGCTTCGGCAAAAACTTCTTGTAATGCTTCGCGCTCAATGGCTTCTTTGGGCAAATTACCGACGTAGAGACGAACGGACATGGGTTACAGACCTCCAGGAATATTAGATATAAAAGAAAAGTTTGATAAACAGGGCACAGTCCCCAACCGCATCAAAGGTACGACACCGGAGGAAGAATCACCGATGGGAATTCCCTCTATTTTTAAAACGTCACCTGCTACACCATTATCGACCCTTGCCGTCAAAATGAATCTACCTCTTGGGTTGCGCTGGGATGGGAAGAGCCGGACTTGCATCGAAGGAGAGACTTAAAGGCTGGTGCTGAGAACTCGCTGAGTCCATGGCCCCCCTAGATTATTACAGATTCGCTATCCCCTTCGTCAAACAATTGGGGGAATTCTCCAGGAATTTAGCCAACTATCCAGTCATTTCGTCACTACCGCTCAGGATTTTGTTCATTTTGAGCAAACTTTACAATTATGTATTGCTAAAAATGAAGCCGTGTGCATCGCCTCCCAGGGCGGGAACAAAGACAACTCCTCGACAATCTAGTTTCACACCCTAGACACTTTGTCAATTTATTTGTTACTTTACTTAACATCAACAGTCAGGAGGTCATCCCGATGGAATCTCAATCCTTTGAGCTCACTATGGAACAGCAGTTTGAATTTCGGCGCCTACACGATGCGGCCCAGGGCATGAGCCGAGACCAGGCTTTGGAATTACTGGTTCAGGCCTCTCGTCTGCTGATGATCAAAACCAATGTCCTCAGAGACTTGATGCAACAAGCCCCTATCCAGCCCCTGGGCTAAGGAGTTACACCATGATGAACAGTAATGCTTTTGAATTATCCTTGGAACAGCAATTTCAATTGCAGTGCCTCCAGCAGGAATATCAGGATCTAGACCGGGATGCCGTTATCAACCATCTTCTAGATGCTATGCAGCAATTGATGGTTCGAGATAACCTAATCCGTGACTTGATGAAAAAGTCCTTATTCTAGGGCCTTGGCCCTGAAGCCCTTTGGGTCAACTTTCTCCATCTCTTCCTTCTGCGTTACTTTGGCCAAGGACGACAGAGCGACAGGGGTGCAGAAGTGGCTCTTTACTTAAAAAAAATAGATTGTAGCTAAGTGTTACGGTTTGACTCATCAATCCTGAAAGCTAATATGGCGATAAAATAGTCCCAGCCTATTCGCTTGCAATTACCGTGGAACCAATTAAGCCCTTTTACTTCGATATTACCGACGAAGAGATTGAGTTGTTTCTCTCGGAAGCGCGTCAAATCCTCAAATCAGGAACCTTAATCCTCGGGCCCCATAGTCAGGCCTTTGAACAGGCCTTTGCGGCCTACGTCGGCACTCGCTACGCTGTCTCTGTCAATAGTGGTTCCTCTGGACTAGAAATCCTGCTCCGTCTCAAGCAAGCAGAAAATACAACGGTTTTAGTTCCCACCAACACGAATTTTGCCACTGTTGCCGCCGTACTCCGGGTCGGCGGGGAGGTCCAGTACCTCGATATGGAGCCGAAAACCTTTGCCCCTTCCCTAGCCATGGTTCAGGCCGCGGTAGAGGGCCAAACCTACGCCAAACCCCTCTCCGGGGTGCTGTGGGTGCACATTGGCGGGGTGATTTCCCCGGAATTTCCCCAAGTCGTGGATTATTGTCATCAAAAGGGCCTGTTTGTTCTAGAAGATACAGCCCACGCCCACGGCAGTCAGCTCAACGATGTCCAGGCCGGCAATTTAGGGGATGGGGCCGCTTTTTCCTTCTTTCCCACCAAGGTTATGACCACCTTTGAAGGGGGCATGATCACCCTCAATGATGAGCAGGAAGACCTAATTGCCCGCTCGCTACGGAACCAGGGCAAACGGGGGATGAATTTTGGTGGCCTGCATACGGATTTTGGCAATAGTACCCGGATGACGGAGATCCATGCGGTTCTTGGCCAAATCCACCTGGCCAAGTTAGACCAGATGCTCACCCGTCGCCAACGGGCCTACGAATTAATTACGGCTCCCCTGCGGGCTGCGGGCTTGACCTTTGTCAGTACCGATCACATGGATCGGGCCAGTCAATATAAACTTATTGTTCTGTTACCGGAGGGCAAAACAACCCTAGAGGTTAAACAGGCCCTGGCCGAGGAGCAAATCTTCCTAGGGGGAACCGTTTATGAAATTCCCTGCCATCAGCAACCCGTCTTTGCAGGAATTTGTGCGGGCCAGTCCTTTCCCCAGGCCGAGTATTGGTGTCCGAGGCATATTTGTCCTCCCCTCACCTCAGGCATGACGGAGGCCGAAGCGGAGCGGGTCGGAGCGGCCCTCGTCCGTCACCTAGGAGCTTAGCCAGCCAATGCCGGAGCCCGTCGTTGAATTACAAGGGGTCTGCCAGCGTTTTGGCAGTAAAGTGATCCTCGACAACGTAGACCTCAAAATCTATCCGGGGGAAGCCGTGGGTGTGATTGGCCCTTCGGGAACCGGCAAGTCAACGATTCTGCGGATTATTGCGGGCCTGCAACAACCCGATGCCGGGGCCGTTTTTGTGCAAGGGCAGTGGCGACGGCGCACCATTGAACAGGGGGAAAGTGCCCTGGGGGTTGGCCTGGTCTTTCAGCAATCGGCCCTGTTTGATTCCCTCACGGTAGATGAGAATGTGGGCTTTGCCCTCTACCGCCACTCCCGCCTCTCTCCGGTACTGATTCGTCAACTGGTGGAGGAAAAATTGGCCCTCGTCGGCTTACCCGGGATTGGCGACCGCTTGCCGGCGGAACTTTCCGGGGGGATGCGTAAGCGGGTGAGCTTGGCTCGGGCAATCCTGGCCCATCCCGAAGAAACCCAGGGCCAGGGAAGAATCCTACTCTACGATGAACCTACGGCTGGCCTAGACCCCATCGCCTCCACACGGGTTGAGCGCCTAATCCATCACCTTTTGGTACAAGACCAGGCCTGTTGTGCTTACCTGATCGTGACCCATCAATTTAGCACCATCGAAAATACCACTCAGCGGATTATTTTTCTCTACGACGGCAAAATCCAATGGGACGGCCCTACCGAAGCGGCCTATCAATCTGACCATCCTCTCCTCAAGCAGTTTTTTACCGGCAGTACTTCTGGCCCGATTCCCTAGGTCAACCAACCCTTGAGTCGCCGGGCCACTTGGGGACGACGCAATTTCCGCATGGCCTTGCTCTGGATTTGGCGCACCCGTTCCCGCGAAAGATTAAACATCACCCCCACTTCCTCTAGGGTGTAGGTCTGGTTACTGGCTAGGCCATAGCGCAGGCAGATTACTTCCTTTTCTCGCTCGGTGAGGACATCCCCCAACACCTCAAAGATTTCCTGGCGGAGCATGGCCTCGTTAATTAGGTCTTCGGGTAGAGGCACATCCTGGTCTTCCAGCAGATCCACCAGCTCGGTATCCTCTCCTTTCCCCACTCGATGGTTGAGGGAAAGGGATTGGCGACGGAGTTGCAAGAGATGCCGCAGTTGACTGGGAGGAATTTCGAGGGCCTGGGCCAATTCCTGCTCATTGGGGTTGCGCTGGAGTTCTTGTTTAAGTAAGCGCTGGGCCTTTTTGAGTTTATTGAGTTTCTCAACGATGTGGATCGGCAGACGGATAGTACGAGCATCGTTGGCAATAGTACGGGTAATGGCCTGGCGAATCCACCAGTAGGCATAGGTCGAAAACTTATAGCCCTTGTTGGGGTCAAATTTTTCCGAGGCCCGATTCAGACCAATGGCCCCTTCTTGAATGAGATCGAGGAATGGTACGCCACGATTTAGGTAACGCTTGGCAATGGAGACCACAAGGCGCAAATTCGAGCGAATCATTTTGCGTTTAGCCGAACGGCCCCGGTAGAGCCAGGCCTCAAACTGACGCTCGTTACTAAAGCCCATGGCCTCGGCCCATTCCAACTTAGTCAAAGGGGCCTGGCGGGCCTGTTCAAGGGCCTGACGTTTTTCCTCTGCCTGCACCAGGGATTGGACTTGCTGAGCCAGGATGACCTCTTCCTCTGCATTGAGCAGGGGATAGCGGGCCATTTCCTTAAAAAAAGCACCGACGGTATCATCCGATGGACTTTTGCTGTAACCCGAGGCCTTGCCAAATTGTTCCACAAGCTCGGAAAAATCGACGGCGACCGTTTGATCCTCCAGATTGAGGGGCATCTGGGTCAGGTCTACCACCGGCGGTAGGTTCGGGCTGTTAAAGGTGTCGTCGTAGATCATGGGGAAAAACGGAAAAGGTAGGGATATCGGGAATCCGGTGAGCAATCAGTCGGCACTGGCCTGCAAGGGAAGTCAAAGGAAAAGCGAGGCAGGGACTCAGAAAAGTAATTGAGCCGATTGTGCCATTAATTTTTCAAGGACAGTATTTTTTAAGTATTTTTTAAGGTCTATCCCTGGAGTTTAGCGGTAAATTCTTAGGACTTAGATTGTCGATTCGGAAGAAAATTAGCCAAGGGAAAGCGTCTAACTGAAATAAGCAATCAACCCAGCAATCAAAGGGGTCAGCCAGGTGCAGACTTCGTCAACATTGGCGATATTCCCCGCAGGCTCTCTCTACCTTAGCCACAATGGGCAACCCTAGGCTAGCAAAAATGCCACAAAATTTTGTGTTGCTTAAAACAAAACTGGGGGTTTAGAAGGGAGGCCAGAAAAGTTGTGAAATCATTAAAAAAATGGAAAGGAACGTTAAAGAAATGTGAATCTTGGTGAACAGCCCTCGTTGCTCCTCAACGTAACGAAGAAGAGGAAGCGGTATCCCTTGCCCTATAGTAAAAAGGAGGTTCCCCTCACAAAAGCATTGACTTGCCCAGCGACCTTCATTTTTATGTCCTATCTCATCGCTGTTCTTAGCGACCGTATCCAAGCAGAACTCGCCTATACTACCCTCGAAGCCCAGGGTTTTACTTCTCAACAAGTCACCATTCTTGGCCAAGGCTACCGTTCCGCCGATGAATTTGGCTTGATTGATCCCCAGCAGGTGGGTCGCCAGCGGGCGATTTTCATGGCCTATTGGCTGGTTCCCTTTGGATTTGTGGCGGGCTACGGCTTCAATCAAATTACGGGCCTGCATACTCTCGACTGGGCCGGTGATCCCGGTAATCATATTCTCGGCGGTCTCCTGGGGGCCATCGGCGGGGCCATGGGCAGCTATTTTGTTGGCGGTGGTGTTGGTCTGAGCTTTGGCGGTGGTGGTGATGCCCAGGCCTATCGGAATTATTTAAAAATGGGCAAGTATCTGGTGGTGGTTACCGGCGGGGCAGCGTTGCGGGCCAGGGCCACAGACCTCTTGCGTCCCCTCCAGCCCGAAAAACTCCAGGGTTATACGGCCCCCGATGGGGACTATGCGTAGGGAATAGGCAAGGATGTTACCGCGAGACAGTCTACTCAAAGGGGTCGAATACCGGGAAGAAATGGCCCGCATTATTGACCTGGCCGACCAGGCCCTGCGGACGTGGGAAATGGCCGTCACGGATTTTTTGTCGCCGCCGGTCTTGGTGGAGGCCCAGGAACGTCTTGGCCGTTTAACTGAACTAGAAACCCTAAACTGGGGCGGCTATCCCCAGGCCGAACGCCAGCGCTTGGCCATTAATCGAGCGGATTTAGGCCTCGATCTGGCCCAAATTCCCCTAGCCTATTTGGAAATTGTCGGTAATTTTCTCTTTGATTCCGCTAGCCATCGGGACTTTCTCGGAGCCATCCTGGGAACGGGGATTGTGCGGGATAAAGTCGGCGATATTATTTTGCTGGGAGAGCGGGGGGCCCAGGCCATCGTCTTACCGGAAATGGCCGATTTTTTAACGCTTCATCTCGTTCAGGTTCGTTCTGTCCCAGTGAAGACCCGGGTTATTGATTCTAGTGAGTTAAAGATTCGCCCGCCCCAAAAAAAGGAAATGACGACGGTGGAAGCGTCTCTAAGATTGGATGCCGTTGCCTCTGCCGGGTTTGGCCTGTCCCGCAGTAAGATGGCAGAGGCCATTAGTCGGGGGGATGTGCGGGTCAATTGGAAGGAAATCACGCAACCCAGCTATAGCCTCAAGGCCGGGGATCTGGTGACCTTCCGGGGCAAGGGCCGCTTAGAAATCGGGGACGTGAGCATTACGAAAAAAGACCGTTATCGCCTGCAATTAACCCGCTATGTATAACCCTGGGGATACCATTGCCGCTATCGCCACCGCCATTGTGCCCCAACAGGGGGGGATCGGCATTGTGCGTCTCTCCGGGCCCCAGTCCTTGCCCATTGCCCAACGCCTCTTTTACGCGGCCGGGAAGCAAGCTTGGGAAAGCCACCGCATTCTCTACGGCTATGTCCGTCATCCCCAAAGCCAGGCCCTGGTGGATGAGGCCCTGCTCCTACTGATGTTGGCCCCGCGTTCCTACACCCAGGAAGACGTGGTGGAATTCCACTGCCATGGTGGGATCATGCCAGTTCAGCAAGTTTTACAGCTGTGTTTAGAACAAGGGGCTCGCCTCGCTCAACCGGGAGAGTTTACCCTCCGGGCCTTTCTCAATGGCCGTCTTGACCTGACCCAGGCCGAGAGTGTCAGCGATCTGGTTGGGGCCCAATCCCCCCAGGCCGCCCAACAGGCCCTGGCTGGCCTCCAGGGAAAACTGGCCCTGCCCATTCGTCAGGTGAGGGCCATTTGTTTGGATATTTTGGCGGAGATCGAAGCCCGTATTGACTTTGAAGAAGACTTGCCGCCCCTCGATGAAGCGGGGATTCAGACCCAACTAACGCAAGTCCTCCAGACGGTTACGGCGGTTTTAGCAACGGCTGATCGGGGGGAGTTGCTTCGCACCGGTTTGAAAGTCGCCATTGTCGGCCAACCCAATGTAGGTAAATCCAGCTTGCTCAATGCCTGGAGCCGCACTGACCGGGCCATTGTCACCGATCTCCCCGGTACGACCAGAGACGTGGTGGAATCCCAATTAGTGGTTGGGGGCATTCCCATTCAAGTCTTGGATACGGCGGGCATCCGGGAAACAACGGATACCGTTGAACAAATCGGGGTCGAACGTTCCCAACGGGTGGCCCAGCAGGCCGACCTTGTTCTGTTGACCCTTGATGCTCAGCGGGGCTGGACGGCCGCCGAACAGGCTATTTATGAACAGGTCAAGCAACGGCCTCTCATTTTAGTGATCAATAAAGTCGACTTGGAACCTAATCTCGACCTTGCGATCCCCCAGGAAATTACGGCCATCGTCAAGGCCGCTGCCGCCCAGAACCAAGGCATTGCCGAGCTAGAGCAGGCTATTTTGGCCAAAGTCCAGCAGGGAGACCTCCAGGCCCGGAATCTTGATTTCGCCATTAACCAGCGACAGCAGGCAATTTTAACCAAGGCCAAGCTGGCCCTAGAGCAGGTACAGGCCACCATTCAAGCTCAACTGCCCCTGGATTTTTGGACGATTGACCTCAGGACAGCCATTCAGGCCCTGGGGGAAATTACCGGAGAAAGTGTCACGGAATCGGTTTTAGATCGTATTTTTAGCCGCTTTTGTATTGGCAAATAGGCCTCAAAATTTACGCCCAATTCCCCGGAATGGTATGGTATGGGGAGACAAATTTGAGCGGCAATGGCATGACATACCAGCGAGTCTTATTAAAGTTAAGCGGTGAGGCCCTGATGGGAGACCTTGGTTACGGCATTGACCCCAAAGTCGTAGCCGATATTGCCCAAGAAGTGGCTGAAGTTGTGCAATTGGGAGTACAGCTTGCCATCGTGGTCGGTGGTGGGAACATTTTTCGGGGCGTCAAGGCCTCGGCGGCCGGGATGGACCGAGCCACGGCAGACTACATCGGCATGATCGCTACTGTCATGAACGCTATGACTCTCCAGGATGCCCTGGAACGCAGTAATGTCCCTACCCGAGTGTTGACGGCCATCGCCATGCAGGAAGTGGCGGAAACCTATATCCGACGCCGAGCGATCCGACACCTGGAAAAAGGGCGGGTCGTTATTTTTGGGGCCGGTTCAGGTAATCCTTTCTTCACCACCGATACCACAGCGGCCCTACGGGCAGCGGAAATTGACGCGGAAGTCGTCTTTAAAGCCACCAAAGTGGATGGGGTGTATGACGCGGATCCGACGACTAATCCTCAGGCTCGCCGTTTTGAAACCCTCAGTTATAGCCATGTGCTGACCCATGATTTGAAGGTGATGGACAGTACGGCCATCGCCTTGTGCAAAGATAATAACATTCCGATCATGGTGTTTGACCTGTCGGTACCGGGGAATATTGTCCGGGCCATTAAGGGTGAACCCGTCGGTACGCTTGTTGGAGGTTCCTGTGCAGTTAGCTGAAATTAAAGACCATATGCAAAAAAGTATTGAAGCGACCCAACGCTCCTTCAATACCCTCCGAACCGGCCGAGCCAATGCGTCTCTGCTGGACCGGATTAGTGTGGAGTACTATGGCGTGGAAACACCCCTGAAATCTCTGGCAACCATTAGTACTCCTGATGCTAGTACTATCACGATTCAACCCTTTGATCGGGGCAGTATGGCCCAGATTGAAAAGGCTATTTCTCTCTCGGACATCGGCCTAACCCCCAGTAACGATGGCCAGGTGATTCGGTTAAATATTCCCCCCCTGACCTCTGAACGGCGTAAGGAACTGGTGAAAATTGCCAGCAAACTGGCCGAGGAAGGGAAGGTCGCTATCCGTAATATTCGCCGGGATGCCATGGATGCCATCCGCAAACAGGAAAAAAGTGCGGAAATCTCTGAGGATGAGGCGCGAGATCTGCAAGACCAGGTACAAAAGCTGACGGATCAGTCCACCAGTAAGATTGACAGCCTCTTGGCCACCAAGGAAAAGGATATTATGACGGTCTAGAAGCCTGGCCATCTTTCCCCAGGCAGTCAAGTTCAAATTTAGAGGAGTCGAGTCAACCGTGGCAGATTTTGCGGCCAGCAGTGGTTACCTGGTTTTTTTAGTCACATCGGCGGCCGTTTACGCCATCTTTGCCCTCGGGTTAAACCTGCAATGGGGTTTTACGGGCCTGATTAACTTCGGCCATGTGGCTTTTATGACCCTAGGGGCCTACGCAACGGCCCTCCTCAGCCTCCAGGGAGTCCCGATTCCCTTGGCAGTTCTGGTGGGTATTGGCCTCTCCTCCCTCCTAGGCCTGTTGATTGGGACATCTACCCTGCGACTGCGGGAGGATTATCTGGCTATTGTCACCATTGGGGTATCCGAGGTCATCCGCCTGATTGCCCTCAACGAAGAGTGGTTAACGCGGGGGGCCTTTGGGGTACAGCGCTATCCACTCCCCTTAGATTTTCAGCCCAATTTGGTTGTTCGTCTGGGCTTGATCCTGCTGTTTACTGCCCTGGCCGTCTATGCCGAATATCTATTGCTCCGAAGTCTACGTCAGCAATACCGCGAGGGGCAGCAAATTCAAGGCAAAAGTTATCAACCCCGCAAACCGTTGACCTTGGTGATTTGGGGGGTGATCGCCACGGGGCTGATCCTAGCGGCCTATATTCCCGGCGTGATTGCCCTCTATCAGTACAGTTACAAGGCTGGCTTAATGCTGTTGACCTTGGCCCTGCTAGCGAGCCTCTACGTTGCCCTCGATTTTCTAGAACAATCCCCCTGGGGACGCATCCTCAAGGCCATTCGTGAGGACGAAGAAATTCCTCGGGCCTTGGGTAAAAACGTTTTTGGCTATAAATTACAATCCTTCATGCTGGGGGGAGCCATTGCGGGCCTGGCGGGGGCCCTGTTTGCCTGGCAGTTAACAACTATCTACCCCAGTAATTTTGAGCCCCTATTGACCTTCCACGCCTGGATTATTGTGGTCTTGGGGGGAGCGGGCAGTAATGCGGGAACGGTGTTGGGGGCCATTATCTTCTGGGCCTACGATGCCCTAACACGCACCTACTTGCCCCAACTGGGTTGGTTAGACCAGAGCCAAGCAGGGGCCTTCCGGGTGATGGTCATTGGTTTAATTTTGATGGTCTTGATGGTCTGGCGGCCCCAAGGAATATTAGGGAAACGGGAAGAATTGACCCTCGGCCGCTAACGGGAATACAGAGGGAAAGGGGCCGAACCTGACTCCCCTTGGCTCATTTGCATTGACCGGAATTTGGGTGAAAGAAACATCGCCGAGGGGCAAAACCGACTGCGTTATCTTAGATTAGAATCATGGCAAGCTTTCTAGCCCTCCTGCCCCGTTCTCTGACCACCTTTCTCTATGCCGTTGCAGCCCTACTGAGGTTTTATGGCAACATCGACACCACCCCCATCCAACTCATCCCCCTCACCATCCTCGCATGGAGTTTCCTTGCGTTTGCGTTGGGCACAGCGGCTCTCGTGGTTAATCTCGGCCTTGAGTGGAACGCTGGAAATCGAATCCGAAACCGAGAGATTGCACAAGGAAACCGCGTGGCTGAAGCAAGAGAACGCGAAACTCGACGCGATCATCTTGCAGACGAGGAACGAAACCGAGCGATTGAAGAACGAGAAAAAGCAGATCGAGAACGAGACCGAGCAGATCAAGAAAGAGAACGAGCGGCTAGCCGTGCTCGAATCCAAAATAGAGGCTTTATTCTCCAAACACGACATCAACTCGCCCCTAACCCGGATACCCGATCAGCCCTAACGGATTTCCTGAGTTTCTTGCAAGAATACGGGGAATAAAGAGCAATGACCGCGGAAATATCCCGCTTTGGCAACCCTCACCCAAAATCCCTTCCCCAGGCAGAGATTAGGGCCAGTTGATCCAATAAAGAGACCTCCAACCCACATCAAGCATAGGTATTATTGAATATGATCTGGCCCTTTAAGCCAAACCCCAAAAAACAAATTGCCCGTCTAGAAATTAGCGGGGCCATTGGTGGCAGTACTCGCCAACAAGTGCTCAAGGCCCTGAAAACCATTAAGGAGAAACAATATCCTGCTCTGTTATTGCGAATTGATTCCCCTGGCGGGACAGTGGGGGATTCCCAGGAAATCTATGCGGCCCTGAAAAAACTAGGGGAAAGCGTCAAGATTGTGGCCAGTTTTGGCAATATTTCGGCCTCAGGGGGGGTCTATATTGGCATGGGGGCCCACTACATTGTGGCCAACCCTGGCACGATTACCGGTAGTATTGGTGTGATTCTGCGAGGTAATAATTTAGAACGGTTACTGGAGAAGATTGGCGTTTCCTTTAAGGTCATTAAATCTGGCCCTTACAAGGATATTTTGGCCTTTGACCGGGAATTACAGCCCGAAGAACAGGCCATTCTTCAGGCCCTGATTGATAACAGCTACCAACAATTTATCGAAACCGTAGCTCAGGCCCGTAAGCTTTCCCTCGATACAGTGAGGAGCTTTGCCGATGGCCGGATTTTTACGGGTCACCAGGCCTTAGAACTAGGCGTTGTTGATCGTTTGGGCACCGAAGAAGATGCCCGCTCTTGGGCCGCTGAATTGGCTGGCCTTGACCCAGATAAGGCCGAATGCCAAACCATCGAAGAACCCAAGTCCCTCGTCAAAAAACTTACTGGCAATGTTATCTCGACGGCCCCGGTCGGGGCCAGTTGGGCCTGGTTAGAATTTGAACTGGCCACCCAGGGCCAACCCCTCTGGCTTTATCGGCCCTAGCCAAAATGGTTGATGATGGCCTGAGCAAATTCCGAGCACTTTAACGGTTCCACAGGAGGTTCCATCATCCGAGCTAAATCGTAGGTTACTTCTCCATTAGCAATGGCCGCTGCAATCCCTTTTTTAATCAGATCAGCGGCCTCCTGCCAGCCCATAAACTCCAGCATCATCACCCCCGAGAGAATGACTGAGCCAGGATTAATGCGGTCTAGTCCCGCGTGCTTCGGTGCCGTGCCGTGGGTAGCTTCAAAAATAGCGGCATGATCGCCGATATTGGCCCCAGGGCCCATGCCCAGGCCCCCAACAATGGCCGCTGCCGCATCAGAAAGGTAATCCCCATTCAGGTTCATGGTAGCCAGGATAGAATACTCATCGGGCCGGGTCTGGATTTGCTGAAAAATACTGTCAGCAATACGGTCGTTGACCATTACCTTCTCTTTCCACTGGCCATTACCGTGGGACTCCCAAATGGTTGCAAGTACTTGTTCTACTTCTTCTCGCACCGCCGCTTTTTTTTCCTCGGTTAAAGCATCGTAGCCGGGGTCAATCCTGCGGGCATTCTCTTCAATGCTGAGATCAGGATTTTTCTCCTTATTGCCCAAAATCCAGGATTCTCGCTCCGTAACACAATCCCCCCGAAATTCCGTGGTCGCTAATTCATAGCCCCAATCCCGGAATGCCCCTTCCGTGAACTTCATAATGTTACCTTTATGTACCAAGGTCACTTGATTCTTGGGCTTCGGCAGACGGAGGGCGTGTTGGATGGCGCGACGGATCAGTCGTTGGGAACCTGTTTTACTAACGGGCTTAATGCCAATACCGGAATCGAGGCGGATTTGCTTTTTGCCCAGGGCCGGCGTGGCCGGAATTAATTCGTTATTTAAGTAGGCAATTAAGGTTTTAGCGCCATCACTACCTTCGGGCCATTCAATGCCGAGGTAAATGTCTTCAGTATTTTCCCGGTAAACGATAATATCCAATTTTTCCGGGCTTTTGTGGGGCGAGGGCGTTCCCGTATAGTAGCAACAGGGGCGCACACAACTGTAAAGATCGAAGATTTGGCGCAGGGCCACATTGAGGGAACGAATGCCGCCACCAATGGGGGTTGTCAGGGGGCCTTTGATGGCAATGCCGTATTCCTGAATTGCCGTTAGGGTATCCTGGGGTAGGTATTGGTAAGTTCCATACAGATCACAGGCCTCATCCCCAGCATAGACTTTAAACCAATGGATTTGACGCTGGCCGCCGTAGGCCTGGGCCACCGCCGCATTAATCACCTTTTCCGTGGCCGGCCAAATATCGACTCCCGTACCATCCCCCCGAATAAAGGGAATAATCGGATCATTGGGAACCTGGGGCTTACCATTCTCAAAGGTAATTTTGGAGCCGACACTGGGGGGCTGGAGTTTCTCGTACATAGACATCTCAACAAACGATCATCCCCGCATCTTACCGTTTTTGATGGAAGGCCTGTTACGTTTGTCATCGGAACCAAACGAGGTCTTTTCCCGAGCCAAACATCCAATTCATTTCTTACCGGCCATTACGAAGTTTGATGCTGGCTAGCTCAAAGGGTTTGGCCACTGACCAAGGCTCCTACAATGGAATTGAGACCTAGAGACTAAGATCCAAAACTTTTAAGCTTAGGGATAGCAACAGAGCCTAACCCCACGGAAAACGAATGAAACAACAACGAAAACTGTGGCTCTAGACTATCCCGACAGGAGACATCGATTATGTTAGTGTCCCCCCTCGACCCGACCCACCTCACTCCCCAAACCCTCCAAACTCCCCAAGGCCTGTTACAAACGTTACAAGTACTTTATGAAGACGTTGAAGCGAGCGGGGAAGCGACCTTTCACCAATGGCAGGGCCATATCCATCGCTCTGAATTTTTGTCCAGTGCCCTAAATTTGGCCCATTACCTGGCCCTCCGCCGCCACGACCTGCGACCCTTGCAGGCAGCCCTGATGCCTTGGGGCCTGTCTTCTTTAGGGCGATTGGAAGGCCGGGTCATGCCCAGCTTGATGGCCGTGATGGCCACCCTGTCGGCCCTGTGCCAAACGGGATTACCCAACCGGATTCGTCGTCCCCAGCTAGCAGAATTTTTAGAGGGCCGCCATCTGTTAGAGAAACATACCGAAGAACTCTTTGGCCCGGCCCGGCTCCCCCAAAGGGTGCGCATTATGGTCACCCTGCCCACAGAAGCCGCAGAGAATTATGAGCTGGTGCGGGAAGTCCTCAAACGGGGGGCGGCCTGTGTCCGCATCAACTGTGCCCACGATGACCCGGAGATTTGGCAGGCCATGATTGACCATGTCCGCCGGGCCAGCCAAGAAGTCGGTCAACCCTGCCGGATCTTGATGGATTTAGCCGGGCCCAAAATTCGGACAGGGCCAGTATTTTATCCGGGGGAACAACGACGGCTGTTTCGTGATGACTACCTTGTGCTTCTGCGCCAGGCCCTACCGCTCCCGGCCGAGCAGGATGAAGAGTCCGTCCCAGCTTCCCCCATCGACCGCTTCTGTACGAGTTGTACAACGCCAGAAGTCCTGGATAGTTTAACGGTGGGGGCGGCGGTTTACATCGATGATGGCAAGCTCAGAACCCGCGTGGTGGCGACGGACTACAGCGAAATTCCCCAGCACTCCGGCCTGCTTCTGCAAGTGACCCACGCCAGCCCAAAAGGGGTAAAACTACGGCCCGAGAAAGGTCTGAATTTTCCGGGCACGGCCCTTAACCTCAGCCCCCTGACCAACAAAGACCGCCAAGACCTTCAGTTTGCTGCCACCCAGGCCGATTTGATTGGCTATTCCTTCGTCCAAAAGCCCGCCGATATCGAGCTACTGCAAGTCGCACTCCAAGACCTTCTTGGGGCCACGGCCCCCCTCCCGCCCATCATTGCCAAAATTGAGACCGATGAAGCCGTCCGTAACTTACCGGAGTTGATCGTTCGCGCTGCTGGGCAACAGCCCTTTGGGGTGATGATTGCGCGGGGAGACTTGGCGGTGGAAATTGGCTATCAACGCTTGACGGAAATTCAAGAAGAAATTCTTTGGCTCTGTGAAGCGGCCCATGTGCCGGTGATTTGGGCCACCCAAGTCCTGGAAAGCTTAGTCAAAAATGGCGCTCCGTCGCGGGGTGAAATGACCGATGCGGCCATGGCCGAACGGGCCGAATGTGTGATGCTCAATAAGGGCCCATTTATTGCTGAGGCCGTGACCATTCTGGCAGATGTCCTGACCCGGATGGAGGCCCATCAACTCAAGAAAACACCGCAACTACGAGCCCTGCGCTCCTGGTAGTTTTTTTGTTAACTCGTGGGTGACAAAGGGCCAATATCCACTGCCCAAGGATTGGCCCACAAAATTTGCTCCGTTGCTTCCAGGGGAACCAGGTAATCTCCAGGGCCATCCTTGCCCCAAAGCGTCAATTGATTGTCCTGCACCGATAAATCTCGTCCAAGGCTGGTTCTCAGGGCCAGACCGACGGGTCGAGGCCACAGGGCCAGTAAGCGATCTGTTGGTGTCAGGAATTGGATCACCGTCGTCCCCAAATCTTCTAATTTAGCCAAACGAAGCGTGTCCACTGCTAGGGCTTTGCCGTAGCCCTGCTGAGTCAAGAGGCCAACTTGAGCTGTAGCATCCACCACTAAAGCCCCGATCAGAGCCTCTTGGGGACGGAGTCGTAATGCCGTCTGGCCCTGGGCGGTTCGTCCAAGGCGGGGAATTTGGTCGAGGGTCAAGAGAACCCGCAGGAGGCGGCCGGAACTGGTGGCCAACAACAGATTCTGCGACGGGCTGGTTTCCGCGGCCAGGCTCAGCACCCATTGCAGATGATCATCCTCCTTGAGCTTGAGTAAACTCAGGCCCCGTGGCCCTAGCTCAGCCAATTCTGTGGTCGCTAAACGCTTTAAACGACCCTGGCGGGTCAGGAGTAATAAATCCTGTTCAGGCGCGAGGGGAAAGAGCTGAGTCACCCATGGTTCGCTCTGGGCCCCCTTGGGTAATAAGGACATTAGGGAAATTGAGGCCTGGCTAGCGGCCGGGGGAAGTTTGGCCACGGCCAGGGGATACACCTTGCCAAGTTGGCTAAACACCCACAGGTGATTCTGGGCCTGAATCGAGGCCTGAAAGACCAGATCTGAACGAGGAACTACTTGCTCTGGGAGGCACCAAGACGCTTCCCCTGTTCTGGTAATCTGCAAAATTGCACTCTCCGGCGGGGCCTGGGGGGTAAACAAGGCCAGAGAAACCTGTTGGGGGGACGGAAGAGAGGGCGTTAGAACTTGCCGATTTGCAGTTGGGGGTTTGGGCGGTTCCAGGAGAGGGATAGAACTCGGCGGTTCTGGTTCTGGCGTTTGGGCCACTGCCGGCAGGAGAGGCATGGATTGCAGAATACGAGTGCGGCGCGGGTCACTGAATTGTTTTTTGAGTTGGCGCAGTTCTTTTTTTAGGCCCTTGAGGCGTTCCCGGCGATTGTCTAGGAGGGTTTCCAGTTG
This sequence comes from Synechocystis sp. LKSZ1, assembly GCF_040436315.1. NCBI lineage: Bacteria > Bacillati > Cyanobacteriota > Cyanophyceae > Synechococcales > Merismopediaceae > Synechocystis > Synechocystis sp. LKSZ1. The sequence goes on along the minus strand of NZ_AP031572.1, from coordinate 1,951,539 downwards.
TTGCCCTCGATGGGCCAGAGCAGTATATTCTTGTTCTAGTTTGTGCTGTTCTAGGCCAGTAATACGACGGAGGGGCATAGCCAAAATCGCATCGGCTTGAACAGGGGTTAAGTCGAGATGCACCTGGAATTGGGCCTTGGCTGTCGGGCCATCGGGAGCCGAGCGCAGAATTTCCATCACCTGATCCAGATAGCCCAGGGCAGTACGCAAGCCGGACAGGACTTCTAGCCGTTGCTGGGCCTGACTCAGTTCGTGGCGATACTGGCGAATCAGGGTCTCTTCCCGAAAATGGAGAAATTCTTGCAAAATTTGCCGTAGGGAAAGCTGAACCGGTCGATTATTGACCAAGGCCAAGAAAATCACCCCGAAATTACTCTGCAGAGCCGTGGTGCGATAGAGCGTGCTCAGGATGGCCTGGGGGTCAGCATCTCGTTTCAATTCGATTACTACCCGCATCCCTGTCCGGTCGCTTTCATCCCGGAGATCGGCGATGCCCTCTAACTTTTGTTGATTGACGAGACTGGCCACCTTTTCAATCCAGGCCGCCTTATTAACCTGGTAAGGTAACTCGGTGACGACAATGGCGGTACGGGTATGACTACGGCGCTTTTCCCCGCGAATGGTTTCTAGGTGACTCACCCCCCGCACGGGAATCAGTCCCCGGCCAGTTTGATAGGCCATTTGAGTGCCTTCACTGTCGAGGATTTCGCCGCCAGTGGGAAAATCAGGGCCGGGAATCAATTGCCAGAGGGCCTGGTCGGACAAATTAGGATTATCGATCAGGGCCACTAGCCCATCGACTACTTCCCCCAGGTTATGGGGCGGAATATTGGTGGCCATCCCCACCGCAATGCCTGAGCAACCATTAAGGAGCAGAATCGGTAACTGGGCCGGGAGCACCGTGGGCTCCTGTTGGGAACTATCAAAGTTGGGACTAAAATCAATAATCGCTTCGTCAATTTCCTGGAGCACCGCCGTCATGGCCAGGGGGGCTAGGCGCGTTTCGGTGTAGCGCATGGCGGCGGCAGGGTCATTGTCCACCGAACCAAAATTACCATGGCCCGCCAGTAGGGGATAGCGACTGGAAAAGTCCTGCACCATGCGCACCAGGGCATCATAGACGGCTTGATCCCCGTGGGGATGGTATTTCCCCAAAACGTCCCCCACCACCCGCGCACATTTACGGAAGGGCCGGTCGGGGGTCAACCCCAGTTCATACATGGCGTAGAGAATGCGGCGGTGTACCGGCTTCAGGCCATCCCGCACATCCGGCAAGGCCCGGCCCACAATCACACTCATGGCGTATTCCAGGTAGGAACGCTGCATTTCCTCATGGAGTTCCGTGGGAAGAATCCGGCTGGAGTCAGCCAAGGGGAGTTGTTTTGCCATCGGTTTTCTGTACTGTCTTTTCCATCACCTAGGGGCTAATCCTAGCATTGGTTGTCTCGAATATCGCCGCCCTAGTCTTGACAGCCCTCAACCCCGTATCCTAAAAGAAAGTAACCCGATACGAAAACCGTCATTCCCTAACCTTGTTTTGAAAACTTCCAGCTACGTCCTCCTCGACCTGCCCTCCAAGGTAGAGTACGCCCTGCTTGCGCTGTTAGAAATTGCTAGTCAGCACAGCCGACAAACCCCCCTAACCGTCGGGGATATTACGGACAAGCAACCGATTCCTGAGCGTTATCTCGAACAGATTCTCGGCCAATTACGCCGCGGGGGGGTACTCAAAAGTCAGCGGGGTGCTAAGGGCGGCTACCTTCTGGCCCAGGATCCAGAACAGATCAAGATTTTGGATGTAGTGGCCACCATCGAAGGGGAACATCAATGGGGAACCGAATCGGAGCGCCTAACTCCGGAGAGCCAACTAATCCGCGACGAATGGCAAAAGGCCAGCTTGGCCGCCCAATCGATACTAGAGAATTGCTCCTTAAAAGACCTCTGTGACCGTCGTCAGGCCTATGGCGAAGCTGGCTTTATGTATTACATCTAGCCTTGGTCTTTTTCCTCAACAACGGGGGGTAAATTTTTAATCAGGGCCTGCATAGTAGGGTTTGCAAAAAAGACCCGGGTATCCTGCAATAGTTTTTCGCCCCAGAGATTTTCTTCCAGGAATTTAAGCTCAGCATAGCGACTATCCCGCTTCAGGGCCGCTTCTCCCTGCTGGAGACCTTCGGCGGTCTTGCCTTGCTTGTAGAGGAGTACCGCTACGGCCAATTGGGGTTCCGACTGTTCCGGATCCAGGGCCAAGGCCCGTTGCCATTGTTGGAGAGCGCTTTCGCTATCGCCTCGTTCATACTGGATTAGTCCAATGTTGTTGATGGCTGGCCAGAAGCTTTTATCGGTGCCAACCGCCTTCTCAAACGTAGTAATGGCCTCAGGATATTGCTTCAGCTTCAGGTAAGCATTACCTAAATCAAACAGAGCCGAGGTGCTATCAGGCTTCTGCTGGAGGCCAGCCTGGAGAGCGGAGATAGCGGCAGGATAATCCCCCTTTTGGAAATAGGCACTACCAAGGGTAAATTTAATGCCGGCTTCTTCGGGGGCTAAGGCCTGGGCTTTGAGTAAAACTTCAATTCCCCGGTCAATTTCTTTTTCTTGCAGATAGAGGGTTCCTAAAATAAACCAAGTCTGAAATCGGTTCGGGGCCAATTGGGTTGCTAGCTTGGCTCGGGGCAGAGCCAGATCATACTGCTGGAATCGTACTAATTGGAGGACATCTTCGGTCAGAGTAATACCCTGCTGTTCGAGTTGACGGCTGTCAAGATTGGGAGCATAGGGTAACAGAGCCTGGGCATAACTGGGGCCGGCTCCGCTGACTAATCCCAAACCAAATAAAATGGCAAGGCAACGATGGCGATAAGACACAGGATTCCTAACGTAGGTGGGGTGGGTAGACAGGATACGAAGGGTCTGACTAAAAGTCTAGTCTAGGGAAATGGTATTTACCCAATGGGCGTATTGGGGATTCCGATTTTCAGTAATGGCGGTCAGGGCCGTTTTTAACTGTTGGGTAATGGGCCGTTCCGTCGGCAAAACAAAGCTCTCAATGCGTTTAACCGGGGTGATCTTGGCGGCCGTCCCACTGAGAAAGACTTCATCGGCAATCAGCAACTCCGACTTATCAATGGAGCGCTGGACGGTGGAAAGGCCCAGATCCTGAGCCAAGGACAAAATACTCTCACGGGTAATGCCTTCTAGAATATCCTGCTCAGGGCCAGGGGTAATAAGTTGGCCATGGCGCACCATAAAAATATTCATCCCTGTGGCTTCGCAGACCTTCCCCTGACTATTCATCAAAATGGCTTCGTCAAAGCCCGATTCCACTGCTTCCGTCTTGGCCAAGGCCGAGGTGATATAGGCGGCACTGATCTTACCCCGCAACGGGAAACTACGATCTTCTTGGCGATGCCAGGAACTCAAACGACAACTGACCCCATCGGCGGCCAAGTAATCCCCCATTTCCAGGCCATAAACTAAAAAGTCTTTTTCGATATTGTGGAGGCGGGGCGCAATCCCCAAACCGGAACTATAGACCAAGGGTCGGATATAGAAGGAACTCTTGGGTTGATTCTTCCGAACAAAATCCGTGATGATCTGCTCAATTTTGGCCGCAGAAATGTCGTAGTGCAAAAACTTGGCGCTGTTGCTGAGCCGCTGACAGTGGCGGTCGAGGCGAAACAGGAGAATGTGGCGAGGATTTTCAGGGTCAGGGATGCCGCGCAAACCCCCAAAGGCCGCTGTTCCATAATGGAGGGCATGGGTCGCAACGGACAGCTTAGCCTCTGCAAAGGGGATGAAGTGGTCTTCAAAATAGGCGATCGGCAAAAAGGTGTGCATTATCAGGATTTAGTAGGGAGTCAACTCAAAGGTCATTTTATCGAATCTTTGTGGATCTTCTCCGCAAAAGTCCAAGCAGCCTTGACAAGGAAGGGAGCAATATTGGAACTATTGGGATTAACCGCTAAATGACGTTCTGCGGCAAGAATGACTAAATTCCCTTGTCTGGGAGACTTGCAGATATACACTTTGTTAGCAATCCCATCAACCGATTTCTCAAGTAAAGATATGTGAATCCAGGGTTATTGCCGCTAGCCCTCTGCCTATTCGTGATCAGGGCAGATTTTGACTGAATTTGTGAAATTTTGCTCCTTCCACATTTAGCGTTTTAGCCCTAGAATTGGAATCCCTCACGCTATATATAGTGCTTGATTGGTTCAGGCAGGCCCGGCAATGGATTACTTACAGGAATGGCAGGCAAGCTGTGTTGACGACCAGCTTATTCATCTTAACGTGACTTCTCTCCAGGGGAACGAGGCTTCGGAGCATCTGCTGTACGCGGATACGTTGCCTCGGCGAAATGACGGCCGGGTCAGTCAATCCATCCTCAATCGCTATGAACATACCGTAGCTGGGGGTTGGTGGTGTTCAGGTATTGATTTACTATCGGGGGAGCGGGATCTCTGGGGCTGTTTTAAGCCCAACTCTCCTCGCATCCATCAGGAAAAGGGCAAGGTGATCAAGTATGAACATCCTCCCCAGGCCCCGACGGGCCTCTTTGCTTTGCGGGTTCCTTTACATCTTTGGCAACGCATTGCTGAGCGGGCTGGGCTGTCCATCCTAGCGGAAGACCTAGACCCAGAGCAAGAAGATGGGGGTTTTTGGCAATGGCTCATGCAGAATCCCCAGATCCCTCTCTGTATTACCGAAGGGGCCAAAAAGGCTGGGTCTTTACTGACAGCCGGCTTGGCGGCCATTGCTCTGCCAGGGGTTCACAGTGGCTACCGGACTCCGAAGGATGCCCTAGGACGACGCATTGGTAAATCCCATCTAATCCCGGCCCTGCAAAAGTTGGCGGTGCCCCAACGACCGATCTACATTGTTTTTGACCAAGACCCCAAGCCAAAAACTATCCAACAGGTTCACCTGGCTGTTAGACGTCTGGGCTATTTGTTCCAGCAAAATCAGTGTCTGGTGAAGGTCATGACCTGGAATCCGGTCTGGGGCAAAGGCATTGATGACCTAATCGCCCAACAGGGCCTAACCATCTTGGAACAGGTTTATGACCAGGCCCTGTCCCTAGAGGTGTGGCAGGCCAAAAGTTTTAACCGCCTTACCTATGGGCCGTCCCTGGCCCTCACGGCGCGTTATCTTCCGGATCTGCCGTTACCGGCTTCTGCTAACTTGATCGCCGTGAAATCTCCCAAGGGAACCGGAAAAAGCCAATGGCTAAGCCGAGTGGTGGGCCAGGCCATGGCAGAGCATCGCCCTGTTCTCTTAATTGGCCATCGTATTCGTCTGGTGCAGGAACTCTGTCAGCGCTTTAATTTAGACTATGTTACTGACGTCAAAGATGGCCCCCAGGGAACTATCTACGGCTATGGGCTTTGTATCGACTCGCTCCATCCCCAATCCCAGGCCCAATTCAACCCCAAACGTTGGGCCGACAGCCTAATCATTATTGATGAAGTGGAGCAGGTACTGTGGCATGCTCTGAATGGTGATACTTGCCGCTCCCACCGGGTAGCCATTCTCAAATCCCTCAAGCAGTTACTGCAAACGGCTCTGAGTGGTGACGGCCGCTTAATCGTGGCGGATGCCGATCTCAGCGATGTATCCCTCGATTACCTAACGGCCCTGGCGGGGATTCCTCTTGATCCCTACCTGATCTGTAATGATTGGCAACCTGATAGTACCGAGGCTTGGCCTGTCTATCATTACGGCGAAAATGATCCCCGTCGCCTAGTCAAGCATCTGGTACAACACATTCGAGATGGGGGCCGGCCATTTGTCTGCCTATCGGCCCAAAAGCTCACCAGTGCCTGGGGAACCCGCAACCTCGAAGCCTATCTCCAGCGACAATTTCCCCAAGTCAAGATCCTGCGGTTAGATGCAGAATCCCTTTCTGACCCCAGCCACCCCGCCTATAATGCCGTGTCCCAATTAAATGATCTACTACCCCAATACGATGTAGTATTGGCTAGCCCGGCCATTGAAACCGGTGTCAGTATTGACCTCAAGGGCCACTTTACCGCTGTTTGGGCCATTGCCCAGGGAGTCCAGACCGCCACCTCCGTTTGCCAGGCCCTGGGCCGAATTCGAGAAAATATTCCCCGCTATCTCTGGGTAGCCAGCTACGGCTTTAATCAGGTGGGCAACGGCTCCACTTCCATACCGGCCCTGTTGACCTCGGGCCAACGCTTAACGGACTTAAATATTCGCCTGCTCCAACAGGCCGATCTGGCGGATCTCGATGATTTGGATACCGGCTTTCAAGCAGAATCCCTCCTCTGTTGGGCCCGAATGGCCGTCCGTGTCAATGCAGCCATGATCCACTATCGAGACTCGGTATTGGCCCTGCTCCAACAGGAAGGCCACCAACTCCTGGGCTATCCCCCCCCGCCCCAGTCCCAGGGGGCCAAAGAAGACAATGATTCCTCTAACCAAGAGCCACTACCCGGTAGTCAACAATTAGCCGAAGCCATCCAGGCCGTGCGTGAGCAAAATTACCAGGCCGAATGCGAGGCCATTGCCACGGCGCCTTTACTAAGTGTCGAGGACTTCGAGGCCTTGAAAAAACGATTAATCAAAAGTCCTAACGAGCGTCACGCCCTGCGTCGCTACGAACTCCAGCAACGCTATGGGGTACCCGTGACCCCAGAACTGGTTCAGAAGGATGATCAGGGCTGGTATCAAAGAATTCGCCTGCATTACTTTCTCACCCTCGGTCGTCCCTACCTCGCTGACCGGGATACCAAGATCGCCCGGACGCTGATCGATCAGGGCCACGGCAGTCTTTTTCTCCCCGACTTCAACGGCTCCCAGCTCGGGGCCAAAATTGGCACCCTAGACGTCTTGGGACTCCCTATTCTCCTCGCCAATCCCCAACGGGAGCTCTGCGCCCTTGATGCGGATCTACAACGTCTGGCGGAGATCGCCCTGCGCAATCGTCAGGATATTAAAACCGTAATGGGCATTGGCTTGGCTAAAAATGCGGGCCCGATCACCATTCTACGCCGCTTTTTGGACTGTATTGGCTACGGTCTGGCCCCCCTAAAACGGAAGCGATTCAACCAAAAATCGGTGCGAGTGTATCGTCTGGTGCCGCCCCAGGATGGTCGGGAAACGGTTCTGCAACAATGGCTGGAACGAGACCGGCAATTACCGGGAAGCTCTGAGGGCTGGCTAGAGGATTTTTGGCTACGACTACAATCACCCGTTCCGACGATGACCACTCTCCCCTACGTGCAATTAAGTCTGGCTTTGACAGACCATTCCCCCGACGATTCGGCCCCTCTGCCAAATCAGGAAAAAATGGGATAATTTTTTACTATCGTTCACATGGAATGACTGGCCGAGTTACCACCTGGCATATCCTCGGTTGTAAGGCGGGTAGGCATTACCTCGAGGATAGTGATAGGGATAGTTTTGGTAATAGCCTCGGTTGCGTACACAAGGCATCCAGACATTGTTATCGGTAATTGTAGTGAAATTATTACCCGGCTGCTGGTAGTAACCGCCCTGGGGATAGCGATAGACATCGTAACCCAGGTTGTTCGATGGTGGAATCACGACCCCACGGGTGAATCCAGGGCTTCCGGTGGAGTAGACACGATAGGGGACAGCGCTAGCTGTATGGGCAATTCCTATCAAGGTAAGTAGGGCCAGGGGGACAGTGAGAATAAGTGGCTTAAACATCAGAAAACTCCCTAGAGACTACTTCTATTGTCGTCTCTAGACCCCCAAAATGGGGGGCCAGACCCAAAGGGGAAAGAGCAAAAATACTACATCTCTCGGCAAAAACAGAAAAGCCTAGGTATAATAACGTGACGTTGTTTACAATTCTGGAGGAAATCTGATTTGCGTCTTTTTCTCGTAGCGATTTTGCTGACTCTATCATTACCTGTATCCGTTTCGGCCCAAACCGCAACCTTTTACGGGCCTAGTTTTGCTGGCAAACGCATGGCCAATGGCAGACCCTATAATCCCAACCACTATGTTGCTGCCCATCCCCGCTATCCCCTAGGAACCCGCCTACGGGTCACCCATCAAAGAACTGGCCGCTCTGTTATTGTCACAGTAACAGACCGTTGTGCTTGTTCTCTCGATTTGAGCAGTGCCGCCTTTCGACGTATCGCCAATAAAAATCATGGTCGCATCCCCGTTCGCATTACCCGACTCTAGATTGGTCGAAGTTTCTTCCGGTCAATCATGCCATCCCAAGGGGTTCGGGCTTGCCTAGCGCCCCAATTCTCTGTCAGCATGGGAGAGCATTACCTTGCCATTGTATTAAGGACAACATTATGCGGAAATCCTCTGCCGAAAGCTGGCAGCCCATTGTGGGAGGCATTCTTGCGGCCCTCCTGGTCTTAATTGCCTTGAATGCTTTTGTGATTATTAACCCTGGTCAAGCTGGGGTTTTAAGTATCTTGGGTAAGGCTCAGGATGGGGCGTTACTAGAAGGTCTGCATTATAAGCCCCCTTTTGTATCCTCTGTGGATATCTATGATGTGACGGTACAAAAGTTTGAAGTGCCGGCCCAAAGCTCGACAAAAGATCTGCAAGACCTCTCGGCCAGCTTTGCCATTAATTTCCGTCTCGACCCGACTCAGGTTGTCAATATTCGACGCACCCAAGGGTCTTTACAAAATATCGTAGCCAAAATTATTGCCCCCCAGACTCAGGAGTCTTTTAAGATTGCGGCGGCACGGCGGACGGTGGAAGAGGCTATTACCAAGCGCTCCGAATTAAAAGAGGATTTTGATATGGCCCTGGATTCCCGCTTAGAAAAGTACGGTATTATTGTTCTGGATACGAGTGTAGTAGACCTCAATTTTTCTCCGGAATTTGCCCGGGCCGTGGAAGAAAAACAAATCGCCGAACAGCGAGCCCAGCGGGCCGTCTATGTGGCGCAGGAAGCAGAGCAACAGGCCCAGGCAGATGTTAATCGCGCCAAAGGGAAGGCCGAGGCCCAACGGCTCTTGGCGGAAACCCTGAAGGCCCAGGGGGGAGAACTGGTGTTACAAAAAGAGGCCATTGAGGCCTGGCGGGAAGGTGGGGCCCAAATGCCCAACGTTCTTGTGCTGGGCGGAGATAAAAACCAAGGGGCCATCCCCTTCCTGTTTAATTTAAACAATCCGACTGCCTCCTAAACAATGACCGACGTTTCTGCCGCTTATACCGTCGAACAGGCTTTGACCAATCTACAACAGACGGAAGATCCCAGTGCTCGCTACTATGCGGCCTGGTGGATTGGCCGTTTTCGCGTGACCGACCCCACTGCAATTGCCGCTCTCGTCGCGGCCCTACAGGATGAGACCGACCGCTCTCCCGATGGCGGCTATCCTTTGCGACGTAATGCGGCTAAGGCCTTGGGTAAATTAGCCGACCCGACGGTGGTTCCGGCCCTAATCCAGGCCCTAGATTGCGACGATTACTACGTCCGCGAAGCGGCAGTACGAGCCTTGGGAGAATTACAGGACTCTCAGGCCATTCCGGCCCTCCTCAACTTATTGGCTGGTGGCGTTGAAGCAGCACAATTGGTGCCCGGTAAACCCCATCTGGCCCAGCCCTACGAGGCCATTCTAGAGGCCCTGGGAACTCTCCAGGCCAAGGAAGCGGTTCCTCAGCTAGAACCATTTCTCGATCATTTTGCCCCTAAGGTACAGTACGCGGCCGCCCGGGCTCTTTATCAATTGACCCTTGCCCCGACCTACGCGGAACGTCTGATTCAAGCTTTGCAAGGCCCTGACCTACAACTGCGTCGCTCCGCCATGATGGATCTCGGTGCCACCGGCTATCTCGCCGGGGCCTTGGCCATTGCCCAAACCTTCGCTGAAAACAGTTTGAAGTTAATTGCCTTAAGAGACCTCTGGATGGCCCATCAGCAACGGACTCCCCAGCCCGACGCTCTGACACCAGAAACAGAGGAGATCCTGGCCCTGATGGATGGGTTATTGTAGGGAACGCCATGTCAGTTAAAAGCTTGTCGCCATGTTGCCCAAGGTGCGCAAATTATTTTAGCCTTTACCCCCAAGCCTTCTCTTCGTCATGGACGAGGGGGACAAAATCATCTCCATTTCATCTTAAACAGCAATAATGACTAAAATTCCGGTTACGGTAATCACAGGTTTTCTGGGCGCAGGAAAAACGACCCTCGTTCGTCATCTCCTGCAAAATAACCAAGGGCGGCGGATTGCTGTTTTGGTGAATGAGTTTGGCGATGTTGGCATTGATGGAGAATTGCTCAAGTCCTGTCAAGTCTGCGATGACGAGACGGAATCCGTAAATCCCAGCAGTCAAATTATTGAACTTACCAATGGTTGCCTCTGCTGTACAGTGCAGGAGGAATTTTATCCAGTGATGCAGGCCCTGCTCCAACGGCGCGAGGAACTGGATTGCATCGTTATTGAAACTTCTGGCTTGGCCTTGCCCAAACCCTTAGTACAGGCCTTTCGTTGGCCGGATATTCGGCAATACGCTACGGTGGACGGGGTGATTACGGTGGTAGATGGTCAGGCCCTGGCCCAGGGCCAATTGGTGGGTGATTTAGCGGCCCTGCTCCAGCAACGGCAAGCTGACCCTAATTTAGATCATGAAACGCCTCTAGAAGAACTTTTTGAAGATCAACTAGCCTGTGCGGACTTGGTACTCTTAACCAAAACTGACCAACTCCAAGCACCGCAACGTCAGACCGTTGAAAAATGGCTCAAGCAGGAACTCCGGCCTGGGGTCAAAATTATTCCCTGTCAGCAAGGAGTAATCAATCCTGATATCCTCCTAGGTTTCCAGGCTGCCGTGGAAGATAATTTGAGCGAACGCCCCAGCCATCACGACCACGAGGAAGACCACGACCACGATGATGAAATTCAGTCTACTCAGTTTGTCTCTGACCAGGCCTACGACCCCCAGGGCCTGATTGCACACCTACAGCAACTGGTACAACAGCAGGAAATTTACCGCATCAAGGGCTTTGTTTCTGTGCCCAGTAAGCCCATGCGTCTCGTGATCCAGGGGGTCGGGGCCAACCTCGATAGTTTCTACGACCGACGCTGGCAACCTGGAGAAACCCGCCAAACCCAATTGGTGTTTATCGGCAAAAATCTAGACGTCCAGACCATCCAGGCTAACTTAGCCCAGATTGCGACAAAACAGTCTGCTTGAGGCAGCAGGCTATTTTGAGACCAGAGCCGTACACCGTTCTGGCGTCAGCCGTAACGATTCCAACCGGCAGTCGTGAGAGCTATCTCCTTAGGCAAGATGGTGCCTGGAACAGATTCGCCTACAAATAGTCCTGCAGGGCCTTGACCTCTAGGGGATGGGTCTGCAAACTTTTGATCGCGGCCACGGTGGCCTTGGCCCCAGCAATGGTGGTGATAATCGGTAATTTGTAGTCCACGGCGGCCCGACGAATTGTGCGGCCATCCAGTTGGGATTCCTCACCGCTGGGCGTATTGATAATGAACTGAATCCAATTATTTTTAATCCAGTCCAAAACGTGGGGCCGGCCTTCATGGAGTTTTAGTACCACTTCAATGCCTTCAATGCCATTTTCGGCTAGGATTTTCTGGGTTCCCGCTGTGGCAACCACTTTAAAGCCCAACTCCAGTAAATCGCGAACAACGGGGACAGCGGCAGCCTTCGTCCGGTCGTTCATGGAGACAAAGACCGTGCCCGTGGTGGCCAGGTCAACGCCGGCCCCCAATTCGGCCTTCGCAAAAGCCTTACCAAAGTCCGTATCAATACCCATCACTTCGCCGGTGGAGCGCATTTCTGGCCCCAGCAGGGTATCGGCCCCAGGGAATTTGGCAAAGGGCAGGACGGCCTCTTTTACAGCAACATGGCGCAGTTGGGGTTCTTCAGTCATTCCCAATTCCGCTAGGGTTTTGCCCGACATCACCAGGGAGGCGATTTTAGCTAGGGGAACACCAGTGGCTTTGGAAACGTAGGGGACGGTGCGGGAGGCGCGGGGATTCGCCTCTAGAATATAGACTTGTTCCCCCTGAACAGCGTACTGAATATTCATCAGGCCCACCACGTTCAGGGCCTTGGCCAATTGTTGAGTCCATTGGCGAATGGTGGCAACAACGTTATCCGACAGACTAGTGTAGGGAATGGAGCAGGCCGAGTCGCCGGAGTGAATCCCCGCTTCTTCGATGTGTTCCATAATGCCACCGATAATCACCTGGCCCGTCTGGTCAGTGATGGAATCCACATCCACTTCAATGGCATTTTCCAGGAATTTATCGATTAAGATGGGGTGATCCGGTTCGATTTGTACGGCATAGACCATGTAACGTTCTAGTTCTTCATCGGAATAGACAATTTCCATGGCCCGGCCCCCGAGGACGTAGGAAGGTCGTACAACGACAGGATAACCAATGCGATTGGCCACGACCCGAGATTCTGCGTAACTGCGGGCAATCCCGTTGGGGGGTTGGTTAATCTGGAGAGTATGCAAAATCTGCTCAAAGCGTTCCCGGTCTTCGGCAGTATCAATGGAGTCGGGAGACGTTCCCCAAATTTTTGTTTGGACGGGGCAATCAGGGCTACTCAGGTATTTTTGTAGGGGAACGGCGAGTTTTAAGGGAGTCTGGCCCCCAAATTGCACAATCACCCCCACGGGGTTTTCCGCTTCGATGATGTTAAGCACATCTTCCTTGGTCAGGGGTTCAAAATAGAGGCGGTCGCTGGTGTCGTAGTCGGTGGAAACGGTTTCTGGATTGGAGTTGACCATGATGGTTTCATAGCCTGCATCACTCAGGGAAAAGGCCGCGTGGCAACAGCAGTAATCAAATTCAATTCCCTGCCCAATACGGTTGGGGCCGCCCCCGAGAATCATGACTTTGGGTTTATCAGAAGGGAGGACTTCGCTTTCTTCTGGCTCGTAGGTGGAATAGTAGTAGGGCGTCAGGGCCTCAAATTCCGCCGCACAGGTGTCCACCATTTTATAGACCGGCACAATTCCCAGGGATTTACGGTAGGCTCGTACTTCGTCTTCCGTCGTTTTGGTGGCAAAAGCAATTTGGCGGTCACTAAAACCCTGTTGCTTAATCTCGCGCATTTGTTCGGCCGTCAGGGCCGTCAAGGATCGTTGCTTGAGGAATTTTTCAGTTTCGACGAGTTCCTGCAATTTATCCAGGAACCAGAGGTCAATAGCTGTTAATTCATGGATCTCCTCGACGTTCATCCCCAGGGTCAGGGCCTGGTGCAGAGAAAAGACCCGTTCGGGATTGGGGGTACGCAGGTGGGAACGGACTTGGGCCAGGGTAGGCAGGGTTTCTTTGCGGTCACAACCGAAGCCAAAGCGGCCGGTTTCTAGGGAGCGCAGGGCCTTTTGAAAAGATTCTTGAAAGGTACGGCCAATGGCCATGGCCTCACCCACGGACTTCATTTGGGTAGTGAGAATAGGTTGGGAACCGGGGAATTTCTCGAAGGCAAAGCGAGGAATTTTCGTCACCACATAATCAATGGTGGGTTCAAAGGACGCGGGCGTTTTCTGAGTAATGTCGTTGGAAATTTCGTTGAGGGTATAGCCCACGGCCAATTTGGCTGCAAACTTGGCAATAGGAAAGCCCGTAGCCTTAGAGGCCAGGGCCGAGGAACGGGAAACGCGGGGGTTCATTTCAATCACGATCACATCGCCATTGGCGGGATTCACCGAAAATTGAATGTTGGAGCCGCCGGTTTCTACGCCAATTTCCCGAATAATGGCCTTGGAATAGTCTCGCAGGCGCTGGTATTCCTTATCCGTCAAAGTTTGGGCCGGGGCCACAGTAATAGAATCGCCCGTATGCACCCCCATGGGGTCAAAGTTCTCAATGGAGCAGATAATTACCACGTTATCCGCCAGGTCTCGCATCACCTCTAGCTCGTACTCTTTCCAACCCAAGAGGGATTTTTCCACCAGGATTTGGCTCACTGGCGACTGTTCCAGACCGTACTGGGCCATGGTTTCATATTCTTCCTGGTTATAGGCAATGCCGCCCCCGGTTCCTCCCAAGGTAAAAGCGGGACGAATAATCAGGGGATAGGAACCAATTTCTAGGGCAATTCTACGGGCATCTTCCATATTATTAACAATGCCGGAGGGGCAGACGGGAACGCCGATGCGGGCCATGGCCTGCTTAAATAAATCCCGGTCTTCCGCCATTTCAATGGCCGGCAATTTGGCCCCGATCAGTTCGACACCGTACTTTTCCAGTACCCCTGACTTAGATAACGTCACTGCTAAATTCAGGGCCGTTTGGCCACCCATGGTAGGTAAGAGGGCATCGGGCCGTTCCTTCTCGATTACCTTTTCCACAATTTCCGGGATTAGGGGTTCAATATACGTCCGATGGGCCAACTCCGGATCGGTCATGATCGAAGCGGGATTGGAATTGATCAAAACCACTTCATAGCCTTCTTCCTTTAAGGCCTTGCACGCTTGAGTTCCGGAATAATCAAATTCACAGGCCTGGCCGATGACGATGGGCCCGGCCCCTAAAATTAAAATTTTCTGCAAATCATCGCGGCGTGGCATGGCAACTATCCGTAGAGAGGGAAGGAATGAATCCCAATTATTCTATCGGCTTTCCCGGCCTTCATTACCGGCCCTCGTATCCAGGTTTAGTGACTTTTAAAAAGGCCTTGACCGGGTTCATTCAGGGCCCGGCTCTGCCAAACTGAATATTGGCCCTGGCGCTTGCTTGCTTTCAGTGCGAATGCGACAAACCCCGACCTGGGGAGCCAGCCTTCTTGTTCTTTTTCGTAATAGCTTCTATGACGACCCTGACGCAATTCCAAGCCTTTGATCACGACCTCCCCCCCCAAGTCCTGGCCCAACTGCTGACGGCCCCCGAAATTGCCGTCGATACGGAAACCATGGGCCTCAATCCCCACCGAGATCGCCTCTGTTTGGTGCAAATCTGTGACCCCAAGGGCCTGGTAACGGTGATCCGAGTCCACAAAGGCCAAACCCAGGCCCCCAACCTGACCCAGTTGATGGAAAGTCCCCAGGTGCTGAAAATTTTTCACTATGCTCGCTTTGACCTGGCCCAGCTCAAACACACTTTCGACATCAAAACTCACCCGGTATTTTGTACTAAAATTGCCAGTAAACTGGCCCGTACCTACACCGCTTCCCATGGTCTGAAAAGCTTGGTGCAGGAAATCCTGCACGTTGAACTGGATAAAAATGCCCAGAGTTCCGATTGGGGTAACCTTGAGAATCTCTCTATGTCTCAACTGAGCTACGCTGCCAACGATGTCCGTTATTTGATCCCCGTGAAACAACGTCTACAAGCCATGCTAGAGCGGGAAGACCGGTTGAACTTGGCCCAACGCTGTTTTGACTGTTTACCGGTTTTTGTTAATTTGGATCTAGAACAGTTTGGCAATGTGTTTGAACATTCGTCCTAGGGGGCCAGGTTTGGAGCATGGTGATGGCATGGGTCTGAAAGCCGAGCTTTTGGTACAGTTCCAGGGCCGGCGTATTGTGGGGAAATACCTGTAGGCCCAATTGCCGTTCCCCCCTGGCCTGGCTCCATTGCTGGGCATGCCGGAGTAGTGCCGTGGCAATACCCTGACGCCGATGAGTCGGTACCACATAGAGCATAAAAATATGACTGTAGCGTTCTCCTGTGACTTGGTCGATGGCATTCCCTAACCACAGGCCAGCAACGGGTACTGGATTCAGCTCTAAACGTGACTGCACCCACCAGAGTGGGGAACGAGCCGAGAAATACTGTTCAACTGTCTGGGCGAGATGGTCAAAGGCCTTTTGCTGGGGAAACAATTCCTGATAGGTACAGCGCAAAAAAGTGAGTAATTGAGCCTGATCTCGACTAGAGCCCGTTACCAGTCGATAGGGGTCTAGGAAGGGAAGGTCGGTCATAGTAGTCGGCCACTGGGCAGGATGGACAGTGGTCAGATGAGGGTTAAAATGTAAAAATAGATACAGATTAATAAGTTACTATTTTAAAAGCACCGCCAACTGAGTCCTATGAAATTATCCTATCGCGGTACCCCCTACGAAAAAACGCTGGTCAATCCAGTTCTGCAAAGCCCAGAGCCCCCTCCCCCGCAACCGGCCACTGTCACCAAAGCGGCCTATCCTCGTCATCTAGCCCAAACTTTCCCCCAAAATGGCCTGCGCTATCGGGGCGTTAGCTATCGGGCCCCCGACTATAGCCCCGAAGATTACCTTAACCTCTGTCCGACCCTTAATTTCTATACTCCTCCCGAGATTCAACCCACGGAGCTAGCGCAACAGCACCAGGATAATATCCGCCAGAATATCGAGCGACGCATTCAAGCGGCCCAAGCCGCCGGCAATGAAATGCTGGTTAGCCTCCTCCAACAGGAATACCAGGCATTATCCCTAAGCTAAAAACTGAATCTTAGCCGAGGCGGGGCAATCGCCGGATAAACTCTAGGGCCAGGCCATCCGGGTCGGCCAAGAATAACACTTCATAGAGATGGTCGCCGATCATCTGTGGTTGCGGGGCCAGTAGGAGTTTCCAGGGCAGAGCCAGGGCTTGGAGCTTTATCTCAAACCCTTCTAGCCAATGGCCTAGACTTGGCCCATCCGGGGGCAATTCAAAGGATAGGTGATAGTAGCCGACGTAGTGCTCATCGTGAAAAGCATCGAGGGCCGGTTTCGGTTCAGGAATTTGTATCAGTTCCAGCCGACTACCCAGGCCCTCTAGCCAACAGGCCAGAGTAAAGCCGGTAGTGAAGCGTTCTTGTACGGAAAAGCCGAGGGCTTCGTAAAAGGCCAGAGCCCGGTGAATGTCGGCCGTGCGGATGGAAACGTGATGTAACTGCATGGCCCTATTCAAACAGACGAAAGTAAGGATAGCGTTTGGGGACCCCCAGTTCTTTTTCTAGGTCAAAATTAATGACCTCCCAGCACGGCTCCGCGGCCTGGGCTGCACTAAACTCCACCGGTAGACCGTAGAGGCGGGGTAGCGTATTTTCTTCGAGGCTACGACGGGAATGATTGCGCTCTAAGTAAGCACTGACCAGGGCCTTGTAGCGATGGGCAATAATGACCTTGGTCGCCCGGTATCCTTCACCATACAAACGATCTAGTGCTTCATGGATCTCAAAGCGGATACCATCCGGGTGGGTATGCTGGCGGTACCATTCCCCCTGCCACAGGCGCCAATGCCGTCCCGATTGTAAATGAACGAGTTCCTTGGTGTTGACATCTACCTCGAAGGCCCCATGGCGAGGACAAAGATAGCTATCGGTGAGGGTCAGCGCCGGAATGAGCTGGCGACAATGGGGACACTGAATTTCAGGGCCAAAGGGCGGATACTGTAAACTGGGATTCAGCATGGCAAACTCAACGCAAGCATCGGCACTATTATATCGACTTAATCTAATTGCTCCGTTTTTAAGTCTGGTCTCTTCCTCCTGGTAATCCGTCATGTCCGACTGGAATATTTCTTTGACTGTCCCCGATCTGTCTGCCGCGGCCTTTGTGGCCCCCAATGCCACTGTGATCGGTAACGTCTATCTCGCCCCTAGAAGTAGTGTGTGGTATGGGGCTGTTCTGCGGGGGGATCTCGAACGGATTGAGGTCGGTGTTGGAACCAATATTCAGGACGGGGCCATTCTCCATGGCGATCCTGGTGCCGTCACCTGTCTAGAGGATTGGGTTACGGTGGGCCATCGGGCGGTGATCCACAGTGCCCACATTGAGCAGGGCTGTCTGGTTGGCATTGGGGCCATTATCCTTAACCAAGTGCGCTTGGGAGCCGGCAGTGTTATTGGCGCTGGGGCAGTGGTCACAAAGAATATTCCCCCCCGCTCTCTGGTGATGGGAGTTCCCGGTAAAGTAGTACGAGAAGTCACGGAAGTGGAGGCCCAGGACTTGATCCAACACGCCCAGCATTACGCCCAACTGGCCTTAGTGCATGCGGGCAAAGGGACGGCGCTTGGATTCCCAAGGGGTCAGGATTAGGATATATATAGTAGTGATCAAAAAATTTTAATTTTTCTAGACATACGAGGTAAAAATAAACTATGGATTGGCGCGTCATTATTGTTCTTAGTCCGCTGCTGATTGCTGGTGCCTGGGCCCTTTTTAATATTGGTGCCGCCGCAATCAGACAATTTCAGGATGTTCTTAGCCGCGAAAACTGATCAATCAGCTTGGCCAACCTTGGCCCTCAATTCAACGATTGGGTAATGGACTGTCCTTCTGGAAAGGGGGACAGTCATTTTTCATGGGCCTGATACAATAGCCACATCGTATTTTTCTGGTCATGCTCCTCCCTAAGTTTTTACCCTCCTGGTACACGACTCTCGTTTTTCGGCCCTACGGGTCGATTATGGACCGCTACCTGGCCACGCAACTGATCCCGCCGTTTATTTTTAGCGTTGGACTCGTCGCCACCCTGGGGGTTGCGGTGGGCAATCTTTCGGATCTGGCTAACAAAATTGTGGAAAAACAATTGCCGGTGCTCAAGGCCCTGGAAATTCTGATTCTCAAAGTGCCGGAATTTGTGGCCTACGCGCTTCCTATTTCGGTCATGCTGACCACCTTGATGACCTTTGGCCGCCTAAGCAGTGACAGTGAAATCATTGCCCTGCGTAGTTGTGGTGTTAGTTTGTACCGAATTGTTTTGCCGGCGATTATTTTGAGCCTGGGGGTTACGGTCGGAACCTTTATGATGAATGAATGGGTTGTTCCTGCCGCTAACTATCAAGCCACCAGCATTCTCGTTAATGCGATTCAAGAAGAGCATCCCTTTTGGCAGACCCGCGATATTTTTTATCCTGAATTTGAAACCCTGACCCTGGCCAATGGGCAAACCAGTCGTCGCTTGAAAAACTTGGTTTACGCCGAGCGCTTCGATGGTAAAACGATGCAGGCACTGACCGTATTGAGCTGGGCTGGAACTAATTTAAAACAAATTTTGATCTCCCACCAGGCTACTTGGAATGAGCAACAACAAAAGTGGGAGTTTTTTGAGGGGACACTCTATAAACTCTCGCCGGATAGCTCCTACCAAGAGGCCCTACCCTTTCAACACCAGACCCTCGATCTGCCCAAGGCCGCCTTTGATTTCGCCCGCCAAAGTCGTGACCCCTACGAAATGAACATCATCCAGGCTCGGCAATATATGGATATTTTGCGCCTCATTGGGGATACCAAAAAGCTTAATTTTTTCCAAGTTAGAACTGAGCAAAAAATAGCTTTTCCTTTTGTTTGTATGGTGTTTGCCTTGGTGGGCTCGGCTCTGGGAACTCAGCCCCAAAAAGTCAGCCGAGCAAAAAGTTTTGGTCTAAGTATTGCGGTTATTTTTATCTACTATTTACTCAGTTTTTTGCTGGGAAGTTTAGGCATGATTGAATGGGTATCCCCGGTGGTAGCGGCCTGGGGGCCAAACCTAATCGGCCTGGGTTTTGGTCTGTGGTTAATTTATCAATTCAATCATCATGTTTAGCTGGTCACACCATTGGTCTATGCCGAGGCAAGAGATAGACCCCAATCAAGGTTAAGTTCTTGTCCGCGATCCCAGTCATTTTCGTCCCAGGGCCTTTGCCTGTAGGCTAGAAAAAGCTTTTGTATGTGGGAACAAAATCATGGATTTCCAGGGAGAATTTGAACTCCTTCTCCGGGCTTGTTATCCCCTACTCTACATTCCGACCTGTGAAGAGGAAAGAGTAGAGGCCGTTATTCGGGATTGTGCCCAAAAACTCGGCAATCGAGCTGTTTATTGTTGGGATTTTGTAGAAGGTTATCAAGGTAACCCTAATAGTGAAGGAGTCGGCAAACGCAACCCACTCCAGGCCCTGGAGTTAGTGGAAAAACTGCCCGCTAACATAGGAGGCATTTTTATCCTGCGCGACTTCCATCGTTTTCTAGAGGACATTGCCATTGCCCGGAAGTTGCGGAATCTTGCCCGTTCCCTGAAGTCCCAGCCTAAAAACTTAGTGTTACTTTCCCCGGATGTGCGCATTCCTGCCGAGTTAACGGAGGTGATCACTGTTCTGGATTTTCCCTTGCCGGCCCGCTCAGAAATTCAGGCCGAAATCCAAAAACTCCTGTTGACCATGGGCCAAACTCTTGACTCAAAATTGTTAGAGGAACTAGCCCGCTCGGCCCAGGGCCTATCCTTGGAGCGAATTCGGCGTGTTTTGACCCGCTGTCTGGCCAGCCATGGCCACATTGAGCCGGAGGATGTGGAGTTAATCCTAGAAGAAAAACGACAATCAATTCGCCAGACCCAAATTCTTGACTTCTATCCCGCTACGGAACGGATCAGCGACATCGGCGGCCTCGATAATCTCAAGGAATGGCTGTTGCGTCGAGGCGGGGCCTTTGGCGAACGGGCCCGTAGTTATGGCCTGCCCTATCCCCGCGGCCTTCTGCTAGTCGGCATCCAAGGTACGGGGAAGTCTCTGACCGCTAAGGCCATTGCCCACCATTGGCATCTGCCCCTGCTTCGTTTGGATGTAGGCCGTTTATTTGGCGGCCTAGTGGGGGAATCCGAAGCCCGAACCCGTCAAATGATCGCCTTAGCCGAAGCCCTGGCCCCCTGCATTTTTTGGATTGATGAAATTGACAAAGCCTTTGCGGGGGTAGATGGTCGGGGAGATGGCGGCACTACTAGTCGGGTGTTTGGGACTTTTATCACCTGGTTAGCGGAAAAAACCTCGCCGGTGTTTGTGGTGGCAACGGCTAATAATATCCAATCATTGCCCCCGGAGTTACTGCGCAAGGGCCGTTTCGATGAGATTTTCTTTGTTGGCCTGCCCTCCGAGCAAGAGCGGGAAGCCATTTTCAATGTCCACTTATCCCGTCTGCGGCCCCATAATTTACCGGCCTACGACCTGAAGCGGCTTGCCTACGAAACCCCCGATTTTTCTGGGGCGGAAATTGAGCAAATTCTGATCGAAGCTATGCACTTGGGCTTTAGTCAAAATCGAGATTTCACCACCGATGATATTTTAGAAGCCGCTAGTCAACTGATTCCCTTGGCCCGGACGGCCCAAGAGCAAATTCAACAACTCCAGGCCTGGGCCGCCGCCGGTAAGGCCCGTTTGGCCTCCCGCGATAGTCGCTTCAATGGTTTGCTGTAGTCGCGTCTATCGTAGAAATGGACTCTTCCTCGGGGTGTCTGGCCAACAGGCCAGAAGGATTAATGCTTTGTAAAATTTTGCCTCCCGCGTAGATACAGGCAATGGCCCACAGGCCGAGGACGATGGCCCAGGGCATAACGTCTGCCATCCAAAGCAGGATCAGACCGATACCACAACTATTCGCGACTACCAGCCCCCATTTTTCCCCTAACGGTTTTGGCTGGAGGGGTTCTGGCGCTCCCGGTGTGAGGGAAATTGTTGCCAAGGCATTGAAGAAGACTTGACTGCTGAGTACCAGAATAATGCCCCAGCCCAGATGAAAGGCCCCGCTATAGAATCCCAGCAATTCCCAGAGAATGGTTCCCCAGGTGAGTCGAGTAAAGGTCGTTAACGAAGGAGAGAACGTTGCTAGGCCCCTTTCTGCTAACTGGATCTGAACGGTTGTAATGTTCGCTAGATCGAGGCGGGCCATCCGGGCCTGATCCACTGCGAGCAGTAAAAATCCTAGCGCTAATAACCGTTGGTCGAGGGGGCCATCGATCAGAATGGGGTGTAAAAGACCGATGCCAGCTGGTAGAAATAGGAGGGGAACAAGGCGGTGACTTGCAACCATGAAGCAATCAGGAACAAATAAGGAATAACACCCAGGAATAGCAAATCCCCCAAAACGGGGGATCGGAGGAGGAGTAAGGTTACAGACTAGGCCCTCATGGCATTCCTAGGGGCGCAAACTTAAAATTTCCGGCGCCTTGAGGGGGGATTCTGCATAGGTCAGGCCTTTTGCTTGGGCAAATTCGTCGTAGGAAGCCCGAATTTCTTGATTCACGGCCACCGTCGTGGCGTCGTAGATCTGAGTCGCCAGTTTGGGATAGAAGCCCACAGCAATAATCGGAATCAAGAAACAAGCTGCAATAAAGACCTCTCGGGGCCGGGCGTCATCGTAATGGGCCTGCGCGGGTAACACACAACTAGTGCCAAAACAAACGGCCTCGAGTTCTCCTGAGCCCTGAACTTTCTGCCCTTCTAAATTACAGAGGGGATGACTACCGGTGCCGTAGAAGAGTTGACGGAGCATAGAGAGGAGATAGATGGGCGTTAACACCAGGCCGACAGCTGCCAGGAATACCGTCACGGTACGGAAGGTAGTGCTGTAGAGGTCGCTAGTGGTGATGCCGACAAAGACCGAAAGTTCGCTGGCAAAACCGCTCATGCCCGGCAGGGCCAAGGAAGCCATCGACCCCATGGTGAAGAGGGCAAAGACGGTGGGCATCACTTTACCAATATTGCCCATGTCCGGCAAAGAAAGGGTGTGGGTACGGTCGTAGGTTACCCCGGCCAGGAAGAAGAGTACCGCTGCAATCAGACCATGGGAAAGCATCTGGAGCATGGCCCCGCTAATGCCAAGATCCGTGAAGGAGGCAATCCCCAGTAGGACAAAACCCATGTGAGAAACCGACGAATAGGCCAAACGTCGTTTCATGTTGGTCTGGGCAAAGGAAGTAAAGGCCCCGTAGACGATATTGACAACGCCTAGGATCACCAAAATAGGTGCAAAGTAAACGTGGGCCTGGTCAAGAATCCCCAGGTTTAGCCGCAGGAGGCCATAGCCCCCCATCTTCAAAAGCACACCCGCCAGAATCATAGAAACCGGTGCTGAAGCTTCACCGTGGGCATCGGGGAGCCAAGTATGCAGGGGGAAAACCGCCAGCTTGACCCCAAAGGCCAACAACAGGCCACCGTAGAGAAAGAGTTCCAGGGCCAGGGGATAATTTTTCAGACCCAATTCCACCATATCAAAGGTGACTTGATTGCCGTAGAACGCCATACCCAGGGCCGCCACCAAGATAAAGATCGAGGCGGCAGCGGTGTAGAGCAGGAATTTCATCGCAGCGTACTGACGCTTTTGCCCCCCCCAGATAGAAACAAGAAGGTAAACGGGAACCAGTTCCAGTTCCCACATAATGAACAGGAGTAGCATGTCCTGGGCTACGAAGACACCGATTTGGGCCGCATAGAGCACCAGCATTAAAAAATAAAATAGGCGGGGTTTGTGATTAACCTGCCAGGCCGCAAAGATAGATAGGGTCGTGACCAAGCCTGCCAGCAATACTAGGGGCATGGAAATTCCATCCACAGAGACGCTCCAGCTTAGGCCAAACTGCGGAATCCAGGGATACTTTTCCGCTAACTGTAGGGAACTACTGGTAATGTCGTAGTTCCGACTGAAAACATAAATCATCAAAATAAAATCCGCTAGCGCCACACCGAGGGCATACCAGCGGACTTGTTTTCCTTCTTTATCTGGTAACAGCGGGATGAGGAAGGCGGCCACCAGCGGCAGGAGGATCAGGATCGAAAGCCAAGGAAGTTGTTCCGTCATTAGGGCAATGAGAAAAAATACCTAGTCGTTATTGAGGCTATTATATTAAATTTTGTAAATTCTTTTCTGGATTATCCAAAATTTTTTCCCAGGAACCGCCCAGATCTATCAAAAAGTAGCCTCCTCCCAACGTATCGCTTAGGCACAGCGCCCTAGAAAGGAGAAAACGAGCGGGAAATGATGCGATAGAGGGCGTCTTCTAGGAGGGACTGATTCAGGCCATTTGCATTCTCGGTAGTCGCTTACTGAGACGCAGTTGAGTTCCCTTGGTATTCCAATCGACTTGGTCAAAAATCTGATGGAGAATACTTAGACCTCGTCCGGATTCTGCTTCGTCTGGAGGTAGAGGTGCTATTTCAGTAGAAGAGCAGGAAGCACAATGGCAATGGGGGATAAAACCACTCCCTTGGTCAGAAATGACCCAACAGAGGCCCTCTCGGGAAACGGAAAATTCCACCACGATCGCTTTACTGGGATCTAGTTGGTTACCATGGATTGCGGCGTTAACCAGGGCCTCTTGTAATCCTAGGCGGATTTCAGCTTGAAGCGTTGGCGGAACATGGGCCAGCAAAAGATCGAGAATGGGGCAAAGGTAGAGCGTTGATGAGAAACTGAGTGTACTCCAACTCCGTTTTTGGGGAGGTAGGGAAATCGCAATCACGCACGTTACCTCAGGAATTCATCATTGAGTGAGTAGTTGGTTAAGAAAACTTTAAGAGAGCAATGTTGCGCATCAACTCAGCAGGGGACTATCTTAAAACTTTCTCAAATCGGAACCTAAAAAAATTCTTTTTCTCGGTGTAAGCCTTGGATATCAGGGCATTCAGTCAAAACCAGTAACAGCAGTAATGAGACAGTTCATAGTTAAAACTGATAGGTAAGGGCGTCAATTAATCCAGATTTCTAATATCTTAGGGAGGCTTTTTCTGCTGTAGGCGCGATGATAACCTCGTTAATTGACAGTCTCTATTATAGCCCATCTCTTTTGGCTGATTGGTAACCCAAGCGACAGGCCGAACCCCCACCCGACAGACTTAGACTGGTGAGGGACTCGACGCAGCTCAGAAATCACTGATGGACTCCTTGTTTCGCTTCTCGGAGAAAGGCTTCTCGGAATATAGAGATACAGATCAGTTATCAGTCAGCCCAGTATAGACTTTCAAATTGATAGCGGAGGGCATCCAGATTGGCGACCCGAGCTACGACCAAGTAGGGTTCTGGGCCTCCCTTGGGTAACTCGTTTTCGCAGTGGCGAACTGTGTCTTCATGTTTCAGCCAAAAGCGTACCATCGCTTCTACAACTTCATCCCAATTCCACTGGGGCTTTTTGGGAATATCATCAATGGCCTGAATAAAGCTATCGAGGGTACAGCGATAGGATGCTAGATAGGCCTTGGGGCGCTGGGGATTTTGTTCGTTATGTTGTTGATGATCGAAGAAGGTTAAGAGGGGAGAAACCCCCAAGAGTTCAAATGAGTAGGCCATAGAGCAAGAACACTCCTATTCACACGGAAAGTCGATTCAGTCCAGTTTTTCATGAATAGTTAGACTGTTTTTCGAGGATGTTGTCTGTTCATCGAGTTCACAGTCCAGAGCGCGCGCTGACCTCTATTACATGAAATAAATAGAGACTGATTTTTATAATTGTAGGGAATGATTTTAGAAAAAGAGTTATTTGTAAACTTTTTTCAAAAATTAGCAATTATCCCCATAGAGTGCTAATTAGATAGCTGCTAAGTCCCTAAATTCTTTGACACAAAGGTAGTGTACTAATTCCCGGGGTTTGGTCTAATCCTCTAGCTTGACACTGGCCTGAGAAGTGTAGAAGATGCAGGCATTGATAACGTGCGGATCGCGGTGGCTCCCCGCTATCATGCAGCTATGGACAACACCATTCTTCTCAAAATGCTCATAGACTCGGGCTTCATCTAGATTGGTTGCCCCTGGTCTTGAAAGCCTCTTAACTTTTGTTTTTTGGAAGACCCCCATGCCTAGCTCCTCCCTCGTTTCCTTGCTTGACCGCCTTGGAGATTGGAATCCCCAGCTTTATCGAGAGCTGAAAAGTCGCTATAGTCTCCGCACTGGCCAAATGGTGGTCGTAGCTAGTGCCATTGCCCAGGGCCTGTTGTTTTTTATCCTACAAGCTGGCCTGCCCGATAAACTGAGCCGCTTCAATCGGTATTGTCTAGGCAGTCCACCACCGGAGTATGAGAACAGTTACTATAACGGCCTGTTTTGCACCAAAGACTTTTTAGGCAATCTCATCATCAATTGGCCCTTGTGGTGGCTTGATGTGTTTGTAACCCTAAGTACGGTGAGTATTCTTTTACTCTGGGTTGGGGGAGTGTACCTGCTAATTACGGATCTAGCCCAGGAAAATGGCCGGGGTACCCTCAATTTTCTGCGGCTCAGTCCCCGCTCTGTTTTGACACTCCTGTGGGGTAAGCTGCTGGGGGTGCCTAGTCTGGTCTATGGTTTCTTGGCCCTGGCGATCCCTCTGCACCTCGTCGCGGCCCTTGCCGCCAATATTCCCCTGCCACTTTTGCTGAGCTTTTATGCGGTTCTGGGGGCCGGTTCGGTCTTTTGTTTTGCCCTCGCTATCCTGATCGGCTTGGCTATGGGCAAGGATAATTTAGGCCAGGCCTTTGCCATTAGCGGCCTGCTGGCAATTGTGCTGACGGCCATGACCCTGACGACTCTCCAGGGAGGTTATCAAGAACGACACTATCTCTGGGAGTGGCTACAGTTGTTTTACCCAGGTCAGGCCCTCTACTATTTGGCCGATGCGACCTTTCTCTCCGAGCAGAGCCTAGACTATCTGCGTTCGGATCAACTCCTTGGCCTGCGTTGGTATGGCCTGCCGGTCTTTCAACAGGACTGGAGCGGTTTAGCGTTTATTATCCTTAACTATAGTCTTTGGAGTTACTGGCTATTTCAAGGCCTACAACGTTGTTTTCGCAGTCCCCAGCGCTCCACCTGGAGTAAGGCCCAGAGCTATGGCATGACCTTGACCTTGATCGTCACCGTGGCCGGTTTTTTCTTCCAGGATATGGGCATCAAAGGGGTTATGGATAATCCTCAACAGGTTGCTGTGTATCTGCGGGGCAATTTTGTCATCCTTCAGTTGATCCTCTGGGCCTTTTTCTTAGTCTTGACCAATGCCCTCAGCCTGAGTCGGGATACTCTCCGCACCTGGGCCCGTTACCGCCACCAAGCGCCGCAACATCAGCGCTCTCTCTGGACTGATTTACTCTGGGGTGAACAGAGTCCAGCACCGTTGGCCCTGTTAGCGAACTGGGGCATTGTCGTTCTCTATCTGATCCCGATTATGGTCTTTCTCCCCCTGGGGAATTACCGACTCTCCCTGGGCTTTGGCCTGATTCTCGGGGCGAGTTTTAGTCTGATTCTGGCCCTGGCATTCCAGTACGGCCTGTTGCGTCTAGCGGTTAATCGGCTGTTCCTGGGCGTTGGTCTACTCTTGCTGTCGGGACTGATTCCCCTTGGCGTTGCGCTTCTCTTCAAGAGCTTTGGGGCTCATGTTCTTTGGTTTAGCGTTCTGCCCATGGCCGCTAGTACTGCTGGTGCTGGTGCCGCTTTCTGGTTAAGTTTAATCGCCCAACTCAGCACCTTGGCCCTGTTGTCGGCCTTCTTGCGACGGCACCTCCAGCATCTTGGTCGGTCGGAAACCTATTGGCTGAGTGCGAGTCCCCAAGCTCGGCCTAGTCTTCCAAAACCGTAACCGCGACTTCCACTGCCTCAACATCAATCGTCCCCGGTGGTGTAAGTCGCTCAAAGCCCTGGGGACTCGTCTTCAGGGCCTCTCCACAACTGGGGCAACGGCACTCCTGGCCCTTGAAGCCGGTAAATTCGTAACCACAGACCGGACAGGGTCCCTCGATTAAACTTTGTTTCAGCCACCAACGCAGGCCCCAAAAGGCCAGTAAGGGAAGAATAAGGACAAATCCCAGGGCCAACAACAGGCCATTCACCACCCAGCCCAGACCCACGGCCCCCAGGAGCAGGGCAAAAGCCAAGGCCGTCAGCCCACAACCTAAACCGGACTCACTCAGGGCAATTAGGGGAGAAGAAACTGTCTTCACGCGGGACTCCTCGGGGGAAAATACTTGCTATGCTCTCACTGTAGCAAGTCTGGGGAAGGAACGTGTAGCCGTCGTTTGCCTCCTCCAGGCAGTCGGAATCTGGATTTTGCCTCCATCATCAAGAAAACAACTATGCACAAACGTTTCTCCTTCTGGGGACTCTTAGGCCTGGCCTTGGCCCTCGTCTGCTGTCTGCATCTACCCGCCGTTGCTCGGGGAGATCTCCCCGCCAATCCTGGCCCTCGCCATTATGACGAATTAACCTTTCCGCCCTTGCCAGAGATTACGTTACCGGCCTACGAACGTTATTCCCTGCCTAATGGCCTGGTTGTGTACTTGGTTGAAGATCATCACCTACCCTTGGTGCGGGGTAATGCCCTGTTTCGGGCTGGCTCTCGCTGGGAACCGGCGGAGAAAGTTGGCCTAGCGCAGTTAACGGGAATAACGATGCGCCTTGGGGGAACCCAGAGCCATCCCAGTGCCGACCTCAATCGTTTACTGGAACAGCGGGCGGCGGCCATTGAAACTAGCATCAGTACTAGTTCCGGTTCTGCGAGTTTTGATGCCCTAAGTAAGGATACCGACTTTGTTCTGCAACTCTTTGCGGAAGTTATTCAAACCCCGGCCTTCGAGCTTGAACAAGTGGCCCTGGCAACCAATCAATTGCGGGGAGCCATTGCCCGTCGTAACGATAACCCCAGTGATATTGCCAGCCGAGAATTTAGCAAACTCCTCTACGGGGCCGAGAGTCCCTACGCCCGCACCGTTGAATATTCCACCCTAGGGGCCATCCAGCAGCAGAATATTATTAATTTTCATCGTACCTATATCCGGCCAGAAACGACCCTACTCGGTATTGTGGGAGATTTTGATCGTCAGCAAATGAAGGCCCTGTTGAAAAAATATTTCGGGGCCTGGCGGGTGACAACGGCTAAACCCAATTTAGCTCCCCCCAGTGCGAGCCAACACAATGACGACCATATTTTTCTGGCTGACCAGGCTCATCTCAGTCAGAGCACCGTCCTAATGGGCCAACTCGGCGGCCTGGCCAAAGACCCCGACTACCCGGCCCTGACAGTGATGAATGGCGTGCTGAGTGGTTTTGGGGGCCGACTGTTTAACAATATCCGCTCCCAGCAAGGCCTGGCTTACTCCGTTTCTGGATCTTGGCAAGCAGCCTACGACTATCCCGGCACTTTTCTGGCGGGGGGCCAGACTCGCACGGAAACCACCGCCCAATTTATCCAATCCCTGCGGGCCGAAATTAAACGCCTCCAAACCAGTCCTGTTAGCCCGGCCGAACTGACCTACGCCAAGGAATCCATTCTCAATTCCTTTATCTTTCGCTTTGAAAATCCCGGCCAAACCCTGTCTCGCCTGATGACCTACGAATATTACGGCTATCCCCCGGATTTTATTTTTGACTACCAACGCCAGGTTAAAGCAACGACGATTGACCAAATTCAAAC
Organism: Synechocystis sp. LKSZ1; assembly: GCF_040436315.1. Lineage (NCBI taxonomy): Bacteria > Bacillati > Cyanobacteriota > Cyanophyceae > Synechococcales > Merismopediaceae > Synechocystis > Synechocystis sp. LKSZ1. The sequence goes on along the minus strand of NZ_AP031572.1, from coordinate 1,922,509 downwards.
AGTGGCCCAAAAACATCTACGCCCAGAAACCATGGTGACTTTGATCGTTGGCCAGGAAAAAGGCCTACAACCTCAGCTACAACGTTTGGGAAGCCCCGTCTCAACCCTTGATCTGACAACGCAGCAGGCCCCGTCACCGTAATTGAGAGACGTCTCCTCCCCTTTGCAAGGGGAGGACGGGTGGGGTTAGTGCATTGTCGGGCTTCAGAGATTGAGGATTAGCCGAGCAATTGCAAGGCCCGTTCTGCCAGGGCCTCGGCAGTGAGGCCGTTGTAGCCCATCAATTGCCCTGCACTTGCGGTGGTTTCTCCCCGCTTCCAAGCAAAAACATCGCGCGGGGCGGTGGAACGTAACAGTAAGGGTTCGAGCATGGCGCTGGAACCACCTGTAACGCCGATCAGGGCTGCTCCCCCAAACAGTTGCCCAAAGCCGTCGTCATCGAGGAAATGACTATCCGCTTCAGTACAAGATTCCCAGAGTACATCCTGGGGCCGATAGAGTCGGCGGGGATTGATCACGGTCACAATTTTGACCCCAAGGCCCTCGGCCTCTAGACGGGTCGCGGCTTCAAATACAGGCAGGAGGGTCATATCACCCAAGACCGCAAAGACGACTTGTTTTTTTCCGGGGCTCTGGTGCAAAATCACGCCCCCATCCTGCAGGGCCTGGCGAGCTTGCTCGAAGGTGGTATGGATCGGCAGGGGAGATTTGCTGGCAGTAATGGTAATACCTTTGTTTTTTGTCTGCAGGGCCCACTCGTAGCAGACTTGGATACTGTTGGCATCACAAGGGAAGAGAGGAAAGATGTTGCCATTGCGCATCATGGCGGCGAAGTAGTTTTCGATCTCGGGGCGTTGGTGTGTCCAACCGTTACGGCCCTGTTCTAAGGCCCCAGCGGTGAAGAGGGTAATGGTCGAGGGAGTGGGACGGCGCAGTTCTGCCATGGCCTGGGTCACGGTCTGCCAAATCGGTAGGCCATTGATGGCAAAGGATTCGTAGGAACACCAAAGACTTCGGGCACCGAACAGGGCCTGGGCCGCGGCGAGGCCCGCACAGGCATCCTCACTTAATGGTTCATAGACCTGGCCCTGGGGCCCTTGGTAGTAGGTCTCATCTACGGTCGGGTGAATAATTTTGAGGCCAACGTTGATGTTATTAATCCCGGAGGCCGCATTACCATCGGCATTGGTGACGACGAAATGGGGATCGTTTTTTCCAACGTGGACGACCAGTTCTCCCATGGCGGTTGTGGCTACTTTCTTTTCTCCCTGGACGGTGTACTCGGTCAGGGGCAGTTGACCCAGATCGCTGAGGGGCAATACCTGCTCGGTGACGACGCGGTGGGCCGCCGGGCCCCCACTAGCCCGTTCAAAGTTGGTGCGGACAAGTTGCCAGGCCGCCGGGGGCAGGGCCCGTTCCTGGAGAGCGCTGACAATGTAGTCTTTACTGAGACTATCGCCGGGATAGAGGTTATGGGATTGGGCACCCCGTTTGTGGACACCGGCTCCTTTTAATTGCTTAACGATCAGTACTGTCAGGGTTCCCCCCAGGGCCAATTGAGCGGCCCGATCCGTTGCTTCTAAGACCGCTTGGGTAAAGGCCAGACGCTGGATCCAAGAAAACTGGGTGCTATCAACGTATTCCCCTGTCTGGTTCGCATCATCAAAATCCTTGGCATTGACTAAAATCACGGCCTGGAAGCCATGGCCCTCCCAGTACTTGATCATCTCCGCGTTGGATTTCGTGGAGACCATACTGTGGTGTTCTTGGCTGTAACCATTCCAGACCAGAATTGGTAGGAAGTTGGTGCAATGGGGATAAGCAGTATGGAAATGACCAAAACTGCTCATGATGTAGGGTTCGCCCAAGCCACCATCCCCAATGGTGACCGGGAATAAAACGCCGGGATGGAGCTTGGCCCCGGCCATGGCAAAATGTTGACCCTGCCCCAGGGGGCCAGCAGGGCCGAGCAGGCCAGGAATTTGGCCCGACAGATGGCCCAGTAGGCCGTGCATTTCCCGAAAGCGCTCTCCTAAATCCTGTACTGTCTTGATCCCCATTTCTTCTAGGGAGCGATCCAGAAACATATTGCTATAGAACCCCGGCGCATGGTGGCCGACTTCCGTCAAAATATTTTTATGACCGAGCATCACCAAAGCGGCAATCGCATCGGCAATACTGGCAAATCCCCCGGGGTGGCCGGACTCCTTGGTAGCAGTGGTCTGGAGCGTGAGGTAGCGTAGGGCATCCGCTGCTAGGAGGGTTTGATAAACCGCCTGGGGATCAGTCGCCTTGGGGATGGCAGTTTGGCCCTCTGCAAGGGCCGCAGTTTGGCCATAACGGTCAAAATCGGGAAGGGACTGGCCAAAATACTGGATGCCTTGGCAAAAATCGGGGATAGCAACGGTCATAGAAGTTCGGATTCCTAATCAATATCAATAAGCACCAGCATCAATCTTACCGTCTTGGGTTGAACGCTTAGGCAGAGACTTTCTCCCTTGAGAACATAGTCAATTCCCTATACTGATAGTCGTCAGTCGGCAAGACCCTTGCTTCGGTAGGAGATAGGATCACGAGAGTATCAAAATCCTGACGGTTTGGTGTTGATCCCCAAGGTCTAAAGACAGGATTAATGCGGGAATCTCCGTCCCAAAAAGTTAATAATATATGGAGAATAGGGAACTCGAATCCCTGGCCTCTGCGGTGCGATCGCAGCGCTCTACCAACTGAGCTAATTCCCCAGGTCAGTTTACTATACTAGCATTTCATGTTTCTGTTCGTCATCTGCTTTAACCTCTGTTTGGCCCTGTTCAACTGCTACTTAGCGGTTCGCTTCTGGTTATGGCGACGCTCTCTACGACGACTGACAAAGCGCTTAAAGCGTCTAGACCGCTGTGCTCATGGTATTTTTGGGCCGGCCCCTGCTCACCTCTACACGGCCCGTCAGGGATTAGACTGTTTACGGCAACGCTATCATCTGCTAGTCCGACAGTGGCTCTTTCTACAAAGGGTTCTGCAAGTGGGACAATGGTTGATCACGATTGCTTGGCGGCAACCATACTCTGCACAACTCTCTCCTAACAGCTTCCTTGGCCCTAAGACTGCTATTAAGATGCAAACCCTGCCTCTCGTCCGCTCCTGATCCTATTTTACTATGGTAATGTCACCCCTCAGTTGGTCAGAATTAGAAGCTCTCAATACCTTTGCTCTAGACCTTGTCCAGGGGCCAACCAATGCCCAGGCCAACTTGCGCTTATTTAACCAACCGGAAGAAACGGTACGAGTCACCCTCTACCGTGATAACCATGCCTGGTGTCCCTACTGCCAAAAAGTTTGGCTCTGGTTAGAGGAAAAGCAAATTCCCTACCGGGTCAAAAAAGTCACGATGTTTTGCTACGGCGATAAGGAGGCCTGGTATCGGCGCCAGGTGCCGTCGGGAATGTTACCGGCTCTGGAGTTAGACGGCCGCCTGATTACCGAAAGTGATGATATTTTGCTGGCTCTGGAGCAGGCCTTTGGCCCCCTCGGCTACGGCCTGGAAACACCCCAGGTTTTGCCCCTACGGAGATTGGAGCGTTTGCTCTTCCGGGCCTGGTGTCAATGGCTCTGTACGCCGACCCGGTCTGCTCGGCAAGAACAAAATCATCAAGAACAATTTTTGGGGGTGGTGGCCCAGGTCGAGGCCGCTTTGGGCCAAGCACCCGGCCCCTATTTCCTCGAACCGTTCAGTAGTGCGGATGTTATCTTTACCCCCTACGTCGAACGGATGAATGCCAGTCTTTTTTACTACAAAGGCTATTCCCTGCGGGAGGCAAATCCCCGTCTAGGGGCCTGGTTTGAGGCCATGGAAACCCGCTCTACCTATCGCGGTACCCAGAGTGATTTCCATACCCACGCCCACGATCTTCCGCCGCAGATGGGGGGCTGTTGGGCCAATGATAACCCCCAAACCCTCGATTGCCAGCGACAAGTTGACCAAGGGCCTTGGCTAGGCCTGCCGGATGTGGGCTATGTCGAACCCAGTACCTCTCGGACTGAGGCCCTACATCGAGTGCTCAAACATCGCCATACTTTAGTGCAGGTTAACCCCGCCGAAAATAGCATGGTTGAAGAGGCCCTGCGGTGTGCCCTCACCCACCTGATGACAGGCCTGGCCTGTTCGCCGCCGCCCCAGTCGGATCTAGCCCTGCGCTATCTGCGAGACCGGATCAGTGTGCCGCGGGATATGTCCATCTATGCCGCCAAGCGCCTGCGGGAATCTCTGGAAATAACGGCAGCCCTCGCAGGGGATCGTCAAGGCCCCCCCATCCCTACCCAGCATCGACGCGACCAAGACCCCAGGCCCTTTCGTCGTTCTCTGGCGACTTAAGTTAGGCCGCAGAGGATTAAGGGAAATCCAACATAACTTTAAATAATCCTTAAGATAAGTCCTATTGGGCCCAATAATTTGAATAATAAGCTCAGGGATCACGGTAAACTCTGACAGGATCACGGACTTCGTGATGGTTGACGAGTTTTCTTAGAGGATGTTTGAAAAGTTCAGAGCTACCAGATCAGCTCACTCAGCTTGGAGACCTTGAGTCAAACTTCTTCCTGTACTGGGGCCTTTTCCAGTAATTTCTCAGGCTTTCTCAGTAAGGTTAAGGTCTTTCTGATTGGTCGTCTGTTGAAGTCCTTCCGTTTTTAAACGCTTACCGATAGCCGGTTTCATTACATCTTCGTTTTTAATTTTTTCGTACTTTTTATGATGGCCCTTCCCATGATTAATAAACAAACAATTCGTTGTCCCAACTGTGGTAATCATGCCCAGCGACAGCATTTTCCCCAACTTCAGATTACCGAAACTGCCTGTCCTGTTTGTGATTACCTAATGGTCAATTGTCAAAAAACCGGCAACGTCGTTGAATCCTATATTCCTGGTGTCAAGCAACCCTAAGGCGATTTCCAAGCAAAAAAGTAACGTCTTCAAGACCCCTACATCCCCCAAGACTGGGGGATTTGCTGGTATAAACTTTGTAAGCAATCGCCTAAGGCCATGGAAATTCCCAAGCAAGAGCGTGACCCAGCGGAGCCTACTGCACCCCTAGGTTGAAATAGGCCGTGGTCTTGCGGACATTTTCCGTTTGGCCCTCACTAGCTAGGGTCAAGGAGCGCAAGTTATTAAACAAGGGCTTGAGAGAAAGTTCAACCACCCGTAGGAAGGGAAATTGTTTAGCTAAAAAGGTTTCACTCGCTGGCCAATCGATATAAACGTAGCCCTGGTTTTCTGTTGGTAGAGCGCTAATAGCCTTAAGAAAGGTTTCGCTGTTGATTAAAGCCTCTTTTTCGGGCTGTAGAACCTGAGACAGGGCCTCTAAAGAAGTAGCAAAAATCACTCGTTCATCCTGGAGCAAATAGGCCCCGCGCACCTGGGCCTCTAGGGTTGTTACTTGGTTAATCGCATTGGCCGTTAGTTTCGTCCAGGCCCGGACGGATTGCTCACGAACGGGTAGAGTGGTAGTTTCGTAGCCCTGTTCATGGGCAAGGTTATCCAGATGAGCAAAGGCCTCCTCTACTGGTGTATTAGCTAAACGCTCGGCTACAAACGCCCAGTCGAATCGAGCATTTTTCTGTCCGGGCAATAGCATGAGACTGTAATCCCCTTGCACCCATGCAAAAATATCCTGGGCCAGATCCAGACCCAAGGGGTTTTGTAGGTTGTCAACCAAACGCTCTAGAGTCTGCTGGAGAGGGCTCTGGGGAGCCAGGCCCGTTTGAATTTGTTGCCAGAGGGCCTGGAGGTTGTGACCTGAAGCCATTAACCCACTACGGTTAGGAATTAGGGAAAGCGTACTGACGGGTTGAGTTAAGGCCGGAAGGGCTTGGGGCGGTGCGGTGACCCCGGTTAGAGCCGTTTTGGCCACCAGGCCCTGGGCACGGAGGGCCAAACTTAGGGTGAGGGTCTGGTCTAGGGCGGGCGTTTCCGGCTTGGCTTGTTGACTTAACCAGGCAGATAGGACCGGGAAATTGGCGTAGAGGAGGGCAATGCGGGGAGAGTCTAGGCTTTGGAGAGCGGCTTGGAAGGCCGGGGAATCATCGAGTTTGAGGCCAGGGGCCTGGAGACTAGCTAAGGATTGTCGCAGAACTCGGGGATGATTGGCAAAAAGAACGTAATCTCCCACCACCGCACTTGCTAATAAATTGCTGTTGCTCGTCGGCTGGCGGGGACGTTGATAGGTTAGGTTTACCCCTTGATAGGTATCGTAAACAAGGTCGGATGTCCCAGCAATCGAGGCTCGGGCGTAGGCTAATTGTAAAAATTCCCGACTGAGTTGGGGGTCTTTGCTATGGACAACCAAGAGATAGCCTGGTTGAATACCATTATTTGCTTGGTGGTCGTAGTCTAAATCCGTGACCGCCAGGGTCATTTCTTCTCCTAGCCAGGGTTGGACTTCCCGCTCGTACTCTAGCCCGGTTTTCGCCAAGAGACTTTGCTCGAGTTCTCGGATTTCCCGATGGGTACGGCGGCGGCGTTGGGGATCGACCACCAACTGGGCAAAGGATTCCAGGCGGTCGGGATTCACCAATAGCGATAGTACCACCGATGATTGTTTAGGAATAAAAGCCGTTGTGATCGGGGCCCGCTCCACGCCCCCAGCCAACAGCGGCAGGGAACTGTGGGCTAAAATCCAATAGAACCCAAGGCCGGCCAAACTGAATAGCAAAAAAACGGCAAGGGCCAGGGTTACGAACAAGGAACGGGGTTGGGAAGTCATGGGGCCACCAAGCGCGATAACGCATTCTCCCCTAACTTATCAGAATCTGCGGCCCGCAATCCCTTCCTCGCTCAACGCAGAAGAAGATAATATAATTTTCCATCGTCACTCATCAGGCCCGCCCGGTCTCCAGCCAGAGTGCCGGTTCCCATAAAAATATCCACCCGGCCTGGCCCTTGGATGGCACTACCCGTATCTTGGTCGAGGACGTAGCGACTGACCGAGGTTTTTTGGAGTTGACGGTTGGGGATTGGGGCCTGGAGTAGCGCCAGGGCTCCCGGCGGCATTAAGGTTTTATCTGTAGCAATGGAGCGTTCAGCGGTGACCGGCACACCCAAGCTACCCTTTGCTGGCACGGTAGCGGCAGTCTCTCGGAAAAAAATCAAGCGTTGATTGCGGGGCAGGTAACGATCCAACTGGGCCGGATTGGCCTTAAGGTAATCGATCAGCTTAGGCAGGGTGATTTCTCCCGGTTGAAAAATACCATCCTTGACCATTTCCTTGCCAATGCTGGTGTAGGGATAATCCGTGGCCCCATCAAAGGCCAAGGAAATGTGCCGACCATCGGGGAGATTAATTTTAGCCGAACCTTGAATTTGGACTAAAAAGGCCTCTAGACGGTCTCGGAACCATAATAATTCTTGGCCCTTGAGGGGACTTTGACGACCTCGGCCATCTGCGCCTTCCAGAACACTGCGGGGGGGATGGGGCTTGGGCCATTGAGCCAGATCCGGGGGCCGACGATAAATCGGATAACGGTATTGCTCGGTGCGACGGCGACTGGCAGTGTAAATCGGCTCAAAATAGCCGGTAAAGTGTACTGTTCCTTGTTGATCGTGGCCACTGGCCTGGTAAAAAACAAATTCCCGCTGGACTGCCGACTGCAGGGACTGGGCCGAGCGAGCCTGTTTCACCAGGGTTTGGAAACGGAGGAGTGAGCGCTTCACCCGGGCCTGGGTGACGCTGGCAATGGGGTAGTTGTGGTAATCGCGGGCCGCTTTCGGGGAATTGAGATAGGTCAAGCTATGGTTAATCGCCTGAAGCAGGGCCTGACGGTCTTGGGCAAAGAGTTGTTCATCCCGGCCGAGTCCTTCTGGGATTGAGGCTGGGGGCAGGGGCACTAGCACCGCCACCCGGTTTTGGGCGACAAGGGCCAGCGGCAGGGCAAGACTAAGGCCCAGGGCCAGGGCCGGAAGCGTCAACAAGAGTTTCATGAAAAAATCCCTTCGGGTACAACAATGCCAAATTCCTCTAGATAAGCCCAGTAGTCTTGGCCCTCCTGATTACAAATATCTAAACGGGCACCATGATTCTGTAAAACCTTAACATTGTCCCAGCGGCCAATCAAAGCGGCTTCCATTATTGGTGTATTCCCAAAAATATTTTGAGTATTGACGTCAAAACCCAGGCTCACAATACGCTCTAGCACAAAAGATTCCCCTTCAATGGCGTACCAATGGAGCATGGTTTCCCCCAGACCATTGCGCGAGTTCAAACATGCCTGGACTAAGGCGTCATCGGGAGACTGGCCCTGGGCTAAGCGTTCGTAGAGTGTAATCCAATCGGGTTGCTGAGCCACAGTCAATACTTGAAAAAAAACCCCCAAGCAGGGGGAAGAGTCATAAGAGCATTATTGTTGCGATTTGTCGTCGGCTTTTTTGCCTTTGTCTCGCATACCGTACTTGCGCATGAAGCGGTCAACCCGGCCTTCTGTATCAATAATTTTCTGAGTACCGGTGTAGAAGGGATGGTTGCCAGACCAAACTTCCACATTGATTTCCGGTTGGGTGGACCCCACGGTCATAACGACCTCACCATTGCAAATCACTTTAGCTTCAGGGTACCAGGTGGGATGAATACCAGCTTTGGGCATAATCAAATTCCTCTGTCTAACGTTTGGAGTATTGGGGGGCCTTACGGGCTTTGTGTAAACCGTATTTCTTCCGTTCCTTGGCGCGGGGGTCACGGGTGAGGTAGCCTTCCACCTTCAGGGGTTGACGATTTTCCGGGGCTAACTGACAGAGGGCCCGAGCTACGCCCAATTTAACCGCGTCGGCTTGGCCCGTCAGGCCCCCACCGGAAGCATTAACTAAAATATTGTATTCGTTCTCAAGGCCCAGAGTTTCTAGGGGAGCCTTGATGCTCTGGAGGTAGTTAGCAATACGGTTAAAGTAGATTTCCCCGGCTTTGCCGTTGACAATGATTTCGCCCGTGCCAGGAACCAGGCGGACACGAGCCACGGCTTGCTTACGGCGGCCCGTCCCCCAGTAAACGACTTTGTTTTTAGAATCGGTGACTTGCATTAGTTATCTCCAGCGGGAATGGTATTGATGACAAGGGTTTCAGGTTGTTGAGCTTGGTGGGGATGGCCAGGGCCTGCATAGACTTTCAGCTTGGTAAAGAGCTTGCGGCCCAGAGAATTTTTGGGCAACATCCCTTTTACGGCGTGCTCAATAATGCGCTCAGGGATACGGGCCTGGAGCTTATCAAAGGTTTCAATTTTCATTCCGCCTGGACGACCAGAATGGCGACGATAGAGTTTTTGCTCTCTCTTTCTGCCAGTGACATCGACTTTTTCCGCATTAACAATAATCACGAAATCGCCGGTATCCAAGTGGGGAGTAAAGGTGGGTTTATTTTTTCCCCGGAGAATCATGGCAACTTCCGTGGCCAGACGACCAAGGCGTTGATCGGCGGCATCAATGATATACCACTTTTGTTCTAGGGTTTCTGGATTGGGGAGTAGGGTTTTGTTCATGGATTTTAGCTATCAATAAAAGGTTAAACCATTGGGCAATAGCGGCCCGTCAAGGGGAGGAAAAGCTCAGGAGCGGCTGGCTATCAAACCAAAGGTTGGGCGGAAAAAGTGGGTCTGGATAGCCCACCCGCAGTAAACAGAGGCCCTGGGGCGGTGCCGCATACTTAACCAATTCGCGCCGTTGCTGCATCCAAATCTCTTGGAATTGCTCTAAAGAACGCTGACGGCTCCCCACTTCCACCAGTAGGCCCACCAAGAGGCGAACCATCCCGTACAAAAAGCCACTGGCCTGAATTTCCAGGGTTAAAATTGGCCCTCGTCGATAACACTCGACCCCCTGCACCTCTACCCAGGAATGGGGACGACTAGACCCCGCTCGGTGAAAAGCCGCCAAGTGATGCCGGCCTAATAAGGGGGTTAAGGCCCTTTGGATGAGGTTTTCCTCTAGCGGCGCTCGATAGTAGTGCCAACTAAATTGACGGACAAAGAGATTTGGCCATTGGTCGGTATAAATCGTGTAACGATAACGCCGCCACAGGGCCGAAAAACGAGCATGCCAGCCGACCGGAACAGCAGTGGAAGCACGGATTAAAAGATCCTTGGGTAATCGGGCGTTTAACACCTGGGCCCAGCGTTCCGGGGCGATTCCTGTTCCTGTCACATCAAAGTGGGCTACCTGGGCAGCTGCATGTACGCCACTATCGGTACGACCCGCACCATGGACGGTAATGGCCTCACCCACTACGGACGTCAGGGCCGCTTCGAGTTCTCCTTGTACCGAGCGATGCTGGGGTTGTCGTTGCCAGCCATGAAAATGGGTGCCCAAATACTGGAGTAACAGGGCAACACGCTGGGAAGAAGGGGAAGAATGTTCCACGACAGACAATTAGCGCTCTAAACTAGCTCAATAATGGCCATTTCGGCATTGTCGCCGCGACGGGAAAGGGTTCGTACCACGCGAGTGTAGCCTCCATTCCGGTTTTTGTAGCGCTCCTGGGCCTCAGCAAAGAGGGCATGAACCAGGCCCTTATCGTAGATGTAACCCAAAGCCCGTCGTCGAGCCGCGAGGGAGCCATCCTTGGCTAAGGTGATCATGCGATCCACCTCGGCACGAACTGCTTTGGCCCTAGCCTTGGTAGTGGTAATTTGGCCATGGCGGAGCAATTCCGTGGCCAGGGCCCGCAGGAGGGCCTTTCGTTGATCGGCTGGTTTACCCAGCTGGGGAACTCGACATCCGTGTCGCATTGGTTTTCTCCTAAAAGTTAAACTGAAGACGTTAAAAATTTAGTCTGATTTATCCATTTAGACCTTGGCTTTTTCCAGCGGTAGAGTGATTCCCAAGCGTTTTTGTAAGGCTTCGATCACTTCCTCCGCCGATTTTTGGCCAAAGTTTTTGATTTCCAGTAGGTCTTCCTGGCTGTAGTCCAGGAGATCGGCTACGGTATTAATCTGAGCCCGCTTGAGACAGTTGTAGGCACGAACGGAAAGTTGGAGTTCCTCAATGGGAATTTGGCTTTCGGGATTGACCTCATCTTGGTAATCACTTTGGGTCGTCTCCAGTTCGTTGAGGTCCTTCAGGGGAGCAAATAGGCCAGCAATAATCTGGGCTGCTTCCGACAAGGCCTCTCGGGGATGGACACTGCCATTGGTCCAGATTTCCAACGTCAGACGGTCTTTAATCCCCAGACCATCAATCCGGACTTCTTCGATACTGTAATTAACCTTCGTAACCGGCATAAAAACCGAGTCAATTTGCAGGAAATCCAGGGAAGAGGAGTCATCCTTGCCTCGTTCAATGGCTCGGTAGCCGGTGCCCCGCTCAACCCGAAACTCCATCTCCAGCTTGGCCCCTTCCACTAAGGTTGCCACGTACTGATTGGGGTCAATCACCTCTAATTCCGAAGGCACATCAAAATGTCCCGCCGTGACCGTAACGGGGCCCGTCGCCACTAAACGACCAATTTGAGGTTGGTCGCTGTAGCTTTTGAGGATAACTTCCTTCATGTTGAGCATGATTTCTAGGACGTCTTCTCGCACCCCCGGGATAGTGGCAAACTCGTGGTTAACGCCAGCAATCCGGATTGCCGTGACGGCCGCCCCAGGCAAATTAGATAAAAGAACCCGCCGGAGGGCATTCCCCACCGTAATTCCCTGACCCCGGTCTAGGGGTTCTAACACGAATCTACTATACTGACCCTGATTTTTTCTGGTGGTGGATTCCACACACTCAATCTGAAACTGCGCCACAGCCGTGATCTCCCTTGTCTATCATTCGTTAGCCCTTTGCTTGCTTATGTCGTGCGGTTTTCTAACATCCCAACTTTGTCCGTTAGAGTCCCTAGGCGCAAGGATTACACCCGCCGACGTTTAGGGGGACGACAACCGTTGTGGGGGATGGGGGTAACATCACGGATGAGGGTGATCTCCAGACCAGCCCCCTGTAAGGCCCGAATCGCTGTTTCTCGACCGGCCCCTGGCCCACTCACCATAACCTCCAATTGTCTCATTCCTTGCTCCATGGCGCGCCGCGCGGCATTATCCGCCGCCGTTTGGGCTGCAAACGGGGTTCCCTTTTTGGCCCCCTTGAAGCCACTAGAGCCAGCGGAGGCCCAGGAGATCACATCTCCCCGAGTATCAGCAATGGTAACAATGGTGTTGTTAAAGGTGGATTGAATATGGGCGACACCACTGGGAACATTTTTTTTCTGTTTTTTGGGGCCGCTTTTCTTGGTTGGACGCGCCATAGTTGTAGCCTAAGTTTTCTGCTGAATAGAATTGCAATAGTCGAAAAATTATTTCTTGGCCGGAGCTTTTTTCTTGCCGGCAACAGTAACACGACGCCCTCGGCGGGTGCGGGCATTGGTTCGAGTCCGCTGACCTCGCACTGGCAATCCTTGACGATGACGACGTCCTCGGTAGGTACCAATGTCGGCCAAACGCTTGATGTTCATTGCCTCCCAGCGGCGCAAATCCCCTTCAATTTCGTAATTGGCCTCTATATACGTCCGCAGGGCCAAGGCATCCTCATCGCTGAGATCCTTCACCCGCGTATCGGGGTTTACCCCGGTTTCTGCTAAGATTTTTTGAGATCGTGATAGACCGATGCCGTAGAGATAAGTCAGCGCGATTTCGACACGTTTATCTCGGGGCAGGTCAACACCAGCTATCCTCGCCACGTTGTTTCTCCCTCTATCAGTTGGATTTGGTACTTGTTGATTAGACTGGATTGATGAAGACTTAAAGAAAGTCCTAGCCCTGACGTTGTTTATGTTTCGGGTTAGAACAAATCACCATCACACGGCCTCGTCGTCGGATGACGCGGCACTTATCACACATTTTTTTGACAGACGCTCTAACTTTCATGCCTATTCTTTGGCAACACTGCAAGCTTTTTATTATAGCAATAAGTGGGACTCTTGTCAGCTTCTTAGAGGGCTTTTATTGGAAAAACAGGAAAGCCCCGGCGGTTGCAAGGCCCTAGAAGTGGATTTATTTTTTATTTTTAAGACGGTAGGTGATTCGCCCCTTGGTTAGATCGTAGGGAGTCAGCTCAACCTTGACGCGGTCGCCCGGTAAAATTTTGATATAGTTACGGCGAATTTTGCCGGAAATGTGAGCCAAAACATTGAAGCCGTTATCTAGATCGACGCGGAACATAGCATTGGGTAACGACTCTGTTACGGTTCCTTCCATCTCAATTAAATCTTGCTTAGACAATCCTTTGCTGACCTCCTGTTGTTTTTTTGGGAAAGGTATATAGTCGAGACAAAACCAGGCGGTATCAAGACCCACCTGTAATAGCTTAACAAATTTTGGTAACGTTTTAAGTCGTCAGCAGCATTCGTAGAGAGTCGGAGATGGCCTCCATGGATCGATCGCCATTAACGGTGTGAAGTTTTTGGGCTGCTTGATAAAAAGCCAGCAACGGAGCAGTTTTTTCTCGATATACTTCTAGGCGATGACGAATAGTCTCCTCCTGGTCGTCCGCTCGACCGCGCTGTAATAGCCGTTGCACAATCACATCATCATTGACGTGGAGGTTGATCACCCAACCCACCTCGTGGTGGATTTGCGTCAAGAGGTTGTCTAGAAATTCCGCCTGGGACTGGTTGCGGGGAAAACCATCTAGAATCCAACCCTTCTGGGCATCGGGTTGACCGAGTCGTTCTTGAATGAGGCCGAGGATTAAATCATCCGGCACCAGTTCACCCTGCTCCATATAGCTTTTGGCCTGTTGCCCTAGGGGGGTGGCATCGGCAATGGCTTGACGGAGCATATCTCCGGTGGAAATGTGGGGAATTTGTAAGTCTGTCGCTAAAATTTGAGCCTGGGTGCCTTTCCCCGACCCTGGTGCCCCTAAAAAAATTAAGCCCCGTCCCGCTGTCATGTGTATAACCTGTGGTAAAAATGAATTTAAAAAAAGTAAAAAAAATCAGGCAGGGATTTTAACCCGGCCTGAAACGATGGTCTTAATCCTGCTTAATCATGCCCTCATAACGCTGAGAGATGACATAAGTTTGAATTTGCTTGGCTGTATCAATAGCCACCCCGACCAGAATCAGCAGAGAAGTGGCTCCTAGTCCCTGGAAAGTCGTTACTCCAGTGGCTCGTTCAACAAAGATCGGCACTGTTGCCACAATACTGAGAAAAATAGCCCCTAAAAAGGTAAGGCGGTTGAGTACCCCTTCTAAATATTCCTCGGTTTTTTTGCCCGGTCGAATCCCCGGAATACTAGACCCCATTTTCTTAAGGTTTTTAGAAACATCTTCGGGGTTAACAATTAAACTGGCGTAAAAATAGCTGAAGAAAAAGATCATCAAGGAATAAACAATGGTGTAAACCCAGGTACCGGGACGAAGGGTATTGCTCACTTGGATCAGCACTTGGCTGATGGCACTCAAATCTTGATTGTTGTTAAAAAAGCTGGCTAGAGAAGAGGGTAAAATCAACACCGCCGAGGCAAAAATAATCGGCATAACCCCACCTTGGTTTAGACGGAGGGGTAGATAGCTTGTCCGCTCACGGTATAAGCGCTTGCCGACCTGGCGACGGGCCGAAATGATAGGAATTCGCCGCGTTCCTTCCTGGACAAAGACAATCCCAATGATCATCACTAAGAAGACCGCAAACAACAAAACCACCGAGGTAATCGCTTGACGCCCTCCGGTCTGAGCATAGTCGATGGTATTGCCTAGGGTGCGAGGCAGGGTGGCTACAATGTTGACAAAAATCAGTAGAGAGGCCCCGTTACCAATCCCTCGTTCCGTCAATAGTTCTGAAATCCACATGACAAACATGGATCCTGCGGTCAGAGCCAAAACCGTCTGGACAATAAATAAAGGCCCGTAGTTCAGGGCGTAGGGACGGAGTAGACCCACGGTTAATCCCACACTCTGGATAATGCCCCAGCCCAAGGCAACGTAGCGACTGTACTGGGAAATCTTACGACGACCCGCTTCTCCTTCATTTTTCTGCAGATCTTCCAGGGCCGGTACGGCCGCCGTGAGCAACTGCATAATGATGGAGGCGTTGATGTAGGGAAGAATCCCCAGCGCGAAAATACCAATGGTGGAAATCCCGCCCCCGGTGAAGATATCGAGGAAACCTAACACCGCGTTGGAGCTGATGGCTTGGCTAAAGGCTTGACGGTCGATATCCGGTAGGGGAATAAAAATCCCCAGACGCACTAATATCAATAGCCCAATTGTGATCAACAACCGGCCGCGGAGACCCGCAGCTTGGGCCATTTGCAAGAAGGTTTCCTGCGCACTTGGAGTTTTATCGCGACTAACGACCATTGTTCTTGACATCCATGATTGTGTTATCAGTGTCCACTAGGCAAGACGCCTACTACTGCCCATGGTGACACAGGGACGGGCTGGCGGGGGAACTATTCTTCGCTGACAACCGTGCCGCCAGCGGCTTCAATTTTGGCTTTGGCACCGGCGCTACAGAGGGCCTTGACCGTGAGCGCGACGGAAAGGTCGCCGTGACCCAAGATTTTGAGTGGGCCATCATTACTGGTGACGATGCCGGCTTCCATTAAAGTTTCTAGGGTGACTTCCGTCTCGGGCGCTAGGGTTGCGAGTTTGCCCACATTGACCACGGTGTAATGTTTAGGATTGTAGAGGGGAAAGTGTTTAAGTTTTGGCAGGCGACGATACAGGGGCATTTGGCCTCCTTCAAAGCCAGCCTTGGTTCCCGTACCAGAACGGGATTTTTGACCACGCATACCAAAGCCACAGCTCGCGCCTTGGCCGGCTGAAATACCTCGGCCGACCCGACGACGGCGTTTCTTCGCGCCCTCTTTTGGAGCTAATTCATTAAGTTGCATAGTATTGATGACCAATTGCAAAGGTTTAATCTAAAGAGACGGGCTAGAGCACAAGGGCCAAGACCCACACACCGGAGAACATCCAGGGCGATGCAGTCTAAGTGTACAAATGCTCGATGCTGACACCCCGTTCTTCCGCAACTTCACCAAAGGTACGAAGCGTTTCTAGGGCATTGACAGCGGCCCGGGCATTATTGAGGGGATTATTAGAACCTAGTTGTTTGGCCAAAATATTTTTAACCCCAGCCAATTCAAGCACCGTTCTCACGGCTCCCCCAGCAATTACCCCCGTCCCAGGGGCGGCGGGACGAATAATTACCTTCGCTCCCCCTGATGCACCGTTGGCCAAATGGGTGATTGAATTAGCCTTGGTTAAGGGGACATCGATCAGTTGCTTTTTGCCATCGGCGACCCCTTTCTTGACGGCTCCGATTACATCACCGGCTTTGCCGACACCAACGCCGACTTGACCATTTTCATTACCTACGACAACAATGGCCCGGAAGCTTAGTTTTTTACCTCCTTTGACTACCTTGCTGACGCGACGAATTTGAATAACGCGCTCTTGCCAGTTAGTTTCTTTGGCTTTGGTTCGGCTCGTTTTACGACGCTTTGCCATAATTTCTCCGTAAAATATCTAAGGTTATCTAGAAACTTAAGCCAGCTTCCCGGGCTGCCTCTGCCAAGGCTTTGACACGGCCATGATAGAGATTGCCACCTCGGTCAAAAACGACTTTTTCGATGCCCTGGGCAATGGCCCGCTGGGCAACTAATTTACCCACGGCTGCTGAAGCCTCACAGGTCGCCGTAGTCTCTACATCTGCTTTGAGGTCGGGATCGAGGGTCGATGCAGAAGCCAGGGTATGTTGGGCAACATCGTCAATAACCTGCGCATAGATATGATTATTTGAGCGAAAAACCGCTAACCGTGGCCGCTCGGGGGTGCCGGTAATAATTCGGCGAATGCGTCGGTGGCGACGCTGAACAGCAATTTTGCGTGACTCTTTCATAGCTTATTTCTTCCCGGTTTTACCCGCTTTACGACGAACAAATTCACCTTGGTAACGAATCCCCTTGCCTTTATAAGGCTCTGGGGGACGTACAGCCCGAATTTTGGCGGCCATATTGCCGACTAATTCCTTGTCAATGCCGCTGACAATCACTTGGGTATTGTTTTCGACGACAACTTGAATCCCTTCAGGCATCAGCATTTCCACAGGCTTACTGTAGCCAACGTTGAGGATTAATTTATTGCCTTGGGCCTGGGCACGATAACCGACCCCCTGGATATCAAGGCGACGTTCAAAGCCCTTGGAAACTCCGTCCACCATATTGGCGACGAGGGTTCTGACCAGGCCATGGCGCTCCCGTGCTGTCCGTGATTCATCCTGACGCACCACTGTTAAGACATTGTCAGCCTGCTGGAGGGCCACCTTTTCGGGTAATTGACGGGCCAGGGTTCCCTTGGGGCCTTTAACCGTTAATTGTAACGATTGCAATTCCACCGTAACCTTGGCGGGAAGGGTAATAGGGCGTTTGCCAATACGAGACATAAGCAGTTGTGTAGATTTAAACTTTAGAATTACTCAGAGGGTAGTCATCGACCTATGATTACCAGATGTAGCAGAGAATTTCCCCCCCGATGCCCTGGCGACGAGCTTCCCGGTCGGTCATAATACCGCGAGAGGTGGAGACAATGGCAATGCCAATGCCCCCCAGTACCCGAGGGATATTTTTACAGGGAGAATAAACCCGGAGGCCTGGCTTGCTAACCCGTTGGAGGGTATTGATCAGCGGCTGACGATTTTTGCCCTTATACTTTAGGGTCAGGACAAGGGATTTTTTAACCCCTTCTCCCACTTCAGCGTAATCTTCAATAAAGCCTTCGCTTTTCAGCACCTGGGCAATACTGCGGGTCATTTTAGTCGTGGGGACTTCGGTGGTAGAGTGTCTCACTGCACAGGCATTACGGATGCGAGTGAGCATATCGGAAATCGTGTCGTTAGAGGCCATTATTGCTTACGTTGATACTCCTAATGGGTTCTTTGGCAGTGAGCATTGAACAGCCATCAAGGATGAGCTGTTGCTTCCTGAAGCCTAGGGATTTCTAAAGGGCATTCCCATGGCCTTGAGGAGGGCGCGGCCCTCTTCATCGGTTTGGGCAGTGGTAATAATGGAAACGTCTAGACCCCGAATTTGATCGATGGTGTCGTAGTCAATTTCCGGAAAGATTAACTGTTCACGAATACCCAAACTGTAGTTACCCCGACCATCGAAACTATTAGGGCTGATGCC
The DNA here is from genome assembly GCF_040436315.1 of Synechocystis sp. LKSZ1. Classification (NCBI taxonomy): domain Bacteria; kingdom Bacillati; phylum Cyanobacteriota; class Cyanophyceae; order Synechococcales; family Merismopediaceae; genus Synechocystis; species Synechocystis sp. LKSZ1. The sequence goes on along the minus strand of NZ_AP031572.1, from coordinate 1,904,367 downwards.
TCGGAAGTCGCGAATGCGAGGTAGGGCTAAATTAATCAAGCGGTCGAGAAAGGCATACATCCGGTCAGAACGGAGGGTAACCATCACCCCAACGGGCATCCCCTGACGAATCTTGAAGCCGGCAATGGCCTTACGCGCGCGGGTGACCACAGGCTTTTGTCCCGTGATCGTAGCCAGTTCACTTAGAGACGACTCCAAGGCTTTGGCATTTTGAGAAGCTTCCCCTAGACCGCGGTTAACGGTCACCTTCACCACTTTGGGGACTTGGTGAATGTTGGTATAACCAAATTCTTCCTTCAGTTTCGGAACGATGGTTGCTTGGTAAAGGCTTTTGAGTCGTTGGGCCATGGTTTTATTCTGCTCTCTGGGCTTGGTCAGAGAATAAATGAACTATTGTGGGCGGTAAAAAAACTGGTTACTGAGGGACTTGTCGGCTGATCTATCTCTATTTATCGAGAATTTCGCCAGTTTTTTTGAGCATCCGCACTTTCCGACCATCATCGGTAAAGGTGTAGCAGATGCGGCTGGCAATCTTTTCCTTAACAGAATAGAGCATGACCTTGGAGCTATGGATTGGAGCTTCGTAGGTAGTGATTTGTCCCGATTCTCCTTCCTGTTGGGGCTTTACATGCTTAGTACGGATATTGACCCCTTTGACCACCACCCGGCTTTCCGAAGGGATAGTTTTCAGGATTTCACCGACCTTACCCTTGTCTTTACCGGAGATGACCTGGACGGTATCTCCTGCTTTGACGTGCATTCTGTAACGTTGAGGCGCTTTTTGGGTTTTACTCATCAGAGAACCTCCGGGGCGAGGGAAACGATCTTGGTAAAGTTTTTATCCCGCAGTTCACGAGCCACTGGGCCAAAGACCCGCGTTCCCTTGGGATTACCGTCGTTGTTAATAATCACAGCGGCATTGTCATCAAAACGGATGGTCATGCCACTATCACGACGCAGGGGTTGTTTCGTCCGGACGATCACCGCCTTAACCACGTCGGATTTTTTGACGGGCATATTGGGAATCGCATCTTTGACAACGGCGATAATTTGGTCACCAATGCCACCGTAGGTACAGTTGCCGGTTCCCAGAACCCGCAGGCACATGAGTTTACGGGCACCACTGTTGTCTGCGACATTGAGATAGGTTTGTTGTTGAATCACAGCAATTTCCAGGGGGTAAACAATTAGGATTGATGGCTCATGATTTCCGTCACGATCCAACGCTTGGTTTTGCTGAGGGGACGGGTTTCTTGAATACGAACCCGGTCGCCTTCTTGACAGCGATTGTCTTCGTCGTGAGCTTTGAATTTTTGGGTTTTGACGACAATTTTGCCGTATTTAGGGTGGGGAGAGCGGTTTTCTACCGCAACAACGACGGTTTTATCCATTTTGTTGCTAATAACCGTTCCCACGCGCTCTTTAGTAGCCATCGGGATTTACTCCTCCTCGGATGATTGGGCGGTGAGTTCACGCTCCCGTTCGACGGTGAGCAGTTGAGCTAGGCGATGACGCGTATGCTTAAATTCGTGGTTTTTTTCGAGGCGACGGGTGGCCTGTTGGAACCGCAATTCAAACAGTTTGCGCTTAGCGGCTAAAATTTCTTCTGCCAATTCTTCAGCGTTAAGCTTTCTGGCGTCGGCAATCTTAGGCAGAGGCATAGTTAAATGTACTCCTCTTGACGAGTGATAAATTTAGTTTTGATGGGTAATTTTTGGGCTGCAAGGCGCATGGCTTCCCGAGCTACTTCTTCGGAAACCCCATCTAGTTCAAACATGATGCGACCGGGTTTGACGACGGCCACCCAAAATTCAGGGGAACCTTTACCGGAACCCATCCGGGTTTCTGCGGGACGCATGGTGACGGGTTTATCGGGAAAAATACGAATCCAAATCTTACCGCCCCGACGAATGTAGCGGGTCATGGCTCGACGGGCCGCTTCAATCTGGCGAGAGGTAATCCAGCAGGGTTCCGTGGCCTGGAGAGCATAGTCACCAAAGTTGAGGGTGCTACCGCGCTCCGCTAAACCTCGCATCCGGCCCCGTTGCTGTTTACGGAATTTTGTTCTTCTGGGACTTAACATGATGAATCAGCGATCAGTGGTTAGTTATCAGTAGGAGAGGCAGACTAGAGAAAAGCGTTCCCAGGGGATAGTGCTCTATTTCTTATCCTCTGAACGGTCTTCAAACTGTTGACGGCGGGATTTCCGACGGGGTTGGTTGGCTGGGGTGACAGCGGTAAACTCTTCCTGTCCGGGAATAATTTCTCCCTTGAAAATCCAGACCTTGATGCCAAGGATTCCGTAGGTTGTCTTAGCCGTGCGATAGGAGTAGTCGATATCAGCCCGCAGGGTGTGCAAGGGAACCCGTCCTTCGCGAACCCACTCGGTACGGGCAATTTCTGCACCATTAAGACGACCACTGACTTGGATTTTGATGCCTTTCACTTCGGCCCGTTGGGCCCGTTGAATGGCCTGACGAACGACGCGACGGAAGGAAACCCGACGCTCTAGCTGTTGGGCGATGTATTCTGCCATCAAAGCGGCATCTGCATCAACGCGGGCTACTTCGATTACATTGATACGAATTTGCCGGGTGCCCCCCAGAGCGCTCTGAAGGCCCTGGCGCAGTTGCTCAATGCCAGATCCCCCCCGGCCTACCACGACCCCTGGGCGAGCCGTATGGATAGCTAGTTCAATTTGGTCGGCCTTACGCTCAATGCGAATATCGGCAATGCCGGCGTTACTCAGATTTTTCTCGACGTACTGTCGAATTTTATGGTCTTCCTGGAGAAGCTCTGGGTAACGTTTAGCGTCGGCATACCAACAGGAGAGGTGCTCTTTGGTAACGCCAAGGCGGAAGCCTACTGGATGTATTTTTTGTCCCATGGTTTGAGTTTGCTTGGCAAATGAACAGGTTGGCTTAGTTCTCTGTCAACAACGGTGCCACGGCAACCGTAATATGACAGGTGGGTTTACGAATTTGGTAGGCTCGGCCTTGGGCCCGGGGCCGGAAGCGACGCAGGCTGGGGCCGCCATCAGCAAAGGCCTGGCTAACCACCAGGCTAGCTGGATCTAACCCTTCATTATGCTCCGCATTCGCTACCGCAGACCGCAGGGCCTTGAGGATAGGTTCACAGGCCTTGTAAGGCATAAATTCTAAAATAATCAAGGCTTCCCGGTAGGAACGACCCCGGATTTGATCCAGGACACGGCGCACCTTAAACGGGGACATCCGCACGTAGCGGGCAATGGCCTTGGTTTCGACTGTCGTATCTATCGCCATAGTGTATTGTGACCTCTTGACTTATTTGCGACCCGCTTTTTTATCGCTCTTAGAGTGACTGCGGAACGTTCGCGTCGGCGCAAATTCACCCAGCTTATGACCGACCATTTGTTCCGAAACAAAAACCGGGACATGTTGTTTGCCGTTGTGGACAGCAATCGTATGGCCCACCATTTCCGGGAGGATAGTGGAAGCCCGAGACCAGGTTTTAATCACTTGTTTTTCGCCTTTGGCGTTTAGCTTTTCTACCTTTTTCAGGAGATGCTCCGCCACAAACGGCCCTTTTTTGAGAGAACGACCCATAGTTTAATCCGAGTAATGTAATAAAATCCAGTAACAGAACGCTTACTTCGTCCGACGACGCACGATGAGGGCCGTACTCCGCTTCTTCTTGTTGCGGGTTTTGGCTCCCAGGGCCGGTTTACCCCAAGGGGTAACGGGGCCAGAGCGACCAATGGGAGCCCGACCTTCACCACCACCATGGGGGTGATCCACCGGGTTCATCACACTACCGCGGACATGGGGACGTTTACCAAGATGGCGCGTCCGGCCAGCTTTACCCAATTTCAGGTTCCGAAAATCGGCATTCCCGACTCGTCCCAGGGTGGCGTAGCATTCCTTGCGTACCATGCGGACTTCTTTGGAAGGGAGCTTAATGGTGACGTAATCCCCTTCTTTAGCAACGACCTGGGCAAAGGCCCCGGCGGAGCGCACCATTTGGCCACCTTTCCCGGCAATCAGTTCAATGTTATGAACCTCACTACCTAGGGGGATGCGACTGAGGGGAAGGGCATTCCCCACTTCAAAGGGGGCCGCTTCTCCCGCAATAATTGTAGTACCAACAGTTAATCCGGCTGGAGCTAGAATATAGCGTTTTTCCCCGTCTTGGTAAAAAAGCAGGGCAATCCGGGCATTGCGGTTGGGATCGTATTCAATAGCTGCCACTTTGGCGGGAACATCACGCTTGTCCCGACGAAAATCAATGATGCGATAGAGTTGCTTGTGGCCACCACCCCGATGGCGACTGGTAATGACCCCCCGGTTGTTACGACCTTTTTGGTCGTGCTTGTAGGTGGTCAGGGATTTTTCCGGCTTACTTTTCGTGATTTCGGAGAAGTCGGAGACACTAGCCTGCCGAGTTCCGGGGGTGTATGGCCGATAGGAACGGATGCCCATGGTGTTTACTTAGTACCGTAATGAGTGCAATGAAGGTTAAACATCGGGGAAGAGACTGATGGCGTCGCCTTCCTGGAGCGTCACAATCGCTCGTTTAAATTGGGGCTTGTATCCGAGGAAACGTCCGACGCGCTTGGTTTTACGGGGGGGACGGGCGGTGTTCACCTTAGTCACTTTGACATCAAAGAGCATTTCAATCGCTGCTTTAATTTCTGGCTTGGTGGCCTTGGGCAGAACATCAAAGGTATATTTGTTGTCCTCAAGTAGCAGAGTGGCCTTCTCGGTGACAATGGGTTTGACAATTAGGTCAGCAAGATTACGAGTATCAGGGCTAGTCACTATAAACCTCCTGGAGTTGGGCAAGGGCTTCCGGGGTGGTAACGATCGTATCGGCAACGAGAATGTCGTAGATATTCAAGCTATCGGCCCTCAAGACCTTGAGGTAGGGAATATTACGAGCGGAAAGAAAAACATTTTCGGAAATATCCGTCAAAATCAACAAAACTCGCTTATCCGCCGTTGCACCCCAACGGGTTAAGGCCGCCGCCAATTCTTTGGTTTTGGGTTGACTGAGGTTCTCCGCGAAGGATTCCACCACCACCAGATTTTCCGATTGGGAGCTAAAGGCGGTTCTCAGGGCCAAGCGACGCTCTTTGCGATTCATCTTGGTGCTGTAGTCCCGAGGCTTGGGGCCAAAAATCACCCCACCCCCACGCCAGAGGGGAGAGCGAATCGAACCGGCCCGGGCTCGCCCCGTTCCTTTTTGCTTCCAAGGCTTACGTCCGCCGCCCCGGACTTCCGCCCGCGTTTTGGCAGAGGCATTTCCCTGACGGGCATTGTTTTGCTGACGGACAAGGGCCCGGTGGACAATGTGGGCCGCATTTTCATCTTTGGCGACCTTCAGCGAGAGGGACGCTTCTCCCACGTCTTCCCCTTGCCAATTTTTAACGACACAACTAACCATAATTCTTTCCGTTAATCAGAAATGCGGTAATCAGGAAACCTATTTACGTCCCACTTTCTTTGTAGGGGTAATGCTCAGCAGGGTGCCGGGCTTACCGGGGAGGGCCCCTTTGATGAGCAGTAAGTTACGCTCTACATCAACTCTTACAACCGTCAGGCGACGAATGGTGACTTGGGAAGCGCCGTACTGTCCAGCCATCCGTTTACCGGGGAAGACCCGACCGGGCGTGGTACCAGCCCCCGTCGAACCGGGCAGGCGATGGTTCTTAGAACCGTGGGTCATGTTGCCCCGTTTGAAGTTGTGGCGTTTTTGATAACCAGCAAAACCCCGACCAATGGTTTGGCCAGCCACATCGACTAGATCCCCCACGGCAAAAATGTCTGCCGTTACGGCCTGACCCGGTTGGTAGTCGGAAACATTGTCCAGACGATATTCCTTGAGGTGACGAACAGGAGCCGTCTCCGATTTTTTGAGGTGTCCCAACTCAGGTTGGCTCAGGGCCTTTTCTTTAACGGCTAAATAACCCAACTGAATGGAGCTATAGCCATCAGTTTCCGGGGTTTTAACTTGGGTGATGGGACAGGGCCCAGCCTGCACCACCGTTACAGGAATTGCAATTCCTTGCTCTGGATCAAAAATCTGGGTCATGCCCAGTTTTGTTCCTAAAATACCAATAGACACAGTCTAACCCTCTACTTTGAATTAGGTATAGATGGAAGGAGAAGCTCAACACCAAGATAAGGAGTAATGGCTTACTCCAAGTCTTTGAAAACAACGAATTGTTGATGATTGAGCGAGTGGTCAGGAACTGACCAACCGTTAGCGGGCTAGTGGTAGGGAGAGTTAATCCTACATAACCGTTGAACGGAGCGCCGAGAACCCTGTCAGACTTAAGGAAAGCGCTTCCTCAGTATCTTCAGGCGGCTAGGGCAACCAGGAAAAATAAAAGTTGAAATAGCTTTGATTAATCACGTTTTGGCCGCAAATAATCATTATAGTGTAAAAAGCCCAAAGGTCAAGTTTTTTATGGGAGGGCCATGAGAATTGTCCTAGTCGGTGGCGGCCATAGCCATGCCCTGGTGCTTCACTATTGGAGCCAGCGGCCACTCCCTGGGGTCGAGTTAGTACTGATTAGTAATGTCCATCAGGCCCCCTATTCCGGCATGGTGCCTGGTTACTTGGCGGGATTGTATCGCCATGGCGAAATTCATATTGATCTGCCCTCCCTGGCGGAGGGGGCCCAAGCTCGCTTTGTCCTCGATACCGCCATCGCTGTTGACCCCGATAACCAACGCCTACACACCCCAAATCAGGGTTGGTTAGACTTTGATCTACTGAGTTTAGATCTCGGGAGTACCCCGTACCTGGGCCCGTTGGCCGGGGCCGAGTGGGTACTGCCGGCCAAGCCCGTCCCGCAATTCCTAGAAGCCTGGCAGGATTTTCTGGTCAAAACTCGCTCTCCTTTGGTAAAAACAGTCACCTTAGCGATTGTTGGCGGGGGGGCCGGGGGGGTCGAGTTGGCCCTGAATTTGCAAGCCCGTCTAAGGTATCTATTTGATCAGCGGCCCATATCACCCCGCCTCCAGATTCATTTACTCCACCAAGGGGAACATTTATTGCCGGGCCATAGTCGGCAAGCAAGGCGCTGGGTTAGTCAGATGTTGCGCCAGCGAGGGATTCAAGTCAGCCTAGGCAAAACAGTCAAAGCAGTGGAGAAGGATTTTAGCCAAGGCTTTCCGATGGCCCCGTTAACGACCTATGCCGTGATCGACCAGACAGGGCATCAGATAGCGGCCAATTTAGTCCTTTGGGTGACCCAGGCCAGTGCGCCCGATTGGTTGCGACCGTCAGGATTAACCTTGGATGACCGGGGGTTTATTCAAGTGGGTCCGACTCTGCAAAGCCTGTCCCATTCCTTCATTTTTGCCAGTGGCGACATTGCTAGCCTCACCCCCCATCCCTGTCCCAAAGCCGGGGTGTTTGCTGTGCGTCAGGGCCGGCCCTTGTTCGAGAATTTGCGTCGCTATTGTCTACACCAACCCTTAAAGCCTTATATTCCCCAAAAGCGTTATCTCAGTCTCTTGGGTACCGGCCAACAAACGGCCCTGGCCTCCTGGGGGCCCTGGGCCTGGCATTCGGCCCTGGCCTGGCGTTGGAAAGACTGGCTAGACCGGCGCTTTATGGCCAAATTTGCTCAGTACCATCATTAGCTTGTAGGGCGATTGCCAGGAAAAAACTCCCTTCCCCAAGCCTCTTAGATCCCTCAATACTGGGAGACTTGCCGGTATATATTTGGTGAGCAATTACCTTAGCTTTGAGGATTTCTGTGATCTGCCCATCTCCGAAGCGGAACGCAAGTTTCGTTGGGAGCGATAGTTCCTGTCTTTTCAAAAAAATGCCCCCTAGCCTTGATACCCAATCAGACCCAGGGGGGAAACTCGCAACAATTAAACTCTTACCATTTTTTGTAGGGTAAGAACTTACCACACATAGTCACTTTGACCCGGTCGCCTTTGGGGTCTTCCACCTTATCTACCTCCAGGGTGAAATCAATAGCACTCATGATGCCGTCGCCAAATTTTTCGTGAATCACTTCTTTGACTGGCATCCCATAGACTTGCATGATTTCGTAGAAGCGGTAGATGAGGGGGTCGGTGGGAACCACAGGGCCAAGGCCTTTGGTCGGGCAGGCCATTAGGGGCGCCGTCACCGCTGGGTCGAGACCCAGGGCCTCGGCAATTTTTTCGGCCTCTGCCGGGGTGGCACTGGCCTGGCCATAGAACAGGGCCGCGATCCAAACTTCATCTTGGCCGAGGATCTTTTCTAGGTCAGCGAAGGTCAGGCCCTTAGCTTTTTTGGCGGCAAGGAGCGTTTGGGTGAACTCAGGTAGGGTCGTCATAGAATTCCTTGATACTTAATTACAAAGATGGGATAAATGGGCTTTCGTGACCGTTGCACGAAGAGACAGGCCTAGCTGGATAGGCGAATGCGGGCCTCTTCCACGGCGCGGGTCTCCTGGGAAAGATGTTGTTCCATGCGGGCCTTGAGGTCGTGGTAACCCGCCTGCTGGTCTAGGGTATCGCGATGGCGGGGCCGGGGAAAGGGCACCGTTAACACCTCCGCAATTTGAGCGGCGGGCCCCCGCGTCATCATCACAATGCGGTCGGAGAGGAGCAGGGCCTCCTCGATACTGTGGGTGATCATGACCACGGTTTTTTTCTTTTCTTCCCAAATGCGAGACACTTCATCTTGAAGAAATCCCCGCGTCAGGGCATCTAGGGCCCCAAAGGGTTCATCCATCAAGAGAATTTCGGGATCGATGGCCAAGGCCCGCGCAATCCCGACACGCTGTTTCATGCCGCCCGATAATTCATGGGGATACTTGCGTTCTGCTCCATCCAGGCCCACCAACTTGAGATGCTCGTAGACTAAAACACCCCGTTCAAATTTGGGCATTTTGGGGTAGACCGTTTCGATGGCAAAATGAAGATTTTCCGAGACCGTCAGCCAGGGAAGCAGGGCATAGTTCTGGAAAACAATGCCCCGGTCTGGGCCCGGAGCGGTAATTAATTTCCCGTTGAGGGTGACGGCCCCCTCGGAGGGTTCCGCCAAGCCCGCAATGATATTGAGAAGTGTTGATTTGCCACAGCCAGAAGGGCCAATGATTGAGACAAAAGTATTGCGCTCAATCTCAAGGCTAATCTCTTGGAGGGCCACATAGCGACTGCGTTTGGGTTTGCGTCGAACGATTTGGTCGAGAAATCCCGATTGGCCCTCGTAGACCATGGCAATATTGCGCAGAGAAAGATGGGCCTTGGGGATAGCCAACCCATTCCCGTCATGAAGTAGTGGAGATTGCGTCATCAAGGGGCAGAGCCTCCCTAGGGGTTAGCGATAACAAAAGAGATTAGGTGGTTCTGCCAAAGGAGACCCATTGTTGTAACAAACCAAACAGCCGGTCTAGCAGAAGGCCCACCAAGCCCACCACAATAATGGCGGTGATAATGCTCGTGATTTTGAGGTTGTTCCATTCATTCCAGATGAAATAGCCAATGCCGGTGCCTCCGACCAGAATTTCCGCCGCAACAATCACCAGCCAAGCAATACCGATGCTAATGCGGAGGCCCGCAATAATATTAGGGGCGGCGGCGGGCAAGATAACTTTGGTCATCGTGCGCCAGGGAGAGGCCCCAAGGGTACGGGCCACATCCAAATACATTGGATCGACGTTACTGACCCCAAACTTGGTATTGATCAGGGTTGGCCAGACACTGGTAATGGCAATGACGAACAAAGCCGTGATTTCCGAGCTTTTGAGCAATCCCAGGCCCAGGGGGAGCCAGGCCAGGGGGGAAACGGGCTTTAGTAATTGGATAAAGGGATCGATGGCCTTGGAGACAATGGGATTCAGGCCAATTAAAAAACCCAGGGGAATGGCAATCACACTGCCGATGGTAAAGCCAATGGCAACCCGCCGGAGGCTCACCAAAAGCTGAATCCCAATACCTTTATCGTTAGGCCCTTTATCGTAGAAAGGATTGGATAACCAAAACCAGACCTCCTTAAGGGTGTCGGTGGCCGAGGGCATCAATTCGGCAAAAATTTTGGCCTGATAGCCCCATTCCCAAAGGATTAACAACAACGCTAACAACAGGAGGGAGAGTAGAACAGCCCAGAGATTTTCGTGCCGACGCCAAATACTTTTAGTCGCCATGACTACTCACCATATTTTTTGCGTTGGGCCGCGATGTAGGCGGCGGGATTGGCCGGATTGAAGGTGTCGTACTTCAGTTTTTCAACCCGCAATTCCTTGGTGGGAGGATTTTGACCCACTTCCTTGGCCAGTTGCCGGGCCACATCATCCATAAAGACCTGCTTGGCAATGTCGGCGTATTTTGCCTGTTGGGCCGGCAGTAGGCTCCAGCGCACCATCTGAGAGGTAATCCAGTAGGCAAAGCTATGCCAGGGATAGGGATCAAAGCTAATCCGGTCAGGGACATTCAGGGTTTGGCCCAGGCCATTCTCAAATTTGCCGGTCAGGACAGCGGCCACCACCGGTTCCGGCTGGTTTAGATATTCGCGGGAGGAGATCGCCTTAGCAATCCGGGTGCGATTGACGGCATTTTTGGCGTAGCCACAGCCATCGATAATGGCCTTATTGACGGCACGGAAGCTGTTGGGATACTGGTCAATCCATTTTTTACTAGCCGCAAAGGCACAGCAGGGGTGGCCATTCCAGAGGTCTTTAGTCAGCATGTGGATAAAACCGACCTTTTGAAAGACCGCTCGTTGATTAAAGGGGTCGGGCATCAGCATGGCATCTAAATCACCGACGGAGAGCTTGGCCACACTGTCTGGTGGGGGGACGGCGCTGATTTTGACATCCTTATCGGGGTCAATGCCGCCGGTGGCCAAATAGTAACGGAGTAGGAGATTGTGCATGGAGTAGGGGAAAGGAACCCCAATGCGGAAGCCTTTAAAGTCTTTGGGCCCTTTTACTTTGTCTTTGTGCTTCATGGCCACGGTAATGGCCTGGCCATTAATATTTTCGATGCTAGCTAGACGGATGGGAAAGGCCGCCGACCCCAGGCCAAGGGTGATAGAAATGGGCATCGGGGAGAGCATGTGGTAGGCATCCAATTCCCCTGCAATGGCGGAATCCCTGACGGCTGCCCAGCTCGGCATTTTAACCAGATCAACATCTAGGCCATACTTTTTATAGAAGCCCAGGGGGTCGGACATGAGGATGGGAGTGGCACAGGTGATGGGAATAAACCCAATCCGTAGCTTTTTCTTTTCCGGCGGCCCACTGGGATTTTTGCTCTGGCCAAGGGCATTTTGGGTGGAGAACCCCAGGGCCAAAATACCGCCAGCGACAGCCACTTGCTTGAGAAACTTACGACGGGTAAAGGGGCCGCGTTTGACAGTGGTGTTAAAGAACTCTGCCGCTTGGGGGCCAAAGGCAGCTGTAAAGGCCGCATCCAGTCCCCCAGCCTCGTTGATCAGATCTTCGTAGAGGCCCCGCAGGTCGGGATTATCGCCGGCCATTTGATCGACAAACAGGGCCTCTCGTAACTCTTGGTGGACCATCAGATCCGCTAAATCTAGGGCCTCGGTGCTGTAGAGACCCATTTTTACCAGGTCACTTACTAAATCAATGGGATCCTGGGGCATATCCGCCATGTACTGCCAGTGATCCTCTGTGAGATGGTAGTCACCGCAACTTTGGCAAACCCCAGGGCTAGAAGCGTTCCCTGATAACATCTGCTCTAAGGACGGACTGAGCAACTGAGATGCACTATCCTTGACCATGCATAGACCCTCAAACAAAATATGAGCATCCAATCATAGATTTCTGACGATAGGCCCAGCAGTGTATTTCGTCACCAAACTAGCCCAAGCTTTACGTTAAGCTGAATTTCGCCGTGATTCGTCGCATTGCTTCCTCGACGTTTTCCCGACTGTTGAAGGCTGAGATGCGGAAATAGCCTTCTCCAGCGGCCCCAAAGCCCGATCCTGGTGTCCCAACCACATTGACTTTTTCGAGGAGCTGGTCAAAGAAGTCCCAACTCGACAGGCCCTCGGGGGTTTTGACCCAGACGTAGGGCGCATTAATCCCGCCATAGATCGTTAGGCCAGCGGCACTGAGTTGTTCGCGGATAATCGTGGCATTCTCTAAGTAAAACTTAATCAGGCCCTGGACTTGGGCTTGGCCCTCGGGGGAATAGACCGCTTCTGCCCCCCGCTGAACAATGTAGGATACGCCATTAAATTTGGTGGACTGGCGACGATTCCATAGTTTCCAGAGTTCAACCTCTGAACCATCCTGAGCCTTGGCCTTTAAGGTTTTTGGTACAACGGTTAAAGCACAGCGGGTACCAGTAAAACCAGCATTTTTGGAAAAGGAGCGAAACTCAATGGCACAATCCCGAGCCCCTTCGATTTCGTAGATGGAGTGGGGCAGTTCTGGATCGGTGATAAAGGCCTCGTAGGCGGCATCAAAAAAGATGATGGAACCATGGGCCTTGGCGTAGTTCACCCAATCCTGGAGATGGGCCTTGGTGGCGGTGGCCCCGGTAGGATTATTGGGAAAACAGAGGTAAATCAGATCCACCTTCTCGTTGGGAATCTGGGCCGTGAAGTTATTTTCTGCCGTGATTGGTAAATACACTAGGCCATCGTATTCACCCCGGTCGTTGGCGTCACCTGTATTGCCGGCCATGACGTTCGTATCCACATAAACGGGATAAACGGGGTCAGTGACTGCAATTTTATTATCCTTGCCAAAAATATCAAGGATATTGCCGGTATCGCACTTGGAGCCATCGGAGATAAAAATTTCCGAGGCATCAATGGCACAGCCTCGGGCTTGAAAATCGTGCTGGGCAATTTTTTCCCGTAACCAAGCGTAACCCTGCTCTGGGCCATAACCTTTAAAGCGACTCCGTTCCCCCATGTCCTGGACGGCTTGAATCATGGCCTGACGGCAAGCTTCGGGAAGGGGTTCTGTCACGTCGCCAATGCCTAGACGAATAATGTTCGCCTTGGGATTGGCTTCAGCAAAGGCATTCACCCGGCGGGCAATTTCCGGGAAAAGATAGCCAGCTTTGAGTTTGAGGTAATTGTCGTTGATACGGGCCATGGTTAAGATTTCTAAAGACCTTAGCCATTATAAAGTTAGCGCTTGCCGCCTAAGGAGGGTAAATTATTGCTAGTCTGGCTTTTCGCACAACAAACTCCCCTGAATAGCAACGCGACCGAGAACAGTCAAATCACTGTCAGCATTCCTGACCTGGTTACAATTTTAATTATTTTGCTGCTGGCCGCCACTGTCGTTGCGCTCGTGACCCAGCGATTACGCATTCCCTACGTGACGGGATTAGTGTTAGCCGGATTACCCATTACCAATCTATTATCGCGTCAGATTGGATTAGATCCCTCCTTGGTGCTCAATCTTTTTCTGCCAATTCTCATTTTTGAAGCGGCCATTAATACGGATATTAGCCGCCTTCGTAGCACCTTTAAACCCATTGCAATTCTGGCGGGCCCTGGTGCGGTCTTATCGTCAGCGATTATTGCCGTTCTAATAAAATTCGGACTCGGGCTAGATTGGATTCCGGCCTTACTCGTGGGCGTTATTTTAGCTAATACCGATACGGTCTCAATGATTGCGGTCTTTAAGGAGATTCGCGTCCCCTCCCGATTATCGACCATTGTGGAGGGTGAAACACTTTTTAATGACGCAGCGGCCCTCGTCTCCTTTAATTTACTGTTGGGGATTTATGCAACGGGTGCCATCACCGCAGCTCAAGGCATTAAGGAGTTACTGGTTGTTGCGGTTGGTGGTGGGCTAGTGGGAGGTATTTTAGGCTATCTTTGTCTGCCTATCTTTGTGCGCTTGCAAGATCCCTTAAGTAGTCTATTGCTGACAGTGGCCCTGGCCCTAGGCACCTTTCAAATCGGGCAATTTTTGGGAGTATCTGGGGCCGTCGCCGTCGTTATTGCTGGCCTTGTGTTTGGCAATTTAGGCCTACCTCGTAGTGCATCCGCTTCCGATCGGATTACCCTAATCAGTTTTTGGCAGTATGCTAGCTTTAGCGTCAACACATTTATTTTTCTACTCATTGGTATTGAAATTAAACCCCTGACACTATGGCAAGCTTTACCCTCTATTTTATTGGTCATTTTAGCCTATCAATTGGGACGGGTTCTTTCCGTATATTTGTTATTAACAGGACTCCGTTGGATTGATCGTCCGATTCCTCTCCGCTGGCAGCATGTTCTGGTTTTGGGTAATATTAAAGGCTCCCTCTCCATGGCCCTAGCCGTTTCCATTCCGTTAACCCTAACAGGAAGAGGGTTCATTATCGAGCTGGTATTTGGAGCGGTTTTATTTTCTTTAGTCATCCAAGGATTAGCCTTACCCTGGCTAATTAAGCAACTCAAGATTAGTCATGTTTCAGCTGTAACTCAGGAAATTGGCAAGTTGCAGATTCAGTTGATTGCCTCAAAAGCGGCGCAAGATGAATTAGTCAATTTACTCAAGTCCGGCGTATTATCCAAAGCGGTTTACGAAGAACTTTGGGCTGCTTATCAAGCAAAAGTCGCCGTGTCGGAACGGGTTTTGCGGGAGGCCTATAACCAGTCTAGAGCCGGACAAGGGAAAAGTAATCACAGTCATTTAGACGGCATTCGACGACAACTCTTTCTGGCTGAAAAAGGTGCCGTCAGTCATGCGCTTCGTAAGCGCATTGTTCCAGAGGATTTAGTGGAATCCTACCTCAAGGATTTGGATGAGAGACTGCTATCGTTGGACGATGATTAACACGAATACCGAGGTAATCGATCATTGGTTTGACAAATTCTGGACGAGTGACGACTAGAATAGTTGAGCCGGCTTCCAGAATAGTATTACCATTCGGAATCTCTAAACTGGCATGGGCGTGACACTGATAGCCAATAATCAGAGAACCCGTCGGAAAGTTAGTATCTTGAGCAATTTGGGCCACGGTACGTCCTGCCACATAACAATTATCCGGGACAGGTAATTTTAGGACTTCGACCTGGCCTTGCTCAAAGTGCATCATGGATTCAACTTCAGGATATTCAATCGCATTGGCCATGGTGGCAACGGCTAAATCGATGGTGCTAATGATATGACTCGCACCAGCCAGACGATACGCATCCAGAAATTCTCGATCGCACATACGAACTACAATATGGGAAATCCCATAGCTTCTCGACAAGGTGACCAGGGCCAGATTCAGGGCATCGTCCCTCAAGGCGGCGACCACAGCATTTGCCTGTCGAATTCCAGCCTCGATCAGCACCGTTGTGCTAACTGCACTGCCTTCAAAGGCCATCACACCAATCTTTTCGCGGGCAAACCGACAGGCCAAGGGGTCAATATCAATGCTGGCAACGGTGTGTCCTAGGTCTAAGAGCTGTTGGGCTAAGCCCAGTCCCATCATGCCAGCACCGCCGATTAAAACGTACATCGTTTTTCTTGACTCAAGAATATATTAAAGATCATATAGGGTAATAACTAACTTCGACATTAGACCTATCGCCATTGGTTAAAATACTTTGAATCCTTAAGAAAACCTTTGCCTTCTGGCTCAAAAACTATCTTGCTGGTAGTAAGCCTCGGCCACCTGTTTCAAGCGACGCAACTGGGCCTGCATATCCCGACTTGTCCAACGAGCAGCGAATAACTGAAAGCCAAAGCTGACGAGTGGATTGGGAATGGTGAATTCAAAGCAATTAATTAATAAGGTTCCCTGGGCCGTCGGACGACATTCCCAACGGTCTTGGCCCTGGAAAAAGCCCCGAAATTCCCAGACCACCAGGCCGGGTTCCCGTTGAATCACCGTATTGCGCAGACTGGGTTTTAAGAGGGGAACCTGGAGAATAAAGCGACTACGACTGCCGACGGTTGTTGACCATTCCCCAACGGGTTCACAGCGCAGGGCCGGATTAAGCCAACGGTGCATCAGGTCTAAATCGGTGAAGCATTGTTCCACCGCCGTGGCACTGGCTTGGATTTCAATTTGTTGTTCAAAACGCATAGGCTTAGAGGATTCCCCGGCCTCCTTGGTTAAAGGCCTGTACAGTCTCTTCGGAGAGAGGATGGCTGGTCATAGCCTGGAGTAGCTCGAAGGGAACCGTTAAATGATCGGCACCGGCCTGGAGGGCCTGGGCCGCTTCGCTAGGATTTTTTAAACTGGCCGCCAGGATTTCCGTAGAACTTCCTCGTAGCACCTGGGCCATCTCTCGCACCAACGCTAGGCCATCCCCCAATAACCGGGTGGCCCGATTGACGTAGGCAATGGCATATTTGGCCCCGGCTTCAGCGGCAATGGCGGCCTGGATGGGATGGTAGATAGCTGTCACCGAGCAAGTAATCTGGGGCGAGAGGGCCGTGACCACTCGAAAACCCCTTTCTGTGGCGGGAATTTTGAGGACAGTCTTTTCGCCAATCAATTCATAGGCCTGTTTCCCTTCCCTCAACATGGCCTCGTAGTCAACACTGAGCAGTTGATAATAAAGTTCACCTGGACTGAGGTGGGCCAACTGTTGCAGGGTTTCTGTGGGGGAAAGGGGACTCTGGGCCAGGAGCGTGGGATTGGTGGTGATGCCCTTTACCCAAGGGAGAGTGGTAAGCTGACGGGCCTGCTCCACCAGCGCAGAATCGAGATAGATCATGGGGCCTTGGCAATTTTTGTTTATTCTAGCTGGGGGCTTAATCAATGAAAATGTCTTCTTGGGAATCCGTTAGGTCGTGCTCCCATTCAATATCGGGAATGGCCTCAAAAGCCTGGCGGAGAGAGGCCTCCCAATAGCGACGAATTTTGGCCAAGTAGGGGGCCCCCAAGCGTAATTGGAGGGTATGGTGCATGGCAAAGCTATTAGCCTTATACATCACTAAATTAATCGGCGGGCCCACGGAAATATTCGACTTCATGGTTGAGTCAATGGACAAGAGGGCGCATTTGGCCACGGCTTCGAGGGGGGTATCGCCCGTAATGGTGCGGTCAAGAATCGGCTTGCCGTACTTCGTTTCGCCAATTTGCAAAAATGGCGTTTCCTTGGTGGCTTGAATGAAGTTCCCTTGGGGATAAATCAGGTAAAGTTGGGGGTCTTCTCCTGGTAACTGGCCCCCCAGCAAAAAACTGCACTGAAAATCGATCTTGTCCCGCTCTAGCCAGGCTCGGTCTTGGTCTTGAATGGCCCGGCTTTGGTTACCAATATAGTTGGCAATATCGTACAGACTGGGCAGGGTGTGTAAATTCACTTCCTCTTCTTGTTGAATATCCCGCCGTAATTTAGCGAGCACACCCTGGGTAATGGAGAGATTACCAGAGGTACAGAGGAGAATAACGCGCTCACCGGGAATCGAAAAATCGAAAAGCTTTTTATAGGCGGAAATATAATCGACCCCCGCATTGGTGCGCGAGTCCGCCGCCATCACAATCCCAAAACGGTTGACGATACCGAGGCAGTAGGTCATAGGGTTACGAATTTTTGAGCTACTCACTCAACTAACTATACTGCCTTGTCTTAGAAATGGAAGTTCATCAAGTCAATCCTATTGGCCGATCTGAACCATCTCAGTTACGGGGACGGGCTGGAGGGCCTGGAGGCGAGCCTGGAGGTCTTGGGTTAATTTTTCTGAACTGGCCTTCATCGTTTTGAGATCGTAAGTGTCCACCCGCAGGGGTTCGCCAATGTGAATTTCGACCTTCGTTCCCCAAGTGGGATAGGGCCGACTGTAGCGGAGGGAGACTGGCAGGATCGAAACCTGACTGCCTGGCAATTGATGTTCGACCTCCAGGGCAATACGACCAACACCTCGCTTAAGGGGATGAATGTGGTCATCGTGAAAGATGCCCCCCTCGGGAAAAATCACCAGCATTTCCCCGGCCTTGAGCAGAGCCACACTGTAGCGCAAGCTACTGGATTCGAGCCGTTTGAGATCAATGGGAAATCCCCCCAAGCGCCGGATAAACCATCCCTGCAGGCCCTGTACCTCCGTCGCGGTTACCATAAAGCGGAGGTCTCGCCCACTGGCCCGACGCCCCACGGCAAGGGAAATGAGCAACGCATCCCAACGGGAGCGGTGAGTCGGGGCCACAATCACCGGCCCAGAGCGAGGAATATGTTCCTGGCCATGAATGATAATTTTGCCAAAATAGAAGGGAATCAAGATCCGAGCCCCTAGGGGGTATATCAGTCCCATGAGCCAAGGAGACACGCGGTAGCGTTGAAGTTCAGGATGGAGAGCTAAGGTGGAAGGAAGCATGGAGTTCGGTTGGTCTAACGGCCATTGAGTTGCGTCTTATCGGCTGAAGAGTCGCTACTTTTTAGCCTAATCTGCTGACAGACTAGCGCCCTAGCCGTTTTGACAGTTTCTCAGTTGTCTGGAAGGTTTTGAGTTCGCCGTTGAAACCAAGCGTGCCGGTAGAACGTAATGGGATTACATCCTGGGTGATTTCTTGACTGACCTAACTTTCCTTGGCGAGAGCTTCGTGCCAGGATAAAACAAGCGAATTTTATTACCAACCTTCGATGACCTATCTAGAAACCACCGCCCAATTTTATCAAGCGGTTGCCCAGACCCCTGAGGTGGGCTTGTGTTGTGTGCAGAGTAGTCCTTTGCAACTGCCGGGCCTTAAGATTCCAGCGATTATGGCTGAGATGAACTACGGCTGTGGCACGACGGTTCATGCCAATGAATTGGGCCAGGCCCCGACGGTGCTTTACGTGGGGGTTGGGGGCGGCCTAGAGGCCCTGCAATTTGCCTACTTTTCCCGTCGCCCAGGGGCCATCATTGCGGTCGATCCGGTGGCGGAAATGCGGGTGGCGGCGGCGCGAAACCTGAGCTTAGCCGAGGCGGAAAATCCTTGGTTTGAGCGCAGTTTTGTGGAACTCCGGGCAGGAGATGCTTTTCAGTTACCTGTCCCCGATGCCTCGGTAGATGTGGTGGCCCAAAATTGTTTATTTAATATCTTTACCCCGACGGATCTCCAGCGGGCCTTACGGGAGGCTTTTCGAGTGTTGAAACCCCAGGGCCGTCTCCTGATGAGTGACCCCATTGCCGCCCGACCCATTCCTGAGCACCTCCAACAGGATGAACGTCTCCGGGCCATGTGTCTATCCGGGGCCCTAACCTACGACAACTACATCCACCAACTGATCGCCGTCGGTTTTGGCCAGATTGAAATCCGGGCCCGTCGTCCCTACCGTCTTCTGGATTGCCAACAATACCAACTCTCGGAACCGCTTTTGCTAGAAAGTTTAGATTCCGTGGCCATTAAAGTTCCCGTGCCCGCGGATGGGGCCTGTGTCTTTACGGGAAAAACGGCTATTTATCACGGTGAATCGGAATTTTTAGATGACCAAGCCGGCCATATTTTATCGAGGGGCGTTCCCGCGACCGTGTGTGACAAAACCGCCCAAAAATTGGCCCTGGCCTATCCCCAGTCGGTTTGGGTGACGGATTCTACCTGGCACTACAGTGGCGGAGGCTGTTGTTAACCATGGCCTATACCGAGCCACTCATCTCCGAAGCCGCCTTTCAACAATGCTTAGCCCGGCCCCTCACCAAACAACCCATTTCAACCCTGCAAATTAACCTGGGTCGGCGCTGTAATCTGGCCTGTCATCATTGCCACGTCGAGGCCAGCCCTCATCGTACCGAGGAATTAACACCGGATGTTTGTCGGCAACTCATTGAACTCATTGAGCGTTTTCCCCAGATTCAAACGGTGGATTTGACCGGTGGTGCGCCGGAAATGCTCTATGGTTTTAAACCCCTGGTGGAAGCAGCTCGAAACCATCAAAAACAGGTCATTGTTCGCTCTAATTTGACGATTTACTTTGAGGATAGTTTTGGAGATGTACCAGAATACTGTGCTCAACAGCAAGTTCATATTGTGGCTTCTCTGCCTTGCTATCTAGCAGACAATGTTGATAGGATGCGCGGCCAGGGGGTTTTTGAACGCTCCATTCAGGCCTTGCAATGGCTCAATCGCCTCGGCTATGGCCAAGACCCTCGACTCCGGCTAGATCTGGTTTATAATCCTCCCGTTCCTCAGGGCCAATGCTTTATTTTGCCGCCTCCCCAGATGAGTCTAGAACAAGACTACAAACGGTTTTTAGGACAACAGTTTGACATTCAGTTTAATAACCTACTAACGATTACCAATTTGCCTCTGGGCCGGACTCAATTCCAACTGGAACACCGCCAACTCTATCAGCCCTACCTACAATTTTTAGCCGATCATTTTAATCCCGCAACGGTTCCTCAATTGATGTGTCGCCAGCAATTATCGATTGATTATCGGGGCCATATCTACGACTGCGATTTTAATCAAATGGCCTCCCTGCCGGCTCAAACGGCCCCAGGCCAGGCTCTTGCCGTTGCCCACCTCTTAGCAGCCAACTCCCTAGACTTGGTCTCGGAGATTCAAACCGCTCCCTATTGCTTCGGATGTACGGCGGGTGCAGGTTCTAGCTGCAGCGGAACCTTAGTTTAAAGCATAGCCCAATGTATCCTAAGGCCTTGGATTCTTGAGAGGCCCTGTGTTAATTTATGAGGGGTTCGGGGAGCATCATTACACTATTTACCTTCAACAGGTCTTGGTTGTCTGTTTAGATTTTAGCCTTAATGTATTAGTTGTCACCATCAACAATAAATGAGTACTCAACAAAACGAAATTACCGTTAATCAAACCCCGAATGACATTCTCCTCAGTAATAGTAATATCAGTGAGAATCAGGCCAGAGGAGCCCTGATTGGTACCTTTTCAGTTCCAGGGGCTAATTCAGGAAGCGTCTTTACCTATAGCCTTGTGTCAGGAGACGGAGGAGCAGATAATAACCTATTTACGATTTCCAATAATCAACTTCGTAGCAATAGTATTTTTGATTATGAAGCTCAAAAGACCCGTAGCATTCGTGTTCGGGTTACTGATCAAAATGGGCTTTTTTATGAAAAAACATTAACAATTAATGTCACCAATATTGTTGAGTCTTTAATTCAGGCTACACCGATCAACGATTTTTTCGTTTCAGCGGATGCACCGGACACCCAGCTAAATCTAAAGACCTACTTTGATGATCCCAGAACAACGGGAAAAATTGCTCGTTTCCAATTGGCCAATAGCACCCTTGGCAATGGGGAAATTAATGTTGTTTTGTTTGATCAAGTTGGCAGTGGAGCCCCCCTAACGGTTCAAAACTTCCAGACTTACATCGATCAAGGCCGCTACACCAACACCATTATTCATCGCTCTATTCCTAGTTTTATCGTTCAAGGTGGGGGATATAGCACCGAAAACTTTCCCCCTCTAACGGATATTCCTAGTAATCCTCCCGTTGTGAATGAATTTAGTCCACTCCGGTCTAATACGCGCGGTACGATTGCTATGGCAAAAATTCCAGCGACAGATAGCCAAGGCAACCCAATTCCCGGCGGTGGACCGAATTCTGCCACCAATGAATGGTTCTTTAATTTGAATAATAATTCTAGTAATCTTGACAATCAAAATGGTGGATTTACTGCTTTCGGTCAAGTTTTAAGTGTCAATGATTTAGCCACCATGGATGCCATTGCTAGTGTTACAACTTACAATGCTGGCTCCTCATTTCCTAACTTACCCTTGATTAACTATGTTTCTGGTCAGTCTGTTAGTGCAAATAACCTAGTTCGTTTTAGTAGCATTAGTGTAAGCCAACAGCCTGACTTGACGTTTAGCATTACTAATAACACTAATCCTTTGGTAGTGAATGCCCGCCTAGAGGGCCAGCAATTAATCTTAGACTATCAACCCGGTCAGATCGGCAACGCAGACATCACCCTACGAGCAACCAATCTTTTTGGTGAATTTGTAGAAGATACTTTTCGAGTAACGACCTCTTCTTTACCCAATCTCAGTATTCAAGATAAGACTATTCGGGAAGGCAATAATGGTACTAAAAATTTAACTTTCACCGTTACGCTTTCCCAGGTCAGCACGCAACCGGTCAGCGTCAACTTTGCCACTGCGACTCCTACTGGCCATACCGCTACCCCTAGCAATATCGCTACTCCCACTAATTCTGCTGACTACACGACTTCCCAAGGAACTTTGACTATTCCCGCGGGCCAACTTACGGGTCAAATTAATGTGCCGATTATTGGAGACACTCTAGATGAAAACAGCGAAACCTTCGTGGTGAACCTGAGCAATCCCGTAGGCGCTGTCTTGTCCAACAACCAGGCCGTTGGCACTATTGAACAGGATGATACTCCCACCAATCCCTTGGTGTTGACAGGGGGAACCGTTCAGATTGCCTACGTCGCCTACTATGGTCGGCCTGGTGATCCCGGTGGCCTAGCCTTTTGGAATCAGGTTTTCGGTTCTCAGCAGGTAGTTTTTGGGAGTCCTGGGTTTGAAACCCTAGCCAATAGCTTTGGGACGGGCAGTGAGGCCGACCGTCTCTATGGGGCTTTAAATAACCGAGAAAAGGTCAGAAAAGTCTATAACTTGGCTTTTAATCGAGATCCAGAACAAGGCGGTTGGGACTTCTGGACAGGCCTGTTGGATCGAAACCAAGTCACGCCGGTGAATTTTGCCCTGGCGGTGGCCCTGGGGGCCTCCAATGGGAACAAGCCAGGTGACAATCAGGATCTCACAGTTATCCGCAATAAGATAGCGAGTGCCGATTTAATCAGCAATGCCATTGATACACCTTTAGAACGCCAGGCAACCTCTGGCCCCAGTAATGAGGTCTTTGGTCGCAATTGGTTGGCTCCTTTTGGGGATACCAGCGCTTCTTTGTACGCTGCTGAAATGGCCCTGGCGAGTTTTGTGAATAACACTAGTTTGTGACGATAATAAGGTTGATTTAGTGGGTCTGACTAAGCACGAACAAAAGCCCTAAAATCGTGCTTAGACTCAAATGCTTTATTTGTTACTTTATATTTATTAACATCAAAATATTTTCTAGTTTTTGATAGAAGCTATTAGGATGGTGTTGTTGCAAAGTTTTTTGTAGCAAGCTCTTTACACTTTTTATTATGCTGCTATATGACTACTCTATTTTGTTTTGGCAATCCCAGTCTGGGGATGGAGTTTGATAGTAGTCTTGAATCTCCTACGTTAGATTTATTGAATCAGGCTTTGGTGGAGGCAGAAGCATCGCTGACCGTTTTTGCTCAATCCCCCGATTTTTCAGCCATCATGGCTCTAATTTTTGGAGAAACCGCCAGTGAAGGACTCCGTCAGGCCTGGTTAGCAGGGGATTTTAGCCTCCTTCCACCGATAGAAGTTGTATCCGCAGAGATATTGGGTACCGCCAATGGCGCTTTTTCAACCCAAACCAATCGAATTTATATCTCTAGTACCTATTTAAATCAGGTTGTGGCCTCGGGTGTCGTATCATCCTTGGTCAATTTATTATTGGAAGAAATCGGTCATCAAATTGACAGTATTTTAAATGAGCAGGATAGCCCAGGGGATGAAGGGGCCATCTTTGCGGCTATGGTGCAGGGTTCTCCGTTATCCAGCGAAAGTCTGGCTCTCCTGCAAACGGAGCAGGATCAGGGTCTAATTTTTGTGGACGGTGATAGCGTTGTCGTCGAAAAGCAAGACTTTATTGGCGGTGATGAGAGTAACAATTTTATCGGCACACCGAATAACGACTTCATCAGTGGTGGTGGTGGTGACGATGCGTTGTTTGGCCGGGAGGGGAATGACAGCATTCTGGGCGGTTCTGGAGCCGACCAACTCTACGGCGAAGCGGGGAATGACACCCTTGATGGGGGAACGGGAGATGACTACTTTCGAGAAGTGCCCGAGGCCGATGTCTTTATTGGTGGGCCGGGGAATGACCGCCTAGACCTCTATGGGACTGCCGCTGGTATCACTGTGATCTATCAAAATCCCAGTGGGGGCACAATTTCCACCGGTGGCACGATTAAGGAAATCGAACAACTCTTTTTCTTTGGCAGTGCCGATGGGGGGAATGACTATGTTGATGCATCTGGGGCCTTGTACGCTCAATTAGACGGGGGAGCGGGCAATGATACCCTTATTGGCGGTACTGGTGCCGATAATCTGGTTGGGGGAAATGGTAATGACAGTATTCTTGGGGGGGGCGGAGCCGACCAACTCTTTGGGGGGGCTGGTAACGATACCCTGGATGGGGGAACGGGGGACGACTATTTCCGAGAAGTGCCCGAGGCCGATGTCTTTATCGGTGGGCCGGGTAATGACCGCCTAGATATCTATGCCCCCCTGGCTGGCATCACGATTACCTACAACAATATCAATGGGGGAACGACGTCCACGGGTGGCACGATTAAGGAAATTGAACAACTCTTTTTCTTTGGTAATGCTGAGGGCGGTGATGACAAGGTGGATGTCTCTGCGGCCTTGTACGCTCAATTAGACGGGGGAGCGGGCAATGATACCCTTATTGGCGGTACTGGTGCCGACAATATCACGGGAGGAGAAGGCAATGACAGTATTTTCGGGGGAGCTGGAGACGACCAACTCTTTGGGGGGGCTGGTAACGATAGCCTGGATGGTGGAGCCGGTAATGATTACTTCCGAGAAGTCCCTGAGGCCGATGTCTTTATTGGCGGGCCAGGGAATGACCGCCTAGACCTCTACGGAACCCTAGCTGGCATCACAGTAACCTACAACAATATCAATGGAGGAACGACATCCACCGGTGGCACGATTAAGGAAATTGAACAACTCTTTTTCTTTGGTAATGCCGAGGGCGGTGATGACAAGATAGATGCTTCAGCGGCCCTGTACGCCCAGCTAGAGGGTAAAGCTGGCAATGATACCTTGATAGGTGGTAGTGGCGATGATGGCCTATCGGGAGGAGATGACGACGATAGTCTTCAGGGTGGGGCCGGTCGAGACCAACTTTTTGGGGGAGCTGGTAACGATAGTTTAGTTGGGGTTAATCCGAACACCCTCAATCCGGGCTTTGGAGAAGTGGATTACCAACTCGGAGGGCCAGGAGCCGACCGTTTTGTCTTGGGGGATGCCAATGTTTACTACTACGATGACCGCAATCCGAATAGTAATGGAACGAATGACTACGCAGATATTGCTGACTTTAATCCCACGGAAGGCGATGTCGTACAACTGCGGGGAACCGCCAATCGCTACCGCCTGCAAGTTGACCTGAATAACACGCAACTCTTTCTAGATAAACCCGGTAATGAACCCGATGAATTGATTAGTGTCTTTCGGAACATTACAGGTCTTAACCTTAATTCCGCCGCCTTTAGCTACATTCCAGCGGTCTTTAAGCCCAGTGTGCTTGAATTCAGTGCGCCCCAATTTAGTGTGCTTGAAGATGGAACAGCCGTTGCGGCAGTCACGGTTCTACGAACCCAAGGCAGTGAGGGAGAGGTGAGTGTTTCTGTGGCTTTGAGTAATGGTACGGCCAAAGCCCCCGCCGACTATAACGGGGCCTTGATTACCGTCCTTCTGGCCGATGGGGAACTCTCGAAAACCGTTTCTATTCCGATTGTTAAAGACAACATTGCGGAACCGGATGAAACGGTCAATCTGTTGTTGGTCAATCCGAGCCAAGGGGCCAGTATCGGTCAGCAGAATAGCGCTACCTTAACCATCCTAGATAGTACTACGACGCCGGTAATCCGGGCCTTACCCCAGGGGGCCTCCGGCAGTAACCAGGGGGAAAGGACGCTGGTGATTACAGGTCAAAACTTTTCTCCCCAGGATCAATTCAGTCTCATTGCGCCCAATGGAACAGAGAAAGCGGCGAAAAAGATCTATTGGGTGAGCGAGACCGAGGCCTGGGCCACCTTTGATTTGAAAGGCCTGAGTACAGGTTTGTATGACCTCAAAGCCAATAATGGTCAGAGTAATTTTGTGGCTAATGATGTCTTTAGCGTAACTAGTGGCGTGGTGGGGAATCTCCAGTTCAAGCTGAGCTATCCGGCGGCGGGTTTCGTTCAAGTGGACTATACCAACGTCGGCCAAACGGATCTGGTTGCCCCCTTGTTAAGGGTTACGGCTACGAATGCAACGATTGATTTCCCAACCGGTGTCACGACGAGTCCAAGCCTACAACAACTGCTGAACCTGGGATTGGCGACCAATGGCAGTGGCCCGGCCGGTGTTTTACCTCCTGGAGCCAGTGGACAATTAACGTTTCAGTACCAAGCAAATGCCAATGGGCCGCTCTCGTTTAATATCCAGACCGTCCCGGCCAACGAAGTAATTAATTGGGGCAGTATTAAGGCGGAATCTCGGGCAGACTATAGTTTTATCGACAATGCGGCCTGGGAGGCCCTGTGGCAGAATTTAACCGATGCGGTAGGGCAAACGGCGGGCCAGTTCCAGACTGTCCTGGCCGAAAATGCCACCTATCTGAGTCAACTGGGCCAACGCACCAATAATGTGACGCAGTTATATAATTTTGAGCTGAAGCAGGCCAATGCCGCCCTGATTTCATCGCCCTTGGTGAGTTCCATCGATAGTTTAGATCCAGCTCCCGGCTTGTCGCTGACCTTTAATCGGGTTTTCTATCAATCCCTAACGGAACGGTACAATCTGGGAACCCTTGGTCGGGGCTGGTCAACGGAATGGGATCTGCGAGTCACCACCGATAGTGACGGCAATATTCTGATTCGTAATGTCGGGGATTTATTACGGTTTTTTGCCAAGCAAGGGGACGGAACCTATCTCGATAATCAGGGCAATCGCATCACCCTGAGCAATGGACAGTATCGCCTCAAAGAGGCCAATGGCGTTATCTTCACCTTTGCCAATGACGGGAAATTTAGCGCCATTGAAGACCCCAACGGCAACCGCATTACCCTGCAATACAGCAATAACCGCTTAACCAAGCTCCTTCACACCAATGGTGATAGTTTAACCCTGACCTACAATGCCCAGGGCCGCCTGAGCCAAGTCACGGATTCTGCGGGCCAGAGCAATACCTATAGTTACGATGCGACGGGAGAGTTATTACAATCGGTCACGACGCCCCAGGGAACCACGACCTATGCCTACGACACCGGCAATGTTGCGGCTAAAAAATACTCTCTGCTATCCGTCACGACGAATTTAGGTTATCAGCGTACTTTTGAATACGACAACCAAGGCCGCTTAACTAAAGAGGCCAGCAATAATCAGGCCGAGACCCTGACCTATAGCTACGACAGTACAGGCGGCATCACAGTGACAGATAGTACGGGTGCTGTCCTAAAAGTTCTCGTCGATGACCAGGGCAATAGCGGTCAAATCCGTGGGGTGAATAACCAAAATTTACGGCTCCGTTACGATGCCGACGGCAATCTACTCAATACGGGATTACCCAATGGGGATACTACTCGTTATCGCTATGATGCCAAGGGCAATTTAATTGGCGGAGTCAATACCCTAGGACAAAATTTCAACTTTACCTACGATGCTAATTTTAGCCAATTAACTAGCTTCACCGACCCGAAGGGTAATGGCGTCAGCTATACCTACGATACCAAGGGCAATCTGACAAAAATAACCTATGCCGATGGTAGTAGTGAGCAATTCAGCATTGATGGTTTGGGTAACATTACCAACTTGGTGAATCGTCGGGGTCAAAGCATTCAATACACCTACAACAAAGACGGCCTGCTCACGAAAAAACAGTATGCCGACAATACCAGCGTCACCTATAGCTATGATGCTCGCGGCAATCTAACCAGTGTGGTGGATGGCAGTGGCACCCTAGCCTTGCAGTACGATACAGCTAATCGCTTGACGGGTCTCATCTATCCCACCGGCCGTTCTCTGCAATATACCTACAATGCCGATGGCCAACGCACTAAATTAGTGGCGAATGATGGCTATACCGTCAACTACAGCTACGATACAGTGGGTCGCCTCAAAACCCTGATCAATGGCACCGGCCAAACGATTATTAGCTACGACTACGACAGTGCTGGCCGCCTGATTAAAGAAACCAATGGTAATGGCACCTACACCACCTACGAATATGACCCCCGCAGTCAACTGAGTCGGTTAACCAATTACAAGGCTAATAATACGGTTAATTCTCGTTTTGAATATCTCTACGATGACCTGGGACGGCGTACCAGCATGACCACCCTAGAGGGCGTCTTCCAGTATGGGTACGATGCAACGGGGCAATTGAATTTTGTGTTGGCCCCAGGCGGCCGCACCCTTAGCTATCAGTACGACGGGGCCGGTAATCGGATTGTCAGCATTGATAATGGGGCCACCAAGAATTATGCCACCAACAGCCTGAACCAATACACTACCGTTGGTAATGCTATCTACACCTATGATACCGATGGTAATTTAATCAGCAAAACCGAAGCCGGCCAGACCTCAGCCTATGGCTACGATGCCGAAAATCGCCTGGTCTCCGTTGTCACGCCCCAGGGAACCTGGCAATATCAATACGATGGCCTGGGCAATCGCATTGCCACGATTCTTAACGGCCAACGCACCGAATATCTCGTCGATCCCCTGGGTTTAGGGAATGTTGTGGGCGAATATAACCCCAGTGGGAACTTAGTCGCTAACTACACCTATGGCCTCGGGTTGGTCAGTCGCTTTGATGGTAATGGTTCGGCCAATTACTATGATGCCGATGCCCTTGGCTCTACTATTGGCCTCTCCGGGGCCGATGGCAGTTACGTTAATCGCTATAGCTATCTTCCCTTTGGGGAATCCTTGGTCAAAGTCGAAGGCGTTGCCAATCCCTTTGAATACGTCGGTCAATTGGGCGTCACCAACGATGACAACGGATTAATGTTCATGCGGGCTCGGTTTTACGACCCGGCCCTGGGAAGGTTTACTGAAGTTGATCCCCTCAATCTGGGCGGAGGCGATACCAACCTATATCGATACGCTCTCAACAATCCCATTACCATCACTGATCCCTTGGGAACCAATCCCTTTCTGGCGGCCGCTGGTTACGGAGCAATCGCTGGATTAACAGGCTATATCGCTACAAATGGCTATGGTGCAGGTATCAACGTACAAGGCGCTGCAGGAGCCACTGCATCTGGCGCGATTGCCGGTTTTGGGGCCGGTGTTGCCGCCACAGCCGCTGTTGGTGCTCTCGTTGCAGCAGAAATTGGGTTAGGTTATGGAGCGATTGCGGGAGGAGTCGGCTACGGCATTTCAACCATTGGAGGGGCTAATGGTGGGTTTACACCTGGGGGGCTAGGCATTAGTATTATCTCTGGTGGATTACTCGGACGTTATCTCCCGCCTGCTCTAGGCTTCAAGTATCCAGGCGGTGGCATTAAAAATTGGCCGGGGGCGCAGTCTCTCTATGATGGCTTGGGTAACGGAGCTGCACTGAGCGGCCTACTTGGTTCTCTTGCCTCTTCACTGTTAAATGCTTTGACCGGCGGTTCTAACGGGGATCCTCACCTAACGACCTTTGATGGCATTAACTACGACTTCCAGGCCGTTGGGGAATTCACCTTCGTTAAATCCACCGTTGACGACTTTGAAATTCAGACCCGACAACAGCCCTGGGGCACTCGCAACGATGTCTCCGTCAATACGGCCATTGCCCTCAAAATTAACGGACAACGCATCGGTTTTTACCTCAACGAAAATGGCCCTCGTATTAATGGCATCAGCACAACTCTTGCCGATGGCACTCCCTACGCCTTAGGTAATAGTCTTCTGCTCCGCAACGGCAACCGCTATACTATCCTGACCGCCAACAATGACCAGATTGTCATCACTATCAACGGTAGTTATCTCGATATTGGCCTGGGCCTAGCGGATAATCGTCAAGGCAAAGTGGTTGGCCTGCTGGGCAATAACAATGATAATCCCAGTGATGATTTTGCTCTCCGTAACGGCACCATTCTGGGCGGAGCACTCTCTGCTCAACAACTCTACGGCGACTATGGCAACAGTTGGCGCATCACCCAGGCCACCTCATTGTTTGATTATGGCCCGGCTTCTGCCCAGGCTTTTGTCCAGGCCTTAGATAATGGTGATGACTTCACCATTGCGGCCACGGAGACCACGAATAATTTCACCGATCCCAATTTTCCTTACGTCATCACTACCCTAGAAGCCTTGACCCCGGCCCAACGCTCAGCGGCAGAACAGGTAGCCCGTAATGCCGGGATTACCGATCCTGACCTGCTCAAAGATGCCATTCTTGACCTGGCCCTGACCAACAACGCGGCGGAATTCCTGCAAGGCTATACGGCCCTGCAGCGACAGGTGACTATCAATGGTGCGAATACCTTAATCAATCCTGATGGTTTCAGTTCCCAATTCTGGATGACGGCGGGTTCCGTCCTTCCCTACACCGTTCGCTTTACCAACAATAATCCCGCCGGAACAACGCCCGTGGCGAAGGTGGTGCTCACGGTAGACCTCGATACGGATTTAGACCTGACAACCTTCAGCCTAGAGGACTTTGGCTTTGGGGATATTGTCGTTGATGTCTCGACGGGAAGCCAATCCTACGCTGAACGTTTAGACCTACGCTCTAGTCTTGGCGTTTTTGTGGATGCTACGGCAGATCTCAACGCCACTACCCGGACAGTTACCTGGGTTTTAACAGCCATCAATCCCACGACAGGAACAGAGGCGAATAGCGCGATATCGGGTTTCCTACCAGCTAATAATGCCAGTGGCGCCGGCCAAGGCTTTGCCGGTTATCGCATTCAACCGAAAGCCAACCTAAGCAATAATCCCCGCATTGATGCCCAGGCCCGGATTACCTTCAATAACCAAACGGCCCTGCTCAGTAACCCCGTCTTTAATACCCTCGATACTGACGTGCCGACGAGTCGCGTCAATGCTTTGCCGACGAATAGTCAAGCAAACTTTGACGTAAGCTGGAGTGGCACTGATAATGGCAGTGGCTTGGCCTTTTATGATATCTACGTTGCCGTTGATGCTGGCCCTTTTACCCTGTGGAAAGATAATACAACGGAGACTTCAGCGGTCTATAACGGCCAAGTGGGCAAGACGCATGCCTTTTATAGCGTGGCCATTGATAACCTTGGACAGACCGAAGCCCCACCCGCCCAGGCCGATGCAACCACGACAACCGTGGGTGAACTCGCTAATGTGACCTTGGCAGTGAGTCCAAATAGTGTGACGGAAGATGGGGTCAATAATCTGGTCTATACCTTCACTCGGGCAGGTATTCTAACCAATCCCCTGACCGTCAATTACACCATCGGCGGAACTGCCACCAACGGTACAGACTACGCCAATATTGCTAATAGTGTTGTCTTCCAGGTCGGTTCTGCAACGGCGACAGTTATTGTCAACCCAACCCCAGATAGCATTGTTGAATCCGATGAAACGGTTTCTCTTACTTTAGCGACTGGAACGGGTTATACCATTGGGACAACAACGGCAGTCACGGGAACCATTCAGAATGATGACTTTGTAATTCCTAATCTCAGTATTCAAGATGCGGCTATTCGCGAAGGCAACAGTGGCACTAAAAACCTAACCTTTACCGTTACGCTCTCCCAGACAAGTAGCCAACCCGTCAGCGTCAACTACTCCACTGCAACTCCTGCCGGCCATACCGCGACCCCTAGCAATATCGCTACTCCTACTAATCCCGCTGATTACACCGCTACCAATGGCACCCTGACCATTCCTGCGGGCCAACTCATTGGCCAGATTAATGTGCCGATTATTGGAGACACTCTAGATGAAAACAGCGAAACCTTCGTGGTGAACCTAAGTAATCCCAGCAATGCCGTTATCCAAAAAGCTCAGGCCATTGGCACCATTGAACAGGATGATACCTCCACCGCTCCCTTGGTTCTCAAAGGAAGTACGGTACAAATTGCCTATGTCGCCTACTATGGCCGCCCCGGTGACCCGGATGGTTTGGCCTTCTGGAAGCAAGTTTTTGGGGCCAAACAAGCTGTCTTTGGCAGTCCTGAATTTGAAGACCTCGCCAACTCTTTCGGGAATACGGCTCCCGGCAGTGAGGCCGACCGTCTCTATGGGGCTTTAAATAACCGAGACAAGGTCAAAAAAGTCTATAACCTGGCTTTTAATCGAGATCCAGAGCAAGGCGGTTGGGACTTCTGGACAGGCCTGTTGGATCGGAACCAAGTCACGCCGGTCAATTTTGCTTTAGCCGTGGCCCTGGGGGCCAGTAATGGGAACAAGCCAGGTGATAATCAGGATCTCACAGTTATCCGCAATAAGATAGCGAGTGCCGATTTAATCAGCAATGCCATTGATACACCTTTAGAACGCCAGGCAACCTCTGGCCCCAGTAATGAGGTCTTTGGTCGCAATTGGTTGGCTCCTTTTGGGGATACCAGCGCTTCTTTGTACGCTGCTGAAACGGCCCTGGCGAGTTTTGTGGCTAATTCAAACGGAGTTTTCTAGGTAATAGCTCAATCAAGCCCAGGCCTAACTGTGAATCACGATAATGGCTCGGCCCGCCGGACTTATTACTTCCTCTGTCTCGATCTCGATTCGTTCTCCCATGGTAGACGACCCCGGTCGACGGTCAAAGATCACTAACCAACCGGTATCCAATCCTAAATCATCGAGATATTTATCCAACTGGGCCAGTCCTATTGATGGCCTCTACCAAGGATAATCCCCATGGCCAAACTATCACCCCCAAAAAGGGAGCTACCTGCTGGCAACTCCCTGAGATAAAAGCACTGAGGCCAAATCCAGGCCCTGGCTTAATAGGCTAAGTCAATTGGTTTACAGAGACGCAAACACAAAGTTAGCCGCGGTTAAGGTATTGGTTTGAATGCCGGTCAAGGTGGCGAAGGTGACACCGTTGAGAGCAATGTTGTTACCGGAGAAGCTGAGGTCAGCAAAATCAACCCCGGCCCCTTGGTTAGCAATACCGATCACATCGGTACCTGGGGTAAAGTCGGCAATGGTATTGGGAGAACTGGGTAAGCTATCCGTCAGCATCCAGAATTGGTCAGAGCCCGCGCCACCAGAGAGAATATTACCGCCACCGGACTGGACGAAGAAGCGGTCGTTACCGTCTCCCCCCAGGGCCCGGCCATTCACGCCGAGGAATAAGTCGTCATTACCGGCTCCACCAGAGAGACGATAGCCTGATGCATCTGTGGCATCTAGCAGGTCATCGCCAGCATCACCAAAGACGCGATCGTCATCGGCGGCAAACACCGTATCTTTACCACTACCAACGCTAATGCGGTTAAAGCCGCTCAATGCCCCTGCCAGCGGGACATCCACTTCATCATTGCCTGCACCAGTAAAGACGAGATCATTAACCCCATCAAAATCAATCCCGCCAAGCTTGGTATCTGCAACATTAGAACCGACCACGAGGGCGCTGTCTTGCACTAAAGTAGCCTCAGGGCCAACCAAAAATAGGAGTTGGCCTCCCTCTACAAGATTTTGGCTACTAATTGCTCCATCTTTGAGACTGTGCGCCTGCACATCAAAGACAATGAGATCACCGGGATTGTTACCGAATAGGGTGGAAACATCCAGAATTCCAGAGGTTTCCCAGTTGCCAATATCATTGGGAACTGGATCAGTTTGACCTGCCGGTAACGCAGAACGATCAACTTGAGCAATGCGAGTTAACGTTGCGGAGGGATCAGACACAGAAGGATTGAGGCTATACAGGGAAGCTTCTTCTCCAGAGATAGTTCCAAAAGCGTCAATGGAGCGGTCTTCTTGGAGATAAATCTTGCCATCATCAGCCCAATCTAGGTTATCGGGACTCCGCAAACCAAAGTCTTGCTTGTTGGCTTCATTGCCATCAAACAGGATGTCAACCTTTGCGGTGATATTACCGGCAGCGATATTTTGGAAATCAATATCGAATCGGTATACGGTTCCCCACTTATCAAAGTTACCTGTTCCCGTCGCATTGACAGCAAACTGGGTACCATCAGCAGGATTGGTAGAAACATCCTCAGGACGAGCCAACTGGAATGCATTCACAGCGGCCGCTAAGTCGTCTTGCTTGGTGGTGGTTGCGTATCCTAGGTTATCGTAGCCATTTGTACCGGCTTGCGCAGGATCGTAATAGGCAATCTCGACAAACCTGCCATTGGTCGAGTTATTGGTACCCTTGAAGGTCTCAGCGCTAAGTTCGATCGGGTCATTAGGATTCGTGGGATCATCGGCAACCCAAGCGTAGACCTTGCCAGAAGCTAGGCCATTGCGATCTAAAAAGCTACCATCGCCCTTAGCATTTTTATTACCGACGTACATGTACAACGGTGAGAAGCCAGTATCATCACCAATGACAAACGCAACTTTATCGGTGGTTCCGGTGTCTACTTCAGCGACGTTTTCATAGCCGGCACGGCCAAAGGCGGGGAGGGCGTACAGCGTATTTGTTTGGATGTCTAGGGCATAGTTTGTCCCAGCACTTTCTTCTCCGGTGAAGAAAATTGGATCTACTAACCCCCGGCCCGAACCAAATTGGTTAGGTTCAAACAAAGAAGCAGAGCAAAGACGATTTAATCCAGTTGCGCTATCCAAGCCGCTGGGATTACTTGGCGAATAAACGCTCGAAGAAGCGACGACTTGACCGGCTCGGTTGACGATGGTGTCGTAGGCGAGTCCCGCATCAACAATACTAAGAGTGCGCTTGTCAACATCAAAGTAGCTAACCCGGCCCCCCTTCAATTGCGTACCATTTTCAAGGGAGTAAGCATAGCCAACGGTGGGCCCTAATTCATGGTTAACGTAAAAACGAACGGTGGTGCCATTGAGTTCAATGGCGCCAATTCCGTCGAGAATTCCAACAGGCGTATAGTTGCCAATGGTTTCACCGACTGTGAAGAGTGGATCCGTCGTGTATCCAGCGAGGCCCTGGACTAGGCTGGGCTGATTGGTATCAAAAGACATAAACGCGAGTGTTCTCCGAAGTATAACTAGGGTTCAGGGCCTCTCGAGTGCAAATAAATTATTTTCCTTGGCGGTCTATTAGGGATAGACGATTACTCTGCCAAGAGGCCTGACCAACTCTATACCTTTTCATTTCAAGATTAAGAATGGGCTATTGTATGATTAAATGTTGAGCTAAAATTTTCCATAATCTCGATACAATTGAGCCAGTTTCCTAAATTCTCGGTAGTGATAGCAGAAGGAGAAGTGAAGGGGAGATAACTCCGCCAAATTGCTAGACAAAGCCAGGGCCAATTTAAGAGATGGGGTAAACTAGCCAGAGGACATTACTGTTAAGCCCATGGAATACCCAGAGGATCTGCGCTACCTAGATAGCCACGAATATGTACGTCTAGTCGGGGAGATGGCCACTGTTGGCCTAAGTGCCTTCGCCGTCGATGAGTTGGGCGATATTGTGTTTGTCGAATTGCCCGCAGTGGGGGATGAGCTAACGGTGCAGACCAGTTTTGGGGCTGTGGAATCCGTTAAGGCCGCCTCCGACCTCTACGCGCCGGTCAGTGGCACTGTGGTGGAGGTGAACGAACAACTGTTGGACAACCCGGAATTACTCAACAGTGACCCCTACGGTGAGGCCTGGTTGGTGAAAGTCCAGGTTAAGGCGGGTGAATCCCTGCCCCAGCACACCCTATCTGCCCAGGAATACCGGGCCGCGGTCTCCGGGGAAGCCTAGGACTCCGCCATGCAATCCTTTGATTTCACAACGCTGACGGCGATTGTGGCGGAACTCCGTCAGCAATGGCTACCGGCCCGGATTGAACAGGTTTATCAGCGCGACCGCTACACCCTGGCCCTGGCCCTGCGAACCTTGCAACACCGGGGTTGGTTGACCCTCTGTTGGCATCCCCAGGCCGCTCGGCTTTGTCTGGGAGAGGCCCCACCCACCCATGCCGACACCTTTACCTTTAGCGACCAACTGCGGCACCAAATTAAGGGATTGGCCCTGACCGCCCTGGCCCCCCTGGCCCCCTGGGAACGGGTTCTGGATTTACAAGTGGCCCCGCGTCCCGGTGAGGCCCCCCATTTCCATCTCTATTTGGAAATTATGGGCAAATACAGCAACCTGGTGCTCACCGATGCCCACCAGCAAATTATCACCGTGGCCCATCAGGTCAATGCCCAGCAATCGCGGGTCAGAACGGTGCAAACGGGCCAACCCTATACGCCACCGCCGGTTCTCTTGGGAGAATGTCCCCGTCTAGACGAGGATCAAACCCGCTGGCAGGAACGACTGAGCCTGATTCCTGGCCCCCTCAAACAACAGTTGATTAAAATCTATCGGGGGGTGAGTCCGATGGTGGCCCAGGCCCTGTTGACCCAGGCGCAACTCCCAGAAACTGTTGCCAATACTGACCTGACTCCAGTCCATTGGCAGGGCCTGTTTCAAGCCTGGCAGGCCTGGTTAAAGGCCTTAGAAACCGAGCAGTTCCATCCGGGTTGGACGAGCAACGGTTATACGGTTCTGGGCCAGGGCCTGCTGGAACCCGTGGGCAAGGTGAATACCTTGATCAATGATTACTATAGCCATGGCCAACGGCGGGAACAGTGCCAACAGCTACGCCAGCAACTCCAGCAAAAAGTCCAGTATCACCATAAAAAACTCCAACAGAAAGCGCTTCTCTTTCAGCAACGCTTAGCGGAATCGGAGCAATCGGAGCAGTATCAACAGCAGGCGGATCTCCTCATGGCCCATAGCTATCAATGGCAGGCGGGCATGACGGAAATGGTACTGACGGATTTCGAGACGGGCCAACCCGTGCGGATTCCCCTGCGGCCCGATAAAAATGCCATCCAAACGGCCCAGGCCCTGTACCGCCAACATCAAAAATTAAAACGGGCTAAAACCGTCGTTCTACCTCTCCTCGAAAACGTGCAAGCGGAATTGGCCTACCTGGCACAAATTGAAGCCAGCCTCGCACAACTGACCAACCAGCACCAAGCAGAAGACCTCCAGGCCCTGGAGGAAATTCGAGAGGAACTCATCGAGCAGAAATACTTAGACAGTCCCTATCCCCGCAGTCTCCGCAAAACTGAAACCTTCCAGCCCCACCAGCAGGCCAGTCCGTCCGGTTTTGAGGTCTGGATCGGCCGTAATAATCGCCAAAATGATTACCTCACCTTCCGAGTGGCAACGGACTACGACCTCTGGTTCCATAGCCAAGAAATTGCCGGCAGTCATGTTTTGCTTCGGGTTCCACCGGGGGCCAGCGTTGAGGAAAGCGACCTGCAATGTGCGGCGGATTGGGCCGCCTACTACAGCCAGGCCCGGGGCAGTGAACAAGTTCCCGTTATTTATACTCAACCGAAATACGTTTTTAAACCCAAGGGCGCTCGGCCCGGCATGGTGGTTTATCAGCAGGAAGTCGTCCTTTGGGGAAAACCTTCCAACATCCCACTATATCTAAAAACATCTGATTAGGGAAAAATCCTTACTTTTTTGTAACAAAATTTTCGTGTTGCATGTTACAATTCGTAGCATAAGGAATCCAACGCTCCGCGAGTTGGGAACACGCAGCCAAGATTTCCTCACTCAACAACAACATTTTGCACCAGTGATCCGCTCACTGGTTTTTTTGTAGGCAGATGGCCCTGGAAGGGACTCGCTATTCGTGACTCCTTCGGGGAGGACTAGAATTGAGGCAATCGCAACCCAACGTTCCCGCTTGACCGATGACCCCAATTCGTTTTCAGCGATGGCAATGGTTTCTGCTGATGGCCCCTCCGGCGGGGGTTATCGTCTTTCTGCTCGTTGCCGCTAGTTACCAAATTCATGCCTGGGGCCTGAACTGGATTTGGGCGGTTATTCTGCTTATTTTGGTCCCTTGGCGTTGGCTTTTAGTGCGGTGGACGGCCCCCATGGCCCTAAATCAGAGTTTTGGCCAACCCGACGTTCCGACTCTCGACCTCCCCCCGGACGAGGGCCAGATTCTGCCGCAGATTGAAGCTGGTTTGCGCGGCATTCTCCAACAGGCCCAGGCCGATCCGCCCCTCTGGCAAGACCTCTCCATCTTTGGCCAGCGGTGCCAAGCCGTGATTACCCTGGTGGCCCAGGCCCATCATCCCGGTGTGAAATATCCGTTACTTAATATTTACCTCCCCGATGCCTATCAACTACTACGGGGCACAGTGGATGACCTAGATCGTTGGGTTGCCACCCTCTCGCCCGCCTTGAATCAAGTCACCTTGGGCCAGGCCTATCAATCCTACGAGGTCTACCAACGTCTGGAACCGTCCCTGAAAAAACTCTGGCAACTGTGGAACTGGAGTCAATGGCTATTGAACCCAGCGGCAGCGGCGGCCCGTTTAGCCAGTGCCAACACCAGTCAGCAAGCGACCCAACAACTGCTGGGAAATCTGGGCCAACTCCTACGGGAAAATGTGTTACGCAACCTGGCTCGCCAGGCCATCCTGCTCTACGGTTCTCAATCTCCGGCCCTGGAACAACTGCCCAGTGCAACGCCCCAACTAGCCAAGGCCAAAACCCAGGCCCTGCGAGAATTATTCCAGCAGGCAGAGTCCCCCGAAACCTTGGCGGAGGAACCCTTGCGATTACTCCTGGTTGGCCGCACCGGGGCCGGTAAGAGTAGTTTAATTAATACCCTTTTTCAAAAAAATCTGGCTAAAACCGATCTCCTGCCCAGTACCAAAACCCTGGCGGAATTCCAGTGGCAAACTCCTACGGGGGAAAGCCTTCTACTCTGGGATAGCCCTGGCTACGAGCAAAATCAACGCTCAGACCTACGGCAACAGGTGCTGGACTATGCGGGGCAGGCCGATCTGGTACTCCTGCTGACCCCGGCCCTCGATCCGTCTTTGCAGATGGATGGGGAATTTCTGCGCGACCTCCACCAGCAAATTCCCTCCCTGCCAGTACTCTTGATCGTTACCCAGGTAGATCGACTCCGGCCCGTGCGGGAATGGCAACCCCCCTACGATTGGCAATGGGGAACCCAGGCCAAGGAAGTAGCCATTCGAGAAGCCCTGCAATACCGCAGTGAGCAGTTAGGAGATTATTGCACCCAGGT
The DNA here is from genome assembly GCF_040436315.1 of Synechocystis sp. LKSZ1. Classification (NCBI taxonomy): domain Bacteria; kingdom Bacillati; phylum Cyanobacteriota; class Cyanophyceae; order Synechococcales; family Merismopediaceae; genus Synechocystis; species Synechocystis sp. LKSZ1. The sequence continues at coordinate 1,865,489 of NZ_AP031572.1, read as the reverse complement.
TCTGCCCCTGGTCACCGAGGATGCGAGTTTAGGACGACGGGCCTGGGGCCTTGAGGCCTTATCTTTAACCCTCCTGGCCACCATCGCTCCGGCCAAACAACAGCGCTTGGCCCGTTTTCTGGACAACCTAGAGGCCCGTACCCTGGCCGCCGCTAAATTAATTGACCGCTATACCTTTCAGTTGACGACGACTCAGGGCCTGACTGCCTTGCTGAAAAGCCCGGTTCTGAAGGTGATTTCCACGCTGTCCACGGGGTCACCGGCCCTGGCCTACCTCTTGGCAGAGCAAATTCCCATCGAACAGTTGCCGGTGGTGATCGGGAAATTGCAGTTGGCCTACGACCTCTTCACCCTGCTCAACCGAACGGGAGCCGAAACCCAGAGCTTTGATCTAATGGCCCTCTGGCCCGTCTTGATAGATAATCGCACGGCCCCCGACCGCAATGCCTGGGCTCTGGGCCATGCCTTAATTGAATATTGGACGCAGAATTTGACGGCCGCTCAACTAGAGGCCCGCTTTAACCATTACTGCCAAGCTCCAGCCAATTAGTACAAAAATCACCCAGAAAAATTGTAGGATAGGGGGAGTGCCGTTGTGAGTGCTGGTTGCACTGTATCCCCATTTGCGGCCCTTTTTGCCAATGTCAATGACTGATTTGAGGGAATTTCAGGCGGGCTTCCAGGCCCTGTCCGATCCATTACGCCTGCGGATTCTTGACCATCTCCGCTCCCAGGAACTTTGTGTGTGTGACCTCTGTGACTTATTGGAGGTGAGTCAGTCCAAGCTTTCTTTCCACCTGAAAACCCTGAAGGAATCTCAACTGGTGCAAATGCGGCAACAGGGCCGCTGGAGTTATTACCGCCTCAACTTGGCCCAATTTCTCAAGCTCGAAGAGTACCTCAGTCAGTATCGACGCTTCGGGGAGCTCTTTCCGACTCGAAATTGCCTTGAGACAGAGTGATGTGTTGATAAATCAAGATTAATTGATATATAATCGATGCATCAAGATTAGTTGATGCATCGATTATGACGACAACGCTGAAACAACTCTCCTTTTTGGATCGTTTCCTAACCCTGTGGATTTTTTTTGCGATGCTTGCTGGGGTCGGTATCAGCTACTTTTTCCCAGCCATTGATCAAATCATCAATCAATTTCAAGTTGGCGCGACTAATATACCGATCGCCATCGGCTTGATTTTAATGATGTATCCCCCCTTGGCAAAGGTGCGTTACGAGGAGCTAGGGCACGTTTTACGCAACAGTAAAGTTCTTGGTATTTCTCTCTTACAAAATTGGGTTATTGGCCCATTTTTAATGTTTTTCTTAGCAATCTTCTTACTGCGTGACTATCCAGATTATATGGTGGGATTAATCTTGATAGGCCTAGCCCGTTGTATTGCAATGGTAGTAGTTTGGAGTGACCTCGCAAGGGGAAATACTGAGTATACAGCTGGACTAGTTGCCTTTAATAGCCTCTTTCAGGTGGTTTTCTATAGTCCCTATGCCTGGTTCTTTTTAAGTGTTTTGCCACCACTATTTGGGGTACAAGGCAGTGTCGTTAATGTGAGTATTGCTGAGATTGCCCATAGCGTGTTGATCTATTTGGGAATTCCATTTTTGGCTGGATTTCTAACCCGCTTCTTTTTAGTCAAAGCCCAGGGCAAACAATGGTATTACGAAAAATTTCTGCCTAGAATTAGTCCCCTAACGCTCGTTGCTCTCCTCTTTACTATCGTTGTGATGTTTAGTCTAAAAGGGAATTTGATTGTACAAATTCCACTGGATGTGGTGCGAATTGCAATCCCACTAATTCTCTATTTTGCACTTATGTTTTTCACTAGCTTTTACATGGCTTGGAAAATTAAGACAAACTATAGCCAAGCGGCTAGTGTCGCATTTACTGCCGCCGGCAATAACTTTGAGTTGGCTATTGCCGTAGCCGTAGGCGTATTCGGTATTAATTCTGGAGTTGTTTTTGCCACTGTGATTGGCCCGTTAATCGAAGTGCCAGTTTTGATTGGTTTGGTTAATGTAGCGTTTTGGTTTGAAAAACATTATTTCTTACCTGCTAAGTCTATCTAGCAAGTTCGACATTTTCTTACCTTAAGGAATCCAGTAATGAGTCACTTTGACCATCCCCCTCGTATTTTATTTCTCTACGGTTCACTGCGGGAACGTTCCTACAGTCGCCTACTAGCGGAGGAAGCGGCTCGAATCATCACGGAGATGGGGGCCGAGGTAAAATTTTTCCATTCCCACGACCTGCCCCTGCGCGGCCAAGTCCCCGATAGTCACCCCAAGGTACAGGAATTGCTAAGCCTGAGCCAGTGGTCTGAGGGCCAGGTGTGGTCTTCCCCGGAAATGCACGGCAATATCACCGGCATTCTCAAAAATCAGATCGATTGGATTCCCCTCGAAATCGGTGCGGTGCGGCCGACCCAAGGCAAAACCCTCGCGGTGATGCAGGTCAGCGGCGGGTCTCAGTCCTTTAATGCCGTCAATACCATGCGTATTTTGGGCCGTTGGATGCGGATGTTTACCATTCCCAACCAATCTTCTGTGGCCAAGGCCTACCAAGAATTTGATGACGAGGGCCGCATGAAGGATTCCCCCTACCGAGACCGCGTCATTGATGTCATGGAGGAATTGTATAAATTCACCCTACTCCTGCGGGATAAGGTGGACTACCTCACCGACCGCCACAGCGAACGCAAGGCCCAGCAACAGTCCTAATTCAACCCTTAACGGAAAAAACCATGAAAAAAGTAATGTTTGCCTGTAAGAAAAATTCCTGCCGTTCCCAGATGGCTGAAGGCTTCGCCAAGGCCCTCGGGCGGGGCCAAATTGCCGTCACCAGTTCTGGCCTGGAGGCCTCGCGGGTGCATCCCACAGCAGTCGAGGTTATGCAGGAAATTGGTATTGATATTTCGGATCAACAATCTAAAGCCATCAGTGAGTTTCAAGCGGAGGACTACGATGCCGTCATTTCCCTCTGCGGTTGTGGCGTGAATTTACCGGAGGCCTGGGTGTTGCGGGAAGTCTTTGAAGATTGGCAACTGGACGACCCCGATGGTCAGCCTCTAGAAACCTTTCAACGGGTACGGGACGAAATCAAGGTTCGCGTTGAGCAATTGATAACTCAGCTCAGCTAAGGCGATTGTTCACAACGTTTATACTCCTCCGCCTGCGGCACCTTCCCTTCGCAAGGGGACAGTGGGGTCAGTTGTGTAGTCAGACTTTAGCGATTTTTTGTCTAAGTATCACCCGCAGGCCTTGACTTAGAATTAGCTAGGGAGCGCTAAGGGAAAGGGTTTCTGAGCATTTCTAGGGGATGCTGTGCTAGAGTAAAAAGCCGTTTGTTAATCTAGCTCTTGTCCATCCAAGCTCTGAAATCACCATGCTGTTAGCCGAGCCGACTGCCTCCGCCGCGATGCCCATTACGCCCATCTTTAATCCCACGGGAGATGATTCCGTCGCGCACCGCACCATTTGGTTTGGCAATACGACCAACCTGATGCAATTGAATGATGTGCGTTACAACTGGGCCGTGGGTTTGTATCAGCAAATGCGGGAAAATTTTTGGATTCCCCAACGCTTAGATATTACCCAGGATGTTACCGACTATTGGAATTTAACCGACGAAGAACGCTACGCTTTTGATGGTATTTTGTCGTATCTGACCTTTTTGGATTCTGTCCAGACCTGTAATATTCCCCACCTCAAAAGTAGTATTACAGCCCCGGAAATCAGTCTCTGTATGGCGGAGCAAATTTCCCAGGAAGGGATGCACAATCAGAGCTATCAGTACATGATTGAGACCATCATTCCTATGGAGCGCCGTAATGATGTTTACGGTTTTTGGCGGACGGATAAGGTTTTAAAAGAACGCTGTGAATTTATCGCCGGTCTCTACCAACAGTACGTTGATCAGCCGACCCAGGAAAACTATTTTGTTGCGTTACTGGCGGATTATTTACTGGAAGGCCTTTACTTCTACAATGGCTTTATCTATTTCTATAACTTGGCCTCGCGCATGTTGATGCCAGGCAGTGCCGATATTTTTAAAATGATTAACCGGGATGAATTGAGCCATGTGCGCCTCTACCAAAAATTAATCCCGGAGGCCATGCAGGTCTTTCCCCATTCCCTCGAGCAAATCTATGAAATGTTTGCCGGCGCTGTTGAGTACGAATGCGCCTGGACGAATCATATCGTAGGGGACAATATCCTAGGGATTACTGAAGCGAGTACGGAGCAATATACTAAATATCTGGCGAATAGTCGTTTACGGGCCATTGGTCTAGAGCCGCTCTACAAGGAAGCCAAGTATAGCAAGAGTCCCTATACTCACCTAGAGCGTTTTTCTGATACAAAAAAAGAGGCCCACACCAAGGCCAATTTCTTTGAGGCCACTGTCACCAGCTACGTGATGTCGTCGGGCATTACGGGTTGGGATGAAATTTAGAGGATGTACCCAGACTTGGAAAAAAGTTAAGCTCAGGGACGATATCCAAGAAGTTAAGATAGTCAAAAAATTTGGGAAGTGCCCCAGCGTGGACAATGAACTTCAAATTTTCCCAGGATATTGAGGCCCTGTTGACCCTCGTGGCCCAAAAATCCCTGACCTTAAAGGATATCCTCAACGTCACGGCGGAACGAGGCTTTTGTCTGCTGATTGCTTTCTTGGCCTTGCCCTTTATTTTTCCCATTCCCCCCGGCCTAACGGGAGTGGCGGGAGTCGTCATTCTCTTACTGTCGGGGCAAATGCTGTTAGGCTTCCATCGGCCCTGGTTACCGGCCCAGATGGCTCGGGCGTCTTTTCCCACGGCCCTTGCCCAGCATCTCCTCAAACATATCAAGCGCTTAACCAAGATTTTGGAACGAGTGACGCGGCCCCGTTTAATGGTTTTGGCGACCCATCCCTACATTTGGCGATTGAATGGCCTGGTTTTGGCCTGGTTAACGGTTCTGCTGATCCTGCCGATTCCTCTAACCAATCCATTTCCAGCCATTGGTATTTTATTACTCACGGTGGCCATGCTAGAGGCCGACGGCCTGCTGATGTGCTTTGCCTACGGTTGGACGTTTAGCATTACCTTGGGCATTTATCTGTTGGGGGCCAAGCTCTGGTCCTTGGCCTTTTAATTCTCCTAGACTGCGGAAATCCCAGGGGCCGGGCTTGATAGACTAGAACACATTGGTTTATTAACATTTTTCGTCTATGGCCTCCCAACTCCGTGTTTATGTCCCCGACCATCCCTTGATCAAACATTGGCTGGGCATTGCACGGGATCAGACAACACCACCGGTTTTATTCAAAACAGCGATGACGGAACTGGGCCGCTGGCTGACCTACGAGGCCACCCGCTACTGGTTTCTGACCCTAGAAACGACGGTGCAAACGCCCCTAACCGAGGCCCCTGCGACCTTTATTAACCCGGAAACGCCCCTGGCCGTTGTGCCAATCCTCCGAGCCGGCCTGTCCCTGCTCGATGGGGCCCAGACCCTCCTGCCCTTGGCTTCGGTGTACCATTTGGGTATGGTGCGGGATGAAGTGAGTCTCCATCCCTCTTGCTATTTCAACCGTCTACCGGAACGGTTTACCACTGGAACCCAAGTAGTGATTCTTGACCCGATGTTAGCTACGGGGGGAACCCTAATGGTGGCCCTCCAGGAGTTGACCCAACGGGGAGCCGACCCGGCCCTGATGCGGGTAATTTCGGTGATTGCTGCACCGCCGGCTCTGCAACAATTGAGTAACGCCTATCCTAGTTTGACGATCTACGCCGCTATGATTGATCAAGGATTAAATGAAAAGGGCTATATTGTTCCCGGTTTAGGAGATGCGGGAGACCGGGCCTTCGGCACCTAGTTTTTAGACAAGTTGATTATCAAATCATTCGTGATTACTTTGCTGTTTGGAGGAAAATACCATGAGTCAAAAAGATAATTTTGCTAGCGGCTTCTTTTGGGGAAGTTTGGTCGGTGGTGTCGTCGGTGGTGTTCTGGGAACCGTGTTGGCCAACCGGGCCTTGAAGAAAGCAAATGAGCCAGAATTGGAATCTTCCCTAGAAACCGATCTCAATAGCCTGGAAACCGAAGCGGATATTGAACTGGCCCGTCGTCGCCTAGAGGATAAAATTGCCCAACTGAACGGGGCCATTGATGAGGTGCGTTACCAATTGGGCAATGTGGAAAGTTTAGGGATGGAGACACGAGAAGGGAAAAATTAGGCCCCTGCGACCCGTGCCAAGATTTCGTCATCTAGACTAAAGTCGGGTTGCTGGTCTTGGCGGCCCGATGGACAATAATCATTCTCAAAGGAATCCTGTAGCCCCGTCACGAGGTCAAACTGGGGTTGCCAGGCCAATTCCTGCTGGGCTTTAGTAATGTCTGCAAAAAAGTGTTGCACTCGCAGGGGAAAGGCCTTCCGTTTGCCAAAGTCAAACTGTTTGGGGTTGTAGTGAACCAGTTTGAGCTGCTGGGGATCTTTGCCAACGGCCTGGGCACAGGCCCGAGCTAGACCATCAAAGGTGACGTAGCGGTCGCCAGAGATATTATAGATCTGGCCAATGGCCTGGGAATTGCCAAGAATAGCCGCCATGGCCAAAGCCAGGTCTTGTACATGGCCAAACTGGGTAAAGTGTTGGCCCTGGCCAGGAATGGGAATGGGCCGGTCGTGGACAAGACGGTCAAAAAACCAAGCCTCTAGATCGTTGTAATTTTGAGGGCCATAGATATAGGTGGGCCGCACGGAAGTCCAGGGAATACCACTCTCCGAGAGGTAGGCCTCGGTTTCAAATTTACCCCGGTGGCGACTGTTGGGATCGATGGGGTCGCCTTCCCGGTGGGGCATCTGGTCAGACTTGAGATAAACTCCTGCCGAACTGACGTAAACAAAGTGCTGGACACGGCCCTGGAATAGCTCCACCAAGGGTTGGGTATCCGCCAACTCCCGGCCATTATTATCAAAAATGGCATCAAAGGATTCCCCTGCCAATTTGGCTTTCAGTTGATCTATATCCTGACGGTCGCCCTGAATCTCTTGCAGGCCTGGGAGAGGAGCGGGGCGTTTTCCCCGATTGAAAAGGACGACCTCATGGCCCTGGTCAACTAAGACTTTAGTGAGATAAACCCCAATAAAGCGGGTTCCTCCCATGATCAAAATACGCATAGCGGTTTACCTACGACAAAAAATGATTTTAGTTATTCATGATCCCATGGCAGTGTTGCTCTTCCTTGCCCCCAATAGGCCCTCCACGAATGCCGCTTATACTAATCCTTCACGTTGAAGCTACAGATTTTTACTTCTCCGCCTGTGGCACCTCCCCTTGCCAAGGGGAGGAAAGGTGGAGTCATTGGTGTCGTCAGGTTTCAAAGATTGGGTGTCAATCTCCTCGTCTAGGGGCCTGAACCTGAGTTTTTCCCCCAATCTGAGGAAGACAGGGGGCTTTTCCAACACACCTTTAAGCCTTCTTGGCCTGGGAGCGGGATTGATAGAACACCGGAGAGCCAAGGTTAGGGACAAAATGACAAGTCCAGTAGGAGCGCCAGAAGCTTTTCCAGATCGATTCATCGGAGCAACGATAGTAATCCCCTAGGATCGGTTTAATGGCTGCCGTCGCGGTTTTGAGGTGGTAGTGGGGCATATTGGAAAAAATATGGTGGGCCACGTGGGTACCAATGTGGTGATGGATCGGATTAATAAAACCATAGTCCCGGTCAATAGTGGACAGGGCCCCTTTCAGGAAATACCAATCTTCCCCGCGATACCAAGGAATATCCGCTTCGGTGTGGTGTAAAAACGTCACCAAGTCTAACCAAATCACAAAGATAACGTAGGGAACGAGGTAAAACTTGAGTAAAAATAGCCAACCAAACTGGACGGTTAAAACGCCCAAAAATGCCACCATGGCTAACCAGCACAGAGAACTGGTGAGCACATCTGCTTTTTCGGAAGGACGAAAGAGGGGGCTATTGGGGAAAAAATGGGAGCCTTCCCGGTTGGGAGAACGCTTGAAAAGATAGAGGGGATAGGCTAGCAAAGGTAGGTAGAAACGAAATAGCTTTTCATACCAGGTCATTTCTTCGTACTTCGTTTCTGTCACCGGATACCAACTTTCATCGGTGTCGATATTGCCGGTATTGGCATGGTGGGTACGGTGGCTAATGCGCCAACCATGGTAGGGAACCAGGATGGGGGTATGGGCCAGGTGGCCAATCAAATTGTTGAGCCACTTGGAGCGGGAAAAGGAACCATGGCCACAGTCATGGCCTACCACAAACAAGGCCCAAAACATGGTGCCTTGGGCCAGCCAGAAAATCGGGTAAAGGTACCAGGAATCGAGGTAGGCGGCTAAGGCATACAGGCCAGCAACAATACCGAGGTCAGCAAAAAAATAGGCCAGAGAACGGCCGGTAGACGGTTCAAAACATTCTGCGGGGATCGCGGTTTTGAGGTCTTGCAAGGTGAAGGGAAGTTCTTTGTTAGCAGAATTAATCTTTTGGCTGGTCAAGGGTGGATTTTTGAGTTGCACAGAGTTACCCAATGAAGTGAAGTCAGAAAATTTGCACAATGTTTCTGATTGTATCGGGTTTACTGAGTAAAAGCTGTCAGAATTTTCGCTGCTGGGCCTTTTGAGTTGGCCCGGCGGTCTTGGGTTCAACCGCAGCAGAACAACCGAAGATGGTGGATAGGCTAATGGTCAAGGCCAACACTATATACATTGAATGGTTCAGAAACCTCCATTGGTTACAAACCCCGCCAGGGCCGTTTCAGTGATATACGGAGAAGTACTGGTATTCTCAAAAGGGCCCAATCAATTGCGACCCAAACTCTCATTGGCTAGGGTTAGGGTAGAGATGGCGGAGCCGTCTGAAGGCGTGCAGAACTGGATATTGAAAATTTGGTCGAAAAGGTGTGGGATGTGTCAAAACGGGAAAGAGACCTTTTGTTAAAGAAATGGGCTTAGACTTTCCAGTGACTGGTTCCTATAGTATAGATGCGGTACTGAATCTCGTTGTTTCCTTGGGTGAATGATCGTCGAGTGCAAGCATCATCTTGGTGGTCTAGTGAGATGGTCGGCAATGGTTGAGCGCGACTAGGGCCTGGTTAGTAAGCCGTTGAATTTAGTCACAATAAATCTTGCATGGTTTAGTCCCAAACCCGAGCAGTATGCTGTTTTTTCATCGTCAGCACAGGCAAGTTGCATTTTCGAGATAGTGGCAAGAGTTTAATGGTATTTCTTTATACTTTCCACTCATTTTGACCGTGTTAGGTTATTCCCGTATTCAGTTCCACCACAATTGAGGTGACAAATAAACTAAAAATTTCTCAGGGGAATTTCTTCCCATTTTCTTAGAGAAGTTGATGATTAAAATCCAAAAAAATAGTCTGTATTTGATGAAAAATAAGTCTATTTGTTGTCGATGCCTAAAATTATCTTTGCTTTTCTTTACTAATTGCGACATTGACCATTTCGTCAAAAAGCATGAGCCGTTTGACCCTACCAAACGAGACTGAAGCCTTGATTTCCAGCATTCCCAGCTCAATTCCGTCCTTGCCGGGGGGATTTTTGACCCATCTTTAGTTAACTTAGGTTCATTGATTTTTGTTTAGATTCATTAAGTTTTTGTGGAATTCAATTAAATTTATGAACTTCAACTGGTAAATTCTGCGTAGAACCATTAATGTTCCTTGCCTACCGATGAACCGCCGACTAGGGATGACCAATGAGCACACTTTGAGATACTTGCCAGCATCAGCAATACCAGGGAAATCAGCAGGCAGAATAGTTAGAAAATATGTACTGAAATGCAATGGGCCTGGTCTAGATGCCTTTTTTCCCAAGCAGGCCCTTAAATCAATCCTTGTTTCTCCAGGAGTAACGCTATGCAACTTTCATCCTCAGAGATCTCCCAATCCTCCCAGAACTTGGTTCATCACCTTTCCCGGTTGCAGAAATCTAAATTTTCTGGCTTAGTTAAAGTCTCTGCCACGGCCCTGCCAAATAGCCATCGGGAACTGACTTGTTTTCTGGCTTTCCAGGATGGATGTCTGACGCTGGTTGAAAGAACAATCCCGAGTCCGAGTGAATTCGTTCACCTGATTGCCCAGTGGCTTAAGGTGGGTTACGCCGATTCCTTGATGGAATATGCTTCCCGACGTACCAATGCGACCTCGGTATGGGAACTGCTAGATACCATTATTGGGACAAGGGCCTTTAGCTGGGAGGATATCGAACGAGTCGCCACGGAACGCATGATTATTTTGCTAGAGCAAATAATGCCCTATTCCTGTGCCGTGGCCGTGGAGGAGGAAACATTCTTTGATATGGGCTATGGCTCGGATCGTCATGGCATTGATTGTAGTAGCATCCTACAGAAAATAGCCCAGCGACAACAGGTTTGGCGCCAATACCTATCGGCGATTCCCTCCCTAGATGCCATCCCTCGTCTCAGATCAGGGGTTTTAGGCACCATCCACCACCATCCAACGCGGCAACACCTCCAGCAGTGGGTCGATGGACGGCGTTCTTTTATGGATATTGCAGAAGCTCTACATCAAGATCCCTTGACCTTGGCGCCTCTCTACTATCGGTGGACAAATGAACGCCTACTAGACTTCCTGCAGGGCGAGATGGCTGTGCAGTCCCAGGCCCTGCCAGTGGTTTTGAGTGTGGATGATAGCCCGATTGTCCAGGCAATGATTCGCCGCAGTTTGTGCGAAGACTACGAAGTGATTTCGGCGAGTAGTGCCATGGATGCCCTGGGAGTGCTGAATCGTCGGGAGGTCTCCTTGATTTTGCTAGATGTGACCATGCCGGAAATTGACGGTTTGGAATTTTGTCGGACGATTCGCAAACTCCACAAATTTAAGGATACGCCAGTGATTATGCTCACGGCCAAGGATGGCCTAATTGACCGAGCCAAGGGCCACATGGCCGGCACCAATCGTTATCTCACCAAGCCGATTAATAAAGACCAATTGCTCAGCACGGTTAAGGAGTTTGTTTAGCCCCGCATGGATAATTATCGCTACCTCCGTTTTTACCTCCAAGACCGTCCCTACGCGCTGGCCCTAGAATTGGTCAAGGAAATCTTTTTATTACCAGAACTTATCCCCCTACCGGAGCCCCCTACGGATATCGTCGGCGTTTTGAACTTACGCGGCAAAACAGTACCGATGATGCATTTAGCTAAGCGCCTAGGCCTAGCCCAGCCCGTCTGTTCGCCGAAGGACAGTGTCATTATTTTCGAATGGCAGAAATTGCTCGTTGGCTTGATCGTCCATGGGGTTGATGGGGTTCTTGAAGTATCACCAAAGCAACTAGAGGCAGAACCGGATTATGGTCATGATAATCCGGTGAGTACCGCTTTTCTACAGGGCCTAATTCGTACCGAAGACACTTTAGTCCCTCTCCTCAATCCCGAAACGCTGATCCGTGCCCCAGCGGCCGTAGCCCAATTGGGCCAGGTAGAAACCGAAACTGGAGACGCCAGTATTTTAGGCAATTTTTATGAACAGTATGCCCCTCATCTGACGGTTTCAGAGCGTCAAAACCTGCATCAACGGAGTATCAATTTAGCCCAGCTTTCCCAAGGAGAAAACAAACAAGAAAAAGCTGCGTTTGCAGTGATTCAACTGTCCGAGGCGTTGATTGCTTTTCCCCTCGAAAAAATTCGAGAATTTATCGATATTGAGCAGTATTTTCCTGTTCCTTGTGCCCCAGCCTATATCGTCGGCAACATTAATTTACGGGGCGAAATCCTAACCATTGTTGATATTCATTCCCTTCTCCATCTTTCCTTCGCTTCTAAAGCCAAACCCCGTAAAGCAGTGGTACTAGAAGTTGAAGAAACCAGCATTGGAATTGTGATGGATCAGGTTCAGGATGTGATAGAAATAGAGGTCGAAGCCCTTCAAGCTCAGGCCCTAACCCATAAAGAGCGCCATCTCATGGGGACAATTCTCCAGCAAGAAAAACTAGTCAGTGTCCTAGATCCCGCTCGCATGATAATCAGCTTGAGTGCCCTCAATTAGGGTTAGCGATTCAGGCTTTCTTGACACTTAATTAACTAATCAAATGAGGCTTAATTTTTATGAAAATTCAAACCCAGGGTTCCATTATTATTGCGAGCATTCTGGTGTTGGCGACCTTAGATGCCATGCTCATGATTTTAACTGGCAATATTGCGAGGGATTCTACCATTGTCAACCAAGCCGGTTTGGTTCGAGGGGGAACCCAGCGGTTAGTAAAGCTGAAATTAAACAATGGTAAGCCAGAGGTCATCAACGGCCTGAAGCAAAAAACCAGTCAGCGAATTAATGGCCTGCTTAACGGTGATGAGGCCCTCAAGTTACCTCCTGCTACCGATCCAGTCTTTCGAGCGGCCCTCCTCGATGTCCAAAACGAATGGAAAAAGATTGAAGGACTCCTAGCCCAGCCGGCCCCCAATGAAGCAGAGCTTTTTCAACTCAGTGAAACCTTTTTTGGGACAACGGACAGAATGGTGGGAACGGCCGAGGCCCAGGCCAAAAACGATGAGCAGTTGGCCAAGTCGTTAGAGACCCTTTCTCTACTGTTGTCCTTTGCGGTGGTTGTGGGGGCGTTTTTAGTTCTGCGGAATCTAACCAACACATTGAAGCAAACCTCGAGTGAACTGGCGGCATCTTCGACGGAAATTGCGGCTTCGATTTCAGAACAGGATAAGGTGATCTCTCAACAGGCCGCCTCGGTGAACCAAACCACCACCACCATGGAAGAATTGGGCGCCTCTTCCCGTCAATCAGCAGAACAAGCCAACACGGCGGCTGCCAGTGCCCAGCAGGCCCTAGAGCTTTCTAACTCTGCCAAAGAATCGATTCAAACCACGGTACAAGGGATTGGGGTTCTCAAGAAAAATGTCTCTTCCATTGCCGAAAAAATCATCCATTTAAGCGAACAGACCTCTCAAATCACAACAGTTTCGGAATTGGTGGCCGATATCGCCAACCAAACCAACATTTTGGCCCTGAATGCGGCAGTAGAGGCGGCACGGGCGGGAGAGCAGGGTAAAGGGTTCTCGGTGGTAGCCCAGGAAGTCCGTAAGTTGGCCGACCAGAGTAAACAATCGGCAGAAAAAATCAGCTTTCTGATTCGGGAAATTCAGGCCTCGATCAATAGCACGGTGATGGTCACCGATGAAGGTAGCAAGAAGGCCATTGAAAGCATCCGTTTGGCTAATTCAACAGTACGTGCTTTCCAACGCATTGCCGATGCTATCCAAAATATTTCCATGAATACCCAGCAAATTGCCCTCAGTTCCAAGCAACAGGCCGTTGGGGTACAGCAGGCCGTATCCGCCATGAATGCCATCAACCTAGGCGCTCGGGAGGCAGCGAGTAGCGTGACGCAAGTGAGAGCCGCCACCCAGGAACTCTCGGAATCGGCCCAGTCACTGAAGGAAATGGTCTAGCTTATGTTCATTGAAGATGAAGAACTGCGTCATTTATACCAGGTCGCCAGCACGGAACATCTCAGTAACCTAGAAGCCGGTCTGCTCTGGCTGGAAAGCCATCCCCAGGATCGCTCGAAACTAGAGGAATTGTTACGGGAGGCCCATTCTCTCAAGGGAGATTCCCGTATGTTGGGGGTGAGTGAGGCAGAATCCTTGACCCACCACCTGGAAGAGGTTTTAAGTGCGATTCACCAGGGCCAGGGCCAATTTTCGCCCCAGGTCTGTGATGGCCTATTGCAGGGGGTTGATGCCATCAAAAAAATTGCCCAGGAAGCAGTAACGGGGGAACCGAGTCAAGTCAGTGTTTTTCATACAGCGGCCCAGTTAATGACCCTCTTGGAAGAAAGTAGTGAGCCCCTGGTCTCTAACCCCACGATGGCGGATCTCAGTTCGGCTTGGCCCCTAGAAAGCTTATCCCAGAATGCCCCAGAGGATGACATCGAAGCGCTTCTGGCCCTGGTGGCAGAACCCGCTACGTCAAGTCTGCCATCCCCCCTGCTTGAACTGGAAGCCTTGACGGAACCTGTGGCCCTTACTTCAGCGCCGACGATTGGCCCCGAGGCCGAACGCCTGGATACCATTCGTGTGGATGGGGCCAAGTTAGATCAACTGGTCAATCACGCGGGGGAACTCACCGTCACCCAGCAGAGAATGCAGCGACAACTGGAGGTTCTTCAAACTCTCCATCTTCTTTGGGAAAATACCCAGCGGGCTAGTAAACAGGGTCAGGCCTTGGCCCTAGAGGGCCCCCACCGCTCTCCCCTGCAACAGCATTTTGCTCAGATCGACCAGGCCTTGGAAAAAATGGGCCAGTGTTTGCAATTACTGACTAGCCAAACCCAGACCGATACAACGCGACTCGAAATTGTAACGGAGGCCCTGGAACGGGATGTCCGTAAACTGCAACTCCTTCCCTTTGCAACAATTTTTAATCTTTTTCCACGCACGGTGCGGGATCTGAGTAAACAACAAAACAAAGACGTGCAATTGCACCTCCAGGGTAGTGAGACAGCAGTAGACCGCCGCATCTTAGATGAAATCAAGGCCCCCCTCACCCATCTGCTCCGCAATGCCATCGACCATGGCCTAGAAACGCCCGCGGAGCGAACCCGTCTCGGTAAACCGCCCCAAGCGAATCTCTGGTTACGGGGTTATAGCCGAGGCAGTGAGATTGTGATTGAAGTGCAGGATGACGGCCGGGGCCTAGACGACCGGGCGATTGGTGAAACAGCCGTCAAAAAAGGACTGTTGACCCCCACCGAATTGGCCCTGATGGCCCCTGAACAAATTCAATCTCTGATTTTTCGCCCTGGCTTTTCAACCAAAAGTGAGGTGAGTGCTATTTCCGGCCGGGGCGTTGGCCTCGATGTGGTTAAGGCCAGCGTGGAAAAATTACAGGGGGAATTGGCTGTGGAATCGCAACCGGGCCAAGGCTGTCGATTTCGCATCTTGCTCCGGGCTAATCGCAGTGTGATTCCAGTCTTACTGGTTAGTGTTCAAGACCATTGCTATGCCCTTCCCGTTGATGGGGTTGCCTTGTCTTTTTTATTCGATCCTCAGCAGATTTTTCAGCTAGAGGGCCGGCCCTGTATTCTTTGGCAGGGCCAACCGCTCCTCCTCAAGGCCTTGGGAGATATTGTTGGCCAACCCATGCAGGAACAGGCGGGTAAGCGGCCCTGTGTCGTCCTCAAGGGCCAAGGCCAGTACCAAGGCCTGATCGTCGATCGCCTGTGGGACTACCAGGAGATTCAACTCAAAAATCCCAACCCCCTCCTCAGCGGCATTTCCCTCCTCCTAGGCGCTACGATTCTCAGTACCGGCGAAGTCTGCCATGTGCTTAATCCCTCGGCCCTCCTAGAGGTTGAGCAGACGGTGGGGGTTCTTAGTGACTTCACCCCGGCGGGCATCCGCAAACCCCGGGTTCTGTTAGTGGAAGATTCTCTCCCCATCCGGACCCAACTCCGACGAATTTTGGAGGGGGCTGGCTACGAAGTTGCGGTGGCGGTCGATGGGCGAGAGGGCCTAGCGAAGGTGCAGGCAGAGGGGCCCTTTGCGGCCCTGGTGTCTGATGTCGAGATGCCCTACCTTTCCGGCTTTGAACTCACAGAGCAAATTCGTCGTCTAGGGGCTTACGACCAGCTACCGATTATTTTGGTCACCACTTTAGCCAAGGAAGATGACCGTCGTCGGGGTCTAGACGCTGGGGCTAACGACTACCTGACCAAAGGGGACTTCGATCAGAGTTTATTATTGGATAGTTTAAGGAAATTGATTTATGAGCAAAATTAAGGTTGTCTTGATCGAGGATTCCATCGTCGCCCTAGAAATTCTCCAACGTTTGATTAATTCCTCTGATACCGTCGAAGTGGTGGGAACTGCAACGGATGGGGCCACCGGTCTCCAGGTGATTGCCCGCACCCAACCGGATGTGATTTGTACCGACCTCCAGATGCCCGGCATGGATGGATTGGAATTTACCAAGGCCGTCATGCAACAGTTTCCCCGGCCCGTATTGGTGATTAGTAACGCCGTGCAACCCAATGATATAGACAATATCTATAACTTGATGCAAGCGGGGGCCTTGGATTTCTTCCCCAAGCCCAACACTGGCACCCCCACCGATTACGAACGCCTCCGGGATACCCTCGTCACGAAAATACGGGTGTTGGCAAGTAAGCGCGTCGTGTAAAATCCATGGCCATCCGTGTTTTTTTGGTCGAAGATTCTCCCATTGCCCTCCACATTCTAGAGAACATCATCAATTCAGCTACCGACCTGGTGGTGGTCGGGTCGGCCCAATCGGGAGTTGAAGCCCTCCAGGCGATTCCAGCGGCTAAACCGGATGTAATTTGTACGGACTTCTACCTGAAAGAGATGGATGGCCTGGCCCTGATTCAGCAAGTCATGGCCCATTTTCCCCGGCCCATCTTAGTGGTCAGTGTCGCGGTGGGGGAGGGCCACGAGCAGAGGGTTGGTGAGCTCCTCCAAGCGGGGGCCATTGATGTCTTACCCAAACCCGTTCTTGGCCTGAGTGAGGCGGAAATTAAAACTGAATTGCTCACCAAAATCCGGATTCTAGCCGGCGTTAAGGTTTTTACTCGGCCCCTTCGTCCAGTAGAGCACCTAGAGCCCAAGCCTTCATTTTCTCCGGCAATTCCTAGGTTTGATCAGGGGCCGAGTATTGTCGGTATCGGCGCTTCTACCGGTGGCCCCCAGGCTGTTTTTAAAATATTGAGTCACCTACCGGCCCAATTTCCCCTACCGATTCTCTGTACTCAGCATATTAGCGAGGGTTTTTTAGGCGGCTTAGTGAGCTGGATGAATCAAGAATGTGCTCTGCGGGTCAAAATTGCGGCTCCAGATGAGGAACCGATAGGCGGTACCGTTTACTACGCTCCAGAGCGCCTGAACCTAGAAATTGATCGCCGGGGTCGTTTACAAACCACCCCTCCCCTGATCACAGAACTCCACTGTCCTGCTATTGATGTGATGTTTCATTCCTTGGCCCGTCACCGGGGGCCAGCATCCATTGGCATTTTATTAACGGGGATGGGCAAGGATGGCGCAAAGGGGCTCCAGGCCATTGCCACGATGGGAGGCTTGACTGTTGCCCAGGATGAGCAAACCTGTGTTGTGTTTGGCATGCCTCGGGAGGCCATTCTACTGGGGGCGGCCCAAGAGGTTCTCCCCCTAACAGCCATTGGCCCGTGGTTGATGAAGGCCTGTTGCTCGCCTCTTACTTTGTAGCACTGAGACCTGGCAGGATGAACTTTTTCTGGAGCTATCGGTAAATCTGCTGAACTTTGGCCCTTCAGTTTTCTTGATTTGCCGATGTACAGTGTTTTTTCTGTTGTTGGCTAGGGATGCACTTGTTTACAGTGAAATCGAAGGCAGTTATTGGGCGGTTTAGGCCCTTTTAACGGAACTAGTTGCTGTTACCGAGAGGTTAACCCCATGAATTTTCTCTCTACCCCCCTACAATCTTTCCTCAATTTAGATTTTGGGTTAACCCTGCCTAACCAACCGGGAGACCGAGTGGCCGCCGTCGAAACCCCATCCCTTCCTATCACCATCGCCTATCAAGGCAAGGGCCTGTCTGCGGATGTCCTGGCCGGAACTGAGCAGACCTTAACTGCTGTGTTGATCGAGGGTGTACCGAGATCCTTCGATGCCAATTTTGATTTCTCTCCCACATTAGGCCTCATCAACCCCCCGGAAGAAACTGCAATCACCTTGCTCCAGGGTAATGGCTGGCTCAATCCCCAAGTGGCTCAGGAGCATTCTCTGCAGAACCCAGCAGTGACCTGCCGTTGTCCTTTTTGTACGAATACTTTGAATTTCCAGACTACAGATTTGGCCAATGGCACACCGGCTGTCGCGATGGCCACCACCAGTCTAGCCAATACCTTCTTTTTGCATAGTAAGCCGACGGCGACTAAAACCATTTATCTAGATTTCAATGGCCATACTCTACCCGCGAATACAGCCTGGACAAATAGTGAAAATGGAGGAAATGCAATCAATGCCCCAGCCTGGAGTTTAGATAGTGATCCAGCCTTTAATGATACGGAATTGGCCCGCATTCAAGCCATCTGGCAACGGGTCGCAGAGGATTTTGCCCCCTTTGATGTTAATGTCACGACTCAGTTATTGAGCGAAGATTACCTCACTCGTAGTAGTTCTAGCGATCAGGTTTATGGGACTCGGGCCTTAATTAGCCCCATTAGTAGCTATTTTGGGAATTACGGAGGAATTGCCTATGTCGATGTCTTTGATTCCGTTGGCGATTACTATAAACCAGCCTTAGTTTTTCCAGAAAATTTAGGCAATGGTGAAAAAAATATTGCCGAAGCCATTACCCACGAAGTCGGTCATAATCTTGGACTGGATCATGATGGGACGCCAACAGATGGTTATTACAGTGGCCATGGTTCTGGGGCTACCGGATGGGCCCCGATTATGGGCGTGGGGTACTACCAACCCCTCAGCCAATGGAGCAAGGGAGAATATGTCAATGCCAACAATTTGGAAGATGATTTAAATATCATCACCACTCAGAATGGGTTTAGTTATCGGAGCGATGATTTTGGGAATACCTTAGCAACAGCGAGTCTGCTCAGTGTCAGCAATCTGAATATCAATCAATTTGGACTAATTGAACGGAGTACGGATCAAGATTGGTTTCAGTTCAGTACAGGGACTGGTGATATCAATTTAGCAATTAATCCCATTACCCAGACCTATATCTACAATAATGGTAACTACTCTATTGAGTACCTAACACCTCCCAGTGGCAGTAGTAACCTGGATATTTGGGCAGGAATTTATGATACTAATGGTCAGCTTTTATTTCAATCCAATCCCGTTGATTTGCTTACCGCTAATTTTAGCAACGTATTTCTGAATGCAGGAACCTATTACTTAGCTATTGATGGCGTTGGCAAAGGGGATCTCACCACAGGCTACTCCGACTACGGGAGTCTCGGGCAATACTATATCACGGGAAATTTGGTTCAACCTGTTGCGAATGCAGCCATTCTCGTCTCCCCCACCTCAGGGTTAACAACGACGGAAGCTGGAGGACAGGCAACCTTTACAGTCGTCTTAAATCAAGCTCCGACAGCGAATGTCACCATTGGGCTTAGCAGTAGTAACCCCAACGAAGGAACAGTCAATGTCAGCAGTATAGTCTTTACCAATAGTAATTGGAATATCGCCCAAACAGTAACGATTACTGGAGTCAATGATACCATAATAGATGGAAATCAAGCCTATAGTATTGTTTTGGCGCCCGCGGTTTCCAGCGATAGTCGTTACAACGGGCTAGACGCGACCGATGTCAGTGTAGTTAATACAGATAATGATTTTCCGATCGTCAATATTGCAAGCAGTCCGCAAACAATTGTAGAAGGTTTGACCAGTAATCAGGTTGTCAGCTATACCGTCACCCTCAATACGGCGGGATCAAAACCGTTGACAGTCCAATATACCACCAGCAATGGCACGGCTAGTTCAGGCTCGGACTACATCAGCAGCAGTGGCACGTTAACCTTTAATCCTGGAGTAACCAGTCAAGCCATTAATATTTCTATTCTTAATGATGCGCTTAGTGAAGCAGATGAAACATTTACTTTAACCCTTTCTAACCCAAGTAACGGGATGTTAGGCTCAACGCCTTCTGTCGTGACAACTATTACCGATACTCTAACAACTGCGATCACCACGACCTTGCCTGCTGGAGTGGAGAAGTTAACCTTAACGGGCAGTGCCGCAGTTAATGGTACTGGAAATGCAGGTAATAATAGTTTGACAGGGAATGATGCTATTAATACACTTAAAGGTGGTGGCGGCGTAGATATTTTAACGGGGGGGAATGGCTATGATCGGTTTGATTTAAGTGCCATTAGTACCTCAGCCAACCGTAATACTATTACCGATTGGACAGTAGGCGATACCGTTCTTCTATCAGACTCTTTGACGACTCGTGTAGGTTTAGGGAGCCCCACAACGGCAATCGTCAGTCAAGCCACTAGTGTAAATCTCAATACAGCCACAACCGATCTGTTCCTGTTTAATTTTAACAACACAGAAACAGGGGTAGATTTAGGTGCTAGCCTGAATGGTTCGATGTTGTTAGATGGTTTATCGAATAGTACGAGAACAGATAATGCTACCCTCAATGCCAGTGCTGCCCGGGGCCAAGGATATATTTTAGCCTACGATAATGGAAACGGATATCTTTATTACTTCAATTCGGGAAGTAACAGGACAATCTCGGCCTCAGAAATTGCCTTAGTTGGTATTTTTGATAGTCAGAGCGATTTTGCCGTTGGCTCATTTACAGGGTCTAATTTTGCCTTAATATAACTAACAAGCTTAGGAGTGATGTGTTGGCCCAATTGGTTTTGGCGGGGAAGCGTCACCGAACCCAAAGGGGAAAGTTTAGTGCAAGGCCAACACAAATCCACAGCCGTGATGAAATTACTTAATTTCTAAGTCAGAATACTTGCTAATAACAAACCCTTTACATATTATGGATTGGGAATCAGCGTCAGAGGGCCAATGATTGGTTAGAGATGCCAATCTGGAAACTGTTAACCTTTTCCTCTCAAGGCCTTTAGGGCCTGGATACCCTTAAGAAAAACCAAGGGGGCAAAGGTATGTTTTTTAGTTACGTCAGCTTTAGCGTAGGAACGGGATTACTGGCCTTAATCGCCTTTTTTATTCTGCAATGGCTCCAGATTCCTGCTGGTAACTTAGTCGATTGGTTGATCGGCATTGCCAGCTTTTGGTGGTTACTGGCCGTTGTCACCATTCCCTGGAATATTTATTTTGAGGCCGAAGCGGTTAAGGCCGAAGCGGCTACATCCCGAGAAAAGAATATTCCTGTAGATCCAAACCAATTAAAGTACGTCCGCAAGGTAGCCCGTTGGTCTCTCGTGGCGGCCATTACCCTGCATCTACTATCTGCGTTGGGTTTATACTATCTAGCTAGCTCAGGTATTAGTGCCGTCGGCTACGTCAGCGCCTTTGCCACCCTGCTGTTGACTTTCCTCCGTCCAGCCGTCCGTTTTTATCAATACCTAGCCATCCGCTTGACCATGATTCGCCAAGAAATCCAGTATCCTCGAGAAGATGTACTGGAGCTACGAGGACGGGTCAACCAACTGGAAAGTACGATGCAAACCTTAGAGACACAGCTTGATCCAGAGCGGGAGGATTCCCTGGTTGCCATTCAAAAAAGCGAGTGGGAACGCCTGCGTCGGGAGATGGCTCAACTGCGGGCCAACCTAGAACAATTCCAGGCCAGCAATGACACGGCCCACCAGCGCCTAGCGAGGGAAGCGGAAGCGGCCATTGCCCAACTGACGGAGGATAGCCAAGTTTTGAACCACGTCCGAGAAATTATTCGTTTCTGGAAACAGGCCTAATCTTCCGGTGGACAACTACGCTTTTGGAGGAGGTAGGAAATGATTCCTTTGGGAATGGTTTTTAGATGGTACTAACCGACATTCGGATTAATGGCAGGCATCGAAAGCAATTTAGCTAAAACTAAAAGTAGCTCCACTAATAACGCCATTACTGGCATCCGTAGAATCAAAACCAGTAACTCCAGTCAGACTCACTAACAGACTTCCCGTGGCAAACCCAGGATTACCTATGTTACCATCTCCTACTCGAAATTCCGTATTACTTCCGTTGGAAACAACATCAATATTGGCAATTCCACTGAAGAGGATCTGGTCATTGGCTCGACTGAACTGGAACACGGTATCCGTTCCATCCCCTGCACTGTAATACACTTTATCCCTGGCGCTATCATTGCCGAGGTAAACCATGTCATTGCCCAGGCCCCCAGTTAACTCATCGGCCCCGAGGCCACCATCAATGAGGTCATCTCCTCCTAAGCCAAAGATTCTGTCTGCGCCACTCCCTCCCTTAAGAGTCTGACTTAGATTACTACCCGTCAGATTGAGATTGCCAGTAAAACCACTGGCATCCACATTCTCAAAGCCCTTAACAGAGGATTGACTCCAAGGAACGGGGAAAAAGAGGAAGGGAATAGGCAGTCCAATAAAGTTAGGTTGAACTAGTACCTGGGAAGAATTGCTCAGGTTAATCTCTAGGGGAGTGGTACTACCCGGCCCTTCTAGAACAAGCGTGTCGTTGCCAGCACCGCCATTGATGCTGTCTCGTTGGCGCAAGTTATCGAGGGTGGTGGTGACAAAGTCGTTCCCAGGGCCGGTGTTGATGGAGTCTCGATTGGGAGTCGTAAACCTTTCCGTAACATCCAGAACTTGAATCGTGACAGCCTTGGTATCTGAAAGGGCCGGATTGCCGCCATCAGTGACAACAACTTCTATGTTGTAACTATTCTGTACTTCAAAGTTAGCAGGATTTTTCAGGCGCACTTCTCCATCATCAGAGTCGATGGTAAAAGAGTCCTTATCGGGACCATTGAGGCTAAAAGATACAGTATTGTTAGGCGCTGTTGTATCAGGGTCGGTCGCCGTCCCTGTGTAAATCACCGTCGAGACGGGGCTATTCTCCGCAATGCTGGCCGTTGCCCCACTGGTAATACTGGGGGCATCATTGACGGAATTGACAGTGATAGTTGAGGTATCAGTAGCCGATTTTGCTCCCCCCGAACCCGTATTACCCTGATCATTGGTGATCAGGGTTAAGAGAACATCGCCATTAAAGTTGCTAATGGGGGAAAAGACCGGGGCCGATCCTCCTGCCAGAAATGCATTAATCGCAGCAACAGTTCCCGTTAAAATAATCGAGCTAGTTCCAGAATCTGTTACAGTGACGTTTCCTCCTGTTGTGGCGGCTAGAGTACCAGAATTTACCGACAGGGTTACGGTTACGGGCTCTGCGCCAGCATCTACATCGGCAATGGATAAACCTGTGAGAGTTAGGTTCGTGTCTTCATCAACACTGAAGGTACTAGGTAAGGTGTTGATTGGTGCATCATTGACGGCATTGACCGTAATGGTCATTGTATCGGTATCTGTTAAAGCACCACCAGTACCTGTATTGCCCAGATCATTGGTAACAATTTGCAGACTATCAGAGCCATTGAAGTTACTATTCCCCAGATAAGTCAGTCCATTCAGGGCCCCATTAATATTGGCTACTGTACCCTGGATGGTAAAACTACCACTGCCATTGCTACCACTGGTAACGCTTAATCCCGTTGTCCCAGATAAAGTCAGTACTCCGTTGGTCACACTTAATGCCACCTGCACCAGATTCGACCCGGCATCTATATCACTAATGCTAATGAGATTGCTATTGCTGGCACTGAAGACTAAGACTGTATCTTCATTCGTTGTTTGACCGTCTGGTACGGAGTTAATCGGGGCCTCGTTGACGTTGGTCACTGTGATGGTGACATTTTGAGAGCCCGTTAAATTGGCATCACTGGCAATCACTGTCAGGTTATAGATATTATCTTCCCCTGCATCTGTCGCAGCCTCAAAATTAGGAGCCACTTTAAAGCTAATTTCTCCTGTTTGAGAAATATTGAACAGATTTTTATCTGGCCCATCGAGGCTATAGACCAAGCTCGGATTTCGCAGGGGATCCCCGATAGCGGTTGCGGTATAGACCGTACCCGTGGCATTTTCTGCAAAGGGGACTCGACCCAGTTTTTCAAGCTTGAAATTATCAAAGCCAGAAGTCCCAGTGGTTCCTAGGTTGATGTAGTTGTCGCTATAGCCCCCGTTACCCTTGGTATAGGTATAGATTAAATTATTGCCAGCAAAAACCTCAACTTTGGTTTGACCAATGCCATTAAAAGGATTGCCATCGGTGGGGTCAGTGAGTTCAAGGCTAAAGGGATAGAGAGTACTACTATTGCCGGTACCTCCCCAGCCACTATTCACGCCGCTGACATCACTGTTAGCATCAAAGGCCTGAATGCCGCCATTGCCCCGGAAAAGAATACCAAAGTGGGGAACATTGTTATTGATAAAAATATTTTTGTTTGCTTCCGAGAGGCCAAGACTAATGCCTCCCCACCAGGTTGAATTTGTATTAGTAGCATTCGGGGCCAGCTCAAAGCTAATTTTGAGGCCGCCCTGGGCATTGATACCGTTAAAGTTCCGGTCAAGGGCCGCTCGTCCAGAACTGCTCAATAACAGATAATTACCTTGGTCAATGTTGGGGGTCGGGTTGCCGACTTGGGCAGTAGTGGTATTAGGTATCCAGCGGGTCGTTGCCAAAAGTCCGCCTTGTCGTCCCACAAGGTTGTAGTCAAGGTTAGTGATCGTGGGATTATAAAAAGCGGTGAAGTTATCCGTCAGCAAGGTAAAGGTCGGGCTAGTCTGAGCCGCAACGTTGGAAAATTCTGAAGTATTGCCCGATGGGTCTATGGCCGTTGCGGTGATATTGCTGGCCGCGCTGGGGTCAAAGGTAAAGCTGGCATTACCACTTCCATCCGTGGTGACGGAGATGAAATTTAAGAAGGTTTGGCCTTCTCCATAGCCACTAGGGTCAGGATTAGTATTGCTAAAAAACTCAATGCGGAAAGTGGTATTCGGAGTGCTATTGAGTTGGCCTTGAACGATTCCATTGGGAGCTAGGCTTAAACGCGGTGCATTTTGCAGACCATTGGGCCCGGCATCACCATCACCTAGATCGTTTGCAGTGATACCATCAGCGCCCAAGTCAACGCCTAAAGTTCCATTACTAGAAAGAGAATTGCCTTGGATTTTATTGCCGGTGGCTGTGTTGCCTGTAATCGCAATACCTTGTTGAGTATTACCAACAATTAAATTACCGGCATTTAAGACCGTTCCACCAATGGTGTTGTTAGGAGAATCGCTAATCAAAATCCCCTGAGTCGTATTCCCCAGATTTGCCGTTCCAGCGGCATTTGTTCCAATTTTATTACCAGCAATGGTGTTATTGGTGGTTGTATTACTAGCGATAGAAATACCAACGCTATTGCTAGAGATAACGTTGCCTTCAGCCAGATCATTGACGCTATCACCATTTGTACCAATTAAGTTATTGGCGGTGCCACTCTCTAGTCGAATACCGGCGTTGCTATTTCCGATTGCCCCTGTACCACTAGCATTCGTACCAATATAGTTACCTTGAATGGTATTGCCTGTAGTGGTTGCTGAAGTAAGCAAAATACCATATCGATTATTACCAGAAATAACATTACGATCACTGACTTGATTACCACCGATGGTGTTGTTAGCTGAGCCATTAACTAAAATTCCATCACTGCCATTGCCTAGGTCTGTTGTTCCATTAATATCCGTGCCGATGTAGTTGCCACTAATGCGATGATTCCCTGCATTATTAAGATTCCAGATACCAAAACTAGTATTTCCTGAAATGATATTGCGCTCTAGACTATCGGAAACGCCGTTACTGTCTGTCCCTACACGGGTATTCTCAGCTCCATTCGCAATATATATTCCTGTATTGTTAGAAATAGCAGAGGTTCCTGCCGCATTGGTTCCAATTAGATTGCCAGCAATGATATTGCCTGTAGTTCCTGTGTTTTCTGTAATAACGCCAATTTGAGCATTACCGGAAATCAGGTTCCCCTCTGTGGCATCATTAGCTCCATCACCATCAATCCCTACAATATTATTTTTACTGCCTCCTTGAATTTGTATGCCATGGAAGCCATTAGCAAGGGCCGCGGTTCCTGCTAGATTTGTGCCGATGTAATTGCCTTTAACTTTGTTACCGATTGCGCTGGCTTTATCAATCACAATGCCTTGTTGAGTATTACCAGAAATTAGGTTACGGCTTGCTATCGTAGAGCTACCAATGACATTATTTGAGCCACCATCAATATAAACGCCTCGCAGATTGGCCTGGGCACTTGTTCCATCAGCGTTTGTCCCCAGGAAGTTACCCAAAATGGTGTTGTTATTACTTTGAACGAGAATGCCATTGCCGCTACCAAAACGATTAATGACTAGGCCTTGGATAATACTTCCGTTAGAACCGGCGCCCAAGGTCAAGCCATTCACAGCTCCGGCGGAGGCCCCATTTAACTCGATTAGGGGAGTCCCGGCAAAACCAGTTTGACTAGTGCCATCAATGGTGACTTGTTCCGTAATATTCGGTAAAGCCGAGAGCAAATTAATGGTTTTAACCCCACCACCTGGAATGGCAAAGGTAATGGTATTGCCTCCGCTGATGGCATTGGCATTGAGAATAGCCTGGCGCAGACTGCCTTCGCCACTATCATTCGTATTGGTAACAACAAAATCATTTTGGCTAATCGTGACAGTGCCGTTTGTGTTGGCTCCTTGAATGTAGTTGACACTATTACTCAGCGTTAAAATAACCGTCTCATTAGCCTCGGCCTGGATATCATCAATGGGATTAATTGCGATATCGATAAAAGTTTGATCAACGGGAATAGTAACCGTTCCAGAAAGGCTGTTGTAATCACTACCATTGGTAGCTGTACCTGAAACGGCATAACTGACAGTTAAAGGGACAATAGGGGCCCCAGTACGACTAACCCGAAAGGTTCCTGGATCGCCCGCTTCATTTGCTGTTGCATCAATGGCTGTAATCGTGACGACGGGAACAATTGCGGGACTCGAAAATTCTGAGGTATTTCCCTGGGGGTCTGTCGCAGTAGCCGTTATATTGAGCGACCCACCTGGCGGCGTGAAAGTAAAACTGGCATTTCCATTACCATCTGTGGTTATATTCTGAAAAGTCAAATAAGTCTGACCTTCACCATTGCCACTGGGATCTACATTGGTGTTACTAAAAAATTCGATCCGAAAAATGGTGTTTGGGGCACTATTGAGACGGCCTTGAACAGTGCCATTATTGTCTTTGATTAGCAAGGGGTAATTTTGCAGGTTATTAACACCAGCATCTGAATCCAATAAATCATTGGGTGTTATGCCCACCTCGCTATCACCTTGAACAGTGGCAAGATCAATCCCCAAACCTGTATTGTTGAAAATATTATTTCCAGAGATGTTATTACCTGCATTGTTGAGGCTTGGGCTAGCGTTAAAAGCATCTGTTACATACACACCATTGCCCGCACTATTCGCAATAATGTTACCTTCTCCAGCACCAGTCCCCCCAATCGTATTATTGGCACCTGTGATACGAACACCACCACCACTACCATTACCTAAAGGATTATTGCCACTGATATCTGTACCGATATAGTTACCTTGCACAATATTATTGCTAGCATTAGATGCAAGATTTGCGAAGATAGCAACCCCACTGAAGCTATTGCCAGAGATGATATTGCGAGCTGTGGCTGTTGATCCACCAATGTTATGGTTAGAAGAACCAATATAAATGCCATGGATTCCATTTCCTATAGCCGATGTGCCATCAAAATTAGTACCAATATAGTTGCCTCGAATAAAATTATTACTTCCGAAGAAAAGAACACCTACATTTCCATTACCAGAAATTAAATTTCCCTCACTGGCATCATTGTTGCCATCTTCGTCACTGCCAATGATATTGTTATTGCCTGAATTAACAGAAACACCAAATGAGTTACCTGCTCCAGAAGTTCCACCTGCATTAGTGCCAATGTAATTTTTTTGTATTTTGTTGTTGCTGCTGTTGACAAAAATGCCTGCTCCGCTACTGAAACGATTAATGATCAAGCCTTGGATAACACTTCCGCTAGAACCGGTAGTCAAGGTCAAACCATTCGCACCACTTCCGGCAGACGTTCCATTCAACTCTATTAGGGGAGTACCGGTAAAACCGGTTTGACTAGTGCCATCAATAGTGACTTGCTCCGTAATATTCGGTAACGCTGAGAGTAAGTTAATAGTTTTCACCCCACCACCTGGAATGGCAAAGGTAATGGTATTGGCCCCGCTGATGGCGTTGGCATTGAGAATAGCCTGGCGCAGACTGCCTTCGCCACTATCATTCGTATTGATAACAACAAAATCATTTTGGCTAATGGTGACGGTGCCGTTGGTATTCGCTCCTAAGTCATAATTTGGAGTTCCACTATTGAGCGTTAAAATAACCGTCTCGTTAGCCTCGGCCTGGATGTCGTCAACAGGCGTTACCGTTAAATTGACAGTGTTAGAACCGGCATTAAAGGTAATCGTTACCGTATTGCTACTAGCACTAACTGTTCCTTCAGAGGGAGAGACAGAGAAATTGTAATCACTAGCACTGGCTGTTCCCGAAAGCGTTAATTGAACCGGGAGAGCATCGCTCAGTCCTCCAGAGGGAATGACACGAGTTAATTGGAAATTGCCTGTATTGCCTGCCGCTTCCGTCGCTGTATTATCTGTTGCTGTTAGGCTTACTGTTGGGGAGACATATTCAAAGGCCCCGATGTCATCATTGGTTCCCTGGGGCCGACTAATGCCCCGTTGATCCGTGGTGAGGCTTGTATTACCGGCCCCAATGGCTGGGCTACCAGGTAGAAGGGCACGAGTTAAGGTTGTACCACCATTGTTTTGTAAAGGCCCTAACAAAGCATTTGTACCGCTCTCGATGTTATTGCCTTGGGAAATGGCTTGCCCATTAAAATTTTCTATAGAGTTATTGCTAAAAATACTGTTGCTGTAATTGGTGGTAGGGCTGCCTCCACTTTGACCATAATTATATAGACCATAATTTTGATTATTAGCGATCGTGGTATTGAGTAATGTCACCGTACTGGTTCTGTCAGAAGCATCAGAAAAATTGAGAATACTTCCTCCCCAAAACACATTACCCGTATTATTACTCACCGTTACATTGCTTAAATTAGCCTTGCTATTCTCAATATATACACTGCTTCCGCCACCACCACTGGCATTGTTATAGTAAATGCCACTATCAGTCAGGTTTAGGGTACTACCCCCTGCAATGGCTATTCCTGATCCGTATGCCGTTGCTGTATTACCAGTGATAGCTACTCGATCGATGTTTAATATGTCATTGTCATCACTCATGGCAATTGCACCACCACGATCAACAGTACCGCCTGTAAGTGTTAGCCCCAAAATGTTGTAGGTTTGAGGGCCAGTATTCCCAAAAGAGAAAATCCGAGACGCATTATTACCACTAATCGTTAACAAGTTAGCGCCAGGGCCTTGGATGGTCACACTATCCGTAATACTGAGTTGCCCAGTGGTCAGGGTAATGGTGTCGGGCGTTGCATCGGTGAAAACTCCAGCAAAGGTAATGGTATTGGCTCCGCTGATGTCATTGGCATTGAGAAGGGCCTGACGCAGACTGCCTTCGCCACTATCATTCGTATTGATAACAACAAAATCATTTTGGCTAATGGTGACGGTGCCGCTGGTATTAGCTCCTAAGTCATAATTTAGACTTCCACCATTGAGCGTTAAAATAACTGTCTCATTAGCCTCGGCCTGGATATCATCCACAGGAGTAACCGTCACATTGACAGTGTTGGAACCTGAATTAAAAGTTACCGTAACGGTATTGTTGCTGGCATTAACCGTACCCCCAGAAGCGGAGAAATTGTAATCACTAGCACTAGCCGTTCCCGAAAGTGTTAATTGAACAGGTAATGCCGTGTTAGTTGCACCGGTGGGAAGATCACGAGTTAATTGAAAAGTTCCAGTATTTCCTGATTGTTCTGTAGCGGTATTATCAGTAGCAGTAATGTTAACGATGGGGGGAACATACTCAAAGGCCCCGATGTCACCATTAGTTCCTTGGGGGCGACTAATCCCCCGCTGATCTGTACTTGGAGTCGTATTGCCTGCTCCAATGGCAGGGCTACCCGGTAGAAGCGCATGAGTTAAGGTTGTACCACCATTATTTTGTAAAGACCCT